>CAZWFL010000024.1:0-57027 GCA_964633195.1 uncultured Rikenellaceae bacterium | reverse complement strand
ATGCGCCCTGATCAGGAGTCAGTGTTGCGAAAGTATTCATATCAGAATCGATGAAAGTTCTGCCTGCATTGGCATTGGTCTGTGACCTTGCTATTATTGCTGTGGCATTGGCAGAATTATTACCGCCGGTTATCGTTTTCCCCCTGGCAAGGTTATTAGAGCCACCTTCAGGTACTGCCCTGTATATATTTGTGGCGGCACGGACGTCCTTACCGTTAATCACATTATTATAGCAATTTACGGTTACAAATGCCTTGTTTGCCAAATCTGACTGATTATATGAGATGTTGATGTCACGACTTTCACCGGGAAACAGGATAAACAGGTTATCGTCATAGATAACCGGAGCAACCAGCGTCTTTCTGTCTCTGCCGGTATATGCTTTCAGTTCGACTGCGTATGCAATTATACCGGTTGGATTTTCAATCCTGTATGTTAACACGTTTTTATCACCTACCTTCTTAAATGCTGTCCGGGATAGTTTCAAATCGAGTGCCGGAAGCTGATTCAGCTGGGTCATATCAGCCACCTGGTAAGTCCCTGACCTGTTCCAGGCATGGCTGGCGCCAGCTATGTCATTACGCATCGGTTCAGCATATGAGTTCAGGCTAAGTATCTTACCATTGGCGTCCTTTAATTCAAGGCGAATGAAATATACATCCGAAGCAGGCTTGACTAACGAAGCATTAATATCTTCATAATCCCAAAGATCAGTTACTCCATAAGCTTCGGTTATCTTTCCGAAATAGTTAATATTGTAAGGCTCATAATCTCCTGAACTATTTTTAATCAGCCCGATAGTTTTAGGGCCTAAGCGATTAGATCCGGATAAGGGATATTCTACCGGTTCACCTGCACCATCGGCCAGGATATTTACAACCTTTTTGAGAGGTGTGCTGATGAGATTGCCGTTAATATCGTAAATTGACATAGTCGCCACAGACTCCGGATACGTGTTAAAAGTATTATTAATGATTTTCACGGACTTGCCATACATATTATACATGATATGCACCGGTTCATTACCTTTCCTGGCTCCGTACGTCGTTCCGTTAGGGTTCATGTAGAAATCGAACTGGTTCCAGAAAAATATGGGCCAGGCATTATTCAGCATCCAGTTTACAAAACCACTGGTGTTTTTAAAACGATTGGAATTCAATGCTTCATACTGAGCCCTCTGCAGGTCATACTGGAAAATCTGGGCTCTTGTGATAAACTCATCAAATGTGGCTGAAGCTCCATAGGAACCGTCTATCAACACCGTATGCTGGCCCAGGTTACTGAAACTGCCTCTGCAGACATGATAGTTCCAGACATTATAATTGTCCGCGGAGTTATATGGCCAGAGATTCGTTTCCGGCAGGATTCTTCTAATCGTTTCCTGTACCGGAATACTTCCTCCTCCGCCGCCTTCTGAAATGAAACCGTAATTGCCCCTGGGGTCAAAATAGTACCAGGTTGGAGACTGGCTGTCATAAGTGGCATCCATATGCATACCTCCGGTCACTCCTGTAAGAGTAGCTATCTTCGCTGATCCGCTGTTGGTGTTAGTTCCTGTTTCCAGCAATCTCAAATTTGCTTCGATTTCAAAATATTTCTGCTCCACATTCTGGCCATTCAGTCCCTGCTTAGATATACTGGGCGGGTCATCACTGCCATTAAACCAGAGAATCATACAAGGATGGCTTCTGGCATTTCGCAGTTGGGCATACAGGGATTCAAAAGCCACAAAACGCTCGGCTTTTGAAAATGAACCAGGGCTTTGCCAGCGGTCACAGCAGCACCATCCCGTCATGAGCATAATGCCATTTTCATCCATGAGATCCAGCAAATCATTGTCGAAGAATTTGCCTTCATCACGAATCATATTCATCCCCATGTATTTAATGTAATCCACCACAGCCTTATTAGTCTCCTTATTACGGCGAAGGAAAAGATCCGTGGGACAGTACCCGCCGCCTTTCAGCAATACCGGTCTGTGATTAACATAAAGTTGCAGCATATTGGACAAGTGAGATGCGGCTATCGTATCAGCATAATTATTGGCATAGGGTGATACATTCACTTCTGCACCAATTTCCCGGATACCAAAACGATGTTGCAGCCTGTCACTTACAATTCCGTCTGCAATAAACTCGTATTCAATGGTATAAAGAGGCTGATCTCCGCTGAGGTATGGCCACCAGAGCAGGGGGTTGGTAAGATTCAACTGGGGATAATCAGCAGCCCTTAAATCAATCTCTTTGTTATATACACCGGACTGAATAACCAGATTCTCCTTTGTAACACTCGCTATAATTTTTCCACCGGGGTCTTTAATCTCAGCCCTGATTGTTCCGGTAACATTGTCAGCTGTAAAGTTACTTGCATCCAGATAGAAATTTAAATGAGCCCCTTTATGATCAACATCAACTTTAGATACCACAGCCGGGTTTGCCAGCCTGACACTTCCTGAAGTATGTACAACGACTTCACCGGTGAGGCCCATCATAGCGTCAGCCGGCTGTGGATTCCAATCCACCCAGTAGTAAGCCAGATCGTTACGATACACTGGCTTTGTGACTTTAACCTTAATGTTATTTTTGACTCCGCCAATGGAAACAAAATCAGTAATATCTATTTCGTAGGTGCGCATAGCTCCGATGAACTGTAAATTATAAGTGTCAAAATCTGAAACGCCTGTCAGGCTGCCGGCTCCTTCGGTAGTATAATCGGTTACCTCAGCGTCGGGATTTAAAAGGGTAGGCCCATTTTTAAGATATGCTTCATCTTTGATATTGGAATATTTGTTTAGAACTTCAATTCCGTTAACATAGATTTCACCTGTATAATTAATCCCCCTGAATATTACCGTCACTCTTTTTCCCGCTTCGCTGGCCGGAATGGAAAAATCGGTGCTGTACCACCATTGATTGTCAAAGTCTCCCGGGGGTATTTTAGACAGGTTGTCACTGAAGTACACGTTCTTCTTTCCATTGTTATCCGGCTTGAAACTTTCATCATAGATGCGGTTGTCGACCAGGTTTCCCATAACTGTTCCGGGAACCACAGCTCTGATCCAACCGGATGTGTTGTAATCCGGTTCTTTAACTATATCGTCAGCATCTGTGACAGCAATTGCATTTAATTCTGGCGTAACTGCAAATGAGACAGGGGCTATTCTCCATTCTGACAACTTCAGAAAATACTGTTTTCCTTTCTTTTCACATCCGGTGATTAATAAGGATACCAATACGATGAGGAAAATTACTCTGGACATTCTTAACTTGATTTATAAATTCACTATTGGTCAATAAAAATAACAGTTTGCTCACTAATATTATGAATTAATCGCACTTTCAACATTATTTTGTAGTGTGATGATTTGGTTTGAGAAATTGGATTTTTGTAATCCCTTATATTTCAAGGTAAAAATTGACTTTCAGTTTCGAATCGAAAAATCATAAAAACCTTGTATTGCGCTATATATTAGCAATATATAAGGCTTGTCGTAACTTTAACCGGACACTACAGATAGGGGAACTCATTACAAAACATAGCTGTACTAATCTCTGAGTATCAGTTTTTCAGATGAACTTAGTTATGTCTGTATTTCAGTACCTGCTCTTACACCACCTCCGGCAGCACATACGGAGCCCTGTATTCGCGGCTTAGCATTGCGTTGGCTTCATTTTCCCCGTCGCCGTAGAAACGTTCGGCAACCGGATCAAAAGTAAGCTGGCGTCCGAGCCTGAAGGAGATATTACCCAGGTGTGCCAGGGCTGAAGAGAGGTGTCCGGTCTGGACGGGTCCGTTCTGAATGCTCATATCCCGTGCACGGATCGCATCGAACCAGTTCTGGAAATGGAGCGTAAGCTCACCCCCTTCCTTGCGGCTGGGACCCTTCTCCC
The DNA here is from genome assembly GCA_964633195.1 of uncultured Rikenellaceae bacterium. Classification (GTDB taxonomy): domain Bacteria; phylum Bacteroidota; class Bacteroidia; order Bacteroidales; family VadinHA17; genus LD21. The sequence continues at coordinate 53,137 of CAZWFL010000024.1, read as the reverse complement.
TTTTCTCGCCAAGGAAGCTTTCGTATGAATTATACCCGTTAACGACCAGGTATCCCTTGTCGCCGTAGAAGATGTTTCCTACCCCTGCTCCATCTTCCAGGTTCGTGCACCAGTGACGCACTTCAAACTGAATTATCTTCTTCTCCTTCGGATAATGATATATCGAGCTTTGTACTTCCGGCACCTCCTTGCAGTCGTCCCACAGGAACTTGCCGCCCATTGAAGTGATACGCTCAGGCAGGCTGTTAACACCGAGCCCCCACATACAAAGGTCCGTCTCATGGATCCCCTGGTTGCCCACGTCGCCATTGCCATAGTTCCAGTGCCAGTGCCAGTTGTAATGGACAAGGTTCCTGGTGAAGGGTCTCATGGGAGCCGGCCCGCACCACAGATCATAATTGAGTCCCGCAGGAACAGGTGAAATACCCTTATCTCCGATGTCCGCACGCCAGCGGAACACGAGTCCGCGTGCCATATATACCCTTCCGATCAGTCCGTCCTCGATATGTTTTACTGCCTCCCTTACAGCCGGTGAACTGCGGAGCTGAACTCCGTGCTGTACTATACGGTTATACTTATAGGCGGCTTCTATCATTTTTTTGCCCTCATATATATTATGAGTGGCCGGCTTCTCAACATAAACATCCTTTCCTGCCTGGCAGGCCCATATTGTCTGAAGGGCATGCCAGTGGTTGGGGGAGGCAAGGGCAACTGCATGAATAGTCTTATCCTCGTAGGTTCTCCTGAAATCCTGCTCTATCACCACTTTTTTGCCGTATTTTTTTTCAAAATCAGCTGCAAGGGGTGTAAGAAGCGCCATATCAGGATCGCAAAGGGCTGCCACTTCAACATTGGCCGTCGTTGATAGTTTCATGATCTCATCGATATGGTTCTTTCCGCGTCCGTTTATCCCAAGAACGGCAACACGTATCCGGTCATTTGCACCTCTCGCAGTTTGAGGCATTATTTCAGGAGCAGCGATGCCCTCCTTGATTATAGTCGGTGCAACGGCCGCCATCATTGCCCCTTTTGCAGTAGTCTTTAAAAAGGAGCGTCTTGATTCTGTCTTTCTGGTTTTCATTTTGTATTAAGTTTAGTTTAGTATCTTTAATCTGTTAGACATGTACTCATCCCCCAAACCTTCGCCGAAGCTTCGGCTTGCAAAGCCTGCCCCTTCTCTATTTCATAAGGAATGGGGAGTGTCTATATATAAATATTATACTTTCGGCAATTTCCACGGAGCCCTGTAGTCCGGTAGCAGGTAGCTGTTTGCCTCCATGTCGTTCGTGAATCGTGTACCATCCCATACAAGTTTTTTGCCTGTGCGGTATGCAATATTTCCAAGAGCGGAGAATTTTGCGATATGTGCTCCGATATCGACGCTCGCTTTGGTGTCGGGATTCCGGCTCACCATGCAATCAAGATGATCCTTCACATGATTTCTCAGTCCTTCACCCTTCCCTTTCTGCCATGGTATTGCCTCCATCCGGGTAACCTTATTCACAACTTCCGGAATAACTTCCCATCCTCCGCGGTCAACAACCAGAGTGCCGTTCTCTCCGACAAACCCAAGCACAGCATTTCTCCCATAGCCTCCATCGTTAATGCCTATGGCATGATCCCACAAAACAGTGAAGCCTTCGAACTCATAGATTACCTGCAGGCTGTCGGGTGTCTCACAGGCATCGTCGGGATAGCCATACTTGCCTCCCATTGCCATGATCGATTTGGGTGCCGTAACATTCATCCCGTATAATGCAAAATCGAGAAGATGAACACCCCAGTCGGTCATTAGTCCTCCCGCATAATCCCAGAACCACCTGAAAGTGAAATGGTAACGGTTCCTGTTAAACGGTCTTGCAGGAGCGGGACCCAGCCACATGTCATAATCGACTCCCTGAGGGACAGGCTCATCAGGCAGAACAGGGATTGAAGTGTTCCATCCCTGATATGAATATACCCTCACCTGCCGTATTTTACCCAGCTTACCCGATCTTAAAAAATCAACTGCATCGATCCAGTGAGGATCGCTTCTCTGCCATTGTCCGACCTGAACGACACTTTTGTATTTCTTTGCGGCATCAATCATAAGATTACACTCCCCGATTGTCCTGCCGAGGGGCTTCTCGCAATAAACGTCCTTGCCGGCCTCACACGCGGCTACCATCTGCAGGCAATGCCAGTGATCTGGTGTTCCGACAATAACCAGATTAATATCCTTGTTGTCAATTACTCTTCTCCAGTCCCTGTAAAGATTCGCCGGCTTCTTCCCTCTGTTCTTTTCGACATCGGCAGCTCTGCGGTTAAGAACACTCTCATCGATGTCGCATAATGCCAGACACTCAACCTGAGGATGTGCAAGAAATGCATTAAGGTTACTGAAACCCATACCGTTACAGCCTATAAGACCAATATTGATCCTGTCGGAAGCAGGCGGTTTGAGAATGTTACCGGATATTGCCGGGGCAATACCCAGACCGGCAGCCGTGATAGCTGTGCTTTTCAGAAAGTGACGTCGTGTTGCCATATCCATTAAGATTTTGTTGTGATTACAATTTTTAAAAAAAAGGAATTCCTCTTCTTAGTTAAGGTAAAAATAGGAATTTGATTCGGAAATGAACTGATGAGCTAAAGGAAAATCAATAGTGCTTATGTATTTTTTTAAAAATAAGAAGAAAATTACAGGTTTGCGCCGGCATTGACAGCTGTTGACTGACCATTACCTTGGATGTGACTATGGATACTTCCGGCTTACCGGTATAAAAAAAGCTACTCAGGCATAAATTGAAATGAAACCATCATATAAGGATGTTTGTTAAAAGTCATTTCCGATATGGGTCGTAGCAGGACCGGCAGGTATGACGGGAAACCGGCATGCATGTATTGAGCCGTGAGGTAAGCGTCCCCGGCAGATGATCCTGCCGGGATTCTGCCACTAATGTCTGTTCCTGCAGCACTCCTTATAGTATTGCTGGAAACAACATTATTATTTGGCTCGGCAAGGAATGTGTAGTCAATATCGTTATCGACTGCCATCAGGTATGGTCCGTAACACAGTGCACCACGAACCGGACCCGTAATTTCGATCAGTGATACCTCTTTCCTGTCGGCTGTAATGATTTTTGTATTGTAAGAGATCCTGACCCGGAGATTATCACCTTCTTTGATATAATTTTCCGTGACATAATACCCATCCCTGAGTATCAAATTATCTTTTTCCCCGTTCAGGAGCAGTTCAAATTCCGATGCGTAAGATGGTTTTCTTAATAGAAGACGATATTCCTGCTGGTCCTTACTTGAAAATACAATATCAAAAGTGTGATAATTGCCATCAATCTCCCCTTTCCTGAGCATAAGAGAAACATTATCGTCCATGTAATCGGTGTCGATATAGAGATTGATCTTTACCGTACCGTCACTGCTTTCTGCAAAATACTGGTCCCTGATTACCTGCATGGCTCTCAGTCCTGCCATTGTACAGCACCACCATGCCATGTGATGGATAGTCGGCGCCGACTCATTCCTGTTTATGACATGATGCCCGAAGTCGCCCGTGAAATACTGATTGAAGTAGAGTGAATTGAAAAGTGCGAATTCTGCTCTCTCGAGAAAAACAGGGTCTTCCGTCAGCTTGTACAGATGCAGGCTCAGCCTTATAAAATCGGCACTGGAGCAGCCCTCATCCCTTTCTCCCTTACCGCCGAAATACTCCATAACACTTCCGTTAAGTGTGTAATCGCTGGAATTTATCAGATCATTGTATGCATTCAGGACAAAATAGAAGTGATCCCTGTTGTTATCATATTCATATAATTTAAGGATTCCACGGAGTGTCGTCAGATATCCGTGGGAATGGAGAATTCCTCTTGAAGGCAATACAGGATAAACCCTGGTTGCCACTTCAGCATATTTCGGATCGCCCGTTATACCCGACAACATGACAAGCGGCTCAACATACTGTGTGAAACATATAATACCGTCAGCTCCAAGTCCTTCGAGACGTTTTGCAACAGCCGGGGTCACCTCCCTGTAGGTGTTCAGGAAGAAGTCTCCCAGGCGCTGCGCTGCAGCCAGTACTCCACTGTCAAGGGTCTGCTTATAGTACTCGAGGAGACCGGTCAGGAGTCGTCCGTTACCCCATAACAGTGGCATGTGGTTCCTGTCAATTTGTTGTTCTGTAAAAATCAGTGATGTATCCCCGAACCGGCCATCATTGTGCTGTAATACAAGCACATTCTTTACCAACTCCCTTATATTACCCGGGTCCCCCTCCTGTAAATATCCCGACATGACTTCAATATACCTGCCCGATATATCACCCGAATAATTGTCAAATCTGCGGGGATTCTCCTTATCGATCTTTACATCGGCAAGGATGAATTCAGGTGTAAACACCGGAATGTATTTGTCTGCTGTAAGCCGATCCACGGCCATTTCCATTCTGATTGAAAACTCTCCGGAGGTAGTTTCCTCAGATATATTTTGCCGGGCTGTTTTTCCGCATCCTGGAATCAGTATTGAAAGACCCAGCAACAGGATAAATTCTCTTTTTGCATTCATGGAATAGATCTGATTATTTATAGTATAAACTTTTGATGTCCGGGGTAACTTTACGGAATGAAGTAAATATAATCATAAAACTGTGTTTAATTAAATACTGTTACCTGAACATTCAGGATTTTATATCTTAGCAGGATGGAAAAATTACCTTTGCTTTTTCTTGGTTGTTCTGTATTATCCGGCTGCTCGTCGCCAAGGCAGGAAATAATTCAGAACAGGCGACCCAACATTATTTTCATCCTCACCGATGATCAGCGCTGGGATGCTCTCGGGTATGCCGGCAATAAAATAATTCAAACCCCCGAAATGGACAGGCTGGCCGGTGAGGGGACCTGGTTTAAAAACGCTTTTGTAACAACTCCCATCAGTGCTGCAAGCCGGGCATCGATACTTACCGGCATGTATGAACGCACACACGGTTATACCTTTCAGCAAGGTCCGCTGAAAGATCCTTATATGCAACTCAGCTACCCGGTGCTCCTGGGACAGAATGGCTATCACACAGGTTTTTTCGGCAAACTGGGGGTGACATATAAGGATGCAGAAAAGCTGTTTAATGAAGCCGATATTTACGATCGCAACGGTAACTATCCTAACAGGAATGGCTACTTCTATAAAAACATCGGAGCAGATACGGTTCATCTTACACGCTATACCGGTTATCAGGCTCAGCAGTTTATCATGAATGCTCCCGGGGATAAACCATTTTGCCTGTCGCTCAGCTTCAGCGCACCTCATGCCCACGACAATGCCCCGGAGCAATACTTCTGGCAGGAAAAAACGGATCACCTGTATACAGATATTATTATCCCTCCCCCGGCACTGCAAGAGGACAAATACTTCTATGCTTTACCTCATGAAGTAAGGGAAGGTTACAACAGACTGCGCTGGACATGGCGATTTGACACTCCGGAAAAGTACCAGCATAGTGTCAAAGGGTATTACCGAATGATCAGTGAGGTTGATGATGAGATCGGAGATCTCAGAAAACTACTGGAAGAGAAAGGGTTAGCCGGCAATACAATAATTATTTTCATTAGCGATAACGGATACTATCTGGGCGAGCGGCAACTGGCGGGGAAATGGCTGATGCACGATAATTCTATAAGGGTTCCATTAATAATATATGATCCGGGAGAAAAAAAACATCATGAGGTCGAAGATATGGTGCTTAACATCGATGTAACCAGTACAATACTTGATATTGCAGGGGTTAAAGTACCTGAAGAATATCAGGGCATAAGCCTGCTTCCGTATGTAAGGAACAGGAAGCCTGAGAGGGTTCGTGAATCTCTATTATTTGAACACCTCTGGAGTCTGCCGGAGATACCTTCGAGTGAAGGGATCAGGACCACCGGGTGGAAGTATTTCAGATACAGGTTTATTGAAACACCTGAAGAATTATACGATCTCGTAAATGATCCGCTGGAAACCATAAATCTGGCACAGGATCCGGCTCACAGAAAAGTTCTGGAACAACTTCGCAAGGAATGTGATGCCCAGATAGAAAAATACACAGAAGCCAAAATCGTTTCCGACTATACGCCACCGGAAGAACTGGATATGACGTTTTAACTAATACTTCCGCATCCATCTGGCCCTCAGCGGCGGCATACATGAAGACTGTGAATTTCTCTTATTTATCTGCAATTTTTCCGAACAGGTCCCTGAATATTGCATCCCTGTTGACAGATGTTGCCATTCTGATGAAATGTCGTGACTGGTCGGTACTGTAAGTCACCTGATCGGTCAGTATCGGACTGTGAACAAGATTTGTGGGCATCCATGATGGGTTTATCAGCCATGCCACGGCGGTCACATCCCATATCACCTTGGACCAGGTATCGCGTCCGCCACTATATTCAATAGTAGTATTTAGCAGATAGTCGGCGAGTTTGTTCTTGCCTTTAAGATATAATTCCATTTCTGGTATAGTGGTGTGAAAGTGCGAAACGACCGGGCGGCATGGCATAATGACCAAAGGCACTCCGGAATTGAGCACTACCTGTGCTGCCTTTACATCCTGCATAAGGTTGAATTCCTTCTGGTGGGGCCAGTTCAGATCATTGCCTCCTAACCATACAACAACAATGTTTTTGATTATTTCCGGATCGATTAGGATCGCTGATGCTATATTGGTAATGCATCCCACGGGAACAACATAAAGCGGATTTTCCGGTGAAGCTGTTTTTGCTTTCTTTATCAGATCGAGCGCTGCCTCACTGCTAACAGGTTTTGTGACATCCTCAAGGTATCTGTCGGATCCCCGGAAAGCAAATCCGTCGGGCGATTTACCAAGTAGAGCAAGGAGCCTCATTATCTCCTCATAGCTCTTCTCCATGCCGTCACCAGGACTTTTCGACCTGTTGTTGAGGAATGGAGCGGCATAGACTGCCTCAAGCTCTATTCTGTCAGGCGACAGATAGGCATAAACAAGTGCAAACTGGTCATCGATCTCATTATAGGTATCGGTATCGAGCACCATCCGTACCTTTCCCTTTGGCGGTTCGAGCTGCTTCAGGCGAAAAGACTCATCAAATTTCGGAAATGTCTGGGCGCTGGTAAGTTGAGTCGACAGGACCAGACTGGTCAGTAACAGAAGGCATAGTTTTTTCATGATCATATAGGATTAATTGCGGATTTTGGCGGAGCCGAAGGAGCAAAGCGACGAAGTTCCGTAAAACGGAAGAAGCGAGGCAATCCCGCGAAGCGGGAGCGGCCCGGGGAACTCACGCATCGGACTGTACCGGATATAGGTGTCAAAAATTTCGGTATCCGGACCAACGATCCTGGGATCTTCCGATCTTGTAAGTTCCTGTATAAGTTCGTCTTTCATTTCCTGTTCAACCGTTAAAAATTCAGGATTCCCGGAAAGATTAATGAGGCAATCAGGGTCATTTATCACATCATAAAGTTCATATTCAGGTCGTTTAACAAAAGCCAGATTAAAGAACCTGTTGATCTCCTCATCGGAATGATTTTCGACTATGAAAGATTTTGACGGAGCAGCATCCACATCGGTGAATGCCCAGTCGGAAATATGTTTGCCGGCTTCGTCGATACCGAAAAGAGGTAAAAGTTCTGTCTCTGAACCCGGTTTCAGCCTCTGAGGGTCCCCGGCCGGCCAAAGATCAGGCTTCATGTTCCATAAAAGAAGGTATTGTGCACTGCGTATGGCGCGCTGCGGATAGCCCAGGTTGTCATATCTTGACGAGGAATGACGTTCCCTTCCGGCAAAGATATATTTCTTTGTTCCATCGACGATTCCCGACTTCTTTGATCTTAATATTTTAACCAGGCTTCGTCCGTATATAGGCATCATGCCATCAGCTCCGGTACCGGTCATTTCAAGAATGGTGGGGGCAAAATCAGTAAAGCTGACCGGATCATCAACAATCCTTTTACCGGGAAAACCTACAGGGTAACTGATTGCCAGCGGCACATGAACGCCATATTCAAAACAGTTGGCCTTGGCTCTCGGAAAAGGCATTCCGTTATCTCCTGTCACGATCACTATAGTGTTATTCAACTCCCCTATCGAATCGAGGTAATCGAGCATCCTTACAAGATGAAGATCAAACCACTCTATCTCAACAGCATAGTCAAGGAGATCACCTCTTATTTCATCATTGTCAGGTAAAAAGCCGGGCACCTCAGCCATTTTCAGGTCCTTCCCGTTCCTTTTCCATGAATCTTTTTCATAATCCCTGTGAGGTTCAGAGGCTCCATACCAGAAATAAAAAGGTTTGCCTGCATCCCGCCTGTTCATGAAATCCCTGAAGTTCGCATAATAATTATTACCGCCTATTCCTCCGGCACTTCTCTCATCTCCCTCATCCCCTTTCTTATACTGATAGCTGTTAAAGGCCGGTCCTGCTGCATTCTCCTTCCTCCATAACGAATCCGTCTCATTTCTTGCGTACTGGAAAGGTCCGACTCCCTTACCCGTAAAGCCTGTATAATAACCATTATCTGCAAGGAGGTCAGCAAACGGAACATGTTTTTTCATCCAGCTCGATGCATGTTGTCCGCTCTGCTCATTCTGCCAGTGATATCGACCCGTCACAAGCGAACTGCGGGATGGTGCGGACCCGGGCGAACCTGCATAGCAATTTGAAAAATAAATACCATTACCGGCTATCCTGTCAAATCCCGGAGTATTCACGAATTTGCAGCCGGCAAAACTGGTATGCAGCCAGGACTGATCATCGCTTATGGCTATGAGGATGTTGGGGCGGTCTTTTTTATGCGGGGTCCCAGACTGGCACGCACCAAGTAACATGGTTCCTCCTAGTGAACAATAAATTGCAGTTTTAATGCTATTCATGACACAGGTGAAATTTGTTTAAGACACAATATAAAACAATTTAAACTCTTTTCAATCCAGGTTTACATATCCCGGATTTGGTTCTTCAGGAACCGGTGCATTGGTCTCTTTAACCCATCCAAGCAATTCATCAAGCAGTTCATCACGTACCTTCTGTTCAGTTTTACAAAGATTAATCCTCTCACCGATATCTGTTTGCAGGTTATAGAGCTCCACTGCATTGCTTATTTCCAACTTGTCGCGTCCTCCATCCAGAATCCATTCCTCATGAAAAAGCAGCAACTTCCAATCCCCTTTCCGGATTACACTCACCGGTCTGGTGCGAAAAAGGGTATCGCGTGAATCCTCCTTCAATCCTGAATAAGCTTCCAGGTAGCCCGGGAAATGCCAGAACAATGAGTTGCGTTCGACTTGTTTGCCACCTTTTATCAAAGGTAATATGCTTACTCCGTCAAGGATATAATCATCAGGCTTCTCCGCTCCTGCTATTTCCAGGAAGGTGGGATAGAAATCCGTGCTTATAACGGGGAAATCGCAGACTGATCCGGGTTTCACTGTGCCGGGCCAGTACACAAACATAGGTTCACGTATTCCTCCCTCGTAGAACATTCCCTTCCCTCCTCTGAGTGGCTTCTGGCAGGTAAAGGTCCCGTGACCGCCGTTATCAGAGAAAAATATCAGAATACTATTCTCACTTAGTCCCAGCTCGTCAAGCGTTTGATTGACCCTGGCCACGCTTTCATCCACGCTCTCTATCATTGCTGCATAATCAGAATTCCCGTGGCAACCATCTCCGGGCTTCTGCTCATACTTCAGGGAAATATCCTTTTTAGCCTGTATGGGAGTATGAACAGCATGATGAGAAAGGCACAGAAAGAATGGTTTACCGGTTACCTTCGGATTGTTTTCTTTTATAAACTTAATGGCTTCATCAGTAAGCCGGTCAGTAAGATATTCGCCATCAGTATTGAAATGCCCTCCTTTGTAACCCAGGTCAACACGATCGAATCCGATATCAAAACCATGTTGAATGGGATTAAGTCCTATATGCCATTTACCTATAGCCGCGCTGATATAACCTGAAGATTTTAAGGCTTCATTAATGGTGATCTTATCCGGTGATATTTCTTCTGAATTGATTACAGGTATCAATCGTCTGTCCTCAGCTTTTCCACGATCCGAATTACTGACTGTGAAGAGTCCATGGCGCGGGGTATATTGACCGGTAAGCAGGCAGGCCCTCGTCGGGGCACTATTGGAGGCATTTGCGTAAGCCTGGGTAAATATCATGCCTCCTCTGGCCAGTCTGTCAATACCAGGTGTCTCATAATATTGGGAACCCATAAATCCGACATCTTTCCAGCCCAGGTCATCGATCAGGATGAAAACTATGTTGGGTTTGATCTGCGACTGGCTGGTTGATCTGCATCCAGTGCACGCTATAGCTGCGCATGCCATAAAGGCGAAAGCATGTTTTTCTTTCATAATTATTTTTTAACAGGCATCTTCGCCCCTGTCTCATTCAACCAGTTAACAAGTTTTTCATCGAGCTCCCTGAGCATTATTGCCTCAGTTTTTGAGAGATCTGTTGTTTCAGCCGGATCATTTTTCAGATCATACAATTCATAAGGTTCTCCCTCATATCTTTTAATAAGTTTCCAGTCTCCATCCCTGATAATACTGTAAGGAACAACATCCTTGCCCCTGTAATGGGGAAAATGCCAGAACAAGGGGACCTGTTCAAGCTTTTTACCCTTCAGAACAGGAGTGAGATCACGTCCGTCAATAACAGCTTCCGGCACAGGAGATTCTGTTATTGCACAAACTGTTGGCATGATATCAATTGTCGTAACGGGTATATCACTTACAGAACCCGGACGGATTGTTCCGTTCCAGTAAACAAACATGGGAATTCTGATACCGCCTTCGTACGGATAGCCCTTGCCCGATCTCAATGGTGCGTTGTCAGTCGGACCAATAAGTCCGCCGTTATCGGAAAGGAATATTATTATGGTATTTTCAAGCAGCTTATTCTCCTTCAGTGTGGCGACGAGATTCCCAACCGACTGATCCAGACTCTCAATCATGGCAGCATAAACCGGATTCTTCTGACCGTCAACAGGTTCTTTTTTTCTGTATTTTTCAGTTATTTCTTCTTTAGCCATTATCGGGGTATGCACGGTATAATAGCACATGCTTATGAAGAAAGGTTCATCCTTGTGTTTCACTATAACATTTCTGAGTTCATCCGTAAGCCTGTCGGTAAGAAATTCTCCTTCCTGCCTTGGTTCCAGATTTGGGAAACCTACTCCTTTTTCATTTCTGTACGGATCAAAATAGTTCACCGGCTGACCCATATCACATCCTGCAATATTAAGATCATATCCTTGTTTTTCAGGATAATAGTCATCCGTCCCCAGGTGCCATTTGCCTATATGACAGGTAAAATAGCCTGATTGTTTTAAAACCTCGGCAAGTGTAATTTCACTTAATTCCATCCAATAAGGATTTGACGGGGTTCTCAGTTCCCTGCCTTCATTCTCTTCGAATGGTGCCGGTGCTTCAACGATTGTGCTGCTCAGCTGAAACCTTGCCCGTATCCAGTCTGTGACACCTATGCGTGCAGGATAACGTCCTGTAATGACTGATGCCCTGGTTGGTGAGGAGACCGCACAAGCTGCATAGGCACTTGTAAATATCATTGACTGGCCCGCAAGAGTGTCGATATTCGGAGTTTCAAAATACCTGCTCCCCATGAAGCCGACATCCCTCCAGCCCAGATCGTCGACCAGCAGTAAAACAATATTGGGTTTCTCCTGCTCCTTCTGATTTGCGGGAGAAGAGCAACTGAAAACAGGTATAATTCCTGCCGCCGCTATTACGCAATTCTTTACCATACTACTTTTTATCATTTTGTAAATAAACCCAGAAGGGATACAATATCATTATGCCCATTGTTCCTGGCAAATGTCATTGCATCATCTCCGTCGGTATCCTTCATGGAAGGATCAGCCTTAAATGCCAGCAGCAGTTTCACCACATCAGTCTGCCCCTCTGCTGAAGCATACATCAGGGCAGTGAATCGCTCCTCTTTATCAGCAATATTCGGATCTGCCTTATTATCCAGCAGGATCTTTACAACAGCCGGATATGGACCGGACGAAGCCATCATCAGAGCAGTACGGCCATTGCTGTCACATGTGTTCACTGTGGCCCCTTTTTCCAGAAGCAATCTTATAATTTCAATATGGCCGTTGAAAGCGGCATACATCAATGGAGTCCTTCCATCCTCATCAGGAGTATTAACATCAGCACCCTCATCAAGCATTTTTTCCACAACACCCTTCTGACCCTCCAGAGCCGCCTGATGGATCGAAACACTTAAAACCGGAATACTGCTTCTGACCTCTTCGGGCGACTGCTGCACCATATTTCCGCTTTTCTCACCCCCCTGCCTGCAACCGGCCATGTAAAATAACAGGAAAGGCAATAACATGATAACCAGACATCTGTATTTCATTATATAATAATTTATTTACTTCTTTTGTGCATCCAGGGTCTTCTGAATGAATTGCCGGTTCAGTTCATCGGAATCGCCGTACTTAACACGCAGTTCATCAAGCCTTTTATGAAGCATTGCCTGAACATCTGCATAGGCAGGATCGTTATAAACGCTTTTCATTTCCATCGGGTCCTTCTCCAGGTCGTACATCTCCCACTCGTCAATGTCGTAATAAAAATGCATCAGCTTATAACGCTCCGTTGCAACCCCGTAATGGCGTTTCACCATATGCACCGAAGGATATTCATAATAAGTGTAATAGACTGCATCGCGCCATTTCTTTGTTTTTCCGCTAACCAGTCTTCTGAATGATTCTCCCTGCATCTCTTCAGGGATATCAATTCCGGCGTAATCAAGGAAAGTCGGAGCAAAATCGAGGTTTTGCACCAATTTACCGATAACGGTCCCTTCTTTTATCTCCTTCGGATAACGCATCAGCAGAGGTGTTTTAAATGATTCCTCATACATGAACCGTTTATCGAACCAGCCGTGCTCACCCAGATAGAACCCCTGGTCCGATGTGTAGATCACTATTGTGTTATTATCAAGACCTGCCTCTTTTAGATAGTCAAGGAGTTCTCCCACACCATCATCAACGGATTTAATGCATCGAAGGTAATCCTTAATATAGCGGTTGAATTTCCAGAGCCCCAGTTCCTTCCCTTCCGGCATATTTGCAAGGAATTCCTGGTTCTCGCTTTCATAGGCAGCCATCCAGTTCTCTCTCTGTTCCGGATTCATTCTTAAAATGTCCCGGTAGAAATTTGTTGTGTCTCCATTTGGATCTACAATCAGCTTAAAATCATGGCCCCACTGAGCGTGGCCGTCGATTTCCATTTCCTGCTCTCTGGCCGCAGTACCCCGACCCTCGTAGTCGTCAAAAAAGTTGGCAGGCGGATCAAAGGTCACATCATCATACAGGTTCACATATTTTGGTGCAGGCAGCCAGTTCCTGTGAGGTGCTTTCTGATGATAAAGAAGACAGAAGGGCTTGTCTGGATCGCGTTTATTCTTCAGCCACTCCAGAGTCTGTTCAGTTATTATTTCAGTACAGTAACCTTCAATCCTTATTCTTTCGCCATCTACCAGGAAATCGGGATTATAATACTGTCCCTGACCCGGCAGTACCATGGAATAGTCGAATCCCTGAGGCAGTCCGTCAAGATGGATTTTACCTATCATTGCTGTCTGATAGCCATTTGCCTGAAGCAGTTTGGGGAAATTGTCCTGATCCCAGTTAAAAGGCTGGATATTATCAACCTTACCGTTTATAAAACTGTGCTTTCCGGTAAGCAATACAGCCCGGCTTGGGGCACTTATCGAATTGGTAACGCATGCCCGGGTAAAGATCGCCCCTTCTTTTGCAAGGCGGTCAATATTGGGTGTTTCATTCAGACCATACCCGTATGCACTCACTGCCTGGTATGCATGATCGTCGCTCATGATGTAAATAATGTTGGGCCTCTGAGCATCCTTTTTCTGAAGGGAGTTGCATCCGATAACGCTTGTTCCTGCTGTTACAAGAGCTAATGACTTGAAAAGGTTTTTATTCATAACCTGTTGAATTAATTTTGATTAGTATCCAATATCAATACTATGCTCCATTGATTTTCTTCGTCTGCCCCTAACCCTGAAGGGTGCGAAGAAAATCAATTACTCACTTTAGGATTGGGGCAAGTAATTTATTTTTCAGTTACAATATTATTCTTTGTTATTAAATGACCTTTAGCTATTTTAAAATTATATATGTCTTTAACTCTTATCTATTAGTCTGTTTTGTTCCCTACGTGCCCATCAGATTTGGTAGTGAAATATACGAATTTATTGGATCAGTGCCACCCAGTGTCCTTTATCTGGTTTTGTTATCTTTACCTTCTCTCCGCCCTGTAAAAGCAGGCTCTCTTCCTGCCATTTACCCTTTGAAACCGGCAACCATCTTAACTGACATGTACCTTCCTTATCAGCAAGATCAAGCATCACCGTCCCATCACCTGCATTCTGCGGAAAATAGATAGCGTAACGTTTGCCTGCATCGGTAAGCAGATATGCCTCGTTCTCTTCACGGCCAAAAAGCAGATCATTCTTTGGCTCGCATGTGATGAGGTCAAGTTCATCAGTCACCAGCCTCATTGAACGAATGACCGCCTGCGCCCGCGGACTCAGGCCAAGGCCGGTATCCGTGGCCGATTCGTGAGCTTCCGGTTCTTCCAGTGGATGGGGCCTGTGAAAACGGGCGCTGGCACAACCTGCAAATACTATACGGCAAAAGCGGGCCACTGATTCTTCCTCACCATGACGCGCTGCACCATAGTTTTTTATGTTATTGACAGGGCGGGGCTGACCGGCGATATATTCACGAACGTACATAATATTGTCATAATGCCCCTGACCAAGCCCATGCCATGCGTTGTTCTGTGAAATATCGAGGAAGGTGTATCTTCGAGGATTCTCATATACGATGTTGTGATCCTTTGCCCTGACATCCTCATTGCGGCGCATTTCAGCAATATTGATCCTGATCCCTGCTTTTCCGGCCTGCGCCTGTAAATAGTCGGCCCAATAGTCGCTCCATTCAATACGTTCTCCGCTTTCATTGTTCATACAATATAACACATTGGGATAATGCAGGGATACTGACAGCATCTTATCGACAAATGCTGTCTGGTATTTGAGCACCAGTTCGTTGTTATCCAGGGCCGGAACGGTACGGAAGAATTTATGATCGGTCGGCTCTCCCCTGGGTGCATAGTTAATCTCTGACGGCAGGCCGGATTCAACGGGTGTGTAATTTATGTTATTCGCCGGATTAAAAGGGTGATGTGACCAGCCTCCAAAAGACTGGTGATTCTCATAGTGATCCCACGGATCCCAAATCTCTATCTGAACGATTATGTCGCGCTGATAGCACAGGTCCAGGAAATTCTGAAACCTCTGCCAGTATTCATTATTGAAGCTGTCAAGATTGAAGAGCCCGCCATCATCCCTCTCCCAGGCAAACAGGTTACCCTTATTGCGGTGGCTCATTGTGTTGCGCACATAATTGCCGCCCACCGATACTAGCAGATCAAGATGTCCGGCAAGGCCTGCCGGATGATTGAACAGGTTATCCTGCCAGGTGCCTCCCAGCAACATAATGGGTTTGCCTTTGTACTGCCAGTAGAAAGGGTTGGCAGAAGAAGGTTGTATCTGATCTTTATCTGCTTCCGGGTTAAATCCTTCAACAGACAACAACTGTCTGTTGATATGTTTGTTATTACTCTCTTTTCGTGCAAATGAAAGGGTAATGATAACTGATAAGCATACCGTAAAAACAATACTTAAAATTTTCATAACTTTATATTTAAGATCCGTTTGCCGTAAAGTCAATTATAGAGATAGTAAAGCAACTCCATCATACGGAACGCAGGTTGCCCCCATAATTCCTTATAATTATGCAACACTGCAGCTTTCCAGTATGGAATATCAAGATCATCCCTTGTCAGTATGCCAACAGGAAATCCCCCCGTGATATCATCCGTAAAGACTGCATACTGAGGGGTGAAATCGTAGCCTTCACCATACATCAGGCTCTGGCTGAAAGGATTCTTCCCCTGCATCCATTCCAACTGAGCCAGAGCGACACTATGCATTTCAGGATCTTCCAGAAGGTGGTTTGCTGATGCAAGTCCCTGGGCGGGAGACAAGATAACAGAACTGTTGCCCCTGAAGGCCTGCCATACAGGGAACATCCTTAAATAATGGTTCTCGTCCAGCTTTATACCCTGCAGGATCTGCGCATCGTCCTCCGTTCCGGTCAGCCGGTAAATATTTGCCGGTATCATATAATAAGGGGCAGTAAGTTGAGCAATTCTCTTCAGATAATTTGCATGAAGCTCAACTGACCTGTACCATTCAGGGAATTTTTCATGATCAGGAAGAAGCCGGCATAGTTCAACAAGGCCCAGAATGGGTGATGCGGCAGGACAGCTGTGGTTATATCCGAAAAACCTGTCAGTTCTGCGCGTTGCATAAAAGAATCCGCTCAATGGAATACTCCAGTTCATTGGTTCAACCTGCTGGAAGGTCATAAGTGAATCTGCGCAGGCGATGATAACCTGCTTAACTTCTTCGTTCTTTGTCAGACCATATAATTTCGTGCCGGCCATTAAGGCAATAGATAATCTTTCTGTGTTCCACGGCTGCGTGACTTCTTGCAGAAGGTTCCAGTATTCGTTTGCAAACTCAAGGCATCTCTTTGACAATTCAGGATCTGATCTGCTTAAAGCGATCGACGCCTCCACATCAGCAATAATTGAGTAATAATTATCATTGGTATTTGTCCGCCCACCGGGCTGTACGTGTTTATCATCATAAGTCCCGATAATCCCGTCGGTATAAGAATCCATAGTGGTCCAGCTTATCACCTGCAGACCATCAAAACGGTTCTTATGAAGCCATTCCAGTCCCCATTTTCCTTCTTCAATCAGACGGTCAGACAATTTTTTGTTCTCCTTCATATATTGCATCGCCAGCCTGAAAAAAGCGGCCGTAGCACTTGCCGTCTGCCAGTACGATTGCGACAGGTCACCTGCATCGTGCCACCCGCCGGCCATAATAATGGTATCTCCCCTGTAAACAGTGTACCAGTCTAAATGACATTTCAGATGTATCCCGGGATGTTCATACCCGCACCGCTGAACGTAGAACTGATTTGTGATCTTTTCAATTACAGACAGCCATACATCCGGATTTATGGGAAAAGGCTTTGATTCAACTTTACCATATACTATTTTATATTTTCCGGGGGCTTTAACCTCTGAAAAATCAAATACTGTAAAGGTCCCGATACCGTTCGTTTCCTTCTTAATACCCTTTTCAATTACACTCTTATTCGTCGCTATGTCAACAACCCTGAAATTATCCTCACCTGTAAGTGAAGTAAAAGCAGTTTTTCTTTCATTGCTGTTATATCCCGAGTGTGAGAAAGATATAGCCATATCAGTACCCCATCCTTCATAATAATCAGCCTCCACCTTCTCAAACACCAGGTTATCAATGTAATAAACGATGGTATCAGCAGCATCCGGTTCATTCCCCTGAAGTCCGTAACTAATGGTTATTCCGGTTACCTTATCGTGAGGCAGGTGTGGTACCTCCATGACCATCCTGTTCCACTGATTGTTTTTCAGCATCACTGTATGCCAGCCCTCTTTGCCGTACCTGTCGGGAACATTACCCTCGTTATGCAGAATAATGGTAAGATATAACTTCCGGAAACCTTTAAACTCGGGATATACATTTATTGCAATACGGTTGTACTCGGAAAAATCCTCCCGGTCAAACTTGCGTGTCAGATTTTGTCGTCCCCAGTATCGCCCTCCAATTCCGAGAGGTTCAGGCAATTTTGTCGGACAGACAAACTTAATGGATGAATTACCTTCTATCACCTTTTCATTCGAAAGGCTTATGGTGCCGACATTAGCCCTGTTACCGAAGGAGAGCTCCCAATTGTCAAGTGATTCGGCCCCGTCCAGAAGAATCGATTCAAATATCTCCTTATTATCCCATTTATACTGAAGAGTGTTGGCAGTATCCATGGGCATGGGTTCAAAATTGTAAAGAAAGGATCCAAATTCTGTTTCCTGCAATTTCCCTGATGTACAGGATGCTGCTAAAAGCAGAATAATGCCTGATTTGAGTAACAACTTCGACATAATTAGAAAATTATCCGTTTTATGATTTGCTTCCCTCTTTAGCAATGGCTTCGGCGAGTCCGCGCATATATCCGATAGCATAGAGCATCCCCAGTGTAGTATAACCGCCCCTCATTCCTGCTTCTATTTCAGTTGCAAGAACAGGAACATGATCCGGTCTCATCGGCCCGTCAAACCCTATATCATAATATGCTCTCATTGCTTCATACATATCAAGATCACCCTCATCATGAAAGGTCTCTGTGAAGTGAGTACTTGGCCTTGCTCCTCCGCTCAGGTCGCGCAGGTTCCTGAAATGGACGAAACTGATCACGTCACTGCCCCATTTCCTTATCTGAACAGGTATATCAACCAGGTCAGGCATGGTGGCAAAATTGGCCTGGCACAGGGTAACACCATTACACCTGTGCGGATACATCTCCAGCAATCTGTCAAAGTTCCCAACCGTATTCATGATCCTTGAGATCCCCTGAATAACATCCACCTGAGGGTCATCAGGATGCATGGACATTCTCATTCCAATCTTTTCTGCTTCAGGCATTACCGCCTTCACAAAATATTCAAGGGTAGTCCATAAATGCTCTTTAGATATCTCGCCATACTCTGTCAGTGGTGCTCCCTGCATTTCGCCGTAATCAAATTCCAGCATCAGAGCTCCTCCCCTGCCCACATATTCCCTGTTTGTCCGCGCCCAGCTGATTACCGGCATCCAGTTATAGCAAATGATGTCAACATCGCCGTACTGCTTCAGATTCTTCATGAATGTTATAAAGTTCGAGATCTCCTCATCTCTTCCGTCCAGTCCGAGTTTAGTTCTCGTCCCCAGAGATGGCGGACCCTCAACAACAAGCCATTTAATACCCTCCTTATCCCAGGCAGCTTTTGTTGCCTTAATTGCTTCAGGATCCCATGGATTTTCACCTTTCATTCTGATTACGCCCGAGACAGCATAATTAACATCAAGCTGTTTACAAAAGGGGACCCTTGTAGAATTTATTGACATTAACTCAGTAAATTTGATCCCTGCATCTCTTGCGTAAGGCCTTGGGGTGCCGGATGTTCTGGTATCACTACATGCCCCGAGCCCTACAACCGACACTGATGCTGCAATTGCAGTACTCTTTTTTATAAAATCTCGTCTGTTGTCTTTCATGATTTATCAAATTCATATTAAAAGCCGCAAATGGGGATTGATTGGCCTGAGTTTGATATAACGATATTTATTCCTTAAGTGCATTCCGTTTAAACCTCAATGCAGTATATGGTGAAACCGTGGTGTATTTAAACAATCCCGGTCTCAAAGGGAG
The DNA here is from genome assembly GCA_964633195.1 of uncultured Rikenellaceae bacterium. GTDB lineage: Bacteria > Bacteroidota > Bacteroidia > Bacteroidales > VadinHA17 > LD21. The sequence goes on along the minus strand of CAZWFL010000024.1, from coordinate 33,688 downwards.
TTGATTCTCAATCTTCATGTTCCAGGTATCAATAATATCGAGGGTAAAACCGGAATCACCGGGCAGATTAATTTCAATCGTCTGATCAGGGTCTGCGACATAAACAAGGTAATATTCTCCCGGTTTTGAAAAGAGATAAATATTATTATTCAGGTTTGCCGGATCTCCATTATCCAAAAGCTCAGGCTTCATCTCCTTAACGGGCGCCTGTTCCATGACCGACCTGAAGAAGCTTATCCTTTCAGGGCTCGCTCCCGGGAGAGTTCCTCCCTTTGCCCACCAGCGCACTTCAGTGGAATCATCGGCATTATTACTGAAAGTATCGCCATGAGTTCCATAACCTCCGCTCAGCCCGGCCATCCAGAAATAACTGGTCATCTCCTGAGCGGTCAGGTTACCCCACCCGCTCGGGACATCACCTTCATAGCGCATCTCGTCGAAAAGTAGCGGCTTCTTGTACTGCTCCCTCCATTTAATTGCATTATAAAACTGCGATGTCTGGGCACTTACATGGGTGATCCAGGGGCGTGAGTGATCGTAGAAATGATCTTCTGAACCATACCAGTTATGTATCCCGCGCATCCGCTGATGAGGATCCTCATTCTGGAGAAGCGTTCCGATCCCCTCCCAGTCTATCGCTACTTTAAGTCTTGGGATATCCCATTCATTAGCCAGCGACCACCACACGTTCCTGTAAGCCGATATCCGTGCAATCATGTAATGCACGTATCTTTCATTCATCTCATTTCCCATCTCAAAATAACCCCAGTTATCATATTCATGGAACAATATCACATCGGCTTCAATTCCCATTTCCATAAGTTGTTTAACCCTCCTGTCGAAGTTTTGAAAGAATTCATAATTGGGCTGTGTGAAATCATTCTTTCCCTCTTCTCTTTTATATGGGTAGATCCATGGCTCAGTATCGTTCCCGTATCTGTACCATTTTGGGAAAACACACATCCTCATCTTGTCGAAAGGAGCCTCAGAAAGGGTTTCAATTGTTTTATCCTGAATACTCTGCTTTACACTTGTCCACTGATAGGCAGTCGTCCCGACAGAATAGAAAGGCGCTCCGTCGGCATATTCCAGGTAATAAGTATTGACTACCTTCACGGGACCATGGTTTTTCCCGGAAGACTTTATACAACTGAACTTCCCTTTTTTATCGGTAAGTTCAGGAACATCGCTTTCAGTCCGGTATTTCCAGTTACCCTGAGCGGGTGGAGAAAACCTGATACGGTAGATCCCGTTCCCGTCATAAAAACCGGGAACGGTAATGCTTTCACCACTACCGGTGAAAACCGCTGACAATTCAACATCCATGTATGGATTTCCCTCAGATGGCCCGTTTAGTGTGATCTCAAAGAGATCCCATTGTTCAACAGACCCGGTTTGCTGATTACTGCAGGAAATTGACACAGCAATGATTAATAAGGCAAAAACTATTCTTTTCATTTCTTACAGGTTAGTTAGCAACCATAAAAATATTAATTATTTTAGTCTTTTTTCGGAATATCAAAATTATGACCTCAAAAGAGCGCTTTGATTTAACTATAAACCACAGGCAACCTGACCGGATAGTTGTTGATTTCGGATCGACCGCCGTGACCGGGATGCATGTTAAGGCGATTGAAAACGTAAGGAGGTATTACGGCCTGGAAAATAAACCTGTCAGGGTGATAGATCCTCTTCAGATGCTCGGCGAAGTGGATGATGAACTTGTTGATATACTTAGCGTTGATGTGGTCCCCGCGAGAGGTATAAAGAACTCATTTGGATTTAATAACCACGAGCCGCTGAAAGAATTTCAAACGCCGTGGGGACAGGTTGTCCTTGTACCTGAGAAGTTCAATACAACGATTGACGAGAACGGTGATATTTTAATCTATCCGGAAGGAGATACTTCAGCCAGACCATCCGGACGCATGCCACGGACCAGTTATTATTTTGATGCAATTATCCGGCAGCAGCCGGTCGATGAGAGCAGGCTGGATCCGGCTGACAACCTCGAAGAGTATGGGTTGATCTCTGACAGCGATCTTGAATACTGGCAAACTACCACGTTTAAAGCACGTGCAACAGGAAAGGCTGTAGTTGCAAGTCCGGGAGGCACGGCTCTCGGGGACATTGCCCATATTCCCGGCATTAAACTGAAGAATCCGAAAGGTATCCGAGATATTACCGAATGGTATATGAGCATCATTACAAGACCTGATTATATAAAATCTGTATTTGACCGTCAATCGGAAATAGCTGTTGAAAACCTGAGCCGCTTAAGCAGAGTGATCGGTGATAAAATTGACGTAATTTATATCTGTGGAACTGATTTCGGCACACAGGATTCAACCTTTTGCTCTCCCGAACAGTTCGACGATCTCTGGCTCCCATATTACAAAAGAATAAATGACTGGATCCATTCCAATACCGGATGGAAGACCTTTAAACACTCCTGCGGCGCTGTAGAACCGTTCATCTCCCGTTTTATCACTGCCGGTTTTGATATCTTAAATCCTGTACAGGTGAATGCCGGCGGAATGGATCCTGTGATTCTGAAAAAAAAATACGGAAAAGATATCGTCTTTTGGGGTGGCGGAATTGACACGCAGAATACATTGCCCTATGCAACCCCTGATAAAGTCCGGGAAGAGGTGCTTCGACTATGCGATATTTTTGCCGGGGATGGAGGGTTTGTATTCAATACCGTTCACAACATTCAGGCAAATGTTCCTGTTGAAAACATCGTGGCGATGATGGAAGCGATAAGAGCGTTTAATGGGAGTTAATAGTTTGATATTTATATGATTGCAAATATTAAATGTACTCACCCCCTTAATCCCTCCCGCTACGCTAAAGCTTCGCGGGACAGGCTCTCTCTTTCCGCAGAGCGGAATTTCCTCCCTTCGCTCGTCAAACTTCGTAAAGAGGGGGAAAGTTAAATTGAATTCCTAATTCCCCCCTTCTTTGTGTAACAGAGAAGGGGGGTTAGGGGGGATGAGTACATGTTAAATAATGATTGCCCTTTCAAATACAACATGGATTTTAATCAATGATCAACAGTAAATTATGACAGACATTGTAATCGGAATCGATCTGGGAGGAACAAGAATAAAGGGTGTGGCCATTGATGAAGCCGGTAATATCCTGTGCCGGCATTACCAGCCCACATACGACAGTGATGACCGCGCCTGGATGAATTCGGTTGCGTCAGCCCTTAATGAGATCAACGGCAAAACAGGGAGAAAAAACAGCTTAATCGGCATATCAGCTCCCGGGTTGCCCAATGATACAAATACAGCAATTGCCTATATGCCCGGGCGATTGCACGGGCTGGAGAATTTTGACTGGAGTGCTTTTCTGCAGGTCAGAACCTACATATTGAATGATGCTGTTGCAGCCATGATGGCCGAAGCAAGATATGGAGCTGCAAAAAACAAGAAGAATGTTGTGATGCTTACCCTTGGAACCGGTGTCGGCGGGGCAATACTTATTGAAGGCAAACCATATCAGGGTGCTTTCGGCAAAGCCGGACATATAGGGCATATGGTTATCGACAGTACGGGTGATCCTGATATAGTCGGGATGCCCGGGAGCCTCGAAGATGCTATTGGTAATTGCACGATCGAAAGAAGAACCAACGGAAAATTTACTTCAACTGATCGGTTGCTGGAAGCGTTCAGAAAAGGAGACGATTTTGCCGGCGAGGTATGGCTCACCTCGGTCAGAAAGCTGGCCATCGGTCTTGCATCACTTACGAACATACTCTCCCCGGAAATGATCATTCTTGGAGGAGGGATCACTGAATCATGGGAAGAACTGACAGAACCCCTTGAAGAATATTTGGCAGAATATGAGTGGCGGACAGGTGGCAACAAAGCTGAAATAGCCAGGGCTCAGTTCGGTGACCTGGCCGGGGCAGTGGGAGCTGCATGTTTTGCCAGGGAGTTCTCCCCTGACTGATCTGGATCGCGCTTCGGAGAGCTGACCATATCAACAAGATATACAATCGACCTGAAGGTGATATCGGAATGCAAACTCAGGCCTATCTCACAGGTTCGGCTGTTTGAATAACCATGTCTTACATTCTCAGCTAACTGTTCTCTGAGGTTTCTCAAACCGTGAGCATTCAATTCGGGATATGTGAATCCCCTGTCGCCCGCAAACCCGCAACAATTCGTATCAGGGACAACCACTTCAGAGGCGCATGCCTTCGCAAGGTTTAGCAGTTTCTTCTCCAGCCCCATCTTCTTCATACTGCATACCGGAAAGACTGCAATCGTCTCATTTATTGGCTTAATCTCAAGGAGAGGCAGGAGAAAGTCATGTATGAACTCAACCGGTTCATAAAGCATAAGAGCCGGATGGAGGTTTTCCTTCATGGTAAAAAGGCAGGGACTCATGTCACACAAAACGGGGTATTCTCCTCCTTTGCTTGCATCCATAAGAGCTTTTTCAAGCTGAAGCGATTTCTTCTCAGCCGCATCAAAATAGCCCTTACTTGAGAAAGCCATGCCGCAGCAGAGATCATTGAGATTCTCAGGGTAAATTATTTCATAGCCTCCTCTTACAAGCAGCTGAACCATCTTCTGTGTAAGCTGGATATCATCATTATAATCTCCTGATACGCCCATCGAACGGTTTATGCATGAGGGGAAATAAACCACTTTTCTGGAGGAGGAGCGAACACTGCTATCTCCAGGGTAAACCCTGGAAGCTCCCCTGGGCATATACTGATTCCACAGAGGGATCCTGTTTCCCGACAATTTTCTGAGGCCTGAAGTAAATCCCCTGAAAAGAGCCGTACCAAACAACCTGTGAAAGATATGCACCAGCGAAAGTGATCTCCTTCCGATTGCGGTAACAAGACTCATATGATCAGCTATCCAGCCTGCTGTCCTGTGTCTTTTCCCGATTGAAACCGACCTGAGTTCTTTGATCAGTTTTCCGGTATCGATCTTCACAGGGCAGCTCAAAGCACACAGCCCATCCACCGCACATGTCTGATTCCCCGGGTATCTGAATGATTTTGAGAGTGATGATACAAGATGCGGTTCTCTCCCGGATCTGACAAGGCTGGTTATCTCGCGGTAAACGGCAATACGTTGCCTCGGAGTAAGAGTAAGTCCGGAGGAAACGCAGGATGGCTCACAAAACCCGCATTCAATGCATTTATCGATGATTTCATTCGATACGGGTAAAGGCTTGAGGTTTTTAAGATGGATCTCAGGGTCATTGTTCAGGATCACACCAGGATTAAGAATGTTCAGGGGATCGAATAACTCTTTTATGGCTTTCATCACCCCGTAAGCCTCCTGCCCCCACTCCATCTCAACAAAGGGAGCCATATTTCTTCCCGTGCCATGCTCGGCCTTCAGCGAACCCTCATACTTTACGGCAACCAGATTGGCAACTTCCATCATAAATTTCGAATACCGGTCAACTTCTTCCTGCGTACCAAAATCCTGTGTGAAAACAAAATGAAGGTTTCCCTCAAGAGCATGGCCGTAAATCACAGCTTCATTATACCCGTATTTCACAAACAGCCGCCTGAGATCCGAAATGGCATCTGCCAGTGTACTGACCGGCAGTGCAATATCCTCAATTATTACTGTTGTGCCTGATTTCCGCATGGCTCCTATCGAAGGGAACAATCCGCTTCTTACATTCCACAGAAGCTCATATTCAGCAGGGATATCGGTAAAATGAACTGGAACCTCCGAAGGAATATCGTGTATGGCGTCAAGGATTGAATCAATATTCTCCTGAAGCTCATCCTGATCATTTGCCCTGGTTTCAACCAGCAATGCACAGCAATTGTCATTAAGCTTTTTCAGGTAATCAGGGTATCCGGCTTCATTTTCGACAGCCCTGAGTCCTGCCCTGTCGATAAATTCGGCAGCGGAGACAGGTGCCGTTTTCAGCTCTGAAACAGCCTTACAGGCTTCGCTGACTCCGGGGAATATCATAAGGGAGCTCGCCTTGGAGGGGAGCTCGGCAACTGTGTTGAGAGTGATCTCAGAAATGAATCCAAGCGTACCTTCCGAGCCAATCATAAGGTGTTCAATAATCTGAAACGGATCTGTATATTCAGTTAGAGCATTAATACTGTAGCCGGTTGTATTCTTCAAGCTGAATTTTTTCCTGATCTTCTCCGAAAGCACACTATTGCCCTTGACAGATTCTGCAAGGCTGGTCAGGTTATCTGTAAACTCCCTGTGGGATAATGCAAAAGATTTCCTGCTCTCTTCATCATCGGTGTCCAGGAGCGTACCGTCAGCCAATATTATCCTCATGCCGTGAACGGTCTTCAGGGAAGTCCTTTCAGTGCCACTGCTCATTCCGCTTGCATTATTGGCAGCTATACCTCCGATGGTTGCCGAGTTGACTGAAGCGGGATCGGGACCCAGCTTACGGCCGTAAGGTGAAAGTATGGCATTAATCCTGCCTCCGGTCAGCCCCGGCTGGCATATTATCCTTGCACCATTATCCTTTACTCGGTATCCTTTCCAGCCATCACAGGTCATCACCAGGACCGAATCTGTTATTGCCTGACCTGAGAGGCTTGTACCTGCACCCCTGAAAGTCACTGGTATTGATAACTCCGATGCCTGCTGCAGGATAAATGTAACCTCTTCTTCATCCTTTGCCTTAACCACTATTTGAGGTATTAGCCGGTAAAAACTCGCATCCGTTCCAAAAGCCAGGGTATGGAGAGGGTCGTGATAGATCCTTTTCTCTTCTATCTTTTCAAGCAGGTGGTTGTGAAATATTTTGTAGTTCCCCTGAAGGTTTGCCCCCCAGCCCCCAGGATTGTTCGCCCCCCAACCCCCTAAAGGGGGAGTATTAATGCTCCCCTTCTTTAAGTCCCCTTCAGGGGATTTAGGGGCAAGTTCCGCTTTGCAGGATTCAGGGGCTGAATTTTCAGGTTTCACTAATTAAAATGTTTAGCAGGCTATTTTATTCTCACTCCATATAACGATGAATTGGTGGTGACAAACAGGGTGTTCCCGTCTTTGCCTCCGAAAGCAATCGATATCGGCCTTTCCTCAACATCGATCCTTCTCACCTCATTCCCATTACTGTCATATACAAAGATCTGACCATCTGCGACATAAAGATTACCTTCCCTGTCAACGGCATATCCGTACTCACCCCTGGAATGGATCTCCTTCAGGCTTGTCAGCTGCCCGTTGGAGGCCACATCAAGAGCATATAACTTCTTCGGTATTTCGTTCGATGTATAAAATGTCTGTCCCGGAACAGCAGGCGAAAGTGATGCACAGCGTCCAAGGTCATATATTTCGGGTATTATTGTCTCTCCATCGGGCGCAATAAAGGAAGAATCTGGCCAGAAGGTAATGTGACGCAGGAAATCACCCCTGTACCGGCTTGAGGGATAGTAAGCCCGTTTTACTTCCCTGATTTCGGTGTTGGCAATCCTGGCCATCGGACTGAAAGTCTCATCCGGATCATCAGGATCGACTGAGTAAGCGAGCGCTCTCCATCCGCTGTTACCCCAGCTGCTGTAACCCGGATTATCATCAGGCAGTCTCTGTACTGTTTCCTGCACACTGCCCACCATGTAACCAGGCTGAGGGTCATACCTGAAAATGACCAGAAGGTTATCCTTTGTATCGGTTGCCAGCACGAATGGCTGTAAGGGGTAATCAGCCAGCATTTTAACGGTATTGGTTTCAGCTGACCACTTATAGATCCGCTTCTTCAGCGTTTCGCAGAAATAGATATTGCCTTTGCTGTCGTTTGTTATGCCGGTGATAAAATCAAAGCCGGAAGCAAGTTTTTCAACCATCCAGGGCTGATTTGTCACTTTCTTATTGCTCTTCTCTTTTCCGGTAACGGTAACCTTTGCTATTTCCCAGGGGTAAAGCGGTATCTCCTTATTGACATCATATACAGGAAATTCCGTAACAACAAGTTTCTGCGTGTAATTCTTAATATTACGGAACTCGATATTCTCACAGTTCCATATCCTTACACCGAACCGTTTTGGTGTTGTCACTCTGATAACCCTGTAGATCCATAAGTTGCCGAAAACAATATCCCTGCAGCCTGAAAGCTCAACCATCTGGCACTCTTTCCCTTCCCTGCTCTCTTCCTCCAGCTGGAATGCATATAATTTCCAGTTTGCCACATTCTCGAATCTCGCCTCATTCCTGACATGATGTTCGAGCGACATGGCGTATATTCTTGAGGGAGTGGATGTATTGCTGACATACAGGCCAGAAGTAGCATATGTGCTTGCGGTCCAGATATCCTTGAAAGTACCCCCTCCGTTCTTTGTTATCCAGAGGCTCCAGTACTGGTTATCCCAGGCAAGATCGAGCCCCTGTGCCGAAACCGGGTTATCAGGTGAGCTGACTGGTCTTTGCCCTCCTCCGCCGGTCACTCCTGCCTGCCGGCCTGAGGCCTGTGCCGATGGTCTCCGGAGCGTCCCGTGCCCTCCGACAAACTTTATATCATTCAGGTAGGAGTCTTGCCCGGCCATCCATTTACATGCAACGGCCCTGAAATTATACCCGCCTGTAGACAAACCAATACCGTTTAAAATATCATCACCGCCTTCTGAAGATTCCAGAAGAGGTACCGGTCCTCCAAATCCGCTGAAAGCAGGTTCGCTCTCCTCCAGGACGAACTGTGTGCCCCAGGGATGAAGCCCGATAAGCCGGGTCCCGGGGGACATCTTCAGAGTCCCCGTGAGGCGGTAAAAACCTTGCGGAACATAAATGTTTTTATGTTTTGCTATTGCATCACGAAAGATTTCTGTATCATCTGACTCCCCGTCACCCCTCGCGCCAAGATCCCTTATATTGACCCAGGCTTCCATTGGGGGAAGCACTGGAATATCCCTTGACAATCTTTCGGGAAACTGTCTTAATGGCTCTGTTCTGATTATGGTCTTAAACTCTGAATCCGCAGTCAGGTCATCCATAATCAGACCGTAACTGAATTCGTCTACCTTATATAATTTACCGCCCGGTTCAATCTTTTTGCCACTCTGACGATAATGGGCAAGAACCGGGACATTCCTGCAATAAATATCCAGAAGGTTGACCTGAGTCTGCACATGTTCCTCCATGCTGATAATTACACCTGCACTCTTCACATTGTCAAAAAAGCAGTTTTCCATGAACAGCCGGTCAATGTCACCTTCCCTTATCTCAACAGCCACCGGGACATTTCTGAAGTAAGTATTGACTATGGCATAGCCTGTATTATGGCACCGGATAGCCGCTATGCGCTGGCCTTCAAAGTAAGTATCAACCACCATCATTGGCCAGCTCGGGGATGTTTGTCCCGATATAATACCGTAATCACCACCCAGAAGTATGACGTTCTCCATCTCGTTCCCCACCTCCGATATGCAAGCCCTTGCTTTTCCGGCATTGATAACCATATTGCTGACAAACCCGTGCTGGGCATAATGTGTTCTCATTCCAACAGCTAAATGATTGCCGTCGCTTATGCGAAGATCGATATTGGATATGGCGCTGTAGAAGGTTCCGGCTCCTGCATCCCCGGGTTGTTTCCCTTCAACCACCGGGCCTCCCGTGAAAAAGATCATGTATTTCTCAGGATATCTGCCTGCAGGATCAGGTGCCTGGTATCCGGGGGAATTTTTTGCAAGTATTATTTCCGGACGGGTTTTACCGTAACCGATAAGCCTTATCGAGGCAGGGACATATATTGTCTTACTTATCAGATATTTGCCTTCAGGAATAAAAAGTATTCCAAAGTTTTTCTCGCTCTTCACTCTGTTGATGGCTGTCTGAAGGGCATCTGATACGTCTGTTTTACCGTCTGACCTGAAATTGAAATCTTCAGGAGTGAAATAGAAGGCTCCGGGGTCAACAGGCCTAAGTGTATATACAGATTCTCTGTTCACATTACCGGGTTGCGCCCGAATTAGTCCCGTGATTAAAACCATCAGCAACGCCAATAAGATCCTGCTACTTTCCATGATCAGATATGTTAGCAATAATTAAATGCTAAAATAAGAACAAAAGTGGATCGTTATACCTGGAGGGGCACTAATCTCACACCGGTTTGGAATAGTGTCAGATCATCACCACCTGTTTGGAAACTGGTTATGAAATGTGTTCATTAACCTGCTCAAACCCGGCCATTGCTATTGCTGCAGAACTCACAAACTTATGCTGCAGAACCCAGTTGACTGCCTCTTTAAAGCAGGGTTCAAGCCCCGGAACAGGCGAATACCTGCCTCCTGAGCAGGTTTTCATTGCAATTACACCGATCCCTTTCAATCCTGCCTCGTTCAAAATGGAGATAAGTCTCTCCTGATCCCAGTCAGAGTGGTTTCCGGTAACAGAATGGATATAAGCACCCTTGTGATTAAAAGGGACCATAACGACATCATAGAAAACTTCATGGTTATTCCGTGAAAGAAGGTTCATTCTGTCATTATGCGTTGAAAAACCATGCGCTTTAATTACACCCGAACTCTTCATGTCAGAAAAGAACTTCTGTACTTCACTATGAAAAAGCAGGTTCTCCTCAGCTGCGCCGTGATATAATAAAATATCGATATAATCTGTGCCCAGCGCTTTAAGGCTCTCTTCAAGGGTTGATGACAAAATATGTCTTATTTCTTCGGCTCCTTTCCTCCCTTTCCCTTCCGACGGCAACTGATCAGCTTCAAGCTTTATTTTAGACTGGATAACAATATGGTTCCGGATACCTGCTATTGCCCTTCCCACAAGCCTTTCATTATTCCCGTTTCCGTAAGAGCGTCCGGTATCGATGAAATTCATCCCTTTGTCAATAGCATATCGAATAAGTGATTCTTCGTTTGTTCTGGGTGCTCCAAAACATAACGGGCTGACCATTATGCCGGTATTTCCTACGTTTCTTGGACTGCTGTTCACAGCGACACTCTTTCCGTCACTTTGAGCAGTTAATCTAAGGCCGGCAAATCCGGCAAGGGTTGCTGTTATAAATTTTTTACGTGTGATTAGCCTCTTTATCATATCTGATCTGATTATCGTATTTTAAATTATACCTACACTTTCGATTTTAAAGTCAGGGCACTTATGATATTTCTGCACTGAAAGGCCAAACTACTCTAAAGTGTTTTTCAAAAAGCGCAAAATAACCTAAATCGTGAGATTTTCTACAAATACGCTTAAATATCATTTTTTCGTAAGCTTCCCTGATTTTCCCCTTTCCCTATGGCGAGTTCTTGGAATTCAGTGCTGTAGGGGATTTAGAAGCAACCTCAACGAAGCGGGCCTTTGAAAAACCTGTTCTTTGTACCGGGTTTATCAATAGGATAAAGTTTCCTGAGCGATAATCCTGCTTCGATTGCGAGGTCTGCTTCTATTATATCAGCGCCGTCACTGATCATCTTAAGGTACTTCTGAGATAAATCTTCAAATGTCTTGATCTCCCCTTTTTTATATGCTATGTCATGATTTCGTGAGCTTCCGGCAATGCACATCGCTCCGTTCTCATGGATTTTGTCAAAAATATCTGCGTCCTCAACAAGGTTATGACTTACAAAAGCGACGATATTCCTCCACGGCACCCCTGTCTCTTCAAATCTGCTGATATGAACCGTATCGGCCAGCATGATTTCCATCATTATATCAGGATTGAAAGAGTAACATTCCTTTATCTCATCCCACGAATAAGCGATCACCATTGCACAGGATTCTGCTTTATGCTCCATGATCTTTTTCACTCTTTCAGTTATCGGCACATCCTTCCTGTCGAGGATTAGAATCGTCTTTGATCTTGCCCATTCAAGTGCTTCATCGAGTGTAGGTATCTGATAATCTGTAATATTTCCTTCGGAATCTTTCAGCCTCAGCTTTTTAAGTTCCTCAAGTGTATATTCATTCACCCTGCCTTTGCCTGTAGTCGTTCTGTCAAGTGTGGCATCATGGACCAGCACCATTACACTATCTTTTGTATAACGCGGATCAACTTCTATCACGGCATGAACCTGACAAAGAGTATTTTCGAATGTCTCAATGCAATTCTCGGGAAAATATTTCCTGTCCCCTCCCCTGTGAGCGCTAACGAATGGAATCCTGTCCGGAGCATAAGAAAAGAATTCTTTAAGATCCTCGGGGCTATCAATATTCAGAGTGTAAAAACCCTCAATATCACTCTTCTGCTGCTCCCTGCATCCGAAAGACCCCAGTAAGGCAACAAGTAAAACAGCAAACAAAATTCTATTCATATCCTCAAATTAATAATGCCTGGCACCCCTGACTGACCGCTGACTTAGTCAGTCGGTCAGGGAAGTCAGAAAAAAATTATTTGTGATTTGTGATTGGTGAGTTTTGATTTGTGATTTAATTCAAAAATCACAATTCTAGAATCACAATTCAAAAATCAAAAAACCTCAGCCCTTTTCGCCCGCTCCCCCCGTCATATGTTCGCTCCCCCGCTCCTTCGCTCCTTCGGTCCCTGCTCTCCCGATTCTCGGGACTTCATTTTGCTGCGTGTGCCCTGTGCTCTGAGCCCTGAGCAACAAAAATCCCGGCACCTGTCTTTCATTTCACCGGAAACAAATTGAACCTCTCCACCTCGGGAGGGATATGTTCCCTGGTCATGATCTCTTCCATCTGTTTCGCGATCTCCGGGTATTTTGACGACAGGTCCATTTCTTCCGTAACATCATCACTGAGGTTAAAGAGCTTTATCTGCATATTGCCATCGCGGGTGGAATCCCTCACTCCTTTCCAGTCGCCCAGCCTGACAGCCTGCTGGCCCCTTCTTTCAGGGAATTCCCAGTAGAGGTACTCGTGTTGCTTCTGTTTCCCTTTTCCAAGGATAGTGGGCATAACACTGATACCATCCAGTCCCCCGGGATGCTCTGCTCCGGTCAGATCGCAGAATGTAGGAAATATGTCCCAGGCCGCCCATATATGATCGCTGACCCCTGCGGTTTTTATGACGGCAGGCCATGAAATAATCATAGGGACTCTTATCCCCCCTTCATATACTGTTCCTTTCAGCCGGTTTGCCGACTGGTTGAAAGGTTTTGCATTTTCAAAGAAGGCGCTGTTGGCTCCTCCGGTTGTAACCGGACCATTGTCGCTTGTGAAGAAGATGATGGTATTTTCATACATACCCTGTTTCTTCAGCTCCTCCACTATCTGCCCGACCTGATGGTCAAGATACCCTATCATAGCGGCATACGTGGCCATCGGATACTGACACGGGAAATAGCCTCTTTCACCAAGGTAAGGTTCTTCTTCCCCGATCTTCACCCTGTATTTTTCAACCCACTCCTTCGGAGCCTGAAGGGGCACATGAGGTATTACAGTAGTGAAATGGAGAAAGAAAGGTTGATCTTTTACTGATCTTATAAAACCGAGGGTCTCATCGAGCATCAGTGCGGGGGCATAATCGTTGAGATTGTATCTTGCGTAACTTTCGTTTTTATTGGGATCACCATCCCCGTCAAGTTCAGTTGTTCTTGGAACCACGAAAGGATTGTTCAGTTTTACTATTTTGTCATTTCTCCAAAGGTGTCCGGGGTAATACGTATGGGCCTGGCGCTGGCAGTTATATCCGAAGAACAGGTCAAATCCCTGTTTATTGGGAACTCCGTCGGTGAATGGTGCTCCCAGACCCCATTTACCAATGCAGGCAGTTGTATATCCCTGTTCCTGAAGCATTTTACTGAAAGTAACAGACTCAGCAGGTATCGGGTACTGGCCCTCCAGCGAGGGATCCTCTTCCATTTTATAATAGTCCCAGACCTCACCCCTTTCGGACCACTCATGGTTGCCACGTATGAATGCATGTCCTGAGTGTTTCCCTGTAAGCAGAATACATCTCGAAGGAGCGCTTACCGGGGAGCCGGTGTAATACTGTGTAAACCTGATCCCGTTTTGCGCAAGCGCATCTATGTTAGGGGTTTCGATAATCCTCTGCCCGTAGCATCCCAGATCGTTGTAGCCCAGATCGTCGGCGAAGATAAAGACAATGTTCGGCTTTCTTACGGGAGTATCACTTCTGCCTGTACATCCGGCAAGAGCCATTGTCGCGATTCCTGCAAGGCTGGTAATGGTGTATGGATTCATAGTCAGAATGTTTTAAAAATGTCTTGATATTGAATGCAATTAATTTGAAGGCAGAGACAATTTTACTGCCTTCCTGTTATAATATGCCAGATCGCCATAGCGTGTCGGTACATCAATAGTTTTCAGCATATTGCCATTAAGGTCGGTCCTTACTACCTGCGTTGTGTGCGACCAGAAGTGGAAAGTGTCATAAACAGTTATCATGCCCTGAAGGTGGCCTTCGGGCTCAGATAAATATCTGATGGTATCGGATAACTGGGAGAGAGCAGATTCAGAAAAATTGGCAGATTCAGTTTTACAATTTGGTAAAATGACTTTTATAAATAATAATATATGAGTGATCTTGTGATAAACAAATCTGGTGTAAATTGAGATTTTCATGATGGGTAATCCCAGAATTAATTAGTTCTTATCAAAAAAAAAAAAATAGAAATAACTATACAATAAGAAACTGAATAATTTAATCCAATATTTTTCCAAATGTAATGTATTATAAGAAATGTATTAATCTTTCGCTATTTAAGATTTTTATTGCAGGGTCAATTAGTAATACACTAATTGGGGATTATGTGTATTTTTATGATTGCCGGAATTATGAGAATTATGACCAGAATCTATTCTTATTATCTGTAAATATGTTTTTCTGTAACTCCTGCTGTAAGTAATACTGAGATGATTATTAATCTGCAATATGGTAAGGCTGGACATTCTATTGATTTATCTGACAGCTATAACATTGATGTGATTAATCCAAGATGGGTTGAAGGCATCAAGGATCAGAGAATGGCAATCACCCAGGCTCTTCGGCAGCCATTCAACAGTAAAGCATTGAATGAATTGATAAAGCCGGATTCACAAGTTGCGATCATCTTTAGTGACATTACAAGGGCAACACCCTATGACATAATATTACCTCCCCTGTTGGATGAGCTTAAGACTGTATAACCATAAAAAGCATAATATCATGGATAAAGAACTAATAATAGAAATATTATCCGTCTTGTTACCATTCAGCTCTGTTAGTGGTCAACCGGCAAAAGAAAAACGGCCCAATATCCTGATTTGTATTACAGACGATCAAAGTTGGGTGCACACTTCTTTTGCTGGTGAAAAAGCAATAGAGACTCCTGCATTTGACAAGATCTCAAGCGAAGGAATATATTTCAGAAATGCTTTCTGTGCTGCTCCCTCATGCTCACCTTCGCGGGGATCAATTCTTACCGGTCAGGAAATGTGGAGACTGAGCGAAGCAGCTCAACTGTTCAGTGCGGTGCCAAAAGAGTTGGAAAAAATGAGTTTCCCCTTGTTGCTCAGGGATAATGGATATTCTATTGGTTATACCCAGAAAGGATGGGAGCCCAACGATTTTAAGGTTCATGGATGGAAAGATTATCCACTTGGTAAAGGATACAACGAACAAAAAATTCAACCTCCTGCAAAAGGAATCGTTAACAATGATTACGCTGCCAATTTTGCCGATTTCCTGGATGAATGCCCTGAAGACAAACCATTTTTTTTCTGGTTCGGCAGTTCTGAACCACATCGTGCCTTTGAAGAAAATTCTGGTGTCAGGCATGGTATTGATCTTGACAAAATTGAGGTACCAGGTTTCCTGCCTGACGTCCCGGAAGTAAGAAACGATATTGCAGATTATTTATTTGAAATAAAATGGGTAGACCAAAATCTGGAGAAAATGATGCAGATGTTGTCAGAAAGTAACCAGCTCAATAATACCATCATCATTTTCACAAGCGATAATGGTATGGCTTTCCCGGCAGCCAAGAATAACCTTTATGAATATGGGATCCATATGCCACTGGCTATAAGCTGGCCACAAGGAATACAGAAGGGGGGGAGAATCGTTGATGACCTGGTTAGTCTTACCGACCTTGCCCCGACGCTGCTAAAATGTGCCGGTGTTAAGGTGCCGGAAGAGATGACGGGTAAAAGCCTTTTGAAAATCTTTAATTCCACATCTTCCGGGCATGTTGATAAAAGCCGTAAATATGTATTCGCAGGGAAAGAGCGGCACACTGTTTGTCGTGAGGGCGATTTGCCTTATCCACAAAGATCGGTGCGTGATTACCGGTTTCTTTATATCCGGAACCTTGAACCTGACCGTTGGCCTGCCGGGGCACCCGATGTGAAATCGGCACACGGATGGGTTTATGGAGACATAGACAGGTCACCAAGCCTTAACTATCTGCTCGATCATCGTGAAGAAGACGCCGTTAAAGCACTGTTTGATCTTGCCTCGGCAAAACGCCCTTATGAAGAATTATATGATATCGTTAACGATCCTACTTGTCTTACAAATCTCATTTCAAATAAAGATTACCAAAAAGATAAGAAACGCCTGGCAAAGGTTCTTGATAAGTATCTTACCAAAACCGGCGACCCACGTGCTGTGACCGGAAAATCAATCTGGGATGATTTTCCTTACTATTTTAACAATCCCAAAGGCATCATACCGTATCATAATTTAATTGATAAACAGTAAAATAACAAATAATTATTTTTAAATCATGAAAAGAAATAAGCTGTTACTGATTCTGTTTGTACTTCTTACTTTTGCCGGAAATGCAGTTGCCCAGTTCGGGCCAATCGGATATGATTTTAAGGATCCGTACGTGGAGTTTGATAATCTTCGTTTCGCTGTTCGTTTATCAACCGTAAACAATATTTATTGTCCTGATCCAAGAAGTCTCCACATAGAAAAAACATCTGCAGATGAGTTAACGCTAAGCTGCGATGTTTTATCAGCAGCAGGTGGTCAGTTAAAAACACCGGGCAAGATCGAACTTAAAATTACAAACCTTGGTAATTCACGTTTATCCGTTAAAGTCAGCGCCAGTCATCCGACAGAAACGTGCAAAACCATACTGGTTCTGATAAAAGGGATAGAGGTAAAATCATTTGTTTCCGAATACCCTCAGGCCAGGGGTGTAAAAGAATTTACCAATAATGCGGGTATAATGGTCAGTTATCCTTCCAGGAGCGCAACCATGCCACTTGTATTTATCACCACGCCAGGAGAAGAGTGGTTTGTCCTTTCCAAAGACAAAAAGCTGCGTCGAAAGGGGTTCGCTTGTTCTTATGACCATTTAAGCAAAGAACCGGTTATTCTTTTGAGTCATGATGAAGATACCCGAAAACTGTCAAATTCAATTGAATCTCCCGAATGGATTATCGGTTCCGGTCAAACACGACTATCTGTTGTAAAAGAAAGGTGCAAGGACTTGGAGCAGAACTTCAATTTAATCCCTTACAGCAAAAAAGCCGATACCAAATGGATAGATGAATTGAAACTGGTTGCTTTTTTCCACGGAATTCATTGGACCGGCCATGTGTTTAACACGTACGAGCAAATGGGCGACCAGCTTGAATGGTTATGCCAGACAATTGATGGCAATAATATTATGGCATTTTTACCAGCCTGGGACGGAAGGTATTATTGCACCTATCCTGAACACCAGCCTGATGAAAGGATGGGGGGAGCTGAAAGATTAAAGCATTTTGTTGACCGTGCACATAAGCTTGGTGTTAAAGTGGTATTAATGTTTGGCGGGCCAAATCTTGCGACTTTCGATTTTCTGAAAAAACACGATATGATTGATGCATCTTTAAAAGGCTCCGATGGATATCCACAAATACAAAACTGGCTCGACTGGAACAGCGATCTTGCAATTGAAACCATGGGATTGATAATGAATTTTGGTCATCCCGGATACAGGCAATACATGATCGAAAAAACGGCTGAACTGTTTGAAGATTATGACGTTGACGGCGTTTTTCTCGATGGCACCCTGCGCTGGGACAACTGTCCCGATTATTCTCCTTATGAAGGATTGGTCAGCTATGTCTCTGAAATCAGGGCAAAATACCCGTCAAAATTAGTGATGGGTGAAGACGGGTACGATGTGGTTTATGGGTTATTCGATATGTTTCATACTTCAGGGGGGCCTTTAGGACTGGAAAACTTTATGTTGAGATATACCCGTCAATTCTACTACCTATCCTATCCGGCAGAAAACGGAAGTGCAGGTATCCACGAAATCGGATGGTCTCTTAATTCGCCCACCGTTAACAGTGCCAAACCGGAGTACACCATACCTTCCATTTCATTATTCAACGGCATTATTGAAATGTATGATGATGCGATAAGAGAAAAATTAAATGGGTATAAAAAATGGCAGATCAGGGAATGCCCGATAATGAAAGAATAATCAGCACTGGAATGTTACATTAAGATTATAACAAAGTTATTCATTCCCTGTCATAAGAATAGCATTATTTCGAAATCACTTTTTTGATGAACAACGTATTCAATTCATCCGGCCTCGATTTGTTTTTCTTTTAACTCTACTTTGTTGTTAGGTTTTGGAGATTATTGCTTGTGCCGGTTGCTTATGTCAGATCCAAACCAATTATCTCATGGTCATAGATTTGTGTCACTTTCATTGTAACAGAACCATTCTTAAAGGTATAATGAGGTTTCTTATCTCTCATTGGCAGACTGACACCGGTAAGCTTTACTTTCTCCGGTATCTTAATACTCACCTCAGCATCTACCGGAATCAGTTCCCGGAAAGGTCCCTTCATCATCATCGGATTGGTCATATTTACCAGGTGTACAGCCATTGAACTTTTTTGCCTCCAGACAGTGGTTTCTATCAATCCGGGGCCCTTAACTGTTACGATCGGTTCTTCGCTTAATGCCCATCTGATTGTATTGTTGAGAAGCTTACCATGATCATCCGTCAAATATTGCCAGAATGACCTGTCTATGTCCCATGGGAAATATGCAATTCTGCTTTCCCCTAAATCTCTTAAATAAAGCTCACGGGTGTCCGGATCGGGAATCCTGGTGTAAACGTCTTCCATCGGCAAATCGGGGTATGTTGGGACCAGAGTAACCGGACTCGGGAATGATCCTTGTGGTGTTACTCTAAGCCGATATATTCCGTTGATTATCCGTCCGGCATCTTCCAGGCTTTCAAGAACCGGATGAAATTTCCCGGTTGAAGGATCATTTCTCAGTCTCAAATAACTATTCTGCATAGGCCCCTCAACACTACCATCATACGTAACCCCGAACAGATCACTGAGGCCAAAGTTTTTTCTTGGGTTCCCTGTCACGTTGTATAATGAGCTCTCAAAAGTAGCAACGAGACTTCCCCCTTTTTCAACGAACCTCTTTATCTGATCACACTGCTGATCGGACAATCTTGTAACATTAGGAAGAATCAGTAATTTAAAGGGGTTCAGGTGTTCATCATCAAGCACATCTGCATTAATCATTTCAAAAGGCACATGTCCCTCAACGAGTACATGGTACATTCCCTGCATATGGTATCCGCTGTCCTGCTGCCATGCGTTTGACTGTCCCGCGGAAACAGATGAAGTCTGTTCCGGCAGTACTACTGCCACTCTTGCCATAGGCTCAGTATTACGGAGATAGCGAGCGCTCCTGTAATGACCTTCGTAAATCTTCTCCATGGTTTTAAACCAGCGCATATCGATTGGAGTGGCATTAAACTTTACAAAACAGGGCAGCATGCCGTTAGCTATCCCGTCAGCGGCCCATATTCGCAGCTCAGCATCGGTATTGACTGAATCTTTCCAACGGGGAGGCGCCTCCAAACCCACACTGAAAATATGGATCAGCGGTTTTACTCCCATACCTCCGGCTCTAAGTTCCTTGGCTCCCCTGCCGCTGTTCCATGGAGGAATTGCACTCGATCTTCCCTGCCTGTCGACAAAGAAAATATCTGAATGCTGACCTATGATCTTTCTGTCAGGAAATCCGTTCGGAATAAATCTTGAAGTAGGTTTAATCCTGCGAATTTCAGCATCCCACAGGAACCAGAGATCTTTTAGTCGGGCAATTCTCCATTCTCTATATTTTGCTGCAACATTGGCGGCATTTAAAGATACCTGTTCAGATACAGGTTCTGGGCCACCCTGCCTTGTGCCTCCACTTCCGGGCAGTTCCATTCCTCCCGAAAACTCTCTAAAATTTTTAACACAATGTTCACAATAACAAGTGCCATGACCGCTCCACCTATTAGAGAATATCCCTTCAGGTTGATACTTCTCCATAATCTCTATGTGTATAGTCGTCATGAAGTCAAAATTGTATGGCCCTAGACCGCAAGTAACCCAAAGGTCAGGATTTGCCCAGTGACGCCGTTTTTGACCATCTTCAGTTACGGCAATCCAGTCGGGATGTGCATTATATACATTCTGCCTTACCGCATGCGGATCCGTTCTGACACATACTGTAATATTTTGTTTACGGCACCCCTCAATCATATAACCCAACAAATCAGAATTGCCAAGGTAATCGCTTCTGTGATGAAGGGGGATCTCTGTAGGATAGAAAGCGACAACACCACCTGCACTTAGGAGAGCTCCCTCGATATGGATTTTTTTGAAATAATCAAGCCAAAAATCCGGGTCACAGTGAAGAGGGTCATTCTCCACAAATGCAAGTTGAGCCCATCTTAAAGGACGATTTGCCCATGTCGCTTCATCCGATTGTAACAAATCGCTGAATATGGTTTGTCCGACAACGGCACAGGCACCCCCAACCGTAGTAGTTTTGATAAAATCTCTTCGCTTCATCTTTTAACCATTTACATTATGTATTTATAAAGTGGAGTTTATTAAACTTTACTCTCACGGACTTTAGATTATGTCAGATTTGAATATTCAGCTAATTTAACCAGTAATTGATTTTTATTGCAAATCCTCTATTCTTATTTACAAAGTTCTCTGAATATGAGTTCCCGGTATAAATGATAAATAAGTCAGAAACAGGAGCAAAGCGCCATTGAAAACGAACGTTCAAATTTACGTTGTCGATTTGGTTGTTGTATTGTATGTAAGTTGTAAGGAATAATTTGTCGGTAAAAGTCAGATCAATTTTTGGACCAAATAAGAACAATTTGGCACAACTGTATGGATTAGGCAAAGATATACTGTTATAGTCAGATGTAATAGAAATATTTCCGTAACGTTGTATCCTGTAATTAATGGAACCTCCGATACTAAATTTTTCCCCATTATAATATTTGCCGTATCTGCCATCAAGTGTGAGATATAATATTCCCCTGGGATCAGAAGAATAGTTAAATCCGGCGGATCGCCAATAATATTCACTTGCTTCAGGAAGTTCAACTCCACCAGTATTCGTGGGATCAAATGGTCTGCTAAGCTTTACAAATTCTTCAACTACATCAACTGAAAACAGACTTCTGCTTATCCAGTTGACTGAATAAATAAACTGCGTTCTTCTATCCGTCACGTTCAATTCAGGATCAAATATTATATTTAAGTTTAGCCCGGGACCGTGACTTTGAATTTTGCTGTTTGCCGGATAAAAGAAATATTTTAATCCGGGTGAGACCTCAAAATATCCCTTTCTTCTAATATAACCAACTTCAGCAAAATAATCACTCCCTACCCAGGAAATATCGAATTCTGCTCTGAGAGGTCTTGTTAAATAAACAACACTTCCATGAGCTGTTGCTGCCTTTGCCGTAGACCCTGGATAAAAAGTCTGATGATAGAAAGCTTTACCCGTCCACAAATTATTCTTACTTGAAAGATTATATTCCAGTCCTGCCACTCTGTTATATTTATGACCAGAGTAGATAGTATCATTATTGTTTTCTGTAATTTGTTTGTTAATTAAGAACCCGACAATATTTGACCTGCTGAAAACCTGCCTCTGTAAAACAGCTGCTGCAAAATTACTTGATGGAATTACCTCAGTTGATTTTGTTTGCATATCCATCAGCCCTATTCTAAGGAAATTACCAATTTTTCCGCTTAATCTGACTCCCCCAACAACAGGTACATATAGGCCAATTCGTCTTGAAAAAAATGGTCGCACATCCGATTTCCCCAGGTTAGCAAACAGGTCATTGTTATCAAGAAAAAATTGCCTGCGCTCCCGGAAAAATAGCTCGAAACGATCAAGATTAGTGACTTGTCTGTCCTCTTCAACCTGCGAATAGTCCGGATTTATTGTCATATCAAGGTTAACAGAAGTGGATATAATCATTTTGGAATCAAAACCGGTATTACTATTCCATATAATATCATTACTCTCCTGTTTGTTAATAGTACCCTTTCCAATAACGTATGGTATAAACGAGAAACTCAAACCAGCTTTTTGCAAAGGGTTGTCCCAAACAAGTGTTCCCGCATAATTAAGAGAGCTTGCATTCATATTACGGGGGACTGGCGCCCATACGGACTTTTCAGCTGTTTTTAAGTCAACCCTGCTAAAGTTAATTCCCCATTCACTCTCTCCCCTAGTATAGCGGAAACTTCGGAAAGGAATTCGAAATTCCGCCACCCACTTGTCATCATAGTTTCTGACTGCCGATTCCCATTTGTTGTCTAATGTATATGAATATGAAGTTGTATTAAAAAGTAACCCTTCAACCTGTGAGCCATATGCAGAAACACCAAAAATAAATCCATTAGTTTGATCATTATAAGGATCTATATATATCATACAATTATCGTTTCTTACCATAACAAAATCTCTGCGCAATGATTCTACAATTCTTTTCCCGGGTGTAGGATCATAACAGATAATTCCAACATATAAATTCAATTCATCATAGGTTATCATTGCTTCGGTTTGTGCTTTGGCAAAACCAGTATCAACTGGTGTTGCACGTGTGAATTGCCCTGTTCGGTCAGCTAAATACCATGGTTCTTCATCGAGTATTCCATCAACTTTTATTTCAAATCCTGCCTTGCTTATTTTAATCCGATAATTATCCCGATTGACTGTTTTATGCTGAGCTAACATATTCATACTGCCTAAAACAGTAAAAAGGATTAAACAAGATAACCTCATTTGACTACTATAGGAGATAAGCAATTTCAACCCTGAAATATTAAATGAGAAAAACACTAACTATGAAAAGATAGATTACCAGCTTAAAGGCAGAAATAAAAACCGGCTTCTATCAGAGATTATATCAGTAGAGAATTTAAATGAGAAGACATTTTCACAATCGTAAAACGATTAATATCCGGTGAACGTAAATTTTATCATTCTAAAACACCTATATCTTTCAGAAACTGAATACTGATTTTATGATTTTCAAAGCACTTTTGTTTATCATTAACTGCAGCAAGTTCAAGAGCTGCATACAGAACATCCTGTTCCCCCATCAGAGCAATCACATCCCTGACACTCAGGGGACTGTCGGTAAGAACAGGCTGAGCGTCACCTCCCATTTCAACTATTGTCTTTAAATGAGACGACACCCAGCGATTACCAAGCCCTGAAAGGTATTCTGATACTTTCTCCGGATCTGACTTTTCCCGAGAAGTTTTGCGAAATGGATTTCCTGTATCAAATTGCAATCCTACGTATTCAGTATTATCTAAAAGATCCGAAAGTCCGAAATAATTTATCCCTTCCCCAAAAAAACTTTCATCGAAGTTTTCAACTATGAATCGAATACCCTTCTCCTGAGCTATCAAAGCACATGAATCAGTTATCCTGGCCAACTTCTCAAATTCAAGCCTAGTCCAACCTTTTTTGGAAAGGTCCGCAACAAACTCTGAATTCGCCACCATAGCACGTAAAATACCAGGGCCTGAAAAATGTAATGTATTAGCCAGTCCTTTATGGAACACTTCAAAATATCCATCATCAAGAGGATTCTTTTGTATTTCATAGATTACTTCTATTTTCATTTTTCCCGCTACCTCTGCTAAAGCTTTACACTCTTCTGCAGTTAACAATGCATAGTCATCCCTTAATTCTATGAAATGATACCCTTCTCTGAATGCATATTCGATTATTTCGGTAAGATTCTCAATATTGTTTGGCATCGCCCGCTGAAAGTTCTGGGTGGTAAACCCTATCTTCATTTCCGGATAATCCTTAAAAACAAGCTTCTTTACTTTCTGATCTCTGCAAGAAAAAGAGATTAACAAAACGAGAATAAATACTGCAGATATCAAACTTCGATAACTTCTTGAGTATTTTTTCATTATTTACAGGTTAAAGGATTTAAAAAATAATTCTATACATAAGTTTGATACTGGTTTAATATTCTTCCAGTATTCCCTTGTCTTTAAGTAATTGTATGCTGTATGAATGGTTATCATAGCATTGATGTTTATCTTTCACCCCCATCAATTCGAGGGTGAAGTATAACACATTCATTTTACCCATTAATGAGGTTACCTCTTCTATTGTAAGAGGGTTTTCAGTCAGAACAGGTTGAGCTTCCCCTGCAACAGCAGTCTTAAAATGGGTTGTTACCCATCTTTCTTTCAGCGTTAAAAGGTATTTAGCCACTTCTTTCGGCTCTGCCTTTCTCCTTGAGGTATTGCGAATGGGATTGCTTATATCAAACTGAAGTCCGGTCAGAACACTGTTATTGAAAAAATCCGACAGACCATAATAGTTCGAACCATCCCCAAAAAAAGGTTCATTGAAGTTCTCAACAATCAAACGGACATTCTTTGATTTTGCTTCAGAAGCTGAATCCTCTGCAATTTTTATTAATGAATCCATTTCACTTTTTGTCCATCCGATTTTGGCTGGATCAGCTTCGAACTCCGACTTTGAAACAAGTGTCCGAAGGATACGAGGACCCGGAAACATAAGTGCATTTGACAGTCCTCTTGCAAACACCTCTTCATACCCCGGATCAAGAGGGTTTTTATGAATCTCGTAAATAACATCAATATTATGACTGAGGGTGACATCCGCCAATACCTTACATTCATCAGACCTCAACAGTGCATGATCATCCCGTATTTCAATGAAATGGTATCCTTCTTTCGAAGCATACTCAATTATCTCTGTCAGACTCTCAACATCTGTCGGCATGGCATTTTGAAAATCCTGTGTTGAAAAGCCAATCCTCATATAAGGATACTCTTTTACGGCTAACTTTTTCTTCTTAAACTCACTTGTCTTCATTAATCACTATTTTAATATTGTTGCAAATAGGCTTTATACCGTCTAATTCACAAGGACAATCATCAAATCCATCACATTGGTCTGCGTTGGCCCTGTTACGATCAAACCTCCTTCCTGTCTGAAGAAATTATAAGAATCGCAATTGCTGATATGCCCAACAACATCCAGTCCCAGGGCTTTTGCTTTCTGCCATGTGTCAGAGTCAACCACGGCTCCGGCAGCATCCGTAGGACCATCGGTCCCGTCAGTACCCCCTGATAAAAAAGTGATTCCCGGCAGCTCTCTCAGCTTCTCTGTCATTAACAGGGCAAGATGCTGATTCCTGCCACCCAATCCTTCTCCTGTAATCTTTACCGTGGGCTCTCCTCCGAACAATAAACAGGTTCTTGTTCCCGGATCTTTATTCTTCTGTTTTAATAATTCATTGAATATATATTTTGCTGCATCAGTAACGTCACCACTGAGACTGCTTGTCACTATCTTAGTGGTATAACCCATTTCTTCCGCTTTTCTCTTCGCTGTCTGAAGTGCCTGATTATTAGTACCTATAATCAGGTTGCTGGTGCATAAGAAAACATTGTCCGATTCCTTAAGTGTTTCCTGTCTCATACCCTTCGCGCCTTCTTCAAGTACCTCAAGTATCCTTGCCGGTATTTCAGCCCTTATCCTGTATTTATCAATAATAGAGTTAGCATCCTTAAAAGTTGTCGGATCAGGGGCTGTCGGACCTGAGGCAATAACATCAAGGGGATCGCCGATAACATCAGACATTATAAGGCTCACAACTCTTGCCGGATATGCCGAGTAAGACAACATTCCCCCTTTTACCCTGGATAAGTGTTTACGGATGCAGTTAATCTCTGTAATGTCTGCCCCAACCCTAAGCAATGTACTAGTAAGCGATTTCAGATCCTCGAGGGTGCAGCCATCAGGCACATCAGTTAACAGGGCAGAGCCTCCTCCTGAGATAAGGCATATCACCAGATCATCTTTCCCCGCTCTGCCCGTAACTGACAAGACCTCCTCTGTCCCTTTTATGCCGTTCTCATCTGGAACAGGGTGCCCGGCCTCGGTTATATTGATTTTATTCAACTTTACTCCATGACCATATTTTGTAACTATATGTCCTCCGCTAACCCTATTTCCCAGAATAACTTCAACCGACCGGGCCATCATGGCGCTTGCCTTCCCTGCTCCCACAACATAAATATTATTGATACCTGGCAGACTGAAAGAATAGTCGTTAATCTTTAAGGTATTGCCATTCAGGGAAAGGTAACGATCTATCATAATACCGGGTTTTACACTTTCAACCCCGGCCAGAAAAATCTCTGTAGCTAACCCTCTCTTGCGCAATGTATCAATCTTTACAGGTTATATTCTTCAATGTCCAACGGTAACATTCGCTATCCTTTCATAATACTTCACGAGGCTGCAATGATCCTCTTTACCAAGTCCGTTAGCCAGAAGAGACTGCATCATTTCCATCACAGACGCCGTAAGAGGTAAAGGTAATCCCATAGTGTGGGAGGCTTCAAGCACATTCTTAAGATCTTTAATATGCAATTCAATCCTGAAACCCGGTTCAAATTTCCTGTCCATGACAAGAGGTGCCTTTGCGTCCAGAACAGTACTCCCGGCCAGGCCGCCTCTGATTGCCTTATATATCAGTTCAGGGCTTACTCTGGACTTCTGCGCAAGGATCAAAGCCTCTGCCATTGCCGAAATATTTACCGCAACTATAATCTGGTTGCAAAGCTTTGCGATATTTCCTGCACCTATTTCTCCCACGTGAACCACTGCTGATGCCATTGATTTAATAAGTTCAGCATACTTATTAAAGACTTCCTTCTTCCCCCCAACCATAACAGTCAGTGTCCCCTCTATGGCTTTCGGCTCTCCTCCGCTGACCGGAGCATCCAACATTTCGATACCCTGCTTTTCAATTACAGTATATATTTCCCTGCTTACCGAGGGATTTATGGAGCTCATATCTATTATGATAAGGCCGGATTTTGCTGCCTCAATGATACCATTCTCGCCAAGTACAACATCTTTAACATCCTTAGAATCCGGCAGCATGGTTATTACAACTTCAACCAATGAAGCAACCTCCCGGGGGGTCTGAGCGATAATGGCACCAGAGTTTTCCATCTCCTTTACAACCGACGGATTTTTATCCATTATCACAAGTTCATAGTCTGCTCTTATCAGGTTCATGCACATAGGCTTACCCATAATGCCCAATCCAATAAATCCGATCTTCATAATGTTTTTTTTAATATGTTATTCCTTCACATTATAATCACCTCAACTCTTATAGCTTTATATTATTCCAAATCTTATATCGCTGATATTAAAAGCATTATAAAGATTATGCTATATCTAAAATAATCCCTGTCCCATAACCATTACCAGAATCAGACCTGTAAGACCTGCTATAATGGCAGCAACAGACATAGGAATCAGGTTACGTTTTATAAGCAATCCCTCGACTCCAACTAATCCGACCGTCGCACACGCCGCTATCACATTATGGACACAAATCATGTTGCCAAATGCTCCTCCTATGTTCTGTAAACTCACAACAATTATCCTTGATATTTCGAGGCTGTCTGCAATTGAATACTGGAAAAGGACAAACAACATATTGGATACAGTGTTCGATCCTGCCATAAAGGCACCAAGTGCACCGACAAACGGATCTATCAGCGGCCAGGCTCCTTGAAATACATTTGCCATAGCCTGTGCCATGGCAATGGGCATACTCAGATAATCATTCGGATTTGTCCCTGATATCATCATTATCCTGACAAGAGGAACTGCAAATATAAGGGCTATAAAGGGTGCCTTTATCCTTTTTACCGCTTCCCCCCATGCAATGCCAACCTGTTCACCGGTCATCTTAAACATTGGTATACAGAACAGAGCAATGAGCATAAACGGCATTATGCCGGGAATATTTAACGGATCAAACCCTGTAGTTACATTTGTGCCGAACAACTCGGGTGATACATACTTAACCGATGTGATCCATGAATTGAAAGGTAAAAAACGAACTCTTGTCAGTATCAGCAATAATCCTATCAGAATATATGGGGTCCATGCTTTAAGCAGACTCACGCCCTGATTCTCCGTATTCTCCCTTACAGTTATTGTTCCGTTCCAGTTTTCAAGCCATTCATTTCTGTCGGGAAAATCCCAGGTTTTTTTGGGTACAAGAAAACCTGCCCTTGTCAATGGGATTAATATCATCAGGCCAAGAAGTCCACCTATGATACTGGGAAATTCGGGTCCGAGAAATATTGCGACCAGAACATAAGGTACCACAAAACAGAGTCCCGCAAAGATGGCGTAGGGCCAGATGGCAAAGCCTTCTTTTATGGTTCTCTTTTTACCGAAGAACCTTGTCATCATAACTACCATAATAAGTGGCATCAGAATTCCGGGCAATGCATGCTGGGCAGCTGTCCATATTCCTACCTGATTTATGAATTCACCATATTCAATCCCTCTTTCTGAAAGAGCGTTTACCACTTCAGGTGTATTCAATGAGGTGCCTATACCTATCAGTGTCGGGGTACCAACAGCACCGAAAGAAACAGAGGTGCTGTTTGCTATCAGTGTTACCATAACAGCGGCCAGGGCCGGAAATCCCAGCGAGAGCAATAAAGGGGCTGCCAGTGCTGCCGGAGTCCCGAATCCCGCTGAAGCTTCGATAAAGGAGCCGAACAACCAGGCAATAATTATAGCCTGTACCCTTTTGTCAGGAGAAACCGATTTGAATCCCATGTTAATTGCAGCCAAAGCACCGCACTCTCTCAATGTAAAAAGCAGAGTCAATGCCCCGAATACAATAAATATTATTTTCAGAGCTATTACCGCACCATTTAAACTCGAAGCCAGGATCCAGTTCAAAGGGGTCTTCCAGATAAACAGAATCAGCAAAAAGGCTGTTAAAAAAGCCAGAGGCATTGCTTTCTTTGCAGGCCAGCGAAAGCCTACCATCAGAATAAATATTGCTGCTATGGGTATGACAGCAAGGAGAGCGAGAATTCCGACAGACATGATTTCAATTTTTTAAGTTGTAATATAATTAGTGATAAATCAGAAAATTCAATCTATTTTTCATTAATAGCCAATTTCCTTGTCGTTACTTAGTATTGGTAATATTAATTATTTATAGAGGCATAGCATCATTTCAAAATCACCGATACGGGGCACGACACATTCGATCCATCCATCCCGCACCTGCCTGAAATCCACATTTATTCCTGACCTCAGCAATTTCACTTCTCTGACCGGTTTCAATGGTTTGAGACGAATAGTAGTATTATGTATTGTGACTGGTTCACGAACAGAATTACCCATAAATCCCGTATGATTGATCATGCCAACCCATTCGAATGCTCCGTTGAGATTAGCCAGATGGGTCATCTCAATGGTTGCAGAAGCATCTGTCTCCAGATATTTTTCTATTCCCAGCAGATTATTCAATGCCCCGCGGAAAACTGCTCTGTGGGCATAATTACCCTTTTCATCATAGTTAGCACCTATCATCCAGGGAATATAAACCGTCTTTCCGCTACCATATGTATTGACAACTGCACCCGGGAAACTGGTAATTTCTTCTTCCGAATAATAAGTTTTTTCTGCCGGACCATACAAATTACTTGGGAATAATCTCATATAACCCTGTGCTCCTTCTTTAGGTTTGCACTTAAGAAAATCCGCATGCATCATCATAAGGGTAAAGTGGTTGAACTCCTCCTCCCCAAAAGCTTGTTTGTCGCTTTCAGAAACCTTTAAATAGGTTGCCTGAGCCTGCGTAAAAAATTCATATTCAGGTTCAACACCCAATGAGTTAAGCCTTATTCTGCTCAGTGGCCTGCCATTGGCATCATTCGTTGATGTCGCCCCCGTAACAAGCAACTTGCCCCCATTCTGAACATAATTGTCGAGCATGCTCACCATATCATTGCTCATGTTTGTGATATTATCCAGTATCAGAACATCATAGTCTTCCATTTTACGCGGAGTCCGGTCAGTCCCGAGAAAGGCGGGATTAATAATATCATACATAATGTGCTCTTCGGAAAGCATCTTTATCATACCCTGAAATTCAGCACCCGATCCCTGTATTAGAGCTATATTGTTTACCGCCTGAACATTGGTAAAGAGTTTCTCGTGAGTTTTATGAAAACTGAATAGCTCATTTACTATAGGGATAAATAAACGATCCTCATAATGCACAAGAGTTCCAACAACAACGAAACCGATAGGGGCCCCGTGCAGCATATCCTCGAGCCACCAGTTCCTCAAGAGGTTTGGTGAGCTCATGATATTACGGTAACCGATAGCCTGAAAGCCCATTATCAGATTTACCGGATTCCTGTCTTTATAGGTTCCTAAGGTACGTTTAACATTTATTGTGGCATGATAAATATTGTCCACTCCGGGTCTCATATTTGCGCCGGATTCTGATGCAATCCAGGATGTACCAACGTCATTGTAATTATATACTATCAGGTTTGGATTTTGTTGTTTAATAAAGTCAGTAACCCTGGTGTAAAGATCATTTGATGTTTCACGCTGGAACCGCCTGTATACATCCATCTGTGGATCAGAGTTACTAACCGGAAGCTTTAAGCCGGTTGAATCAAAAAAACGTTTTCTGCAACTTTCACACTGACATATACCATAATTTGTACCGGCATATGTAGAACCTGTATAGCCCATCATATTGAAGAATATCCCGTCAATATCATAATTAGTGATCACTTCTTTCAGGATTTCAAAGGCATACTCCTGGTAGTAACCACCATTAATACATGCGGCAACAGTCGTGCTGAATTCGAGATTCTTACCATTGGTCCCGACATAGAGCCATTCTGGTTTCTTGGCCGCTATATCAGGATGAACCTTACTGAAATCAAAACGGGCAATATATTTAATTCCTTTTGCATGTAATTTCTCAATAAGCTCTCCCACAAAATCTCTGTCTCCCATATAGGGATTTTTCCACTGGTAAGGCAATCTGGTCTGATAGCTGGCAGTAATACCACCTGTGTTAAACAACACTGCAGTGGCTGATGCGTCTAACATCGACTGAACATAGTCATCTGTACTCATACTGGCATAAAACTCAGGGAAATTGGTCTGAAGCAGCCTGATCGGTGTACGATTCCACCAGGTATTATCATAGCTTCCCGGATCAATTTCAGAAATCAGATCCTTTGTTGATTTTTGGCATGATATCAGGGAGAAAGTTATTAATGCCAAAACTATTAATAGTTTCATCTTCATCTTAATAAAATCAAATGAGTTTCTGGAATCAATAATATGCTTTCATTGATTTTCAGATACGATGTTATTCTTTATTATTGATAACCGATAGTCATTTAAATTATTCATTAAAAACTTAGTACATGACAAAAAATATCAACTATTTGATTGTTAATATGTTATGTCGTTTTTGTTAATAACTATGGATTGAAATATTAGTATAAAACCTTGATATTCAATAAATTAGAATAGTGTTACCAATACTATTTCTAACAATGGATACCAAGGTTGAAAGCAAAGTTACAATATTATCAGATACGTTGAAAGAGTTCTTCGGAAACAAAATGAACCTTGCTCGTATTAAGTTCTTTGGCTTATTTATCAGTGCTTTATGCAAGGTGCAGACTGTCTGCTTCGAGAAACTAGTGTTATGTTAATCGTAAATTGACGGATATAATCTCTTCAATTTCACTCTTGCCTGCTTGTTTGTGAACTGCCAGTTTATTTTACACTTTTTGTTATTCCGGTTATTTTCCCAAGCTTCTACTTCATCTTTTATTTTATCCATCGTGGAAATATGCCGGTTCAAACATTGCCCGTTTAATACATGCAACTCTATCTCAGCCATATTAAGCCAGCTGCCATGTTTGGGCGTATATATGAATTCAAACCTGTCCCACAACCTTTTTGCTTCTTCTGGTCTGAATGTTTCATATAAGGCCGATGCTGTGTGAGTATTATAATTATCCATCACTTATGTTATTCGCTTTGCTTTGGGGTAATGCTCATCTGCAAGTCCCTTTATGAATATTGCCCATTCTTTTTTGGTTTTAAATTCTGTTACCTCAACGAAACGCTTCCCTTTCAACGGTTCATTTGCCATGAATATATTTACAACACCATTCCGTATATACTCATAATCTACCCTTGCTTCATGTCCTGGCTTCATTCCAATCGACAGTTTTGCCTCTTCTATTAACTGCTTCGGTGATTCATCCATGCATACAACCGGATAATTTTTATCATAAGGTCTTTTATAAACATCCAGTACCCGTTCCATATTTGCAACAAACTCACTGCTTTGCTCCGGAGGAATAACCCAGCCTTTTATTTTCCAAGGCTTAAGTTCGTTTTTTTTAGAACGCTTCTCACTGTTACGTGAGAAATGCTCTCTACATATTTTAATTCTACCATTTTATCCGCCAATAATCTTAATGACCATTTTGCATATCCTTTTGGCGGTTCACTGCAACATAGAGTTACCAATTTGGCTTCCAGATCTCCATCTGTTTTTCTATCATAAATCCGGCTGGTTGGTCGCCTCTCAAGACTCGCATCAAGGCCTTCTTCAATGAATTTCTTCTTAACCCTGTTTATTGTACGCATGCCAACCTTAAGAACCTTACTTATCTGTTCATTGGTCACTTTCTGGGAGTACTTGCCTTCATCGCAATTTAATAGAATGTAGGCAGTCCGGAATGTCTGTGAAGTATGTGAACCTTTATTGATTATATTCATGAGTTCTTCTACTTCGTTTTTGGTTAGTTTAATTTTATACCGTATCATTTGTATATTTTTTTCAAATATACAAAATTATTTTAATAATACGTCATAATATATTTAACATAACACTAGCCTGTGGTTTTGACTCCAATGCTAAAGCTGAGTCTTCATTGCGAAGGATACAGAGGTTTATATCGGAGTATTCTCTTGACTCGAACTTGGTTGCAAGGTTTATATTTGCTTTGCTGCCCCTGAACCACCATACAGACTGGGTTTGGACAGGACAAACTGGAAGTTCGGTACTAAGAACATTAACATCCTTACTCTTTACATAGTATATAAGGGAGTAGCCTTTCCGGTTATGTTCCATATAATGCCAAAGTTCGGTAACTCCTGTTTGCAGGAACGAATAGATAATATGGACCGCCTTATCCGACTCTTTGGATCCAGCAGTATTGAATGCCTGCTGGCCGACCGGGAGTTTGTCGGGGACAAATGGCTGGAGTATCTTAACAGGCTAAACATCGAGTATCATATTCGTATACGTGAAAACTTTTAGGTGGAGATACCTGGTAACGGACCCATCGTAAAGGCTTCGTGGTTTTTAAATGCCCTCAGGGTCAATGAATGTGCCTTTTATCGCAAGATTGTTCGGGTAAATGGAGAGCTCTGTTATCTCTCCGTATCCAGGATTATAAACAAAGCAAATGTTCCGGAGCTTCTGATCATAGTGTCGTTCAAAAACCAAACAAAGCTCAGGCACTTTACAAAGAGAGATGGCAGAAAGAGTCTGCATTTTATGGAAAGCAAATCGTTATGCAAAGTTGAAGCGAAAGTAGTACAGTATATC
>CAZWFL010000023.1:54299-58138 GCA_964633195.1 uncultured Rikenellaceae bacterium | reverse complement strand
TTGCAGGTATCCCAAAAACCATCGACAATGATATTGATCTTATTCAAAAATCTTTCGGTTTTGAAACAGCATTTTCAATCGCCAACGATATTATAAGGAATGCCCATAATGAAGCCTACGGGGCAAGTAACGGTATTGCCCTTGTAAAGCTTATGGGCAGGGATTCAGGATTTATTTCTGCCAGTGCAGCCCTGGCGATCCAGGAAGTGAATTTTGTTCTTGTCCCTGAGATATCTTTTGATCTCTACGGCCCCCGCGGATTCCTTAAAGTACTCCGCAAACGGCTCGAGGAAAGGCGTCATGCTGTTGTTGTAGTTGCAGAAGGTGCCGGACAGGATCTTTTTGATTCAACCGAACATGAGAGAGACGCTTCCGGTAACATCAAGCATAAAGACATTGGAATTTATCTCAAGGAAAAGATCAGGGAAGAATTCAGCGCAAATAGCTTTCCGCATACAATCAAATACATTGATCCCAGCTACATTATCAGAAGCGCGCCGGCTAATGCCAACGACAGCAAGTTCTGCAACCTGCTCGCTCAAAATGCCGTTCATGCAGCTCTCGCCGGAAAAACCGATTTTGTGGTAGGGTTCTGGAACAACCAGTTCACACTCATTCCGATCCCGATGGCAGTAGCAAAAAGAAAGAAGATCGACATTGAAGGTGAACTCTGGTGGAATGTCCTGGAGGCTACCGGACAGCCAATAAGCATGAAAAACCACTGACCGGTGAGAATCAGAAATATTATATTCGACCTCGGGAATGTTCTTATCAGTTTCAATCCCGGTGAATTCCTTGTAAAGAAGGATTACCCTGAAAATATCAGAAACATTATCATGAATGATATTTTCAACAGCAGGGAATGGAAAGAGCTCGACAACGGTGATATTACAACACCGGAGGCAATTGAATCCATATCACTCAGATCATCCCTGAAAAAGCACGAAATAGAGCTTGTATTCAATTTTCGCAGGGAAATAATGTATCCCCTTGACCAGAATGTAAGATTGCTCTCAGGGCTTAAAAAAACCGGATTCAGTCTATATTACCTCTCAAATTTCCCCCTTGATTCTTTTGAAGAGATAAAGAACGATTATTACTTCTTCAAATATTTCGACGGAGGTTTAATTTCATCTGAAGCAAAACTATCAAAACCCGATATCCGTTTCTACAGGCTGATACTTGACAGATATTCCCTTAAACCTGAAGAGTCCCTTTTTATAGATGATATTCCTGTAAATGTTCAGTCGGCGGAAGCAGCAGGTATGAAAGGGCTGATCACATATGGCGCGGATGATATTTCGGGGATGCTTGCCAACATACTTGAAAGGGAATGACCCCTCTGAAGCTACCTTGAGCAAAGTGCGCCCTCTTCCCAAAAAAGGAAGAAAATTCTCAAAACCCATGAGAAGTTAAAGTTGAAGCCAAAGAATTTTTTCCCCTCCGGGGGGAAATCAAAAGGGGGGACCCAAAATTATACCCTGTTAAAATAAGAAATTCATGTACTCCTCTGCCTGGACATGAAAATATGCAATCCCTGGCGGGTTTACAAGCTGCATTATTATATTTAATAGCCTCTATTATAATTACTTAACACACAATATATAAACTATAGTTTGATCTGAATTCTAAACACGATTTTTGTAGTAATTTTTCAAAATTGATGCCTTAGCCTGACCAACCAGATTTTTAAGCTCTTCTTCCGGGGCTTTTTTGATTTCTTCCACCGAAGAGAAATTTTTAAGAAGTATTTCCTTGGTTTTGGGTCCGATTCCCTTTATTCTGTCAAGATCCGATTTAAGGAACTGTGATGAACGCTTGTCGCGGTGAAAATTTATTCCGAACCGGTGTGCTTCGTTCCGCAACTGCTGGATTATTTTCAGGGTGACAGAATTCTTGTCAAGGTAAACAGGAACACTATCTCCCGGGAAATATATTTCTTCAAGGCGTTTTGTTATTCCTATTATTGCGGTCTTATTACGAAGGTTCAGCTTATTGAGGCTTCTAAGGGCTGATGAGAGCTGACCCTTACCGCCGTCGATGATTATCAATTGTGGCAGACTGCTGGTCTCCTCCATCTTTCTCCTGTAGCGCCGGTAAACTATCTCTTCCATCGAGGAGAAATCATCAGGTCCGGTAACGGTCTTCACATTGAAATGCCTGTATTCCTTTTTGCTGGGCTTTCCGTTGCGGAAAACCACGCATGCCGCAACCGGATTCTCTCCCATTATGTTCGAGTTGTCGAAACACTCTATATGAAGCGGAAGCTCTGCCAGATGAAGATCTTCTTTCATTTTCTCAAGGTTCTTGAATGTGCGATCTTTAGGTTTTTGATCCTCCCTTTTCTTCCTCTGTTCAAGTTTATAATAGACAGCATTACGTACTGCAAGCTCAAGAAGTTTAAGCTTGTCTCCCTTTGCCGGCACTCTGTATTTAATTTTTTCATCCATTATATCGGGCCTGAAAGGCACAATAATTTCAGGAGAATTGCTTGAAACCCTCTGCCTGATTTCCGTTATGGCAAAACTCAGAAGGGACTCCTTCTCCTCTTCCAGCCTGCTCCTGATTTCCAGGGTAAAGGTCTGTATAACTGCTCCATCAACGACCTTAAGAAAATTAACATACATGTTGTCAGCATCTTGCGAAACACCATACACATCAACATTTTTTATCGTTGAGCTCACAATGGTCGATTTGCTCCTGAACCTGGAGAGTATCTCTATTTTTTCCTTAATCATCTGCGCATCTTCAAACTTCAGATCTTTGGAATAGTCATCCATCATCCCCTTCAGATGGTCCATTACAGTTGAGATATTGCCCTTCAGGATATTCTTTATCTGTTCTATGTTATGTAAATACTCTTCTTCTGTCTGAAGGCCGACACAGGGACCCCTGCAGTTGCCGATATGATATTCCAGACAAACCCTGAATTTGCCTGCTGAAATGTTTTCCTGCTTAAGGTTAAGTGAGCATGTCCTTAACTTGAATAACTGCCTTATCAAACCTATAAGCGTTTTAACCATCAGCCCCGAAGTATACGGGCCGAAATAAACCGATCCGTCTCGTATCGTATTCCTCGTGCTGAATACCCGCGGGAAGTGTTCTTTTTTTATACAGATCCAGGGGAATGTTTTATCATCTTTCAGAAGTATATTATACCTGGGCTGGTGCTTTTTAATAAGGTTATTCTCAAGTAAAAGTGCATCTGATTCATTATCCACTACAACATGACTCAAACCGGCTGCTCTGTCGAGCATTACAATGGTCTTGCCTGACCGGCTTCCTGAGAAATATGACGTGACTCTTTTTTTGAGGTCCTTTGCTTTTCCCACATAAATAACCCTGCCCGCTGTGTCGACAAACTGGTAAACACCGGGTTTATGTGGCAGGTGGGGTAATATATGCTGAGGGTTGAGTGGCATGAAATACTTTTGTTGTGGTAAAGATAGTTAATAGAGTGTTTCAAGGTTTCAAGGTTTCAAAGTTTGCCTGCGGCGAGCTCGGCGCAGAGCGCCTCGGTTCAAGGTTTGGCCTCGCCGAGATCGCTTTTAGCCCGGTTAAGGATTTCACAGTTCATGGTCATTTGTCCGATAGACGGCGGGCGTCATTTGGCCTGCGGCCGTCATTCATTGTCAAACAATTGAATGACTATCGAATGACCATTGAATGACCATTGAATGACTACTGAATGACTACTGAATGACTACTGAATGACTACTGAATGACCATTGAATGACCATCGAATGACTATCGAATGACCATTGAATGACCATTGAATGACTATTGAATGACTACTGAATGACTACTGAATGACTACTGAATGACCATTGAATGACCAT
>CAZWFL010000023.1:0-54199 GCA_964633195.1 uncultured Rikenellaceae bacterium | reverse complement strand
CTATCGAATGACCATTGAATGACCATTGAATGACTATTGAATGACTACTGAATGATTACTGAATGACTACTGAATGACTACTGAATGACTACTGAATGACTACTGAATGACCATTGAATGACCATCGAATGACTATCGAATTTTTAAGGCGGTTCCTTCGATGGTATCAAGAAGAAATTTCATGTCTTCTTCTGTGGTCAGGGGATTTATGATCGTTGCCCTTAGCCAGAGCTTATCTTCCAGTTCGGTCTGAACGATGTAGAATTTACCTTCTTTAATGATCCTATCGCGGATGGCTGCATTAAGACGGTTTAGTTCTTCAATATGCATTATGCCGGGATTGTACCTGAAGCAGACGATATTGGCGTCAGGTTCGTGGGCTGCCTCGAAGTTGTTTCTCTCTCTCACCATTTCAGCGAATCTCTTTGCCAGGTTGTAGCGGCTGTCGATATAATTTCCGAAATACTCTCTGTCGTAATATTTGAATGCCGTAAAGGCCACAAATCCAAGTGAGCTCTTAGTGCACTCCAGGGTTCTCTTTGCGCTGTTATACCACTCATTTTCAGACTGTTTCTTAAAAAGATATGAAGCTTTCTGGGCGAAGGTCTCGTAAGAGCGGCGGCCGTCGCGGAAAAGCACCATCGTATTGAGTCCTGGTACCAGAAGCATCTTGTGGAAGTCGATCACTACTGAATCTGCTCTTTCAATTCCCCTGATAAGATGGCGGTATTTGTCAGAGAAGAGAACGCCCATTCCGTGTGCACCGTCAACATGAAGCCACAGTTTGTGCCTCTCGCAGAAATCGGCTATGGCCATTAGATCGTCATAGGAGCCCGTGGCCGTTGAGCATGAGTTGGCTACCACTGCCGCAACAGAAATCCCTTTTTCGATGCTCTTTTTGTGGTATTTTTCAAGCAGGTCGGTGCGCATCCTGTAACATTTGTCATAGGGTACTTTTATCAGTGCATCATTACCGAGTCCCATTATCTTCACGTTCCTGGCCACACTGTAGTGCGACTGGTCGGTCACCATGAATCCGGTCCTCAACTCCTTCATCACACCCTCCTCCCAGACATTATGGTCTGACTTTACCTGTCTGATTGCCAGCATGGCGGTCAGGTTGCCGGCACTTCCTCCGTGCGTGAATATTCCGTCAGCCTTTTCATCATATCCGATCATATCGGAAAAGAGTCTTAAAAGGTTTTTTTCCATTGCCATGGCAACCGGACCCATCTCATATACTGCTGCTCCATTGTTCAACAGGGTGGTACAGAGCTGAGCGAGTGCCACATGTGGCAGTGGTGAGGTTACCTGATGGCCTATATATCTCGGGTGATGAAGGTGATTGGAGCGCTCCACCGCTTCCTTTATATAATCAGCGAATGGTTCCTCATTGCCTGCTTTGAGACTTTCGGCGTAACGTTCAGCCAGTTCGTCGGGATCTGTCCATGGCAGGACCGGGGTATCGGGCCTGTTCACAACTTCTTTCAGATAGTCGGAAAGCAGGTCTATTATCCTGTGACCCTCCTGCCTGAAGAGTTCGGGATCGAAGGGTGCCTGCTGAAATTTTTTGTGGCTCATTCTCGTCTAATAATATCCTCCATAATAATCCAGGATCTTGCCAGACCTGGCCGGAGGCTTTAAAAGTAATAAAAAAGAACTGTTTATTTTTGTGGGGAGTGTGCGGTGCAGAGGTATAGAGGTGCAGTGGCGTAGCGGCGTAACGGCGTAGGGGCGTAATGGCTTTTAGGTATGAAACATAGGTTTTGCCGTTGTGCCGTTGCGCCGCTGCGCCGTTGCGCCGTTGTGCCGTTGTGCCGTTGCGCCGCTGCGCCGTTGCGCCGTTGTGCCGTTGCGCCGTTGCGCCGTTGTGCCGTTGTGCCGTTGCGCCGTTGCGCCGCTGCGCCGTTGCGCCGTTGTGCCGTTGTGCCGTCAGTGAATGAAGAGCGGTACAAACTGAAACTTCCTCCCGTCAAAGAGCCCCCGGTCGCTTAGTTTAAGCTCAGGGATTACGAGTAGTGCCATAAACGAGAGGGTCATGAAGGGTGCGGACAGCATGGATCCCATTTCTTTCACTTTTTGCGAAAGATTTTCATATTGAGCGGCTATTGTGCTGACCGGTTTATCTGACATAATTCCGGCGATTGGCAGCGGCAGAAAACTTATGTGATTTCCCTTTGCCACAGCCAGTCCTCCCTTCATTTTAACAACCTCATTTATAGCACTAACGATATCATCATCGTTAGTTCCTATACAGATTATATTATGACTGTCATGAGCGACGGTACCGGCAAAAGCCCCCCTCTTTAGTCCGAACCCTTTAATAAACCCTGTTGCCGGCGCTGTATCCGTGTAACGATCCTTTACAACTATTTTCAGAATATCCCTGTTGAGATCGGACGACACCCATGTTCCGGGCTGAATATCAACTATTAATTCCCTTGTCAGGAGCTCCCCTTCAAAAGCTTCAATTACCCGCATCTTTTCTCCTGCACGTCTGATTGTTATGTCATGCTTTTTTATCCCCGTACAATAGAATTTGTTGACCGGTTCTGCACCTGTATAATCAAAAAGAATCTTGCCCCTGTCAAATACTTTCGTTCCGTCGATCCATGTTTCCAGTACGTTCATCTCACCTGGGTCATCCACAACAATAAAGTCTGCGGGATCTCCCGGCCTGATAAGTCCTGCTTCAAGATCATAATGTTTTGCCGGATTTATGGTACAGCTTCTGAGCACGTCAAAGAGATCGTAACCTTCGCTTATCAGTCCTGCTGCAATTTTATTAATATGTCTCTTCCCGAGCATTTCCGGGTGAAGGTCATCACTGCACAGCATAACCATATCCGGATGAGTGGCGATCAGATCCTTAAGCGCCTCAAGATTCCTTGCGGCACTCCCTTCGCGGATAAGTATCTTCATTCCCAGGGATATCTTTTCAAGCGCCTCTTCAATTGTTGTGCACTCATGATCTGTAGATATACCTGCAGATATATATTTCCTGAGGTTTTCGCCGGTTAGTCCCGGAGAATGGCCATCAATTGGTTTTCCCAGCTTTTTTGCTGTTTCCAGCTTTCTGAGTACTTCCGTATCTCCGGAAATAACGCCCGGAAAGTTCATCATTTCGGACAGGTATTTTATTTCCGGCATCATCAGCAATCTCTCAACATCTCCTGAATCTATATTCGCTCCTGATGACTCAAATGAAGTTGCCGGGACGCAGGATGGTGCACCGAACCAGAATTTCACCGGAACCCTCTCTGCATCTTCAATCATGAATTTCATCCCGTCGATCCCCAGTACATTTGCTATCTCATGCGGGTCGGAAATAACCCCTGTTGTTCCACGTGAAACAGCGGCCATGGCAAAAGCTCCCGGTGTACACATCGAACTTTCAATGTGTATGTGGGAATCAATAAGTCCAGGCAGAATGTAATAATCTTTCCCTGTCACCTCCCTTTTAATTTCCTTAATTAACTCCTGCTCTGTCCGGATAGTTCCGGAATATATCTCTCTTTCGTGGATGCTAATTATCCTGCCGCTTATATTCATGTCCTTTTATAAATATTTACAAATTCACCAGGGCATTGAATGCAATGCCCCTTTTACCCCTGTTACCCGGTCAACAACCTGCTCCTGTAATTGTGATCCCATGCAGGAGGGGCATTGCATTCATTGCCCCTACAATCATATTATTTGTGTTCTCTGTGGTTTGTGGAATTCATCATAAAACAGAGCCTTTCGCGCAATAACCCAATTACAAATTATTACATTATAATTATTTAAATTTGTTCCACGTGGAACATTCTATCTTCCCAGGTATAGCAACAGGATGCTTATGTCTGAGGGCGACACACCGCTTATTCTTTGAGCCTGCCCTATTGTTGATGGCTTTATTCTTTCGAGCTTTTGCCTCCCTTCTGTAGATATAGAAATTAACTCTGAATAATTTATATCGTCTGGTATCTTAAGGTTATCCAGGCGTTTTATTTTTAAAGCCACTAATTTTTCTCTTTCGATGTATCCTTCATACTTAATCTTTATCTCCGCAGACTCTAATATCTCCCCCTGCCGGTCAGATTTCATTACTTCGAGACTTTCAGAGCCCTCTGTCATTTCAAGCAACCTGCTGATTTTAACCATCGGTCTCATAGCAATTGTTACTGCTTTTACTTTTTGTTTTATAATGCTTGTCCCTAACTCCTCCAGGAAGCCGTTTATTCTCACCGGCTCAATGCTTGTTTTTCGTAAAAATGTTACTATTTCTTCGACCAATTTATATTTATATTCCATATATTTTAGCCTTGAACTATCCGCCAGCCCTATTTCATACCCTTTTCCCGTCAGACGTTCATCAGCATTATCCTGCCTCAGAAGTATTCTATATTCAGCTCTTGCGGTAAACATGCGGTATGGTTCATCCACACCCTTTGTCACAAGATCATCAATAAGTACTCCCGTATATGCTTCTTCCCTTCCAGGTATAACAGGCTTCTCCTGCCTTATCTTTCTAACAGCGTTAATGCCGGCTATCATACCCTGCGCAGCAGCCTCTTCGTATCCCGTGGTTCCGTTTATCTGACCGGCAAAATAGAGATTTGAAATTTTCTTTGTTTCGAGTGTATGTTTTAACTGAGTAGGTTGAAAAAAGTCATATTCAATTGCATATCCCGGCCTGAATATTTCCACCTTCTCCAATCCTTTTACTTTTCTCAGTGCCTTAAGCTGATACTCCAGCGGAAGACTGCTTGCAAATCCGTTTACATAATATTCATTTGTTTCTCGTCCCTCCGGTTCTATAAAAAGCTGATGAGCCTGTTTCTCTTTAAACGTTACTATTTTATCTTCAATACTGGGGCAATACCTGGGTCCCCTGCCCTTTATAATCCCTTGGTAAAGAGGACTAAATTCAAGTCCTTTCTCAAGTATAGCATGAACCTCGGGATTGGTGCTGGTCACAAAGCAGCTTCTTTCTTCCTCAAGGCCCACACTCTTTTCAATAAACGAAAAAGTTCGCTTTTCCCCATCGCCTTTTTGCTCCACCATTACACTGAAATCAATAGTTCTTCCGTCTATCCTCGCACTCGTTCCCGTTTTCATCCTTTCCACCTCAAATCCAATCTCCGCAAGCTGGTCGCTCAGTCCTTCAGATTCCCTGTCACCTGATCTTCCCCCTTTCACGCGTCGGAAACCAACATGCATCATAGCGTTCAAAAAAGTTCCGTTGGTTAATATTATTGCACCTGCATAGAAACGGTTTCCAAATGAAGTTTCCACTCCTTTTGCATCGTTATCTTCAATTATCAGTTTTTTTGCTTCTTCCTGCCATATATGAAGGTTTTCCGTATTTTCCAGTATCTTCCTCCATTCGATTGAAAATTTTTGTCTGTCACATTGTGCCCGCGGGCTCCACATTGCAGGACCTTTAGACCGGTTCAGCATCCTGTATTGTATCATGCTTCTGTCGGTTACAATGCCGCTACATCCTCCCATTGCGTCTATTTCCCTGATAATCTGGCCCTTCGCAACGCCTCCCATTGCCGGATTGCATGACATCTGCGCAAGTTTTGTCATATCCATAGTAATCAGCAATGTCTTCGCACCCATTCTTGCTGCAGCATGTGCAGCTTCACATCCGGCATGTCCTCCTCCGACAACTACTATGTCATACCTGAACTCCATTTAACCTATGTACTCATTTAAATATCTCTCTTCCTTATCTTTCATGTCTCGCCGCTCCTCCAAATCCTGATCATTGTACCCGCAGAGATGCAAAATACCGTGTATAATAACACGTATAACCTCTTTCCTGAGTGTAACATCGTATTTTTTACTGTTCCTAAATACAGTTTCAATGCTTATATATATTTCTCCATTTATAGTATTTCCCTTATTATAATTAAATGCTATAACATCTGTAGTATAATCCCTCCCCATGAATTCCAGGTTAATCTCTCTTATCTCATCGTCACCGGTTAAAATAAAATTAAGGTCACCAGGTACTTTCATTTCTTCCCTGATGACCTTTTTTATAAATTTCTTCAGCTCCCTGCTGTTACGGATCCTGTATTTTACTTTCTCATAAAATAATTTTATGCTCAACTGACTACCTCCTTGAAAGTCAATGTAACACTATTTCCCTTTTCGTTAAAATCTATTCTGTCTGCCAGTTTTGTCATCAGGAAAACGCCACGTCCGCTTAGTTCCTCTATATTTTCAGGCTTTGTAGGATCAGGTACTTCTGAAGGGTTAAAACCAGGTCCCTCATCACTCACTGTTACTATCATTTTGTTTCTTTCGCATTTAATCTCTACATCGACTATCTTACCGGGATTTCCTTTGTTTCCATGAGTAATTGCATTATTAACCGCCTCCATTGTAGCCACAAGAATCTTACCGTAATCATCTGGTTTTATGCCAAGCGAGGCAGTAATTTCATCAATGGCATTTTCCACCTTTCGCAAATTAGCCATGATCGATTCTATCTTTATTCTCTTATAGAGTTTTGTCATTTTTATCCTCTTAAATATTTCGTGGCTCTATTTTTTTGCAATTTCTAATTTTTTTTCGAAATCCACAATTCCGGATCAAGTTTAACTGTCCCGTCATATATCATAAACGTAAGTACCGATCTGTTTCCGCTGTTCACTTCAGAAAATACCTTTCCTATTAAATCTTTAGTTTCTATCCTTTCTCCCTGCTTGACCCTCACTTCCACAAGATTCTGATAAACTGTATAG
Source organism: uncultured Rikenellaceae bacterium (assembly GCA_964633195.1). GTDB lineage: Bacteria > Bacteroidota > Bacteroidia > Bacteroidales > VadinHA17 > LD21. The sequence continues at coordinate 47,459 of CAZWFL010000023.1, read as the reverse complement.
TATCTCCCGTGATTGATAATTACTGTCATATTGGCTCCCGTTAACGAAAAAACCTTTGAAACTACTCCATTAAATACGCTTCTTACTTCTGTTTGTCCTGATGAGGTTATATTAATCCCAGGATTATCTTCTTTTACGTATTTAAGAACCGGATGGTTTTGTATTCCAAACTTCGTTGTAATTACTCCTCTTTCAACGGGCCATGGAAGCCTTCCTTTATTCTCTGCAAAATTGTTACTTATCAGTTTCATTTCCGGTGTCATATCTGAAACTGCTGACTTCTTTTTTTCTTCTTCAATCAATCTCGCTATTTCTGTTTCGATTCTTTTTGCTATTCTTCTCTTCTCTTCAAGCTCTTTTTGCAATTGTTTTTCTTTGTTTGTCAGGTTCTGTACAAGCTTATTTGTTCTGCCTCTTTCATTTACCAGTATGTTCCTCTGCTGTTCCTCCCTTTGCTTCAACTCAAAAATTCTTTCCAGATCTTCTTCAAGCTTTTCTCTTGATGATTCAATCTGTTCTTTTATTTCATTTATAATTTCAGTCTCCATCCTTCTGAACTTTGCACTCTGCTGAAGATATTTCATTCTCTTATAGCCCTGATTAAAATCCCTGGCAGACAGAACATATATCAGATTGGTGTTAACTTTCCCCGTTTTATATGAATTTACAACAGATCGTGCATACTCCTTTTTAAGTAATTCCAGGTCATTTTCCATCATATCAATAGCCAGCCTGTTCAACCCTATTCTGTCATTCAACAGATTTATCTCTTCCTGCAATCCTTTTATAACATTCTGTCTTAAAGTAAGCCTGCTGTTTATTATTCTCAGATCACTCAATGTCTCAGTTCTTTCCTGTGCTGTTGTTTTTATCAGATTATTAACATATTCAATCTCTTCCAGGGCCCTTTTTCTTTGGTCCTCCAGTTCGGCCTTTGTTTGTCCGAAACTGCTTCCCGAAAGAATCAAAATCAATATTATATAAATTAATCTCTTCACTTTAAGAGCATTGGTCTGTATCCTTTACCAGGTATAAATTCTATTCTGCCCTCCCATGGTATTTCAATATTTCTTATCTCTGCTATTATCCGTGCTTTATTCCCGATATCTTCTGCTTCTATTCTTCCAGGAAAAACATAATTCCCCCTCCTGATGAAATTATCATACCAGACAGATATTTTATCATTTACATTTCCTCTTGTAATTGTAGCTGAAACTGTTTTTAGATTACCGCAATCAATCTCATAATTAATGTTTCGTTCATTTATCCGCGCCTGGCTCTTCAGTATACCTTTCTGGCAGTTCATGTTTTTATACTTTCTTATCTCATTTACATCGTCAATTAATATATCTCCAAGAATTATCATGATTGCTTTTTTGTCTATTCCATACTTTGCTTCTAGATTTCCGGGATCTCCATACATTAAACGCCGGTTTATCCTGTCATTAATAAGAATAGTGTCTGAATCCATATAAACTCTTCCAATTTCAATGCCCGTGGTGTGTTTTAGTACTATTAAAACCGTGTCGGGATTCCTGTGCCTGACTGCGGCTATGAATCTCCCTGAAACACCGTTTATATTATAATTAATATCAATCCTTTTGATATTAAAACCATAATTTGTTATGTTATTTCTCAGCACACCATCCATTACAGCCATTCCGTCGTCAGTGCCGTCATAACCAGGTCCTGATACTCTCCTGGCAGATGAACATCCTGCACAAACGAGCAATAGACAGACTATTATATAAATTATTTTCTGCAATTTTCTATTTCCTTTATCAAATCTCTATTGTTACTATCCAGTTCCAGGGCATATTCCCATTGTTTTATGGCTTCCCTGCATTTTCCTCTTTTCTTCATTATGTATCCGTAGTGTTCATACCAATCTGCACTTGGTTCCTCACCCATACCTATGACCTTTTCCATTATTTTTTCAGCTTTCCTTGCCTTCCCGTTTTTATAAAGTGCCCATGCGTATGTATCCAGGAAAGCTGTATTCTTATCATCTCTATCTATAACATACCTTGCCATCTTCTCAGCTTCCCGGAGTCTCATGTTTTGCTCTGTCAGGTAATATGCGTAGTTATTAATCACCGTCAGGTCATCACTGTTGATTTCCAGTGCCCTTTCAAAAGATTTGAACGCATTTTCATAATCTTTCTTTTTATAATATACATCACCGCGTAAGGTAAAAACCTGTATCAGAAGTTCCTTGTTGTCTCCTGCGAGGATTTCGGCTTTTCTCAGTTCATCTAAACCCGTATCGAAGTCTCCTGTTTCACTTGCTCCCGTAGCGTAAAGCATTTTTACAATAAACGATCTGTTAAATCTCGTTGCACATTGTTCTCCCTTCTCAACTAACTCCCGGTACATCCTTTCGGTATAATATATCATCAACAGCTTTTCCCATGCGTAATAATTATCAGGCCTTTCAGCAATAATTTCTTCCAGTCTGCCAGCCGCTTCACCTGATCTTTTTTGCCTGTCGTAAAGTTCCGGTCGGAGCAGTAAAACTATATCATCATTTTCATAGTTTGCCTCCATTACCCTGACCGCTAATTCTATTCCTTTACTATGATTCCTGATTATATCATCATTCTGAATCATTTCCGCAATAAGTGCTATCTTATCTTCTCTTGCAATTTTATCATTTAATATTACACTGGTAATAAGGGCCATAAGCTCCTCATAATTCTTCTGTTCAATCAGAAATTCACACATTGAAAGCTGTGTTTGTGGATTGTCCGGATTCCTTATAAGCAATTCCTTATATACCTCTGTTGCTTTATCCGGTCTTCCTTCAATCCTGTAGATCTCTGCCATCATGCCCCTGTATAGTATTTCATCAGGATCCTGTTCTATCAGTTCTTCAATTTTCTGCCTCGCCTCCTGATACTTTTTTTCAGACATCAGACTTCTTGCAAGTGCTATTGTTGATATTTGATTTACACCGTATTTGCTGTCTATCATATTGAATATTTCTCCTGCCTTTTCAAACCTCTTGCTTTCGGCATAGAGATTACCAAGCGACATAAGATATCCTTCATTATCCGGATATCTCTTCACAAGTTTTTCGTAATAAAAAAGAGTGCTGTCAATATTCCCATTCTGATATTGCAAACCTGCCATCATTAGTAGATACCATCTGTTATCAGGAGAAATTGATATTGCCTTTGCAAGATATCTTTTGCCGCCCGTCACATCTCCCAGTCCTGCAACAATTTGTGCCATCTGGTAATATGCAGCATCATTTCCCGGGTTTATCTTCAGCACCTGCTCAAGATTTTTCAGTGCTTCTCCCGGATTGCCTGTCAATTTTTGCCGCATTGCCTCAACAAGCAGATACTCTTCTGCCGCTCTTTCATATTCCGTCGTGCCTCTTCCTGTAAGTATTTTAGGCACAACACTTCTGCTGCAGGAACAGATAAATACGACAACAATTAAAATACATGCTGCTATTAAAATATTTATGGCCTGATTTCTTCTTATCATTTTCTCACTAAAAACATTGTCAATACTTTATCTTTCACCTGTGCATAAACCAGAAACGTCAGCATCATCATACTATTAATCATCAGTTCGGTGGTTATATTTCCATATTTGTACCATCTGCTGAATATCACCATACCAATTGCCATTATAAAATACGGGATAAATTGCTTCAGATTATAATCAACCTTATAAATTTTACCGGCGAAAACGAAAGATGCTGCTACCATGGTCCCATATGAGGCCACATGCGCCCATGCTGATGCCATATATCCATAAACAGGTATCAGTATTACATTTATCATGATCGTAACTATTACACCTGTAACAGAAATATAAACTGCATACATGGTCCTGTCTTTTATCTTAAACCATATGCTGTGATTAACATAAATTCCGTACAGAATATAAGCCATACTTATTATAGGCACAATATTCACCGCTTCCTGATAATTAAGCGGTACAATATTCTGTATTACTTTTAGATACATATTCAATATGAGGTAGACTATCAGCATTGTGATTATGAAGTATTTCATCACAAAGGAATAAGTTTCCTTCGCATCTGAGCGCTCCGACCTCTCAAAAAAGAATGGCTCCGCGGCAAATCTGAACATCTGAATAAAAAGCGCCATCATTACACCGATCTTATAGGCCGCTCCATATACGCCCAGTATTGCAAGACCCTGTTCCTCGCCCAGCATCCTTCTGAGTATTACTTTATCAAGAACATCATTGATAGTACCACTGAGTCCTGCCAGTAGCAGTGGAAATGAGTAAAGGACCATTCTTGACCACAATGAGGTTAAAAATACCGGCTTCGCCTTCAGTATGACGGGCATAAGCATTAAAAGTGTTGCCGCACTCGAAACAAGGTTTGCCAGAAATACATAACCAATTTTATAATCTGGATTATATGCATGTCTAAACCATCCGCTGCTGTTTTCCCATATTGCTGGTGCAATTTTAAGCAGAAATACCACCAGGCCTATTGTTATAAAAACATTTACCATTTTTATTATGCTGAAAAGAGCGGCTTTATTCTCCCTTCTCAATCTTGCAAATGGTATTGATGTAAAAGCATCTATTGCCACTATACCTGCAAACATTCTGATATAATCCTTATTATCCGGATACATCATTATCGAAGAAACCGGCTTTATAAAAATATTAACAACCAATACAAATAATATTGAGCTGGCCAACAAACTTATAAGTGTTGTGCTGTAAACTTTGTCCGGATCTTCGCTACTCCTTTGCGAAAATCTGAAATAGCCTGTTTCCATTCCATAGGTCAGAATCACAAGCAGCAGAACCATCCAGGCATATATTTCCGTAATAATACCGTAGTCACTTGTATCTATGAAGATTCTCGTATAGAAAGGAGTCATTACAGCATAATGAAGGAACCTTGGTACAATTGTGCCCAGCCCGTAAACCAAAGTCTGACCTGCCAGTTTCCTGACCTCTCTCATCTTAAAAATTTATAGTCAAATATAGTTTATATAGCCAAAACCTTCTATGAATGCTTTTATTAAGCATAATTTACATAATTTGAAATGTTATATTTTCGTGAATCTCTCAAAGTTAAATATCTTTGCAGTCAGATTTGCAGAACGTTATTAACCAAAAAGATCTTTTCATGAACATAATTAAGAAATATGTTGCAGCCATATTTACAGTGTCAATTCTTTTTGCATGTACAGCTCCTTCAGGAAGTGAGAATGTGACAGTTGAGATAAAAACAACCCTTGGTGATATCATTGTAAGGCTATACGATGATACTCCTGTTCACCGCGATAATTTCCTTAAGCTTGTTAATTCCGGCTATTTTGAGGGAATCTCTTTTCACCGTGTCATTCAGGATTTCATGATTCAGGCTGGTGATCCTTCAACACGCTCCGGGTTGTCGCAGGAGGAGCTTGATTCTCTCAGTTCCTATACTATACCTTCTGAATTCCGTAAGGATCATTTTCATAAAAAAGGTGCTCTTGCTGCTGCCAGGCAGGGCAATAACATCAATCCCGAAATGCGTTCTTCCGGTACTCAGTTCTATATTGTTCAGGGTACGCTTTTCACACCTGAAGATCTTGAGGCATCAGAAAAGCAGATTGACTCAAACATAAAGCAGGCGGAATACACCCGTATTGTAAGCCAGATTACTGACAGCATTCGTTTGTCGGGTTCTTCCATTCAGCAGGGGGAGATACTTGATCTGGCCAATACAAGAATGTACGATTATCTGAGCAGCATCGGAGATTTCAGGTTTTCTGAGGAGCAGTTAAACACCTATCAGACTATTGGTGGAGTACCCCGTCTTGATGGCACTTATACTGTTTTTGGTGAAGTTGTAGAAGGGCTTGATGTAGTAGACAGGATTGCCGGCGTTCCCACAGGCGATAGAGACAAGCCGCTTACAGACGTTAATATACTGAAGATGAAGGTGGTTCGCAGATAGATGCCACGTAAGAATGACAAAGAATTTTCATGGAGTAAATATGATCAAAAAAATAGAAGGGCTTCTTGAGCAAATTGAATCCCTGCATATAGGTAATAATGATGAACTGGAAGCTTACAGGTTGAAATATCTGAGTAAAAAAGGTCTGGTATCTATTCTTTTTGATGAGTTCCGAAGTATTTCCCCGTCGGATAAAAAGGATGTGGGACAAAAACTGAATGCTCTCAAGCAGGCCGCTTTTGAAAAATACAATATTCTCCGTTCAGCTTTTTCGCAGGTTTCAGAAACTCAATTATTAAGTGATCTCACAAGGCCATCATTTCCTTTTTGTCCTGGCTCACGTCATCCTGTATCAATTGTGCGAAATGAAATAATCTCAATATTCTCAAGAATTGGATTCACCGTTTCGGAAGGCCCTGAAATAGAGAATGACGATCATGTTTTTACCAAACTTAATTTTGCTCCGAATCATCCTGCCCGTGATATGCAGGATACGTTTTATGTCTCGAGATTATCGGAAGAGGATTCGAGTCCTGATGATATCCTTCTCCGCACACACACCTCATCTGTCCAGGTGCGGGTAATGCAGAGCCAAAGGCCCCCTGTCAGGACGATTTCCCCCGGAAGGGTTTTCAGAAATGAAGCGATATCAGCACGCGCCCATTGTATTTTTCATCAGATAGAGGGTTTATATATTGACGAAAACGTATCGTTTGCCGATCTCAAACAGACACTTCTTTTCTTTGCCAGAGAACTTTTTGGCAAGGATACTCTCATCAGGCTCAGACCCTCATACTTTCCGTTTACCGAGCCGTCGGCTGAGATGGATGTAAGTTGCAGGATATGCCGCGGCAAAGGCTGTAATGTCTGCAAATATACCGGGTGGCTTGAGCTTTTGGGATGCGGTATGGTCCACCCCAACGTTCTTGATGCCTGTAATATCGATAGCCTTAAGTATACCGGCTTTGCATTCGGTTTAGGTATTGAAAGGGCCGCTATGTTAAAATATGAGGTCAATGACCTGCGACTCTATTTTGAAAATGATATCAGGTTCCTTGACCAGTTCAATACTGTTTTCTGATCTCTTTGAACAAGAAAAGGGCCGCTTTGTTTATTTTACAGAAATTCGGGAGGTGATAATGAAACAACATGATGCTCATATTTCTTACTGCAACGACTGCGCTTTTAAAACCGGTTCTATTTTCAGGCATCTTACAACCGAAGAGATTGAAATGCTCAATTATGAAAAGGATTTCCGGCAGTACAAGCGTGGTGATGTTCTTTATCATGAAGGTAATCGCATAAGCGGTTTTTATTGTATCTCGAGCGGCATAATCAAAGTATTTAAAACAGGATTTGACGGGAAAGAACAGATAATCAGATTTGCCCGGTCGGGCGATATAATTGCTTACAGAAGCGTGCTGAGCAATGAACCGGCCTGCACATCTGCGAAAGTAATTGAGGATTGCAGGGTTTGTTTCATTCCTTCTGAAATACTTACAACTCTCGTAAAAACTAATTCCGGTTTTGCGCTTGAACTACTTAAACTTGCCTGTCATGAACTAGGTGAAGCAAACTCATTCATAACAGATATTGCACAGAAAACTGTCAGGGAAAGGCTTGCCGAGATTCTTCTTCTGCTTGTTAATGATTTTGGTCTCGACAATCAAAATTATCTTCAGATATCTCTTACAAGGGAGGAGTTGGCCAATATAGTCGGAACGGCCACTGAATCTGTTATACGTCTGTTATCTGAATTCAAATCCGATAAATTCATTGATCTGCACGGAAGAAAGATAATGATTCTCAACAAAAAAGGACTTGAGAAAATAAGCAATGTTTTCAGGTAGTCTCAGAAAAGGTTTCCTGTTTCGTTCCGGCTGATCAGCTTTCCAAGATGCCTGTATGCGTGTTCTGTTGCTTCTCTTCCCCTGGGTGTTCTCTTAATGAATCCTTCCTTGATAAGAAAGGGTTCATATACCTCTTCGAGTGTTCCGCTCTCTTCACCCACTGCCGTTGAAATTGTGTTCAGGCCCACCGGTCCGCCATTGAATTTCTCAATAATTGTTGCCAGTATTTTGTTGTCCATTTCATCGAGGCCATGCTGATCTATATTGAGGGCTTTGAGACCGAATCTTGTAATTTCAATATCTATATCTCCTGACCCTTTTACCTGTGCAAAATCCCTGATTCGCCGAAGAAGGGCATTTGCTATTCGGGGTGTGCCCCTGCTGCGCCTTGCTATCTCCGATGCTGCGGCATCATCGATTTTTATGTTCAGAATCCCGGCAGATCTTTTTACTATTCCTGTAAGCACATGATAATCATAATACTCAAGGTGAAATTTTATTCCAAATCTTGCACGCAGCGGGCTGGTAAGAAGTCCGCTTCTTGTTGTCGCGCCTATAAGGGTGAAATTATTTAGTGTCAGCTGGACGGATCTTGCATTTGGTCCCTTATCTATCATTATATCTATCTGAAAGTCCTCCATTGCCGAATAGAGGTATTCTTCGACAATTGGGCTCAGTCTGTGTATCTCATCAATAAAGAGCACATCTCCTTCCTGCAGGTTGGTAAGCAGACCCGCCAGATCACCCGGTTTATCCAGCACTGGTCCTGATGTTGTTCTCAGGTTGACTCCAAGTTCATATGATATTATTGTCGCCAGTGTTGTCTTGCCGAGACCCGGTGGTCCGTGTAGCAGAACATGATCAAGCGCTTCTCCCCTCTGTTTTGCCGCTGTTACAAAAACCACAAGGTTGTCGAGTATTTGCTTCTGACCCCGGAAGTCGTTGAATCTGACCGGACGCAGTTGTTTCTCGAATTCTCTGTCTGTAACTGAAAGATTATCTTTCCTGATACTGAAGCTATCCTCCATAATAATGAAAAGTTGTTAGGCAGAATTCAACAGTGTCCGGTCTATTTAATGAGTTTAATGTCTCTTTCAGGAAGGTTTATCCTGACCCCGTTAATGCTGATTTCGATATCGTCTCTGTAAGTTATGGTAAGGAAAAGATTTCCTTCCTCATCATATTTCTTCCAGGTTTTAACGCGTATGCCTGTTCTGTAATGCTGTTCCTCCCGAATTTTGCCGTTTTCGTAATAATATAAATGCTGGCCATCGGGGTTACCCTGAATATAGCTGCCCCTGAAACGATTTTTCTCCCCGGGATAATATGATCTCCATGTACCATCTTTTAACCCAATAATATATCGGCCCTCTTCAAAATTGTCACCAGATTTATATTGCCATTCGCCATTTTTTTCACCGTCGGTATAGTTGCCGGAGGCTATTATTTCTCCTTCCGGTGAATATTCTACAAATGCACCGTCGCGCTGGCCCTGGAAATACTCCTCCTCCCTCAGCAGCGATCCTTCGGGATAATACCACTTCCAGATTCCGTCAGGTCTGTCATTATTAAAGTTTCCTGTCTGTTCTACGGCTCCCGCTCTGTTATAAAACCGCCACACACCTGTTCTTCTGTTTTCAATATATTGCCCTTCTGCCTTCAGGCTTCCGTCCTCATATAGATCCTTCCAGCTTCCGTTTCTGTTACCGGCCTCATTCACAACACCCTCCGATAACAGTAGCCCGTTATCATTATAAATGAACGAATTGCTTACCCTCCCGTCGCTTCCATACTCGCGGTGCACGCCTACCGGTACCTCATTTCTGAAATATCCCGAATAAATCAGTCTTCCTGCCTGATCATAACGGTTTGTAATCTCAATATCCGGCTCATCCTCAACCCGCGATTTTACAATAGAGCCATTATCATATAACATTGTTAATGACAATCTTCCCTTTTCGTCATACTCCTTGTAATAGCCGTGAAGCCTGTCGTCCCTGTATGTTTTTTCAACCTTTATCCCACCGCCGGGATAAAATTCCTTCCAGTCACCCTGCTTTAATCTGTTATTGTCAGTTCTGTTAATTCGTTGCCTGGAGATCAGAAAATCATTACTGTATTCAAAGAGAGTTATAATATTACCGTCTTTGTCATACTCTCTTGCAAGACCCTCTTTCTTGCCGTTTTTATAAAAAAGCGTTTGTTGTATCGTGCCGTCCGGAAAATAAAAATATGCATTTCCTTCTTTAACATTTCCCGCATAAAGCTCTCTCGACCATAAATAGAGTCCTGCTGACGGATCCTTTTTATATTTGTAATTATATCCGTTCTTTTTCCCGTACAGGTAATTGATCTTTTCAGTTGTATCTCCGGCCTGATCATAAAATACCCATACACTGTCGAGCATAAAATTAGTATATCTCCCTTCCGACTTCTTAACACCGGTAACATAATAACTTCTCCAGAATCCCTCCGCCTTTCCGTTTTTAAGAACCCCTTCACTGGAAATAGCATTATTTGGATACCTGAAAACCTGATAGCCTTCGTTCTGTTCACCTGTACCCTGCGCGTACAGAACAATGTTTACGAATAAAAGCAGAATTATCAGTATTCTTGTTTTCATAATTAAAGTCCTGCTATTTTCGAAATATCCAGCATTCTGATAATTGATTTCTGAGCTTTTAATATTGTTCCGGTATCAATTAATATTTCGGGTGTTTCATTCAGAAGACAGTTATATATTTTTTCCATAGTGATCAGCTTCATGAAATTGCACTCGCTGCATCCGCATGTTGAATCACGGGGAGGTGCCGGAATATATGTCTTGTGGGGATTCTCCTTTTTCATTTGATGTATTATTCCCGGTTCTGTGGCCACAATATAACATTTTCCATCATCTTTTGCTGTAAAATTAAGTAAAGCTGAGGTGGATCCTATAAAATCCGCAATTATTCTTACCGGTAATTCACATTCCGGATGCACAATAATTTTTGCATCCGGATTGCTCTTCTTAAGATCGATTATAGCTTCGAGCGAAAACTCTTCATGAACGTGACAGGTTCCATTCCATATTTTCATATCCCTGCCTGTTTTATTCAGTATATAGTTACCAAGATTCCTGTCGGGAGCAAATATGATTTTTTCATTAACGGGCAGTGATTCAATAATCTGAACAGCGTTTGATGATGTACAGCAGATGTCTGACAATGCTTTTATTTCCACATTTGTATTGACATAGGTAATAACCGTTCTGCCCGGATTATCTTCAATGAATTTCATGAATTCTTCAGACCTGCAGGAATCCGCCAGTGAACATCCTGCATTCATATCGGGCAACAGCACCTTTTTCTGAGGGGCAAGTATTTTTGCGGTTTCAGCCATAAATCTGACACCTGCAAAAAGTATTATGTCAGCATTGGTTTCAGCTGCCTTTTGCGACAGAGCCAGACTGTCTCCTATAAAGTCTGCAATATCCTGAATATCTCCCGTCTGGTAATAGTGAGAAAGGATTACCGCATTTTTCTCAAGCTTAAGACGGTTTATTTCAGCAACATAGTCTGTGTTTAAATTCCTCTGCATAACTGATGTCAGTTCAGAAATATCTTTTTATTAACATAAATAATACTAAAGAGATATAAAAATTTAATCTTTCTTTATAATGATATTATGCTGTTAATAGTGTTAAAAATATTTTCCCTTTTTCCTTGTTTTTTCAATTACTGTTTCCTGGTGAACATCTTTTGAACAGTTCAAAAAATATACCATTTTTGAGAATCAACACTTTGATCAAATAATTAACAATTGTTAAGATACATTTGTTGATAATCAGCCTGAAACAAAAGTAAAATATTTGAGGTTCATTAATGGTTAAAAACTAAGATTAATTTTATGAAAAAAGGATACTGAGATAATTGCTCCTTAACTAACAGAGGTTGTTTTGTTCAAAAGAAGCAAAATATGAAATTTTTATCTAATGGTTATGATCAGGTAAATTAACAACTGATGATTTAAATTCTCAGGAACAAAAAAGGATTAAAAATGTTAATAAGGATATAAATATATTTTTTTCTTAAACAAAGAATATTTTTACTTTTCGGCATGAATAAAAACCAGAAAAATGAATAAGAATATGAAAGTTGCAATAGTGTCTGACCATGCCGGATATTATCTGAAGGAGAAGATACGGGATTATCTTAGGAATGAGAGATTTGATGTAAAGGATCTGGGCACTTTTTCCTGCGAGCCTGTTGATTATCCGGATTATGGTCACCTGCTTGCGAGCGAAGTAATGAAGGGAGATTATAATCTTGGTATATCAATTTGCGGAACCGGGAACGGGATGAACATGGTTGTGAATAAACATCAGGGAATCCGTGGCGCTTTATGCTGGAACGAGGAGATAAGCCGCCTGGCCAGGGAACATAACGATGCAAATATATGTGCAATACCCGGCAGGTTTGTGACAGAGCCGGAAGCCCTCCTTATTGTAAAAACATTTTTGTCATCTTCTTTTGAAGGAGGCAGGCACACTCCCAGAATAAAAAAGATTCCGATAAAGAAATTATGATATGCTTTCAAATTCTTGCAGATATGCGATAAGGGCAATGATATACATTGCCAGTCAGCCGGAGGGGCCGGGAAAAACAGGGATAAAACAGATAGCCAAAGACCTGGATCTTCCGACACCATTTCTTGCTAAAATACTTCAGCAACTGGTAAGGCAGAAGGTACTGAGCTCTCTTAAAGGGCCCCATGGAGGTTTTTCTATTTTACGGGATCCTAAAACAATTACACTGTACGATATAATTAAAATAATCGACGGTGAAGATATTTTTACTGATTGCATAATTCATAGCGGAACATGTTCATGTGTTGACAGTGAACAGAAATCATGCCCGGTTCACGAGGATTATTCAAATGTAAGAAGCGAACTTATAAATCTGTTTAAAAGAAAGAATATCTTCAACCTTGTTGAGGAGGTAAAACAATCGGGGGAGATCTTTATTTGAGACTATCCGGGTAATAGTACGGTTTAATAAAGATCCATATAAATATTGCCACTACTATCCCTGATGTGTTGGCAATGAGGTCAAGGAGCTCACCCCGTCTGTTAATTATTTGAATACCAGACTGAAGAAGTTCAATTGTGGTTCCGAATAAAAATGGTATTAGTGCTGTAAGCAGCAAAAGACGGGTGTTGGTCAGGGAATCTCTGTGCTCAATAATTATGACCGCCATAAACAGAAAGTAAAATCCGAAATGTGCCAGCTTGTCAAAATATGGAATGCTGATAAAGCTGGTATTTCCGAATGTCTGTGAGCTTGTGAGACTTAGAACAAGGATAACCAGTGCAACAATTATAGAAAACTTATTCCTTCGTATCATTTTTCAGTTTGGTGCAAATATAAATATTAGTATGACAATTTAATTTTATATTTTTATTGATCCCAATTTTCATCGATGGCCGGATTATATGTACACATACCTTTTTGTAAAAAACACTGTTCTTATTGTGATTTCTATCATTTAGTTTCAACCGGGGATCATTCTGCATTTCTGGATGCTCTTGTCGGCGAGATTGAAATAAGAAAAGGATATATCGGGAACGAGGAAATATCTACAATATACCTGGGGGGCGGGACCCCTTCGGTGTTGGCTCTGAAGGATATAGAAGCCATTCTGGATGCCGTAAGAAAGAACTTCATTATACACGACAATGCAGAGTTAACCATTGAAATGAATCCGGATGATGTTGAAGCATCGTATTTATCAGGGCTGAAAAAGCTTGAAATTAACAGAATAAGCCTGGGTGTCCAATCATGGAACGACAGGGACCTTAAGCTTCTCAACAGAAGACACGATGCTGCCTGTGCTGTTATGGCACTTGACCAGATTTTAAATGCCGGATATGAAAATATCAGTATCGATCTGATCTATGGTATTCCGGGAATGACAAACCATGAATGGGCAGAAAATCTTAATATCTCCTTTTCAAAAGATATAAAGCATCTCTCAGCATATCATCTTACAATAGAAAAAGGAACCCATTTCGGAAAAATGAAAGAAAAAGGCCTTATATCAGAAATTGACGAGGAAGCAAGCAACACTCAGTTTAACCTTCTTTTAGAAAAGGCAGAGAATGCCGCTTTTGTACAATATGAAATTTCAAATTTCGCCAGACCGGGATATCACTCGGTGCATAACACCAATTACTGGAAACAGGTTAATTATATAGGACTGGGTCCGTCGGCTCATTCGTTTAACGGTTACTCACGGCAATGGAATATACGCAGTCTTAAAGAGTATGTTAAAGCTGTGGGATCGGGCCGGATCTTTTATGAAAAGGAAGAACTTGACAACAGAACAAAGTTCAATGAATACATAATGACGGCGCTCAGAACAATGTGGGGCATTGATCTCGATTATGTTGAGAGCGTCTTTGAAAAAGAAGGGTATGATTATATCATAAACATATCTGATAAATATATCAGGTATGGACTGATGAAGCATGAAAAAAATACCCTGGTGCTTACGAACCAGGGTAAAATGATATCTGATAATATTATCTCCGAAATGATGATATCAGGCAACTGATCACCTTCTGTTCATCATAAAGGTGGATCTGCCTATAAGATTATCTTCGAGATAAAGCTCAATGCTGTAATTTCCTATTACAAAATCTCCGTTGTTATCAACAAAGATACACATCTCAATATCCTGGTTCATGTAATCTACCAGCCTGCTGGCTGAATAGATCAGGTTACTGCCCTTATAGGAAAAGAGATTATCAGGACTTGTGGTTATTATCAGCGAATCAGGACGGATGACTCTCAGGAACACCTCTTTTTCACCGGCCTGTGCAAGGGGATTTTCGCGTAATGTAAAACAGACCCTCAGTTTGTTGAGAAGGCTTACCCTTGCCGTCTCCTTGCGGTTTTTATTAAGGGCAACCGTGTTGATGTCTTTTGCCTGGACCACGGAAGCTATTTCGACTTTTGCTCCCAGCTCCTCCTTTACCCGGGTAAGTTCAATGTTGGTGCTTTCTACCGTAGACATTTTCTCTCTGATCTCAACGTTTTCCGCGGTAAGAAGTTTATTTCTTGTATTAAGAGAGTCTATCTGGACGATATAACTCTTCATGATATCCCGCATTGTATTGATCTCAGCCCTGTATTTTTTAATGAGCTGAGCATTTGATGCGTTTATTGAGAGCAGCTGTACTATTCTGTTCTTCTCTTTTTCCAGGCCTGCCTGGAGCGTGTCGTTGCTGGTCTTCATCGTATCGTAGGCGTGTACCATCATCCGAAGTTCATTGGCAAGAGAATCTTTCTCGTATGTCAGCACTGACTCCATTTCGATCATCTTGTTTCTCTGGTCGAAATACATTATCACGATAAAGATCAACAGAGCAGCCAGGATAATGGATGTGGCAATCATTGCTATGGGAGCACTTTTCTTCTCTGGCCGCCCAACCGGTATATTCTCAGTTCCTTCAGTCATTTACTTTATTCTCTTTAAATTATTTATTGGTGTAAAATTACATATTATCCCTATAATTTTAATAAATCCGATTCATTGATTAAATTTACAAACACATCCTTGTTTGTTAAATTATTAATATTCAGTTATATGAGTGGTTTTTTTGGTGTTGTCTCAAAGAACGATTGTGTTAAAGAAGTATTCTATGGGACTGATTATCATTCCCATCTGGGGACTAAACGAGCAGGGATGGTTTTTATTGTACCGGGGAAGGGATTCCGAAGATCAATACACAATCTTGAAAATGCTTACTTCAGAAACAAATTCGAGGATGAGCTTTCCGGGTTCAGTGGTGACTTTGGAATGGGCATTATCAGCGACACCGATCCGCAGCCAATATTGTTCAACTCACATCTCGGCCGCTTTGCCATCGTAACTGTAAGCAGATTACTGAATATTGAAGAGCTGGAGAGCAGGTTCCTGAATAAAAGGTACCATTTCACTGAAAATTTCGAAGGAAATATTAATCCAACTGAAGTTGTTGCAAATCTGATATGTGAAAAGGATTCCTTTATATCCGGGATTGAAAATGTTTTTGAAAGCATCAGGGGATCCTGTTCACTTATGATATTGACAGAGAACGGAATAATAGCCGCACGAGATAAGTTTGGACGGACACCGGTAGTTATCGGAAAAAAAGAAGGAGGTTTTGCGGTTGCCGTTGAATCGAGTTCTTTTCCGAACACAGGCTTTGAACTGGAATATTTTCTGGGTCCGGGCGAAATAGTGTCTGTTTCCTGCGATGGTATAACAATATTGAAAGAACCTGGCGAGAAACTCCAGATCTGTGCCTTCCTCTGGGTCTATTATGGTTATCCCCCCTCTTTCTACGAGGGCATTAATGTTGAGGAATGCCGTTACCGGTGCGGCGCTTCACTTGCAAAGAGAGACCATGTACCTGCTGATTTTGTCTGCGGCATTCCTGATTCCGGAGTCGGCCATGCAATTGGATACGGAAACGAAAAGGGAATTCCGTATAAGAGGGCATATTCTAAATACACTCCTACATGGCCAAGAAGCTTTATGCCTCAGGATCAGGTTCAGAGAGACCTTGTTGCGAGAATGAAGCTGATCCCGAACCGGGATATTGTAGAGGGAAAGAAAATGATCTTTTTAGATGATAGCATAGTAAGAGGAACTCAATTGAAGGACAGCACTATTGACCTCCGGAAACAGGGAGCTGCCGAAGTCCATATGAGAATTGCCTGCCCTCCATTGTTGTTTCCCTGTAAATACCTTAATTTTTCACAATCAAGAACACCAATGGAACTTGCGGGCAGAAAAGCCATACAACAATTAGGGGGAACCGAAGAAGATCTAAACGAATATTCGAATCCGGATTCTGATAAATACAGACAGATGGTTGAAAAAATAGCTGAAAACCTCGATCTTGATTCGCTTGTTTATCAGCGACTTGATGATCTGGTGGAGGCAATAGGATTACCCGGGGAGAAACTGTGTCTTCATTGCTGGGACGGATCGGGGTATTGCTGAGGGCAGAGCACAGGGCACAGGGCACAGGGCACAGAGCACAGGGCACAGAGCACAGGGCACAGTTGTAATACAGACACTTCGAACTGTGGCTCCCTGGAAACTACTGAGCCCCGGACTACAGACAGTGGAAAAAAGAGAGGTGAACCATTAAATAGAGTATAACTTAAATTGATAGAATGAAATACGTTGGTGCTCATGTAAGTGCGGAGGGGGGGGTGCAGAATGCACCACTGAATGCTCATGCGATTGGAGCAAAGGCTTTTGCTTTTTTTACAAAGAATCAGCGGCAGTGGTTCTCCAATCCGCTGACCAAACAGAGCATATCGGAGTTCCGCAGTAATTGCGAGAAATTCAACTATATGCCATTTCAGATATTACCGCACGACAGCTACCTGATTAACCTGGGTCACCCGGAAAGTGAGCCGCTTGAGAGATCAAGAGCCTCTTTTCTCGACGAAATGAAACGATGTGAACTACTCGGCCTCGACAGGCTTAATTTTCATCCGGGAAGCCACCTTAACAAAATAGAACCTGAAATATGTCTTGCAAGAATTGCCGAATCAATTAATATCACCCTGGACAAGACATCAGGAGTCATAGCCGTTATTGAAAATACGGCAGGACAGGGAACAAATCTGGGGCATAAGTTCGAACAATTGCGTTACATAATCGACAGAGTCGAGGATAAATCAAGGGTGGGTGTATGCATCGATACCTGCCATGCCTATACCTCGGGTTATGATGTTAAATCAGGGGATGGCTTCAGAAAAACATTCGAGTTGTTTGATAATGTAATAGGTTTTTCATACCTCAAAGGAATGCACCTGAACGATTCGAAAAAGGATTTTGCCACCAGGGTCGATCGTCATGAGACACTTGGTAATGGCTTTCTTGGAGAGGAATCATTTATCCCGCTGATGAATGACAATCGTTTTGATAATATACCCCTCATTCTTGAAACACCTGATGAAAACCTCTGGGAAGAGGAGATAAAGAGGCTGTATGCTCTGATAAAATGATGCCCTCATCCCGCAGAACGGATCATTCTATGGAGGGAACACACCCGCTCCGCTTCACAATAACCCAAGGCTTCATTGCGTAAAAGCGGAGCACCCCCTGAAGGGGATTAAGTTATAGATTGTATGGATAATTCAGGAATTTAATGAGAGGCGTTTTTTGATTTTCGGATCATTAAGTTTTTCTCTGGTTGCTTTGTAGCCTATATCAAATACTTCCTGCGATTTTTCAGGGTCGAGGATAGCATATTTTCTAAGCTCAACAGGAGCGATAAAAAAATCAAACTTTTTAGATTTTTCATTTATCTCCCTTGACATGCTCAGCATAAATGCCCTCTCAGCTATTGGGATCAGGCTGTTGAAAGACTCCTCATAAGCTATGGGATTGACAAACGAACCGATTATGTATCTGCATTTATTTTCAATAGGCTTAATCGGCAGATTATCCAGCACACCTCCGTCAACATAATGACTGTTATTTATTAGTACAGGTTTGAACAACACCGGTATGCTTGCAGAGGCTATTACCGGGTTGAGCAGTTCTCCCCGGGAGAAATATTCGATTTTACCACTGTTAAGGTTTGTGGCAGTTACAAAAAGTGGTATCTTGAGTTCCTCGAATTTAGTTGCTCTCAGGTTATCTTTTAATATTCTGACAATACCCGATATTTGAAGCAATCCCTCCCTGGGAACTGTTGGCCTGATATAGCTGAGCCTGCTGTTGGAGTTCATCATCTTCAGAATTTCTTTCGGTTTATAACCGTCAGCGTACATCACTCCCGCCAGTGCCCCTGCACTGGTCCCTGAAATTACATCAGGGTATATTCCGGCTTCGTTGAGTGCCTGCAGAACACCAAGATGTGCAAAACCTCTTGCACCTCCTCCACTGAGAACAATACCGTAACAATGCTTTTTTTCTTTCATTCTTAACCCAATTATTCTCTATTCTGATTTATGATGCTATAAATTAATTAATTAACTATATTAATTATAGAACCAACAGTATGAATAAAAGACCATCAAAGATAATCACCACACATCAAATTGTAAAGGTTTATGATAATATCTTGATTCAGATTATTTACATTTGAAGAAAACAAAATTGTCACATTAAATCAGGCCTTATATGCAATTTTTATTGATGGCTTACGACGGAACCGACCCGGATGCGCTTAACCGAAGGATGGCAGCACGCCCTGAGCATCTTGAAAAAGTAGCCGGTCTGAAAAAAAATGGGGAATTCCTTTTAGGAGGAGCTATCCTTAATGATGAAGGTAAAATGATCGGCTCGATGATACTGTACGAGTTTCCTGACAGAAAATCACTGGAGGAGCGCCTTAAAGAAGAACCATATATAACAGGAGGCGTCTGGCAGAAAATCGAAATAAAACCTTTCAGGCTTGCCCGGATAGACTGATATAAGCTCCGGAAAAGCAGGGCTGAAGGAAAATATAATAGACAGAATATAGTAAAAGAGAATATTAATACTTTACAGGCGTTTTTAATCTAAACAACAATAATATGGCTTATACATTACAAACAGGACAAAAAGCAATAGATTTCAGGCTTCCTGCTACAGATAGCAAGGAGTACAGCCTGACTGATTTTTCCAGTTACAAATATCTGGTACTATTCTTTACATGTAACCATTGTCCGTACGTTATCGGATCAGACGAAATTACAAAGGCGACAGCTGAAAAATACCTGCCTCTTGGTGTCGGATTTGCAGGGATAAACTCAAACAGCGAAAAAACCTACAGTGAGGACAGCTTTCCCAACATGGTTGCCCGTATGGAAAAATACAAATTCCCCTGGGTCTATCTTTATGACAGGGATCAATCAGTAGCCAGGGCATACGGGGCACTCAGAACACCGCATTTTTATGTGTTTGACGAGAACCGTACGCTGGTCTATACAGGCAGAGGTGTTGATTCGCCACGTGATGCATCACGCATAACGGTCAACAATCTCGATAATGTGCTTGGTGAACTGACCTCGGGAAAACCGGTATCGGTGAAAATGACAAATCCGATCGGCTGCAACATCAAGTGGGAGGGCAAGGCCCCGCACTGGATGCCCCCGGAGGCATGTGACCT
The DNA here is from genome assembly GCA_964633195.1 of uncultured Rikenellaceae bacterium. Classification (GTDB taxonomy): domain Bacteria; phylum Bacteroidota; class Bacteroidia; order Bacteroidales; family VadinHA17; genus LD21. The sequence goes on along the minus strand of CAZWFL010000023.1, from coordinate 27,514 downwards.
TGTTTGAAAACCGATTATTTCCTGGTTTTGACGGCTTGAATTATAAACATATTATATATTTGTCTTCCGGATTAGAAAGTTTTCCGATTATGGGACTGATGAGAAAAATAGGACGTATTATAGTTCCGGTTATGATGGCAGTCGTTATTGGTTTCATTGCCAATTCAACAATTAATCAGCATTATCACCGGCTATCATGCGGGATATTTGTAAAACACTCCCATCCTTTTGAACATGGAAAGGAGAGTTCACCTTTTCAGGAACATCAGCACACAACATCAGAATTCCTTCTTTTTGAACATATTACTAATATTGGCTCATGGATTGGCTTACTATTCTTCTTGTTGCTGATCTTATTTTTCACCGGACAAAGAGTCATTTTTCTCCTTCCCGTATCACATAAGAAATCGGGTTATAATTTCACAGGCAATTACCGCGCACCGCCTTTATCCTTTTTGTGATTGCCGGGGCAGCATCTTTCAGCCCATTTATTGACCTGATATTCAGGCATTTCAATTAATCACAAAAAGAATCAAAATGAGGAGATATATTTCAATATTTTTAATCTTGTTGTTTTTTATATTCTGCAGGGATCTTCAGGCGCAGGAGACCGGAATATCCGGTCGCGCACTCACGGATTCCCTGGAACTGCTCAGAAATGAACTAAGAATTCTGCAAATTAAATATGAGACAATCAGTCTGCGTCTCGACTCCATGGTTTTTAAACTTAGCCTGGAAGAAGAAGAAAAGAGCATTGAGGATGATCTAAAACAATTGTTAATTGATGCAGAGAGACTTGCGGAAAAGGAAAAGGAGCAGGAAGAGAATCTGGCGAAAAAATTCCAGAGCGGTGTCCGCCAGCAGCAGGGACTAAATCCCAACATCAGCCTCAGCGGCGATTTTTTTGGCGCTGTGAGCTCAACTAAAAATGATTTTATATCTGAGCCGGGAGATATATTCTATGGCAACAACGGATTTTATCTGCGCGAAGTGGAGATAGCGCTCGAGGCGCCCCTTGATCCCTTTACCAGAGGTAAGAGTTATATATCTGTAACCAAAGAAGAGATTAGCATTGAAGAGGCTTATATGGAGTGGCTGAACCTGCCTTTGAACATGAATCTTAAGGTTGGTATTTTTTACTCCGAGTTTGGCCCGATCAACAGGTATCACGATCATGCGCTTCCCCAGTTTGACCGGCCGCGGGCTCTGGTGAATCTCTTCAGCAATAAAGGACTTGGTGGTACCGGAGTGGCGTCAAACTTCATGTTACCGCGACTGCTCTTTTCCGATGCTTCCACGCTTGATATAACAGTAGTAAAAGGAGGCAGTGATTTCAGCTTTACCGCCGAAGGTAAGCCGGGGCTGCTCTATATCGGACAGTTGAAGAATTATTACGATATCACCCCGGACAGCTATTTTGAATTCAGAGTAAGCGGTGTCACCGGAAAAAATCCTTCACCGGGAAACAACCGCTCATATATCGGCAGCCTGGGGCTTACTTATAAATGGGTTCCGGCAGGCAGGGAGAAATACAGAACCTTCGACTGGAAAACAGAATTTCTGTACAGTCACAGGGAGGAAATTACCGGCACACTAAAGAGCAAAGGGTTCTATTCCACGGTTCAGAACAAACTCAATGCCCGCTTCTGGCTTGGTGCAAGGATTGGCTACTCGGAAAAGCCGGATGACCCCGACCAGTATGAATGGGATTACACGGTTAATCTCGATTTCTGGCAGAGCGAATTTGTTTTCACAAGACTGCAATACCAGCATAATCGCCGGAACATGTTGGATCCGTGGTCTCCTTCAACAGCAATGCTGCCCGCTGATCACACCATTATCCTGCAGGTATGCTGGGCAATGGGACCCCATAAACATGAGGCTTATTAATTATTTGACAAATTGATATAATAATGGAAAAATATTTCAATTACAGACTACTGAATACAGGCAGGATCCTGATTGTTGCTCTGATGGTTTTTCTCTTAATACCGTTTATTGACGCGGTCGGCCAGGTTCAGCAAAGAACACAGGCCCGGGTCCGTGCAGGTCAGCCCGGGAAACAGCTTAATATCGTCTGTTCTTTTTCTGACTATGCTTCGATTACAAAAACCATAGCAGGAGATATGGCAAATGTTACATTTATTGCCCAGGGTGAACAGGACCCCCATTTTGTCCCCCCGAAACCCAGCTATGCCGTTACCCTGTCAACTGCTGATATGTGGATAACAACGGGGATGGATCTTGAAATGTGGTCCGCGACCCTTCTCGACAAAGCGCGCAACAGGAAGATAATGGACGGTGAGGCCGGGTTCGTGGCAGTATCTGCCGGTATAAATGTTCTTGAAAAAGTTAATTCTGTGAGCCGTACTGACGGTGATGTTCATCTTATGGGAAATCCGCATATTAACACCGGTCCCCTTAACTGGAAGATTATGGCACAGAATATTACAGTTGGGCTTACCAGGGTCGATCCTCAGAATACCTCTTTTTACCAGAAGAACAGGGATGACTTCATTGACCGGGTGGACCGTGCCATGTTCGGTGATAAACTGGTCGATCTCTTCGGAGGACCTACTCTGACCAAGCTGCTTGAGAACAAAACGCTCTTCACCTTTCTGGAAAGGTCCTATGAAGGGGGCAAACTGATAGATCAACTCGGTGGATGGCTTAAAAAAGCCTTACCATTCAGGGGGATGAGAATTCTGACATATCACAAGAACTGGGCATATTTTGCTGACGCTTTCGGACTTGAGATCCTCGGTCACATAGAACCCAAACCGGGTATTCCTCCATCGGCCAGGCATGTTCAGCAGATGATCGGGATGATAAAGGAACAGAACATAAAGCTGATGCTCGTTGCCAGCTATTTTGAAAAGAAAACGCCTCAGATGATAGAGGATAAAACCGGCATCAAAGCCATATACCTGCCTCTCTATGTGCAGGGTGTTCCGGGTATCAACGATAATTTCCAGCTCGTTGATTACTGGATCGGCCAGATTAATGCCAGTATTAAATGAGATGCCTTAAAGGTCCAATATAAAAACAAGGCTGATTATGACTGACAACCTTCTTTTCCTTTCTGCGCCGATAACGGTATGTATACTTCTGTCGGGCGTTCTGAGCTATTTTGGCAATCATATCTTATCAAGAGGGATTATTTTTATTGATATCGCAGTCGCACAGATAGCAGCCCTTGGTACGATGACAGGGCTCCTCCTGGGTTATGCCGAGGAATCAGCAGGGGTTCAGGTGATTTCTTATGCTGTAACAATCATTATAATATCCCTGTTTGCCCTGACAAAATTCAGCAAACAGGTTATCCCCCAGGAAGCAATCATCGGCATAATTTATTGTGTTGCTCTCGCACTGGCAATGTTGCTGGCTGATAGAATTCCGGGAGGAGGGAATTTTATTTCAAAAACCATAACAGGTAATATTTTATGGGTAACCTGGGACAAAATATTTTCATGTTTTATAATGTTCCTGTTAATTGGAATTATTCATCTGATTTTCTGGAAACATTTTATTCTGATTTCAGACACAAAAAATGGTCTTCCTTATTCTTTATGGAAGACGAGGATGTATGAGCTGATATTTTACATAACATTCGGTATTGTAATAGTAAAAGCTGTCGCAGTGGGAGGTATATTTCTTGTATTCATTTTGTTAATTGCGCCTACATCGGCCGCAACACTTTTCACTGATAAATGGAAGAACCGTTTTATATGGAGCTGGGTGATAGGTATAATTGGTTCAATTTCAGGAATGTATATTTCCTATGTCCTTAATATTTCCAACGGACCTGCTATCGTAACCCTGTTGGGAACACTGGTTTTCGTTCTGGCCTTTGTCAGGCTGGTTATGCATAAGATACAAACTGTTAAAAGTTAGATTGATGTTTACCGCATTTGAATTCATGCTTCCCCCCTTTGTTGCCAGCCTTCTGCTGCTACTGATTACGGCCTATTTCGGAATCCATGTAATAAAAAGGGAGATCATTTTCATAGATATTGCTCTGGCACAGATTGCAGCCCTTGGAAGTGCAGTTACCCTGGTTATAAATAATCTTGGTTCAGGACCATCCTCTCATGCCCACGAGCACGATTCAAGAACATTAATGGCGTATGCCTTCTGCCTTCTTGCAGCAGGTGTTTTTACAATACTGAAGAATAAGAGAATAAAGATACCGATGGAAGCAATCATCGGTATCGCTTATGCTGTTGCAACCACTACTGCAGTGATTATTCTCGACAAGGGAGCCGGAAGCGATGTACACATACACGACATGCTTGCCGGAACAATACTCTGGGTGACGTGGCAGCATGTTTTACGACTTTCCATTGTTGTACTTCTTATCGGCGGATTTCACTTCTGTTTAAGAGAAAAATTCAAAAAAGTAACCCTTGGGTACCTGGATAAAAATATTGAAGTTGCCAGATCCGGCCTGTGGGATTTCCTTTTCTATTTTACGTTCGGGATTATGATTGTTGAGGCAGTAAGCATAGGAGGCATTCTTACCGTGTTTGCTTTCCTTATCATTCCGGCATCAGTATCAGCTTTGTTTGCAGAAAGATGGACGACAAGGATACTCATAGGGCTGGCAGCAGGATTTATTGCCACTCTGGGCGGTCTCTGGCTTTCATGGACCAGGGATCTTCCCAGCTCCCCCGCAATTGTTATGTTTCTTGGGGTTTGCCTGCTCCTGGCCATTATAATTAAGGGCTTAATAAGACTGAAAACCTGATCGGAGGATCTAAAGGTTTGAAATAATTCTCCGGGATCCTTTCATAAATAGTTGGATAAATTGCTTAACTTGAGGCCAGAATCCAAATCATCAAGCCATGTTATCAAAAATCCAAAATCCGGTTTTTAAAGCATTAATTATTATTATCATGCTGACTTTTCAGATGTGTTCTTCGGAAAAAACAGATTCTGATATGTCGCAGGAGAACCTTATTCCCAGGCCGGTCTCTGTAACCCCAACAGGAGATTTCTTTGTCCTTAAAGCTAATAGTTCGATTTATGTTCAGGAGGGATCCGATGAGCTGATGAAGATCGGGGAATATCTTGCAGATAGATTAAGACCCTCAACAGGATTTCCGCTCAGGATTAAAGCAGCAGCGAACGGGCCACGGAGAAATGCCATCTATCTTTCATTGTCTGATTATTTGCAGGTTCCGGGCGATGAAGGATACGAGCTGGTTATAACCCGTAAGCTGGTTAAGCTTACGGCAAAGAATCCTGAAGGCCTCTTCAGGGGAGTACAGACCATTCGTCAGCTGCTGCCAGCTGCCGTTGAAATGACGACAAAACAGGAAGTACCATGGAGAATGGCAACAGGAACCATTACCGACTATCCCGATTATTCATACAGAGGCGCGATGCTTGATGTGTCGCGCCATTTTTTCGGCGTTGAGGATGTTAAACGTTTTACCGATTTCCTGGCATACTATAAAATGAATGTCCTGCACCTTCATCTTTCCGACGACCAGGGATGGAGGATAGAGATCAAATCATGGCCGAATCTTGCTCTTCATGGCGGAAGCACACAGGTTGGAGGAGGTCCGGGAGGTTATTATACACAGGAGCAGTATTCAGATATTGTTCAATATGCAATGGACCGGTATATTACTATCGTGCCTGAAATTGATATGCCCGGACATACCAATGCGGCACTCTCTTCATATGCTGAACTTAACTGCGACGGCAAGGCAAGAGAGCTCTATACCGGCACTCAGGTGGGCTTCAGCACCTTATGCACCAGCAAAGAGATTACCTATAAATTTGTCGATGATGTTGTAAAGGAGATTTCCGCGCTCACTCCGGGCCCATGGTTCCACATCGGCGGTGATGAATCGCATGTAACAAAGCTCGAAGATTATATTCCCTTTATCAACAGGGTGCAGGATATTGTACTGTCGCACGGAAAAAAGGTTATCGGCTGGGATGAAATAGCTCTCGCAACATTAAGGACAGGCTCGATTGCGCAGCACTGGTCAGATGCAGAAAATGCGAGGAAAGCAGTAGAACAGGGCGCCATGATACTTATGTCGCCCGCCAGAAAAGCCTATCTCGATATGAAATATGATAAATCCACCGAACTGGGATTAAGATGGGCGGGATTAATAGAGGTCAATACAGGTTACGAATGGGATCCCGCCACAATCACCCCGGGAATTGCAAAAGAGAATATTATTGGAGTGGAGGCTCCTTTATGGTCAGAGACCGTCACTAACATGAAAGAGATCGAATTCATGGTTTTTCCGCGTCTTCCGGGCTATGCCGAGATAGGCTGGACACCCGCCACCCTGAGAAGCTGGGATGAATACAGGGTAAGGCTGGCGGGCCACGCAGAGAGGTTTGAGGCTATGCAGATCAATTTTTACAGATCGCCTGTGGTACCATGGAAAGACGAATAAGTGCGGACTTTAGGCACTCCGGACTTTAGGCACTCCGGACTTAATAAGTAACCTATGAAAACCATTATTACCCTTCTCTTTTTAATGATAACCATATCACCGGTTGCCATATCACAATCTTTTACACTCAGGCTATGGCCCGGAGGAGTCCCCGGAGAGATTATCGACGAAAAATATATTGAAAACATAACCATTTCTGACGAGCGGATTACCCGTTGTGAAAGGGTTAAGAATCCGGATCTTACGATATTCCTTCCACCCCTTGACAGATCAACCGGAACGGCGGTACTTATATGCCCGGGCGGGGGATATGCCGCTCTTGCCTTTGATCATGAAGGGAATGCCATAGCACGGTGGCTGAATGATAATGGTATTGCCGGAATTATTTTGAAATACCGTCTTCCGTCCGACAGGATAATGCAGGATAAATCGGTCGGGCCTTTGCAGGATGCCCAGGAAGCCATGCGTATTATCAGGCGCAATGCAAAGGAGTGGAATATTGATCCTGCGAAAATTGGAGTAATTGGTTTTTCCGCCGGAGGACATCTTGCCTCAACCCTTTCCACCCATTTTGCTGATAAAGTATATGATGTCAAGGATAAAACAAGTGCACGTCCTGACTTCTCATTGCTCATATATCCTGTTATTTCCTTCTACACCACATTTACACACATGGGTTCAAGGAACAATCTTATCGGGATGAATCCCGGAGAAAGCCTGGTGATACGTTTTTCAAACGACCTGCAAATAACAGAAGAGACTCCTCCCGCTTTCTTTGTACACTCGGCCGACGATCGTGCAGTACCGGTTCTTAACACTATTTCATATTTTAACGGTTTGCAGAAACAGGGGATTAATTCAGAGATGCATGTCTTTCAGAAAGGAGGACACGGATACGGGCTGGCAACGGGCGGGGGAACCGAATCCTTATGGCCTGAACTATGCATTAACTGGCTTAAAACCAATGGATTTTAATGGGTTGTTTTAATAGTTCAGACATTCCCGTAAAAGTGAATTAACAAGGATGTTACGCCCTTCGATGTTCCGGAAAAAACTTCCCAGATAATTATTAATATCACGCTTTGATCTGGCGCTTATATATGGGAATTCATCAATCAACGTATAGATCTCTTCTTTCTTCTGAAGGAATTCATCGAGCCTCTCAATAAATACTTCCTTGTCCCGGCACAAACCCCGGTATAACCGTTCTCTTACTGATTTGATCGGGAGTGCTTCCGGCGGGATGGCATAACTCGTGTTCACCAGTCCGCAGTAATCGAAATCATAAGGCACCACAATACCGAGTGTGGGATCTTCCGAAAGGGGAAGAGAGAGTGCCACAAGGTTATGAAGTCCGGGAACGGACCAGTCATAGTTGCCGATCATGTAGTTGAATATTGCAACTCTGTCAATGTGGTCCGGCTTCATCATCTTTTGAGTGAGCCTCGGGATTGTTACCTCAACAGAATTGGTTCGTGCGGCAAGGAATTCGACCGGCTCGATGAGGAAAGCATATTCAACAAATGGTCTGTTGGGCCGCCTGGTATTAATATAACTGATTTTCATAAGCCTGACCCTGAAGCTGTAGTCGGTCAGAATATTGAATATTCTGTAAGTAAGATATTCTCTGAGAACATAATCCCTGTTCCCTGCCTTGCAGTGTGTTACAAGTTTGATTTTATCTACCCCGTGGAATTTATCTCCGGGCAGTTCATCCTTTCTGAAATTGAGTCTGATGGGAGGGAAGTCACAGTAATTACGCCGGAAATTGCCCCTTGCCCTCAGCTCTACTGTCCGGGTTACGGTATCACTACCCGGGACATAATAGGTTATTACTGCTTCCTGATTGTCATTTGTTTGTCTGGTCCTGCTGAGTCTCGTAACATCAAAACGGAGTGTAGCTTCAAGCAGGTCGTTAGTGTCGAAGAGGGCAGTCTGGTGATCCCCGATAATATCTGCCAGATTAATGGTATCATTCTGACCCGGGAGCGACAGGAACGGAACAAGGGAAAGGAAAAGGCTGATGTAAATATATCTTTTCATCAAAATTTTTGCCAGGCAGTTATTATCTTGCCGGAATAAAAACTATCAACAAAACATGTATAAAATATCTGCCGGTTAAATCATTATGCTTAAATTTACACTTAATCACAAAATACGAAAAAAATGAAAACGAAAATCCTATTCTTATCACTTCTTGTTATTGCAATCGGCTTTGCCTGCAAACCTAAGGCCCCCGCTCCTTCCGAGGAGCCTGAAACAGCTGTACAGTTTCCTGATTATCAGAGGATGATATTGGCATATGTCTATATCAAACCTGAATACGTATCAGATTTTATTGAAGCTGCGCAGTCGATAATTGAAGACTCAAACAGGGAAGAGGGCTGTCTTGAGTATATGCTTTATCATAATCCTTACGATGAGACAAAATTCATCTTTGTTGAAAGGTATGTAAACCGGGCTGCTGTTGATACACATTTTGCAGCTTCCTATTTCAATGATTTTGGTCCTAAGATAGAACACATGACGATGAAGCCTGCAGAGATAAAAGTTATCAGCATTGCCGGGGAGGATTAGGATATCCTGCTCGTTGAAGAAGATATATATTATATAATTACTAAGACAAGAAACATGAATACTATTGAAAAAGCCCTGATGCACGGATTGTTTGTTCATCTGCACCATAACATCGACAAGGTAATCGATTTCAGCAGTTTCAGTGAACTAAACCGACAGGTTGACAAAATCTGGCCTGGAGCACTGGCGATAGGACCGGAGAAAAATGATGATGCCGCTGTTTTTCAGGTACCAGGCATGGATGGTTATGTGGTAGCCAAGATGGAGAGCCACTGCTCGCCATGTGTCCCGAGGCCTTATGATGCAGCTGCCACAGGAGCCGGAGGAGCAATGCGTGATGTTGTTGCCATGGGAGGGAGGCCGGTCTTTCTTCTTGATTTTATCGGGACAAGGCCGCTTGATCAGGAAGTAATAGTTGGTCCCTGCGGATTCTCAGGTAAATGTACGTGCGGAAACTGCAGGGTCATGACAAGTCAGGAGAGGGTGAACATCATGGTCAGGGGCCTGAGGGACATGTGCGAAGTAATGGATGTATTCATAGTGGGAGGAGGATTCTCAACTTCTTTTTCTGATATAGTCCCGGCTGTTGTTGTATCGGTATTTGGAAAGCTGGTTACTGAAAAACCGCTTACCAAACCGGCAAAAAATGCAGGGGATAAGATCATCATTATCGGAGTCACGGCCAACGACGGAAATGATACTCTTTACCGCGCAGGTCTTGTGGATGAGATGCGTCCGGCTGTTGCTCTCTTTAAAGAGGAAAGGGTCGCACTCGAAGCAGCCCTGGCCGCTTTCGGCACCGGTAAAATAAAGGCATGTTCAGACCTGGGCGCGGCAGGAATAGGGGCAGCTGTCTGCGAATCGGCAAGGTATGGAGGACTCGGTGCAAAGGTTGACCTGACGAAAGTACCCGTTTCTGTTGAGAGTATTACTCCGCAGGAGATACTGATCTGCGAAACCCAGGCACGCTATGTGGTACAGGTCGCTCATGAAAATGTTGATGAGGTTGTTGCGGCTATAAAATCAAAAACAGAAAATGTGGCTGTTATCGGAGAAATAACGGCCGATGACAAGGAGATTTTTGAATATAATGGTGAGATAATAGCCACCATTCCGAACAAACCCTTAAAAGAAACAATAGACATATTAAAGGGCAGTAAATAACAAAATGTCAACAGCCTGTTAATTCAGATAACTAATAGTTCTTCACATAGTTGTCGAATCTTTCAAAAATTAAGATCATGAAAACAAGGTTTCTCATGCTGGCATTTATTTTATTGTGCCCGGCAATCAGCAGTGCCCAGAGGGTAAGGAGCCATGAGGTTAAATCTCCTGATGGTTCAGTATTATTGAAAGTGGAAGCAGGTGCCAGATTACTCTGGTCGGTAACTCATAATGACCGGCAGGTAATTGAACCATCCTCCATTTCGTTAACTCTTCAGAGTGGTGAGATACTCGGGAATAATGCAAGAGTATCTTCAGCAAGAACTGTAAGTGTTAATACGAGCTTCGATGCGATTAATTACCGTAAGAATAAGATTGAAGATGTTTACAACCAGCTTACCCTGACCACCAGGGATAATTACGGGGTTATCTTCCGGGTCTATAATGATGCAGTTGCATACAGTTTTTTTACCACCCGTAAAGGAGAGATAATCATTATGAACGAGGAAGCTAATTTCAATTTCACTGAAGATTACCAGGCATTTATTCCCATTCAATGGGATTATCGCGACCGCATGATCTTCAATTCATCATTCGAGGCAACCTACAGGGAGATCAGGCTTTCTCAGTTCCCGAAAGATTCCCTGGCCTTTCTCCCGTTGCTGGTGGATGTCGGACAGGGTAAAAAGGTTGAGATCCTGGAAGCTGATCTGGAGGATTACCCGGGTATGTATCTCGACCTGAACCAGACCGGACAGGGATTTAAGGGTGTTTATGCACCCTATCCCCTTGAAACATACATAAAGGGGCTTAATATGATTCCTGGTAAAAGGGCTGACTATATTGCCAGGGTAAATGGTAACCGCACTTTCCCGTGGCGTGTTGTTGTGATAAGCGAACAGGACAAGGATCTGCTTGACTGCGATATTGTTCAGAAGCTGGCCTCACCAAGCCGCCTGAACGATATCTCATGGTTAAAAACGGGTCAGGTAGCATGGGACTGGTGGAACAGCATGAATATCTCACAAGTTGATTTCAGGGCCGGGATGAATACCGCATCGTATAAATATTACATCGATTTTGCTGCGAAATACGGGATTCCTTATATCCTCTTCGATGCAGGCTGGAATATTCCGGGCGATCTGACAAAGGCGCGGTCCGAGATTGATCTTAAGGAGGTTCTCTCATACGGCAGGCAGAAAGGCGTTGATCTGATCGTATGGTGTTCATGACAGGATGTTCTTGCGCAGAAGGAGAAAGCATTCCCGTTCTTTGCAGGGGTGGGGATAAAAGGAATGAAGATCGATTTTATTGACAGGGATGATCAGGTGGCTGTTGCTTCGACCTACGAGATAGCCAGGGAGGCAGCTGAATACAAATTGTTTGTTGACTATCACGGGATTTACAAACCAACAGGGCTGCAGCGTACCTATCCCAATGTTGTCGGTTACGAGGGGGTTTACGGGCTCGAGAATTTCAAGTGGGCCAATCCGAACGGGCCCCGTTACGCTGTTACCATTCCTTTTATAAGAAACCTGGCAGGTCCCGTGGATTACACCCCCGGAGCCATGAGAAACGCAAGCAGATCAAATTTCAGGGCAGTAAACTCCATGCCGATGGGTCAGGGCACACGAGTCCACATGATGGCTCAGTACGTAATTTTTGATGTGTCCGTTCAGATGCTTTCAGATAATCCCACCATTTATATGAGGGAATATGAATGCACCGGTTTTATTACAAAAATACCGACAACCTTTGATGAAACGGTGGCTCTCGACGGCAAAGTGGCAGAATATGTTGCAATTGCAAGAAGGAAGGAAGACACATGGTATGTCGGGGCCATGACAAATTGGAGCCCAAGGGAAATAACAATTGATTTCTCCTTCCTTGGCGAAGGAGAGTACAGCGCCGAGATATTCAGCGATGGGATCAACGCCGACAGGGATGCTACTGATTACAGGAAAGAGGTTCAAACGATAAGGAAAGGAGATGAACTGACCATCAAAATGATGAATGGCGGTGGATGGGCTGCCAGGCTTGAGAAGAAATAAAGCAAAAACGATTGATCAATTACAAAGGAAATATCAGATATTCCGGGCAGTTACCTTGTACTGTATATTCCTGGCATGGAGGTAGTTGCTGATGAATTCAAAGACTGCCGGATCTTTTCCTGCAAGTTCGGGTGAAAAGACTCCCTTTTCGGAAAAGACTCCGGACATGATCATTTCGACTGTTGCGGCAGCCGTAAAACCGGTGGTTCTTGCCATTGAAGAAAGCTTTTCAACAGGATCAAATTCATCATAGAGATCATAAATAACCTCTTTTCTGACATCCTTTTCCGTGCCCTTCATAATGATCCGCATTATAGTGAATTCAGGCTCATCATGAGAGAGTTTCCACGCATTGAACAATAATTTAGAGGTAAAATCAAACGGAGTTATCTCTGTATTATTAATAACCACAGGGTTCTTATCAAAAAAGCCGGATTCCTTAAGGATTTTTATAAGGGTGATATGACCCGGGTACCTGAGTGTCTTTTCCTTCATGAAAGGTATTTCTCTCATAGTAGTAATAAGAGTTCGTAATCCGTCGGTATTAAATGCTTCCAGGGTGCCTATACCCTCAAACTCCACAAATTCAGGATCACTTAATGCCGGGCGTACCACCAGCTTACCGTTCTCAACAAAACGGGCCGGTCGTGTATATTCTTCCAGCACATCGACAGGAGAAAAGGGTGCCTTGTATTCAAAAGGCAGGATTCTGATTTTCGGCAGTCCGCCTACCATTATCTTCACCTCTTCTATCTTCATCCTTTCGCTCATGTAGCCAACGATATAATTTGACAGTCCGGGAGCAACACCGCAATCCATAATAACGGTCACCCCTTTTGCTCTGGCCAGCGGGATAAGGTGAAAGACATCCTCAGGAAGGAATGTAATATCAACGAGCTCCTTTTTATGGTTAATGACTTCACGCATCGTCTGAAGACCGAGGAAACCGGGTACGGCTGATACCACAAGGTCGAACCCCCTGAGAACCGTGGCGAGTGCATCAGTATCCGTTACATCCATAAACGTAGTCCGTATATTGGGCCTGTCCGTCAGCAGGCCCAGTGCATTCCTGTCAATATCAACACAGGTGACTTTATATTTTTTTGAAAGGTCAACTGCGATTGCCCTGCCAATCATACCTGCTCCAAGAATAATTATTTTCTTCATAATCAGATATTTAAAACATTTATCTAAATTAATATCCACCTTACCCGCTCCCTGCCCTTTGCTCCCTGCTCCCCGCTCCCTGCCCTTTGCTCCCTGCTCCCTGCCCTTTGTTCCCTGCTCCCTGCCCTTACAGGCACAAAGACCACGAATCTTTTTCAAGATCCTGTTTTAATATATAGCTCTCACCGTTCTCTGTAACGACCTTATAATAATTAGACACAGGAAATTCAGGATTGTTCTCTCCCTGGTACCATCGGTCCGTAATTGCCACTATTTCATATCTCTCATTATTGCGGTAGAAACATTTCGGGTATTCATCGGCCTTGTAGCCTGAATGACATTCGACCCTGACCGGTATCAGTTTCTGCTCTTTCAACTTGTTATATCAGCTGTTAATTAACAGCGCCTTTTAACAAAGATAAAGATACTGCTGAAATAAGGGAGAATCGGAAAGCATAGTTTCCCCGTAATTTTAAATTTTCGGATTCAGAAATTACTCAGGAGTGATTAATAGTTTCTATTTTTTTATCTTGCCGTTTTAAACAAACAGGAAACACTCATATAATCATTGAAAAACCGGAAAACATGAAAATCAGGACTATAGTTCTATTGACAGCATTTTGTTTACTGATAACGCTTTTTCAGCATGAATCGCTTTTTGCGCAGACAGGTCTGAAGGCAAAGGGTGTTGTATACCACGACAAAAATGGAGACGGATTATTTGACCGTAGTGATAAACCCCTTCGGGGAGTGGCCGTTTCCAACGGGCGTGAAGTCGTTATTACTGACAAGGCCGGCAGGTATGAGCTTCCCCTCCGGGAGAATTCGGCGATCTTTGTGGTTAAGCCCCGAAACTGGATGGTGCCCGTCGATGAGAACCAGATATTGCGCTTTTACTATTTATACAGTCCCTCAGGGGTGTCGGGCAGCAATTTCAAGGGATTGCCTCCAACGGGAGCATTGCCTGAATCGGTTGATTTTCCGCTTTATCCGGTAAAAGAGCCGGACAAATTTGATGTGCTTGTCCTTGGAGATACACAGCCCCGCGACGACAGGGAGATCTATTATATGTCGTATGATGTTATGCCCGAGCTGGCCGGGTTTAATGCATCTTTCGGAGTAACCCTTGGCGATATTGTGTTTGATGACCTCAACCTGTATGATCATCTGATTGGTTCTCTTTCAACAATTGGAATCCCGATGAGATATGTTGCCGGCAATCACGATAACGACTATACGGGCAATGATCTTACAGAAGCCAGGGGAACATGGTTCAGGACATTCGGACCGGCATATTATTCCTTTACCCATGGTCCGGCACATTTTATAATACTCGACGATATCAGGTGGATAGTTGAGGAAACAAGACGTTATTACAGAACAGGCCTGGGAGAGGATCAGATGGAATTTCTCCGGAATGAAATAAAACGCCTGGGCCGGGACCAACTCCTTGTGCTTCTTTCTCATATTCCTTATGAGAGATCAACCGAATGGGAGAGCGCGGAAGAGAAAAAAGCTTTTTATGAGCTTATTGCAAGTCATCCTAACACCATTTCGCTTGCTGCCCATACCCACAGGCATTATCATCAGTTTATAGGCAGGGAGGAAGGATATCCGGGAGATAAACCACATCATCTGGTAAGCGTCGGAACAGTGTGCGGATCATGGTGGGCAGGAGCTCCCGATGAGTATGGAATACCTCATGCCATGATGTCGGACGGGACACCAAATTGCTACACCATACTTCATGTTGACGGCAACATGTGGAAAATGAGCTGGAAGGCACCAAGAAGACCGGCAGATTTCCAGATGTATATAGATGCTCCGGATGTTATCTATAATGACAGCAGTGATGTAATAAGAATTAACGCAAATATTTTCAACGCCCTGCCCTCAGCTGATGTTATGATTAAGATAGGCGATGAAGGAGAGTGGATGAGAATGGAGAGGAGCCTTCAGAACGATCCCTCCAGAATGGCTGTGATGGAAAGGGAAAAACGATTGGGAGAGATACCATGGAGAACCCTGGGAAATCCGGCGCCTTCAGAGCATATATGGGCAGCTGATTATAAACTGAACCTTACTCCGGGGGTTTATATCATAAATATCAGAGCCACCGACGAATGGTGGGGATATGAAGGAAAAAGGCTTTTACGTGTTAAATAGGGAAAAAATATCAGCTGCAACACCAAGAAAACCGATTGAAGAAGTAGTTAATTATAAGTAATCTTATCCGGAGTAATTTTACCTTCTTAGTTACCCTGACGGGTCAGGTTATTATTTAACTGCAACTGCTATTTTGGAGTCGGCCGTTCCGTAATAGAGAAACCACTGGTCCCTGAACCAGACCAGGCCTTCAACAAAACAGACATTATTCACTTCTCCGGTTATCTCAAATGGTTTGTCGGGATAGATAAAATAATGGTCCAGCCGGTCAATCAGCTTATAGGGAGCCTCCCTGTCGAAGAGAGCCTGTCCGGCAGCGTAAGTATATGCAGGAAGACCGGGGTCATTATTGTTCAGGGCGTTGGAACTATTGTAAATCAGCAAGATACCATTATCCGTCAATAAAGCGTAAGGACCCGGCTCGACAAGGCGGCTGTCGAAATAGCCCGGCCTGGGGTGCAGGACAGATATGAGTTTTTTGTTTTCTTCGTTCTCAACTGCCTCCCAATGTATAAGATCGTCAGAAGTGGCCATGAAAAGATCGGTATCACCAAAATACATCCAGTATTTCCCATTGATTTTTATAGCAACAACCTTCCCATCTTTTAGCTCCGACACAATTGCACCCGATTTTGACCACATATCCCTGTATTTGTCGTTATCAAGAACCGGCCCGTGTTTGGTCCAGTTTCTGAGATCCTCTGAACTGGCCAGACAAAGCCTTGCCGTCCGGCCGTCATAGGCAGTGTAGGTTAGCAAATATCTGCCGTCATCCGTTTCGACGATACGTGGATCTTCGACACCCCCCTTCCATTCATACCGGTACATGGAATCGTTATCGGGATAGAAGACAGGAGAGGGTTCTTTTGTAAAATGCAATCCGTCATCGCTGACAGCAAGTCCCAGTCTTGAGGTCATTTCATTATCCTGGGCCCGGTACAGAAGAAAAACTTTTCCGTCTCTGACCACAGCTGATGGGTTAAGAACGTTTCTCTCTTCCCATCTGACTTCTTTCCGGCTTACCGGGCATTCAAAAACCTGATCCGGAGAGGGGTTTAGAATCGGGTTAATGCTGTCTGCCTTTATAAAACCCGTCAATGCCCAATCTTTTGATTTTTCTGCGGTTGATACTTCTTTCCCGGTTCTGGTAAAGCATCCCGTCAGGATCAGGCAGAAAATAAGCAATCTGATATTCATAGCTCCTTATTTAAAATGGATAAAAAAAGTTCTGCTTCAGTTATAGAAATTTCAAAGTAATCTTTGCCTGAAATAATTATTAACTTTATATCCGGCTCAATTCATTATTCAAATAAATATAGGAGAAAAAATCATGAATCGTCGTACATTTATTGAAAGATCCGGAGCGGCCACAGGAGCAGCCCTTCTCGGATCAGTCGTTCCGGAAATGGATAACACATCGGACGAGCAGCAAAAGAAGCCTGCTCAGCCACGGAAGGATATTAAAATAGGACTCTATACGATATCTTACCTTGGGATCTGGTATGACGGCCCCGCCCTTTCATTCAGGGAGATAGTCGAGCGTGCAAGGATGTATGGTTATGACAGTATTGAGCTTGACAATAAACGTCCGCTGGGTAATCCCATGGATATCGACAGGAAAAAACGTGAAGAGATGAAGGAGATCCTTATTAAATCGGGTATTGAAATGCCATGTGTGGCTGCCAACAACGACTTTTCAAGCCCCATTCCCGAGCACAGGGAAGCACAGCTTCTTATGGTGCGTGAGACGGCACGCCTTGCTGCCGACCTGGGCTCGAAAGTGGTCCGTCTTTTTGCCGCCTGGCCGGGGGTGCCGATTCATAACGGCACAGGTACATACGATCTTATTAGGGGAGATTTCTATAATTTCGAAAGGCAATATCCCTATTCTACATGGCTCGAACGCTGGAAATTCGTGAAAGATTGCCTGAAAGAAACGGCCAGGATGGGGGAGGAGTTTGGTGTTGTAATGGCTCTGCAGAATCACAAACCGCTTATCAGAAACTGGAAAGATATGTATGACCTGATAATGGAAGTCGATTCGCCGTGGTTAAAGGCATGTCTCGATCTGCCCATCATGACCAGGTATGATCATCCATGGGTTGAGGAGGCTGTAAGAACAGTGGGAAATCTGCAGGTTCATTCACACTTCGGAGGGGAGTATTACCGCGATAAGTCGGGTAAAGTTCAGCAACTGGTTATGCCCATGCGGTTCGGCCAGCCCCTTCCCGATTATCCGCACTTCATAAGAATGATGAGGGAAATCGGTTATGAAGGACACATAACCTTTGAGCTTTGTCATCCCTTTATCAACGAAAAGCATGAACTCCTGGGCCTCGACCAGGTACACGAGCAGGTGCAGATGGCACGAGAGTTTATGGGCGAAATACTAAATACCTGATCATTTCACTGAAAATATTTTCAGAAATGCCTTTGTACAATCAGGAGGTTGAGGATATCCTGGCTCAATTCAATGTTGATGTTAATGCAGGTCTTTCAGCGGAGGAGGTAGAGAAGCGACGCGAAAAATACGGCTTTAACCAGCTTGAGACAAAGGGGCAAAAGACCTTTCTGCGGATGTTCATTGCTCAGTTCAAAAGCTTTATGATCCTTATTCTGCTGATAGCAGCAGCAATTTCGGGTGTGGTGGGAGTAATGGAAGGAGAGGGCATGCTTGACACATTTGTTATTCTGGGCATACTTGTCCTGAATGCTTTTGTGGGAGCTTATCAGGAGCGAAAAGCCGAATCTTCCCTTGAGGCTTTGAAGAACCTGGCATCACCGGAAGCCAGGGTGCTTCGCGAAGGCGAAATATCGGAAGTGCCTACACGGGAGCTTGTTCCGGGTGACATAGTGATAATGGAGACGGGCGATGTAATACCTGCAGACCTGAGGCTGATGGAAGCTGTCAACCTGAAGATCCAGGAATCAGCCCTGACCGGTGAATCTGTTCCTGTGGACAAGCAGACTGCTGCTCTTCATGGAACAGAAGTTCCTTTAGGAGACCGTGTTAACATGGCTTTCTCGGGCGGACTGGTTACTTATGGTCGTGGAAAAGGTATTGTTGTTGCCACGGGTATGAAGACAGAAGTGGGAAAGATTGCGAACCTGCTTCAGCAAACGACGGATACCGAAACTCCCATGAGCCGGCGGCTGGAACAGCTGGGAAAAATTCTTGGCATAGCTGCGCTGATAATATGTGC
Organism: uncultured Rikenellaceae bacterium; assembly: GCA_964633195.1. Taxonomy (GTDB): domain Bacteria; phylum Bacteroidota; class Bacteroidia; order Bacteroidales; family VadinHA17; genus LD21. Next base: position 8,764 of record CAZWFL010000023.1, on the reverse strand, counting down.
TGTTATTTTTCTGGTAGGGGTACTTTATGGCAACTCTGTATTAAGCATGTTTATGATTGCAGTCACACTGGCTGTTGCGGCAATACCGGAAGGCCTTCCGGCTGTATCGACGGTGGTTCTGGCAATTGGCGTACAGAGGATGGTGAAAAAGAATGCAATTATTCGCAATCTGCCTGCCGTTGAGACCCTGGGGAGTGCAACGGTGATCTGCTCCGACAAGACCGGGACACTCACCCAGAACAAAATGACCGTGGTCGAAGCCTATGTTAATCACATCAGAGAGGCAATCAACAGGGAAGCCCCCGGAAAAGATCTGAACGATGAGGAAAAACGATTGCTGACAATATCTGTTTTATGCGCAGATGCATACCTCAGAAAGAAAGAGAACGGGGATTACGATTTTACCGGAGACCCTACCGAAACGGCACTTCTCGATTTCGGGATACTTTACGGCACTTATAAGGAAGGGCTTGAAAAGCGATTTCCACGTGTGGGTGAAATACCGTTTGACTCAGGGAGGAAAAGGATGTCAACCCTTAACAGATTGTCCGATAACAGGATCCGTGTCAATGTTAAGGGGGGTATTGATGAGGTGCTTGATGTTTGTGACAGGATAGTAATCAAAGGGGAAGTAAGGCCACTGACAAAGGAGGATATCGACAAGATACGTAATGCAAATGAAGAAATGGCAACCTCTGCCCTGAGGGTCCTTGCAATGGCTTATAAGGATCTGCCCGGGATCCCGGTCAAAATCGATACCGGCCGGATTGAAAGCGGACTGATCTTCATCGGGCTTCTGGGAATGATTGATCCTGCGCGACCCGAGGTTATTGATGCTGTTGAGAAATGCAAAACAGCAGGTATTCGTCCTGTAATGATAACAGGAGACCATAAGGCAACGGCAATGGCCATTGCCATGAAGATAGGAATATTCAGGGAAGGAGACACTTCAATTACAGGAGCACAGCTTGAAAACCTGAGCGACGATGAATTGAATCAGGGAGTTACCAGATATTCTGTATATGCCAGGGTAGCTCCTGAACATAAGGTACGTATTGTTAAAGCGTGGCAGAATCACAACGAAGTGGTAGCAATGACGGGAGACGGTGTCAATGACGCTCCTGCTCTCAAACAGGCCGATATAGGCGCGGCGATGGGCATTGTCGGCACCGATGTGGCCAAGGGAGCTGCTGATATGGTGCTCACTGATGATAATTTTGCAACCATTGTATCAGCTGTTGAAGAGGGCAGAAGGATTTATGACAACATCCTTAAGGCTGTCCAGTTCCTGCTTTCAACCAACGTGGGTGAGATATTCCTGCTTCTCATAACATCACTCTTCAATATGGGAGCACCACTTTTGCCAATTCATATACTATGGGTAAACCTCGTGACCGATAGTCTTCCCGCTCTTGCCCTGAGCATCGATCCTGCTGAGGAAAATATCATGGACCGTAAGCCACGCAACTCAAAAAGAGGATTCATGACCAGGGATATGGTGTGGCGGGTATTATACCAGGGCGTAATGATAGGTCTTATTCCCCTGGCAGCATTCATCTTCGGACTCCGCGAAGGAGGCCTGGTGCTCGGTCAGACAATGGCATTTGCAACATTAATGTTTGCCCAGCTGGTACATGTGCGCAACCTTCACTCAAATACAAGATCATCACTTGCAATAAGTCCCTTTAAGAATTTACCCCTTGTCGGGGCGATATTTATTTCAGCAGGACTGGCCCTTGTCGTTTTGCTGGTACCCCCGGTGCGCGATGCCTTCAGCCTTACCGCTCTCAGCGGCAGGCAGTGGATAACTGTTCTGCTGATGTCGTTGATACCTATATTGGTGGTGGATATTTTCAAGTTTTTCAATATCAACGGCACCAGGCATGATGATTGACCCTGGTAAATAAAAAAAAAGACTTTAACCTGTGAAAAAACAGAAACAAATGAAAATCCTGTTTTTTAGCTTAATTCCTGTGGGAATAGTATTGCTGATATTTTCAATTAAGCTGGTGAGTAAAACATTTTCAGGAAATATTATACTTGAAATCCCCTTTTCCCGGAAAACGGAGCAGTTCAGCCTCACGAGGCAAGGCACATACTCAATCTGGCATAAAGGTAAGATCTTCACAAAAGCACCACTCGATGAGTTCAGGCCGGTGATAATTGACAATTCAACAAGTGAGGAGGTCAGGCTCACACACCTGCTGTTCCGGCCGAATATAAATATCAGAAAAACATCAAGGATGGAGATCTTCCGGTTTAAGGCCCCGGCCGGGGATTATCTGCTGACACTCGCGGAAGGATCAGGCATATCGGGAGTTGAGAATGCTCTGATAAATAAACTGCCATTCGGAATGACGGATCAGGACAGCTATTTCATACAGGTCCGGGAAAGCCAGCCTTTTATAGTTGGTCTTGCCGGAATTGTACTGATAGTTATATCAGGATTTTGTATCATTGGGGGACTTGTGATCGGGATACTGGCTGATCAGATATTTGTTAAATGATAAGGGAAGTCAAAATATTTTTTAGATGAAACATCTATCATCGCTTGCTGAACTTGACGATTTTGCCGGGGAGTGTATTAACAGCCGGAATTATCCCAACGATATCCATACTTTCAAGTTATACCGATGCAGCTCATGTAAGTCATCCGCCTTCAGAATAACAATTGAACACCATTCCGGATCGGAAGAATGGAACTTCAGGGGAATAATATGGGGTGAATGTGACGAATGCGGACATTTAATGAGGCTCTTCACATTTACAGGCGAACACAGGAAAATGCTCAGGGAGGAGAGGTCCGAATGCGAATGCGGTAACAGGATCTTTACAGCGGGACAGTGTGAGAGATTTGAGGTAGAGGAAGGGATTCCCGGTTTTTTCGACGAGGGTGTGATAGTGGGGAAATGCACCCAATGCAATCGCAATAGAGCCTTTGTATATACTGATTGAATGATTTCGTCTGCGTATACAGCTCTTTTCTGATTTTAACCGCCCGTATTAATCCGGTTCTGATTTTCCTATGATATAGTTTACAGAGATACCTATCTTAAATCCGGTCCACCCCGGTTTAACCGGTCTCCCTGTTGCCTGATTAACAAAAAGCTGATTCTTGTCGGTTTCTCTGTGAAAAGCTCCTCTTCCTATCTGAAATAAAAAAGTTGAATTAATTTCAAATTCAAACAAGTTCCATGCGTAAATAGTTTTGAATCCTGGTTGCAGGTAATAATTTATAGATCTGAAGCCATATGAATCATCGATGATTTGAATATCGTTAACAATAAGATTCTCATCAATTTGAAGGGAAGAAAACATAACACCTGCTCCAGAAACCAACCTGTAACTAATCCCTTTTTGCGATGGGAAAGAATATTCTGCAAATAATCCCGGTGACTTTTTACGGACCCTCATATCAAACAAATATTCTCCCGAATAATCTGTACCTGATAATCTTGAACCTGTTGAATTAAAGGAATATTCTATACCTGCAGAGAATTTTTCAAATGCTATCTTAAACATCGGCTGATAATACCAGTAACCCGGGAAATCAGCCAACAGTTTTGTGTCGAAGGGTATTGTCGATTTAACAGTTAAATTAATATCAGTAAGATCAGACATTCCGCAGAATTCCAGTCCTGTCTGAAATCCGATCACAGGTTTCTGTGACCAGGCATTCAGTGAGCCTGCAACAATTAAAAGGGTTAATAAATGCCTTTTCATTATTATGCTGTAAATTATAATCCCGCAGTCATATACTGTGATGTTCCAAACAGATGATTATTTGATCCTGTTTCAAATACGATATTGCCTTCTTTAGGTATTACCCTTAATTTGAACAGTATCGTTTCGCCATGTTGCAGATCCGGCATGAATAAAATTGTATCATCCGGAGCATCAAAGTACTTACTGCTTACTTCCTGGGAATAGGGAGTCGAGATCTCTGTATAGTATTTGTCAACAGCATTATAATATTTACTTTTGTTCCATGCTATATAGTATTCATTCTCCTGAGATATGTAAAGACCGGATACCGGTAAATTCCTGTTGAAATAACCCTCTCCCCAGGACAATACATCTCCTGAAACTGTATGTACCACGACTTTATAACTGGCACTCTCACCTGAATAGGTGCTGTCGGTGAACTCAGGAGAAGAAACTCCCCCGATAACCGTATAACCTTCACCTGCAAAGCGGCTGATCTCATACTCTTTAAGGTCAGTATTACGATATTGTGGAAATGTTATTCTGAGATAACCGTTTACTATTCCTTCTTCTAAATAAGTGTAATATTCATGAACGACCATGAGGATCCAGGTACTCGAAAAAACATATCCCTCAATTTCAAGCAGATCTGCAATGCTGGATGAACCTGAATGGGTAATCAGATCCAGTTTTAAAGTATGCGATCCCTGTGTCAGAAATCCCGGATCGTAATGAACTTTACCGTTATCAGATCTAACAAACATACTTACAGAATCATCTATGGTAAAGTTCACCCCAATGATCTCCTGATTACTGCTTCTGAAGTTTAAATCAAATATCTTATAGCTACCATACACAAATATCGTGTCGGTTAACAGAATTGGGTCAAGTATTCCTATTTCAGGGGCATCAGGATTTTTTATAACTTTTCTGATATAAATTTCATCAGTATCATAGGTACAGGACAAGAAAAATGACAGGGTAATTAACAGAATGGAACTAATGATTTTATTTAATCCGGATGGATATGCCTGCATTTGCATGTCACTTATCATTTAGGTGTCCAAAATTACTAATCTTTTAAGTATTCCTCTTCAATAATTGGCAGAACTATTTTAAACTATATCAGGATAGATGTTTCATTACGCTGGAGGTGTTAATCTTCGTTATCCAGGTTCAGTCCATTGGATGACTAAGCCGTATCTCATGACACCTGCTGTGTCGACGTCGAATAGTCCTGGCCACACCTTGGGAATTCGATTCACGCTTTACTGACACCTGCGGTGTCAACACCAATGGCCAGGGTCACGTCCCGGGTCTGAAGATCATATTTACCCTGACAACCCTGGACAGCCTGCCCTGCACCAGCGGGGGGTTGACGTCCAATTGATTTCTCAATAGTATTGTTATAAATACTATTCAGATCAACTACCAAACCCTATTTAATAATTTGAAATGATTTCAACATAACAGATATTGGTAAGTTATTCACCAATAAAAGGTTTTAATGTATAATTTTATTGCGAACCCACGTTAAGATCAGCATATGTACACAAAAGCAATAGTCAGAAAGCCCGGAAGAAATTTTCATGAAGGGAATACCACTGCCAGTTCAGGTAAACCGGATTTTTATAAAGCCCTCGGGCAACACGGGATGTATTGTGATGTCCTCCGGCAGTGCGGCCTGGATGTAACCATACTTGAAGCCGATGAGAAATATCCTGACGGTTGCTTTGTTGAAGATACAGCCATTATTACGGAAAAGATAGCTGTAATAACCAGGCCTGGTGTTAAATCGAGACAGGGAGAGGAGGCTGAAATTGCACAAATTTTATCCTCCCTGATAAAGACAGAAACCATCAAATCTACCGGAACTCTTGACGGAGGAGATGTAATGAGAGTGGATAATCATTTTTTAATCGGAATATCCGGAAGAACCAACAGGGATGGCTCAAGACGACTGTGCCAGGTCCTTTCGGAATATGGCTACTCCTCGTCTGAAATCATCGTGGGACCCGGACTTCATTTAAAGACCGGAGTAACATACATGGACAGGAGTAATTTTATTGCCCCCCGGGAATTTGCCTTAAAAATTGCCGGCAAATTTCCGGATTCCAATATTATTCTTGTGGATAAAGACGAGGCTTATGCAGCTAACTGTCTGCTGATAAACGATTTTCTGTTAATGCCTGCCGGATTCCCGAAAACAAAACGAAAAATCGCCGGATACGGATACAGGATCATTGAAGTTGATGTATCGGAATTCAGAAAGATGGATGGCGGGTTGACATGTTTATCCCTGTTGTTTTAGGGAGTGGGCAAGCTCGCTGACTTCGTCCCGATTTATCGGGACTATGTCGGCCGTAGTCCGAAGACAACCTCCGGTTTTTTCGCAACCAATTTTCTTATATTTGTAATGAATATCTGCAGGAAAGATGAGGAATACCATAAGGATATTCTGTTTGGTCTCTGTTTTGTTTTCATCATGCGTAAAGGAGATCCTTGTTCCCGATCTTGAAGGGAGCCTGGTGGGATTTGTATATACCTTTGATGAATTTGGCAACAGGCTTGAAGACCGGAGCAATGTTCAGGTTATTGCCAGAGGACTGAAAATATATATCACATTTACTGATCGTAATGGGAGGTTTGAATTTGAAGATCTGCCAACCGGAACCTATGACCTCGGATTTTATAAGGAAGGGTTCGGTATTCTGTACTATTTCGGAGTTAAGCATCTTGGCGGTATGCCCACAACACTGGGACTCAGTTTTTCATCGGCTACAAACTGCTCCGCTTTCTTTTTATACCAGATGCCGAAGACCGAAATAATTGACCTGAAAGTTGAGAATGATTCCATTCATGCAAATTTCAGGTTTTTTGACCCCGAACCCGATTATATGCGCTTGTCCATATATCTCTCCGATAAAAATGGCTTCGCCAGCGACGAAGCAAAAGGAACAATGCTGGCAACCCTGAGACGTGAGGAAGATGGATACAAGGGGTTTTTCAATTATAATTATGTCAGGTTCCCGAAAGGGACGGAGGTGTTTTACAAAGCCTGCATATTTACCAGGGCTGTATCAAAAACAGACTTTGGCAACAGGATTTTCGTACCAATAGATACTTATTTCGACTATACATTAAATAAAACAGTTTATCCAAATTTGGGAAATGAGTCGGCTCAGTTTTCATTTATTGTTCCATGACTACCTGGTTGCAGGGATAATGCTCACTTCACTTCTTTTGGCGACAGCCTGTGAGAAGGATCCGGTGCCACTGACGACCAACAGTGTTATTACGGGCAATGTCAGGACCGGGAACTATGACAGAGACAGCATAACCGTTGTAGCAACCGGGCCCTATGGTAAAACATCCGTCTTAGCTGACCTGAGCGGCAATTTCACCTTTACCGGACTGGGTAACGGTACTTATTGCCTTGATTACGCGAAGGAAGGATACGGGACCATACGCCAGTACAATATTCAGCTTTTTGGGGGTGATACAATAAGGCTGTCGCAGGTAGTGCTTTACGAAAAACCGGGTCCGGGGAACCTGCCGACGTTCAAAAAGGCCTATGTAGGGATCCGCCCCAGATCTGGTCCGGAACACCAATGGATATGTATCGATACTTCTATACCCAGGCAATACGCTGACTCTTACATCTTCCAGTTCGCACTCTGTCTTCATACTGATAAAAATGTATCGTGGGACAACTGCAGGATGCGCGACTTTACCTGGACCGGCCAGTACAACGGTGATAGTTATTCGCTATATATTGACTTTACATACATCTCTGATTTTCCTTTCCGGAGCGGCGAGACGGTTTATATTAAAGGATATCCATGCAATAAGTCTGAAGCAGGAGGATATCTTGACACATATCTCGGGATAAGGCTGTATTCGACACTCGATTTGACAAGATCGACTAATGTTATAAGTTTTGAAATGCCTTAAAGAATTAATATTGAAACCTGTTTTTCAGATAGTATTTATGCTGATCCTGCTTACTGCCTGCAGGGAGGAGGAATTGTTGATGACAGGAAGGATAAACGGACAAATGAAGATGTACGATCAGACCGGCACCTATCTGCCGGACCATTCGGGAATTGAAGTAAACCTGATGCAGGGGAACAGTATCGTAGCCACTGATGTAACAAATGTAAGAGGCGGTTATTTGTTTGAAAATATCCCTTATGGCAGATACAGGATTTTGCTCTCCAAAGAAAAATATGTCCAGGCCTGGAATCCTCCTTCCTTTGATCATGTTGGCGGTTATGCAGCTACCAGTATCGATCGGAATATGTTTGAAATACCGACATACGAACTGACACTCGACAGTATAAGCTATTATTACTTATATGAACCTGTTTATTTTATCCATCTGAAGGTGAATGGAGACACGGTAATAAAAAGGAATCCACCAGGTTATCCCTTTATTGTATATGCAGGTACCACGGATGACGTGTCGAGGGATAATTATACTTCCATAGGCTATGGACTCCTCAGGGATTACGTGGGATACTACCCTTCTCAGGGAACACCTGTAGCAGTATATGGATATTTATCCTTTAATAACATGTCGCCGCTTATTCAGAATGTATTTACAGACACTGTCTGGCTAAGGATCTACCCCCTGGCCAACGGCCAGAACTATCCGGTACTTCGGTTTTATCCCGAAGCCCTCGGCACCCCGTCGAACGTAATCAGGTTTGTTATAGACGACCTGGTCGAAAAATGATAGCACGCACCTGAGCAGGGAGATTCTGATCGGTGCCGATTAATCATCTGCCCCTGTTTGTCTTACTCCTTGTTTTTTGACTAAACCTCTTCCTGTATCCCTTATCAGATTTTGTCCGGAAAGGACTTTGCCCTGGTCCCTTTTCGTGCTTGTCGGGGATAAAGTCAGGAAGCGCGGCCTTATAAACCTCGTAACCAATCAGCTTCTCGATCATACGCATCTTGTGCATATCGAGTCTGTTGACGAGCGTTACCGCAACGCCTGTCGTTTCGGCTCGTGCAGTGCGACCCACACGATGCACATAATCCTCGGCATCTGAAG
>CAZWFL010000022.1:0-58968 GCA_964633195.1 uncultured Rikenellaceae bacterium | reverse complement strand
AATTGTGATTCTCGATTTTAAATCACAAATCCAGACTCACGAATCACAAATCACAAATTTTGCTTCTGTCTTCTGTCTTTTAACTTGTTTATCAGCAGAATATTCACTATCTTTAAGATCATTTCAGGTTATTGTAAATGAACAGCCCCGAATTAAAAGCATTTATACGCAAACACAGTTCTCTCTTCTGGTATATCCCGGAAGATAAGAAGGAGGATCTGAGTCCTGATATAGTTGTAGAGTTTATTTTTAATTACGGGACACTGGATGATGTTAAGACTTTAATCAAAATATTGGGAGTTGAGCATACAGCAAAGATTTTTTTTGCCGCCAGAGGAAGGAAGAAATTGAACTATTATCCTGAGATATATAATTACTTCTCTCTCTATTTTAAAAGATATGCATAAAGAGATCTTCACTGAAAATCAGCTTAAACTTTTTCCGCTGGTTAAAGCTTTTAAGCGAGAATTCTATCTTGTTGGAGGCACTGCAATAGCTTTATATCTGGGACACAGACGGTCGATAGATTTTGATTTATTTAAAAGCTCTTCCCTTCATCAAAAGAGAATTATGTCAAAAATATCAGCGTCTCATTTTAAATATAAGGTAACCAGAAGAGTTACGGAACAACTCAATGTGACTATAAATGATGTCTCATTTACTTTCTTTGAGTACCCATATGTAATTGACGCTAAAAACAATTTTGAGGACGTAATGCGTTTGCCTTCCCTAATTGACCTTGCCGCTATGAAGGCATACGCCCTTGGACGAAGATCGAAATGGAAAGATTATGTCGACTTTTATTTTCTTTTGAAAAATAATTTCACCATTAACCAGATTTCCGACCGTGCTGTTGAAATTTACGACCAGATGTTCTCACAAAAGCTATTCAGAGCGCAGTTAAGTTTCTTTAAGGATATAAATTATGATGAACCTGTTGAATTCCTTGAAGAAGCTCCTTCCAGAACTGAAATCCAACAATTTCTTATCGACAGGGCGATCGATATAGGGATTTAATAAATAATGCGAGAGGTTTTATCGACGCAGGGGTAGGAAAAACGATTTATGAAGCTGACAGATCGCTCAGGCATGGAACGAATTCGATTACAGAACTATTGAGTACATAAAGATCATCAAAGGCATTGATGGTTAAAGGATAGAAACAAATTCTCCCGGCTATGCAGGCGTTGTACCCAAAGAAGTGATTGACCGGAGATGATATAAATAATTTTTTTGATCATTATTGGATGAATATTAGATAATCAGAGAAATAAAAATGCGTTGGAAAATAAAAGATGAAAATTGTTGTACTTGATGGTTACACCCTGAATCCTGGTGATCTCTCATGGGAGGAACTTAACTCACTGGGAGATGTGGAAATATATGAACGGACAACTTCAGGCGATACTGTTAAACGTGCTGCAGGAGCTGAGATATTGCTTACAAACAAAACCCTGCTTATGGCAGATGCAATTGAAAATCTACCCGATCTGAAATATAGCAGCCCGGAAACGCCTCATGGATATTGCCGTTGATAATGTCAGGAGCTACCTGGAAGGGAAACCGGTTAATGTAGTCAACGATTAATATGGTACTGATACGGAAATAATATTCATGTTGCAATAATAATTCTATCATGTTTTACATTCTACAAAAAACCCTGCTTATAATTCTTATGACAGGATTTTCCTGCAGGGTTTCAGAGCTTCAAAAAGTAAAAAAATTCGGAGTTCTTGAAGTTTCCTATTCTGCCTCGGGGACTTACGATAATCCATATACTGAGGTTGCAGCTGATGCTGAATTGACAAGACCAGACGGCATTTTGTGGAAAATCCCTCTTTTCTGGGACGGCTTAAATGCATGGAAATTAAGAGTAAGTCCCGATATGGCAGGAACCTGGACCTATAAGATTGTATCAAATGATCCAGGTATTGATAATGAAAAGGGTTCCTTCGTTTGTGCGGAATCAGGTCTCAAAGGCTCGATTGAACCGATGGCCGGTTTTCCATACCATTTCCAGTACCAAAACGGGAAAAAAATGTGGTTCATGGGCGAAACGGCATGGGCTCTTTTCAATGACAATGAGGAGGAAGAATTGAACCGTCAGACCTTTGAACATTTTATAAGAACACGTGCTTCTCAGGGATTCAACAGTGTCCATGCCATGATGTTAAGCGAGGCAGGGTGGGGCAACTCGGGAGGAATGCCTTTTACCAACATGGGAAATCAGATATTGAATCCGGGATACTGGAAGGAGATTGATTCAAGGATTGAATTCGCCAATAGGCATGGTTTGGTAGTCGGGATTGTACTGGCCTGGGGTGATAAGAATGGGAAGGTTCCTTACCCGTGGAGACTTTTCCCTGATATGGAGGCCCGGAAAAATTTTACCCGTTACATAGCCGCCCGTTACAGCGCATACGATGTTTATTTCATTGTATCAGGAGAATGGCACGCCGAGATCCGTACCCGCCCGGGATCGGAGGAAGAAATCAGAAATGAATTCATTATTTTGGGAGACATGCTCAATGAAGCAGATCCGCATAACCGTATGATAGGGATCCATCCGATGACAGAAAACGGGAGCGTCAGGGAATTTAATAAGGCAGGATGGATGAGTTTCGGTGATTATCAGCAGAATTATGCCAGGTTACACTCACGTATACTGGAATCGGTGATTTTCAATAAACCTGTTGTCAACTCGGAATATGGCTACTTTTTACGCGACCAGAACGGAGACGGAGTACCGGATAAGGACAACTCAACAAATCTCGAATCCATGCGTCACGCAAGCTGGGATATTGTTATGGGAGGGGGCTACCTGGTAACTGGTTTCGGAACGACATACTTTGGTGGTAACCGCGATCCGGGCCCGTTTGATGTCGATGCCGCAAAGAATGATGAATGGGAAAAACAGATTGGATTCATTAAAGAGTTCTTTGAAAGTATGACATACTGGAAACTGGTTTCTCACGACGAACTGCTAATCTGTAAAACTCCGCGCGCTGATGACAGCAGGCATCTCGGCAGATTATCACCGCCATCGACAACTTACTGGCTCCTGGCAGAGACCGGGAGACAATATGTTTTGTATGTCAGAGGATTAAATGGTAAAATTACATTCGATCTTAAGAAGAATAATTTCGGCAGGTTCAACATCCGGTTATTTAATCCCTGTACAGGCGAGATAAAAACCATAGGAGAAGCTATTGAACTTAATTCGTCCTATACCTGGACACCTCCTGACAATAATGACTGGGTACTCTATTTTACATTATCAACCGGTCCCTGACATGCCGGGAGCGGAAAGATATGTTTAACGGGTGTCAGCATTCTGACATCAGACACCATGCAAGACCTCTGTGTGAAAATCACTGTTATTGCTTCCGGATAAGACAGACCCAGTCTTTCCCGTCTGATGCCGGAGGATTTCCTGTTGATCTGAAGCCTCCGCCATTAACATTCGTCAGTCTCCCCTTTACCAGATCACCTCCTGTACGGGGATTGTACCATTCCACGGAATAGTCACCCTGCGGCAGCCTGATTTCAGTCTCTCCTCCTTGTGGCATATATATGGCATATACCTCTCCTTCTTTTACCAGACAATAGCTGATATCATCTCTGATGATCTCGTTGTCATTTGTCATTTCAGTAAAAGGCAGGTATTTGTGAAAGAATTCGAGCGCAAACCTGGTCTGGTCCCATAATATGTCGCGGCTCCTCCAGTCTTCACAATTAAGGTCGGAGTGAGGGAAATTATACCCGAAATACCATTCCACGCCTGCTCCTCCAGCCATAAGATTGCCCCAGAGCACCTTGTGCCGTATGGTGTCGTGACCAGGATCAAACTCATCGGGCATTGCTCCTTTCCAGTGCTGACCGATCTCATCGGAGCAAACCACCCATTTGTGATTTGCTTTAGCTGACTCTCTCAGCCAGTATTTTGCATCATCATGCACCTGGTCTACATTCCCACATTGCACAGATGGACCTTCGACGTTTCTGAACCCCAGGTATTCCGTCATGTCTTTCAGCCTCTGTTGCGGAGAGGCATGCGTATGAATAACAATAAAATTATTATAAGGATCTGTTTCCCTCAGGTAATCGGCCATAAGTTTCGTGTCCCTGTATGTTTGCCCGTATGGTGACCATTCTGTTGCATGATGCTCTTCTCCAAGATTCCAGGTAACGGCAAGATTATGGGAGAAGCGGGCGATCAGCTCCCTGAGATAGAGCTTTCTCTGAACATCCAGGTAACCGCAGTCGAGAAGAGACTCATTTTCTGTCTCCTGCAGGACAAAATGTTTCATGATGCCCAGCCTGTCGGCATGTTCAAATACTATTTCCCACTGGTCGAGTTTACTGCAATCGAATCGATATCTTTCATTACGGTCAGTGTAGGGCCATACATCCTCACCATCTCCGAGAATATTCATCGTCAGGAAATAGAAGCTGTTCATTCCTTTTGACGACAGGTAGTTCAATGCACCAATTATCCCCTTGCCCTTGCCGTTCTTCCACTGGGGATCTCCTTCATTCCAGTCCTTAATGTGAGGTTCATAAAGGTGAAGCCCGCTGTTGGGTGCGGCTTCTCCGCTTCTGGCCTTGTTTGTGCCGCCGTAATATGTACCGTCAAATTCCCTGTAACCAAGGAAATTCTCCGGAGAATCAGCTCCTCCTTTAAGGAATACTTCTCCGGTGCCTGCAAAGTGCAGGAAATGAGTGCCATTATACATCAGACGTCCCCTGGCCCTGAAATCGGGTGCCTGCTTGTCGGACCTGCCCGCCTCAATAGAACCGGTCATACCATCCGGGAAACATTTTTCTCCATATTCAGTATTGACGGCAACAGCTATATCTCTTCCTTGCAGGAAACTGACTTTGTAATTCCATGTTCCCTCAGAAGGAGGAGAGAAATGAACCCTCCATTTATCGCCTTCCCTGGCTGATGTCTCTGCTGCATTGCCATCGGCGGCAAAATAGCCCGGCACAAGATATTTATCCGTACCGTTTGAGAATTCAACATCGAGCCTGTAATCGGTGAAAGGATTGACCGTATCATATTCGCTCGTAAAAGGTCCTCTGAAGGTGAGAGTGGTCTTATGCCAGGTTTTTGATTCTCCTGAGATTTCTGCAGTTGACGGATCGGAACAGCTCCATGCGGTTGCTGTAACCATTACTATTACTGTAGTAAGCAGCCGTCCAGCAATTGGTGTTCTTCTCATTTTTATCAGTTTAGGTTTTTGTGGATTATTTATTCAGTGTTCAGTCCTGTTTGTACTGCAAACTTATGTTCCTGCATAAACCAGCAGAGCCAGCCCTGCAACATATGCAATGAACATAAGTAATATAAGTAAATTGACATTTTTTGATGCTCCCCTGAATTCTTTCCATATAAAAACACCCCATAGTGCCGCAATTAGCGTAGCGCCCTGTCCAAGTCCGTATGAGATGGCAAACCCTGCCTTGCCTGCTGCAATTATACTCATCGACATCCCAATATTCCAGATAATCCCGCCAAGAACCCCGGTAAGATGCACCCGGAGAGTCCCTTTTTTATAATCCCGGAATGCAAGCGGCTCTCCTTCGATCGGCTTCTTCATTATTATATAGTTGAAGAGAAAATTACTCGCAAGTACACCGAGCGCAAAAAAGAATACCGCAGAATAAGGAGTCAGTTTCCCTGGCTCCGGTGTTGCAAAATCGGATACCATGGAGCTTGCCACGAACCTGTAGAACAAGGCCATAAGGACACCTGCTGACACTGACAACCAAATACCCTTCCTTGATACTTGCTGCATGGAGGCACTATGCTTCCTGTAAGCCAGGGCATCAATTACTATTGCAGCAACAATAAGCGCTACTCCGGAAAAAAGAATCAGAGGATCACCTTTCGGCACGGCTATGTAATTGATCATCACACCCAGTGCAAGTGCAATACCTACACCTACGGGGAAAGCAACAGCCATTCCCGCAATTGCCATTGCTGCAACAAGCAAAATGTTTGAGGCATTAAAGATTATCCCTCCGAGGAAAGCATTGAAGATATTAGTTTTTTCCGCCTGACCTATATCTTCTATAAAACTCCGGCCATTTTCACCGATGCTGCCAAGAGTAAAGCCCAGTATAAGGGAAAAAATTACAATACCGAGAACATAATCCCAGTAAAAGAGCTCAAACCGCCAGGTTTTACCTGTCAGCTTCTGGGTATTGCCCCATGATCCCCAGCACAGCATTGTTACTATGCAGAGTATTACCGCCAGAGAATAACTTTGTGGTATAAACATTTCGTTATCTTATATTTTATAGCGTAGCTAATGTAATCAAAAAACAATTTAAAACTATCAGGGTAGAAAATATTCACAAAAAATGTTACTTTTGCGCCGTATTTTATAATTGATGTTAATTTTAATTATAAATTGAAAAACAAAGATTTAAAATTCAAGAGAATTACAATAAAGATCGGCAGCAATGTTATCAGCCGTACCGATGGATCACTAAATGTGGGCAGGATGCTGCGGCTTGTCGAGGACATTGCGGTCCTCTGGAAACAGGGGACAGAGGTGATCCTTGTATCTTCCGGGGCGGTTGCCGCCGGAAGAGAGGAGATCATCCCTTCGAAGAAGACCAATATCATAGCTGCCAGGCAGATATGGGCGTCTATAGGACAGGTTAAGCTGATGTCCAACTATCAGTTTCTTTTTGGTAAATATGGCATAAGGGCAGGTCAGATACTGGCAACCAGGGAGAGTTTCAGGGACCGGAGACATTACCTTAACATGAAAAACTGTATATCGGCTATGCTTGAAAACAATGTACTTCCCGTTGTCAATGAGAATGATACTGTTTCTGTCAATGAGCTGATGTTTACCGATAATGATGAATTATCCGGACTGATCTCTTCAATGATGGATTGCAGGTCACTGATGATTCTTTCAAACGTCGACGGTATATTTACCGCAGCACCGGGTTGTCCCAGAGCGGAACTGATAAAAGAGGCAGGAACAGCCACCGGTGATCTCAGCCGGTTTTTCTCACCTTCAGGATCGGGTTTTGGCAGAGGAGGAATGATAACTAAATATACCACCGCAATGAAAATAGCCTCCGAGGGGATAAATGTTTATATTGCCAACGGGATGCGGGATGCAATCATTACAGATATTTTAAGGGGGAAAGATGTGCCTTATACCCATTTCAGGGCAAACTCCGGTAAATGCAATGGTGTTAAAAAATGGCTGAGCCATTCAGATACATTCGCAAGGGGAGCGGTATATATTAACGAAGGAGCCAGGAGCGCGCTGACAGGAGAGAGGGCAACAAGCCTGCTGATGATTGGCGTAACCAGGATAGAGGGTTATTTCAAAAAGGGCGACATTGTGAGAATCCTTGATGATGAGGGCAATGCAATAGGTCTGGGGAAATCGCAGTACGATTCCGTAAAAGCCGGACAAAGCATAGGCGAAAAACTTGAGAAACCATTAATTCATTATGATTATATGGTTGTAAATGAGAAGATTAAGGATGGGGCGAATATCTGACCATCTTTAAATCAACAAAATATCAGGATGAATCTTTTACCTGTTTTCAGACAAACGCTTAAAGCCAGCCGCACTCTCAATAATGTGGATGACCAGACCATTAATGACACTCTTCTGATGATTGCTGACTCGGCAATCAGGAATGCTGATCTGATTCTCACTGAAAACAGGAAGGATCTCGATTTGATGTCGGAATCAGATCCTCTCTATGACCGCCTGGTCCTGACACATGACCGTATTGGGTCGATTGCCGCTGATATAAGGAATGTTTCCGGCTTGCATTCTCCTCTCAACAGGGTTCTCTCCACGAACGAAAGACCTAATGGCCTGCTGGTTTCCAGGGTATCTGTCCCTTTTGGCGTTATAGGTGTCATATATGAGGCAAGGCCGAATGTAACATTTGATGTTTTTGCCTTATGCCTTAAGTCGGGCAATGCCTGTATACTGAAAGGGGGTAGCGATGCTATATGTTCCAACACCGCAATTGTGTCTGTTATAAAGGATGCCCTTTCAAAAAAAGGCCTTGATCCCGATATCATTTCACTACTGCCTCCGGGACGGGAAGAGACAATGCAGTTACTTAATGCAACAGGTTATGTCGATCTGATAATACCGCGTGGCAGTAAAAGCCTGATTGATTTTGTAAGAGAGAACGCCAGGATCCCGGTTATTGAAACAGGTGCCGGCATCTGCCATACCTATTTTGACGAATATGGCGACAGGGTAAAAGGGAGAGATATTATCAATAATGCAAAGACCCGCAGGGTAAGCGTCTGCAATGCGCTAGATTGCCTTATTATACATAAGAAGCGGCTTGCGGATCTTGATTATATTGTTGGACCCTGTTCTGATTCAGACGTAATAATCTATGCCGACAGACCCTCCTACAATGTACTGGAGGGAAAATATCCCGCGGAACTTCTTCAGAGAGCAGGCACCGGATCCTATGGCACGGAATTCCTTTCATACAAAATGGCCGTAAAGACAGTCAGTACATTTGATGAGTCCCTTTCTCATATAGGTGAATTCGGATCCAGGCACAGCGAAGCCATAATCACAGAAGATAAGAACCGGATCAACATGTTTTTCAGAATGGTTGACGCTGCCGTTGTCTACTCAAATACTTCAACAGCTTTTACCGACGGCGCCCAGTTCGGTCTCGGGGCCGAAATTGGTATTTCTACCCAGAAACTTCACGCACGCGGCCCCATGGCTCTTGAGGAACTTACAACATATAAATGGACCGTGACCGGAAACGGGCAGATAAGAATTTAAATTTCAGTATATTTGGTAATTATGATTTCAGACATTGAAATGATAAGATCTTTCTACAGGGAGTTGCCTGGAAAAATGGAACAGGTAAGGAGTCTCACCAGCCGGCCGCTGACTATTACTGAAAAGATATTGTTCGCACATCTTACAGATTTTTCAGAAATAAAAACCTGCCGGCGAGGCCTCGGGTACAATGAGTATGCACCCGACAGGGTTGCAATGCAGGATGCTACCGCCCAGATGGTTCTTCTGCAACTGATGGTTACAGGGATAGACCATGTTGCTCTTCCCTCGTCAGTTCATTGCGATCATCTTATTACCGCTGCAAATGGTTCTGATGATGATCTCAGATCGGCTCTTGAAGATAATAAGGAGGTTTATGATTTTTTGAGTTCTGCCTGCCTGAAGTATGGAATCGATTTCTGGGATCCCGGTTCGGGAATAATTCACCAGGTAATACTTGAGAACTATGCTTTCCCGGGAGGCATGATTATTGGCACCGACTCGCATACACCCAACGCAGGAGGATTGGGGATGATAGCTGTCGGAACAGGTGGTGCCGATGCCGTTGATGCAATGACAGGTTCGGGGTGGGAGCTTAAACTGCCCCGGCTGATCGGTGTAAAACTGACTGGCAGGCTTAACGGTTGGGCCTCACCCAAGGATGTGATCCTGAAATTAACCGGTTTACTTACCGTAAAAGGGGGAACCGGATCGGTAATAGAATATTTTGGTGAAGGCGCTGAGTTGCTTACTGCAACAGGTAAGGCAACAATATGCAATATGGGAGCAGAGACGGGGGCAACCTGCTCAATCTTTGGATTCGACGAATCTATGGCAGATTACCTTATGGCGACAGGCCGAAAGGAGATAGCTGAACGGGCTTTGGATAACAGGCAGCACCTCATGTCCGACCCGGAAGTCAGGCTCGAGCCTCTCAAATATTACGACAGGTTTATTGAAATTGATCTCTCTGAACTGGAACCATATATTAACGGCCCATTCACACCCGACAGGGCAACACCCTTGTCAGCCATGAAGGAGGAAACCATTAACAACAGTTGGCCACCTGATCTGGAAGCCGGATTGATCGGGTCCTGCACCAATTCCTCTTTCGAGGACCTCTCAAGGGCTGCATCCGTTGTAAGTGATGCGCTCTCCAAAAAGCTTGTGATGCGGTCGCGGTTCCTTATTACCCCTGGATCACGGCAGGTAAGAAAGATAGCCGAAAAGGAAGGATTCCTGGACACTTTCAAAGATGCAGGAGGAATAATATTTGCAAATGCCTGCGGACCCTGCATTGGACAATGGAGAAGAGAGGGTGCGGAAAAAAAGAAAGCCAATAGCATAATCCACTCCTTCAACCGTAATTTTTCAGGAAGAGCCGACGGCAATCCAAATACTCATGCCTTTGTTGCATCACCTGAAATAGTTACCGCATTAGCTTTTGCAGGACGACTGACTTTCAACCCCATTACTGATTATCTTGTCAATAGTGAGGGTGAAAAGGTCAGATTATCGGAACCTGCAGCTGGCGTAAAAATCCCCGGGGCCTTTCCGGACCATGGCAGGAAAGTCAGAACAGGATCCTTTGATGATCGGAAAGACGAAGTAGTGGTTAATCCGGGATCTGACAGGCTGCAATTGCTTGACCCCTTCCCCGAATGGCATGGCAATGACTTTATGGACCTATATCTTCTTATAAAGGTAAAAGGTAAATGCACTACCGATCATATCTCTGCAGCCGGAATATGGCTCAGGTACCGCGGACATCTTGAAAATATCTCGGACAACTATATGATTGGGGCAACAAATTCATTCAACGGTCAGACCAACAGTGTACTGAATCAGCTAATGGGAGAGTATGATTCAGTGCCAGAGACAGCGAAAGCGTACAGAGATTCAGGTTTGGGCTCAATTGTGGTCGGTGAAGACAATTTCGGTGAAGGCTCATCGCGCGAGCATGCAGCAATGGAGGCCAGATACCTGGGCGTAAAGGCACTTCTCGTAAAATCATTTGCAAGGATACACGAATCAAACCTGAAGAAACAGGGAGTACTCACATTAACCTTCGCCGAAGCGGTGGACTATGAAAGGATTAAGGAGGACGACAGGATCGATATAATCGGTCTTTCCGGATTCGCTCCGGGGAAGCATCTTACAGTGAGGTTAAAACATTCGGACGGAAGGATTGAGGAGTTCAGGGTTCTGCATTCTTATAATGAGAACCAGATAAAATGGTTCAGAGCCGGAAGTGCTTTAAATACAATAAGAAATAGTAAATAATCTTAATATGCCTGATAAGATTGAAATAACCAATGGTAAACTGAGCGTCCCGGATAATCCTGTAATACCATTTATTGAGGGTGACGGTACCGGTCCGGATATCTGGAGGGCATCGGCAAAGGTATTTGATGCCGCTGTCAGAAAGGCCTACAAAGGTAAAAAACAAATAGCCTGGAAAGAGGTGTATGCCGGAGAAAAGGCTTTTAAGCTTACCGGAAAGTGGCTGCCTGATCAGACGCTTGAGGATTTCAGGAATTTTCTTGTCGGCATCAAGGGGCCCCTGACAACACCCGTGGGGGAAGGTATGAGATCGCTCAATGTAGCCCTGCGCCAGGAACTGGATCTTTATACATGTTACAGACCGGTAAGGTATTTCAGGGGAGTCCCTTCACCCGTCAAGAATCCAGGGAATGTTAATATGCACATATTCAGAGAGAACACAGAGGATATCTATGCTGGAATAGAGTACATGCATGGTGATCCTCAGACTGAAAAACTAAAGCAGTTCTTAATTCAGGATATGGGAATAGCAAAGATACGATTCCCTGATACCTCATCACTCGGAATTAAGCCAGTCTCTCTTGAGGGAACGGAACGCCTTGTCCGGCAGGCAGTTAAATTTGCCATTGAAAGAAAACTCCCTTCAGTAACACTTGTGCATAAGGGTAATATCATGAAATTTACCGAAGGAGCATTCATGAAGTGGGGATATGCCCTTGCTGAACGGGAGTTCGGGGATATGGTATTTACCTGGGCCCGGTATGAAGCAATCGCATCGGAAAAGGGCAAGGATAGCGCCGACAGATCGCTTAAAGAAGCAGAAAAATCGGGGAAGGTGATCATAAAAGATGTAATAGCAGATGCATTTCTACAGCAGATATTAACACGTCCGGCGGAATATTCGGTGATAGCTACCCTGAACCTGAACGGCGATTACATTTCGGATGCTCTGGCTGCAATAGTCGGGGGGATAGGAATTGCCCCCGGAGCGAATATCAACTTTGAAACCGGTCATGCCATATTTGAAGCCACCCATGGCACTGCTCCCAAATATGCAGGCCAGGATAAGGTAAATCCCGGGTCGGTAATCCTTTCCGGAGCTTTGATGTTTGAATATCTGGGCTGGCCGGAAGCCGCTGAAAGGATCTGTTCAGGACTGGAAGAAACAATAATGGGAGGGAAGGTCACTTATGATTTTCACCGCCTGATGAGTAAGGCAGAGCTGCTTAAAACCTCTGAGTTTGCTGATGCAATTATATCCGTAATGTAAAACAGTTATACAATGGAAAAGAAAGATTTTATTTTAAAGCTTGAAGAATCGGTCAGAAATGCCTGTGAGATTGATAATTCACTGTTTGAGAAATTTGATGTTAAACGTGGTTTGCGCAATGCTGACGGTACAGGTGTTCTTGTGGGATTAACCAACATCGGGGATGTTATCGGCTACAGAAAGGAAAATGGTAAAGTTGTGGTTATTCCCGGAAAGCTATTATACAGAGGCATTGATATCGACGATATTACCTCGGGATTTCAGAAAGAGAACCGGCATGGTTTTGACGAGACGGTTTACCTGTTGTTAACCGGTCATCTTCCTTCCCCGGAAGAGTTGGAAGCTTTTTCTGACCATATGGGTTCATTGCGGGCTCTGCCCGATGACTTCGTTAAGGACATGATATTGTCAATGAAAGGGAAGAACGTCCTTAATATTCTTGCCAGATCTGTGCTGGGATTATATACCCTTGATGATGATCCTGATAATATCTCGCTGGATAATATGATCAGCCAATCGCTGAACATAATCGCTAAATTTCCGACAATCGTGGCATACTCATACCAGGCCTTGAGACACCTTTTCAAGGGAAAGACTCTTTCAATCCGGCATCCGAAGACAATTCTGACCCCCGCTGAAAATTTCCTGTACCTGATTAAAGGTGACCAGGCCTATTCAAAACTTGAGGCCGATCTTCTCGATCTTATGCTGGTGTTACATGCGGAACATGGCGGGGGTAATAATTCAACCTTTACAATGAGGGTAACCAGCTCCTCACAGACAGATATCTATTCTGCTGTCACCTCTGCGATAGGATCGTTGAAAGGCCCGTTGCATGGGGGCGCGAATGTGAGGGTCCTTGAAATGATGGAAAACATTAAAACAAATGTTAAGGACTGGACCAGTGAAAAGGAGGTATCTGAGTACCTTCTGAAGATTCTGAATAAGAAGGCAAATGATTACTCCGGGAAAATCTACGGAATTGGTCATGCCGTTTATACTATTTCTGATCCCCGGGCTGGAATTCTTAAGGCAAAGGCAAAAGAACTGGCAGCGGAAAAGGGACGTCTCGAAGAGTTTGAACTTTACTCACTGGTTGAAAGGCTTACACCGGAAGTATTCAGGGTATTTAAAGGTGAAAAATCAACAAAAGTCCTTTGTATCAATGTTGATTTTTACTCCGGTTTTGTCTATTCGTGTCTTGAGATATCACGGGATCTTTACACACCACTCTTTGCAATTGCAAGAGTATCAGGATGGTGTACGCATCGCATCGAGGAGCTTACCTTCTCGGCAAGGAGGATAATACGACCGGCTTTCAAAAACGTCTACGGCAGCAGGCAATATCTCCCGCTGAATGAGCGCCGGATATAGTTCCGCCAGCTACAATACTTCGTGTTTGTATGGTGCTGAAGATTGTGCGCCCATTCTTGTTACCGAAATTGCAGCGGCTTTATTGGCCAGTGCAACAGCTTCCCTGATATCTTTACCCATCGCTACTGCGACTGCCATTGCCCCGTTAAAAACATCCCCGGCAGCTGTTGTGTCCACTGCAGTGACCTTTTCCGCAGGTATAAATCCGGTGAAGAGCCCGGACTTAAGGTAGGCCCCCTGCTCACCAAGTGTAATAATTACATTAGGGACCCCCATCTCAGCCAGTTTTGAAGCTGCCAGATCAGCTTCGTCAACATCATTGATTGATATGCCTGTAAGAGCCTCAGCTTCAATTTCATTGGGTGTGATCAGCCATATATTCCGCAGAAGATCTTCTGACAAACTTCGTGCCGGGGCGGGATTCAGAATCACTTTTATTCCATTCCGTGAGGCAACTCTGGCGCAATACTCTACTGTTTCGTGGGGTATCTCAAGCTGCAGGAGAAGTATTGCGAATTTTCCTGATTCGAATAAATTTTCCGGTATATCGTCAGGCATAAGGCTGCCGTTTGCCCCGGGGGCCACAACAATACAGTTCTCTCCTTCAGCATCAACTGTTATCAGCGCCACTCCCGAAGGAAGAACAGGATCTTTAACCATGTAACCTGTGTCAATACCTTCTCTCATCAGCAGTCCGATAGTCTGATTACCGAAGAGATCATTCCCTCTTTTGCCGATAAAAGTAACCTTACATCCAAGCCTTGCTGCAGCTACAGCCTGGTTAGCCCCTTTCCCTCCGGGGTTCATGAGAAAGGTACCGCCCAGGATCGTCTCCCCGGGTTCAGGGATCTTCCTTGTCTTTATTACCATATCGGTGTTGGAGCTTCCGATAACCAGGATTGCCGGCATATTATTAACGAATTAGGTTATTCTTTACAGTATGAAATTAAAATAATCTATTCACAAAAAGTCTCTTCATCCGAATAATTTTCAGAATTATTAAAAACTTTTAACAGACAATTCAGTTTTGTTGCGAATACCTTATATTTAAGCCACCAAGTAAAACACACCATCAGATAACCCGATGAATAAAAGGCTTGCAAAAATCTCCCTGATCCTGGCGGGTTTATTTCTGACGGGATCGGCAATATCATATCTGTTTGGGAATATCACCGCAACCGGAATTTTTCTTATTGCCGGATTTGTCGGTATAGCAACAGGGGTCAGGGGCTTTGAGAAACTGAAGGGATTTTCATATACACTATGGATATTTGCTGCAGTTACCGTTTCGATGTTTTATCCCCAGTACTTCACTTCTGTCGGCGGTTTCAAACTTAGTCGTTTGATTACTCCGCTGTTACAGATAATAATGTTTGGTATGGGATCCCAGATGAGTTTTAATGATTTTGCCGGGATAATCAGGATGCCGAAGGGAGTGATTATAGGAGTGGTCGCACAGTTTACCCTTATGCCGCTTATCGCTCTGGGCATTGCAAATATATTCAGCTTCCCTCCCGAGATAGCAGCAGGCATAATTCTGATAGGTTGTGTTCCAAGCGGACTGGCCTCTAACGTGATGTCATTTTTAGCCCGGGCCAATGTTCCCCTGGCGGTAACTCTGGCTGCTGTTACAACACTTATTTCACCTCTAGTAACTCCCATACTGATGGAGAAGCTGGCAGGCCAGTTTATTGAGGTCGATTTCTGGAGCATGATGCTCGATATACTGAATATGATCATTCTGCCGGTAATTGCCGGATTCATTTTTAATCTGTTTTTAAAGAAAGAAGGCACTAAACGGTCAAGGATTATCCAGCTTGTATCCTATCCTTTTATTATGATCGTTACAGGATTGGTGTTTATTAAAGCAAAGGATGCCACTTTTGCACAATTTCTGATCCAGTTTGCAAAAATGATTGGTATCTTCTATTTATTACCAATGGCCGGGGGTATTCTCTTCCTTAAAACATTCGGAGGTGATAAAAAGATTATGGAGAAGGTACTCTCGCTGGTTTCGATGGTTGGGATCGCCCTTATTGTGACAGTGATAACTGCTTCCGGCCGTGACAGCCTTTTAACAGTGGGTATCCTTCTGATGGTCACAAGCATTTTGCATAATTTTGCCGGTTATACTCTTGGCTACCTTTTAGCCTGGCTTTTCAGAATGCCTGAAAAAGACCGCCGTACCATTGCGTTTGAAGTTGGTATGCAGAATGGTGGCCTGGCTTCCGGACTGGCGAACCAGATGGGCAAACTGGCCACTGTCGGACTGGCGCCGGCTATTTTCGGACCACTGATGAACATTACCGGATCTGTACTTGCTAACTGGTGGAGAGGAAGACCGGTGAACGAAGATAAAAGTGAAGAAGTTGTGAGTGATGAGTTGTGAGCGAATCAGAAAAAAACCCTCTATAATTGAAGCATATGAAAATAGTAACATTTGGTGAAATAATGCTGCGGCTGGCAACGCCTGAAAGGAGACGTTTCACCCAGGCAACCTCCTTTAATGCATCCTTCGGGGGAGGTGAAGCCAATGTGGCTGTGTCGCTTGCCAATTTCGGACTGAAAACTGAATATGTTACCAGGCTGCCGAAAAATGAGCTTGGCGAGTCTGTAGTGATGGAACTGAGAAGATATGGTGTAGGTACTGGCCATATTCTGCGAGGAGGTGAAAGACTGGGGATATACTTTCTTGAGACAGGCTCAGTCTCACGTCCCAGCAGGGTTCTTTACGACAGGGCTCATTCTTCAATCGCGGAAATTGAGCCGGGAATGATCGACTGGGAAGAGGTTTTAGGAGATGCCTCATGGTTCCACTGGACCGGTATAACACCGGCTATTTCAGAAGGCGCTGCAGAAGCATGTAAAGAGGCCGTAATGATTGCCGGCAAAAAAGGAATTACTGTCTCCTGCGATCTCAATTTCAGAAAGAACCTGTGGAAATGGGGAAGAAGCGCCACGGAAGTTATGCCTGCCCTTGTCAATGAATGTGATATTGTCCTTGGTAATGAGGAAGATGCTGAAAAAGTTTTCGGAATAAAGCCAGAAAGGGCTGATGTAACCGGAGGAGATATTAAAGGTTCTGATTTTGAGTCTGTTTGCAGTAAGCTTAAGGCCATGTTCCCCAGGGCACGTAAAATAGTGATCACCCTGCGTGGTTCAGTCAATGCCGACCATAATACATGGTCGGGTGTTTTGTTTGACGGCACTATTATTTATGAAGCACCTCTCTATCATATTACCCATATTGTAGACAGGGTAGGAGGAGGGGACTCCTTCATGGCCGGGTTGATTTACGGACTGATCACCTGGCCTGATGATGACCGGAAAGCACTGAATTTTGCAGTTGCAGCCTCCTGCCTGAAACACACCATTCATGGAGATTTCAACCTTGTTACAGTTCCGGAGGTCGAACAGCTGATGAAGGGAGATACATCCGGCAGAGTTGTCAGGTAGGGGAGGCGCTGCATGCAACGCTCATGCCATAATTTAAGTCAGCTCCAGAGTCTGTCGTGTGACCGCTTGTCGTTCCATTCGGGTGTCGGTTCAAAGAACCCTTTGGCACGCGGATGAAGCCGCCTTTTAACCTCCTCCTCATTCAATTCGATTCCGAGTCCGGGAGAATCGAGCGGTACATTAGCGAATCCTTGTGTAACCATTGGTTGTGATCCGGTCATTCTGACGAGGTTTTCCCACCATGGAGCATCTACGCTGTGATGTTCGAGGGCCAGGAAGTTCTGTGTTGCAGCGGCACAATGTACGTTAGCCATGAAACAAACCGGAGTGCCCGCCATATGCAGGGCCATTGCAACACCGCAATCTTCTGCATAGTCGCCTATGCGTTTCGTTTCAAGAAGGCCACCCGACGTTGCCAGATCAGGATGGATAATATCCACAGCATGGGCATCAAGCAGGGGCTTGAATCCACCTTTAAGCATGTAAATATCCTCACCCGTACATGTGGGAGTCTCAAGGGCATCGGATACCGCCCTCCACTGTTCGGTGTAGAACCACGGTACCATATCTTCGAGCCATGCGAGCCTGTATTTTTCCATTGCCCTTCCGAAACGTATTGAATTGTTAATGTCGAAATGGCCGAAATGATCCGAGGCAAGGGGCATCTCATATCCCACGGCATTCCTAACCTGCTCAACATATTCTGCCAGTCCTTCCAGTCCCTTGTCAGTTATCTGTACCTGGGTGAAAGGATGGAGAGCATTGCCATATCCCATGTAATCCCTCAGATCATACTGTCCCACCGCTCCGTCCCAGAACTTGTTATTGACAAGCGAATCGGGCTGATTGGCAACTACATGGATGCCGAGGTCCATTTTGAGCCATGTAAATCCCTGCACCTCAACCCGTCTTTTCATCGTTTCGGCAAAAGTCACCGGGTTCTTTGCTCCCGGGGTGTCTGCATATAATCTTACCTTATCACGATACCTGCCGCCCAGTAATTGCCATGCAGGAACTCCATATGCTTTGCCGCACAGATCCCACATAGCCATCTCAACAGCACAGACCCCTCCACCCTGCCGGCCATGATATCCAAACTGCCTTATTATCTTGAATATCATCTCAACATTGCAGGGATTAAGTCCGAGAATCCTGCTTTTAAGCATGAGGGCATAGCGCTCGTCGGCCCCGTCCCTGACCTCCCCCAGGCCATATATTCCCTGGTTGGTGTCAATACGGATAATGGCCGTGCGGCCTACATTGCCGACAACAGCACATCGCATGTCGGTAATCTTCAGATCAGAAGGGTTTGATGCCCTGTTTACCTTTGAGGTGGTCTGTGCTATTGTATCCTCAATTGATGCATGCATCAAACCACCAAGGGCTATGCCTCCGAGAGCAGCTTTCTTAAGAAAGCTCCGGCGACTGTTGTCAGAAGGATCAGGCAGATCATGCGTCTGAAGCATCTCTGACTGTTCCCTGTTCCTTTCATTTTCAATAATTCTTTTCAGAGTCTCTTTCATTTTATTATTGTTTGAGTGATAAAATCTTAATAGTATGTATCTTAAGAGGTTTATGTATTTAAAGACCGAAGACGGAAGACCGAAGACCGAAGACCGAAGACCGAAGACCGAAGACGGAAGACCGAAGACCGAGGACCGAAGACCGAAGACGGAAGACCGAAGACCGAAGACCGAAGACCGAAGACGGAAGACCGAGGACCGAAGACGGAAGACCGAAGACCGAGGACCGAAGACCGGATTAACACCTTGTCACCAATTTCTCTCCTTGAAATAATTATCCAGTTCCTGTCTTGACATTGGCAACTTACCCGGATAGTTATTCAGCCAGTTCATGAAATCTTTCCGTATTTCATCAGACCACCTGCTGTCTATTTCTCCGGGCTTGTATTTCCCTTCACGTAGTCTCTGATGGCCGAATTTATCGCGGAGTGCCGTCACTTCAGATGTGATTACAAGCTCATCGAGAAGATGAGCAGGAATGAAAATCACCCCGTATTTATTTGCCAGGACCACATCACCGGGAAGGACGACCGCACGCCCTAAGCGAACGGGTGCGTTTATCGACGTGAGACTCATTTGCATTATATATGAAGGATCATGGCCCTTTATCCAGCCGTTAAAGCCATCTATTTCACGAATACCTTCCAGATCTCTGACTGAGCCGTTAAATACAACTCCTCTTTTAGATTTGGCATAAATTGAATTACCAAGGTTATCTCCTATAAGTGTACCATCGATGATCTTACCATATGCATCGGCCACATATACGTCACCCTCAACAAGAATATCTATCGGCCATGAGTTGGTCCCACCCTGCTGGGCTCGATTCTCAATCTTACCCTGTTCTTTTATATAATTCTCAAGATCAGGTCTTAAAGGCATGTATTGAGCTGTCACAACACGACCGGTCATTGGCTCATCAGGATTAATAATCAGCCAGTCCCCTTCATACTGATTCTGATAACCCCTGTTACGCAAAAATCCCCATGCTTCCTCAATGGAAATATTTTTCAGCCTTCCGAGAAGCTCATCAGATACCTTCGGCCGCCCGTCGGGGAACCGTTCGCCTTTCCATTCTGCAGTAAGAGCTCTGATATATTCCGGTGAAGAACCAACATTCTGGGCTCTCACTGTAGATATGGCCAGAATGATCATTAGAAAAAGAGTGATTTTTTTATTCATGGTTAATAGTTTATTTAAATTTTATTCTTCTTTTGTACTGTTCAGATATTCTTTATCTTATTCATTATCAAAGGCGGATGAAGTAAGCAGGATAAAACAAGCTGTCGATTCCTGTGACTTGTTTATTTTTCAAGCAAAAGATATAATAAATTTGTAATTATATTTAATGTGTTGCTTTAAAATCTTTTAAAAAAAATCACATGAACAAAATCTCTTTAATAGGGTCAGCAATCCTCTTTCTGTTCTTCTTCTCATGTTCATCCGAGAAGTCAATGGATAAGATCATTGACGAATCGCTTTCATTTGCAGTTGAGCAATATTCACTTATGGCTGATGTAATGCTGGATAGGCCTGATCTTTTGCCGAGAACAATTGATGAGGAAGGAAATCTGGTTACTGCAAAGTCGAACTGGTGGACAAGCGGATTTTTTCCGGGAAGTCTCTGGTATCTTTATGAATATTCGGGAGATGAAAAAATAAGAGATGCTGCCATACAGATGACATCACGGGTGGAGCGTGAGAAGTATAACAGGGGCACTCACGATCTGGGTTTTATGCTTTATTGCAGTTTTGGCAACGGGTTCAGGCTGACAGGCAACACCGATTATCAGGATGTGATGCTTACCGGAGCAGAGTCTCTTATAACCAGGTACAGACCGAACATCGGTTGTATACAATCCTGGAACAGCAGAAGGGAGTGGCAGTGCCCTGTAATTGTCGACAACATGATGAATCTTGAATTCCTTATGTGGGCCTTCAGGATGTCAGGCGATTCAACCTACTACAGGATTTGTGTTAATCACTCAGATACAACGATAAAAAACCATTACCGTCCCGACTACAGCTCTTATCATGTAGTTTCCTATGATACTATCACAGGCAGTGTTGAGATTAAACAGACCCATCAGGGTGCCGCCGATGAGTCAGCCTGGTCCAGGGGCCAGAGCTGGGGCCTCTACGGTTATGTGGTAATGTACCGTGAGACGGGTCTCGAAAGGTACCTGGATCATGCGGTCAGGATTGCTGATTTCCTTATCGGTCACAGGAATATGCCGGAGGACATGATTCCCTACTGGGATTTTGATGCCCCTGGCATACCCGATGCGAAACGCGATGCTTCAGCAGCTGCAATTATGGCATCGGCACTTATCGAGCTGAGCGGATATGTTCAGGCTCCCCTGAGGGAAAAATACCTGCAGGTGGCGGAGAAACAGGTAAGAAGCCTTGCCTCCTCTTCCTACCGGGCAGACCCGGGCGGGAACGGCAACTTTATTCTTATGCACAGTGTCGGATCTATTCCCGGCAACAGCGAGGTTGATGTGCCACTTACCTATGCTGATTACTATTTTATTGAAGCTCTGATGAGGTTAAGGAACCTCTGATCACTTAGGGGAAATCAATCATAGCCTTCATTACACCGTCGCCGTACCCGGCGACAAGATCGAAGGCTTCATCTGCTTCTGTGAAGGGGAAACGGTGAGTGACCATGTTTGAAACGTCAATCTGCCCCACAGTCATCATCTCAAGAGCAGGTTCCACACAATCCACCTGCCTTCTGATAAACAAAAGGGTTATCTCTTTCCTGCGTGTCTTTTCAACACTCATGCTCCACCTGTCAAATTGGGGGATACCCGCAACAACAAGCTTTCCTCCCGGTTTAAGAAGCTCAACAGCCTGATCAAGAGCATCCTGCTGGCCGCAGCACTCAAAAACAATGTCAAGTCCGGCAGGAACTGCCCCCAGTATCCTTTTAACCACATTTTCCTTTAGCGGATTAACCGTGAGAGCAGCATTCTCCCTTGAAGCAATTGAAAGCCGTTCATCAATCTTATCGGTAATAAATATCGGACCTGAACCCGCAGCTTTCGATGCAAGCATCACACTCATACCAATAGGGCCATATCCAAGGATGCCAATGTTCAGCCCTTTGATATTTCCTGATCTTTTAACGGAGTAGATCCCTATTGCTAGAGGTTCAGAAAGAGATCCATGATCAGGATTCAGCTTCTTATTAAGCGGAAAACAACTTGTTTCCGGCATAATTATATATTCCATAAGGCAACCTTCAGCCTGACCCGGACAGCCAAGGAAACGCAGTTTCCTGCATGTATGATGCCTGCCTGCAAGACACTGATCGCACTGCCGGCAGGGCATGGCAGGTTCTATGGCGACCATGTCACCGGTCCTGAGACCCTTCACTCCGATGCCCGTCTCAACAACAATACCCGAGCCTTCGTGTCCGACAGTAAAGGGGTATTTGACTACCTGAGAACCAATTTTCCCCTGTGTATAGTAGTGAACATCCGATCCGCAAACACCTGTAACAATCATCTTTATCTTTACATGATCTGGTTTAAGCAGCTTTGGTTCAGGAATATCTCTCAACTCTATACGCCTGATCCCGGTGAGCATCATTGCCTTCATGGAATTATTGATTTGTTTTCATTATCTGCAAATATAATTATTGCTAAATTCACACACTGCAGATTAATTTGAATAGTTATGAGGAAAATATATGGAATCGGAGAGACCGTCTTCGATATTATCTTCAAAGAAGTTCAACCCCGGGCCGCAAAAGCAGGCGGAGCAATGCTCAATACTGCTGTCTCCCTGGGGCGCATAGGCCTGCCTGTTTATTTTATCAGCGAATACGCAAATGATTCGGTCGGAAATATCATAAACCAGTTTCTTTATCAGAACGGGGTTGCCACGGAACATGTCAACAGGTTTGATAACGGGCTAACCAAACTTGCCCTTGCGTTTCTGGATGAGAACAATGATGCAAGTTATTCTTTTTATGATAAATATCCTGAAGAAAGGCTCACTGCCGGATTGCCGTCGATCAACGGGGATGATATTTTGCTTTTTGGTTCAATTTATGCCATAACCGACCAGATAAGAAACAGATTCACAAGGTTTGTCAGGTCGGCATCTGAGAATGGAGGCCTTATTATCTACGATCCTAATTTCAGAGCAGCCCACTCAGCGGAACTTGACATTCTTAAGCCTCTGATAATTGAGAATATGAAGAGCGCAGTAGTGGTACGGGGTTCCGATGAAGATTTTATGAACATATTTGGTGCGGCAAATGCCGATGAGGCCTGGGAAGCCGTAAGTATATACAGTAAATGCCTGGTTTATACTGCAAACACCAGAGGTGTATTTGTAAGAACGACCAGCTTCAGCGGGAGCTTCCCCGTTAAACAGATCACTCCCGTAAGTACAATAGGGGCAGGTGATAATTTTAACGCCGGCATGATAGCTGCCCTTTACAGGAAAGATATTCACAGGGAGGAGATCGGATCGTTGGGAAAGGAGATATGGTCGGAGATTATCGCCCTGGGTGTTGAATTTGCCACAAATGTATGCCTCTCATACGAGAATTATATCTCGGAGGAATTTGCGGCCGGTTTCAGGGAGGCAGGCTAAACAGGCCTGGCGTTATTCAGAAGGTACTTTTCTGCCTCAAGGCTCCAGATGAAGTTGTTCCCTGCCACTATCTCACTCAGTCCGGCAAAGAAAGGATCCTCGTTCCCCTTCTCTCCCATATCACCCAGGGAGATCAGGGGCATTGATATATTTGTATAGATCAGCTTCTTTCCACCTGGTATGTGCGGCAGGTTGAGGGTGGTGTCAATCACGGCGTCGAGCCCCCCGACATGGGTAATCATTATTGCGGGGTTTATTCTGCCTTCTGCCATGAGCCTGAGTGATTCCCTCATATCATCGGTATTGCCGCCCGATGTTCCCATCATATGAGTGAAAGCGTAATGGATATTGTAGAAATTGATTTCTGCCCTGAAATCAGTATCAGTCGGACCCGCAAAGAAATTGAGACATCCGTCAAAGCCAAGTATGGCATCACCTGTCTCAACAACTTGTTTTACAGGGGCAAAAACAAAAACATCATCATACCCTGCCCCTCCTGTCAGATCTTTAAGGTGTCTTACCGGATCGGAGATATTTGCGGTGTTGACATAGACAAGTCTGATTCCCTCTTTCAGGGCATGCTCCGGGGTAATGAGAGATTCAGCCCTGGCAAGCCTGTTCCCGTCAATATCTGTTACAACTATCAGTGACGGCTTACGGTCCTGATGGATAGCATAATCGATGGCGCCCAGACCCATAGGACCGACACCCGCAAGTATAGCTATCCTTCCACCTTCACGTATCCCCATAACATGGTTGTATGTGCCTGGCGGAACATGATAACTTGCATTGAAGGCTCCTGTTATGCAAGACATTGGTTCTGAGAGAGATGCTGGAAAGAAGGCCTCGCCCTCGTACGGCAGAAGGCAGTCGGCTTCCATAACTATATCCGGTATAATTATATGTGTTGCATCACCACCTATATAGCGATAGGAGTAACCCGGCGCGTCAAGCGTCCCGGTATGGGCCATGGCAGGCTGAATTGAAAACTTCTGCCCTTTCCGGAATTTGTGTTCCCACTTCCTGCCGACATCAAGTATGATACCGGCAAATTCGTGACCAATAATTGTTGGGTTAATATGAATATCGTCTGGTACCCTTTTATGATCAGGGCCCTGAAGTGCAGCCTTATGCGACGACATGCAAATACTATCGGATATCACCTGCGCAAGGATCTCATCATCTTGCATCTCCGGAAGATCAAACTCCTCCAGCCTGAGATCCTTCTTTCCATAAATCCTTACTGCTTTGGTTTTCATATGAACTTGTTTTTTTTCACCACAGCGGCACACGGAGTTCTAATGTTCATAAGCCCCTACGCCTCTGCGCCTTTACGCCTCTACGCCCCTACGCCTCTGCGCCTCTGCGCCTCTGCGCCTTTACGCCTTTACGCCCCTGCGCTCTGCGCTCCCTTACTAGCTCAGCATCACTTGCCCTCCTGTAACAGGAAGAGCCTGGCCCGTCTCATACTCCTGATCAACAATGTAAAGAAGTGCTTTTACAACATCTTCAAGCCTGCACCCCCGTTTCATCGGGACCTGGTCTTCATAGAATCTTCTCACATCCTCTATGCTTTTGGCTCCCGGTACCTTGCCTGTTCTCAGATACTGGACGAACAATCCGTTCTTCGGGTCTGACCATAATGGACCTTCATAGTAGTTACCCGGACAGACAGAGTTTACTTTGATTCTGAAAGGAGCCAGCTCAAGTGCAAATGACTGTGTGAGCCCTATACCCCCGAACTTCGATCCCGAATAGGCAAAGTTCCTGTTACTGCCCCTGAGCCCCGATTTTGAATTGATCTGTATAATATCGGTGTAATAATCAGGCTTTTCCCTGTTCTGAATCTTCATTACTTCAGATGCATATTTGGCACAAATAAAATAACCACGGTAATTAACATCGGTTGTCAGCGAAAACGTTTCAGGATCCATCTCCTCCAGGCTGCCTGCCCTTAGTATGCCTGCATTTGAGATCATGATGTCAAGACCGCCGAATTGATGGACGGTATTAATTATTAGATTTTTTACCGATTCAGGATCAGATACATCCGTTTTAGTGTAAACTACTTTATTTGATTGCTTTACCTCTGATAGACTTGATGCCAGTCTGTTTCCTTCATCCTCATCAAGGTCGGCAATAACAACATTAAGATTTTTATTGAAGAGGGCCTCGGCTATACCGGCTCCAAATCCTTTGGCTCCGCCTGTTACAACAGCTATCCTGTTACTATACCTGTCATCTGTTACAGTTGCTTTACTGACTTTCCTCCTGTAGTTCTCCACTTCCCACTGGTCAATAAAAGCCGCCTGTGTCGGTGTGAGGTATTTTGCGCCACCCCAGGCCGAAGCAAGATCAACGGTTTTAATAAGATCCTCGTAAACATCAAGAAGTGTATCGGCCGATCCTGTAGTTTCCTCAATTGCCACTATCCCTGCGTTCCTTATTACAATGATCCTGGGCGGATAACCATATTCGGCGGCGAATCTTGGCAGCTGATGACGGAATGATTCCATGATCCTTTCCGGTGACGATGAGTTCTCAATATAGATGAATGCAGCCTTGCAGTAAACAATCATGTCAGGCGTCAGCGCCATGGAAATCTTGTGAAATTCCAGATGACTCCTGTAATAGGGTGCTATAAGTGAGTTGTGCCTGTATCTGACAACCATCGGTCTCTTTTCCGACAGTAACATCCTTACGGCAGGTATAACCTCATGAAGGACCTTATTATAAGGCAGCGGAGTAATTTCTTCACGGGGCTTCATTTCCGCCGATATAGTTTTAACTATTTGTTCATAGGTCCTTCTTATCTCTTCCGTTGTGTCAGCACTGACAAAGCATCCATGATTCTCAAGAAATATTATCCCGGGATCTTTATGCAATTTGCTTCGATAGTGCGCCATTTCGGATTCAACTGCCTTGAACAGTGTATAGCCGGGATCGGTATAAGGAATAAAAAGCGCCCTGTCGCCGAAAAGCCTGCCAATTACAGTTCTGGCATTCCTGCTGCAAAGCACTCCGTTGATCAGTGTGGGATGGAGATGAACCACGAACCTGTATTGAATGAGATCATGCAATGAGGTTTCTACTGAAGGTCTTCTTGAACTCTGCCGATCTGTGATGCTCCTGAAGAGATCGTTTTTAACCTCTTCTTCCCTTTTAAGGGGATCTTCCGGATAGTGCCCCGTGGAAATCACTTTAAGCTTCTCCCTGTCGAGTTCCACCAGATCATTTTCATCGAGGGTGGCAAGTGATGTCCCGCTGGCTTTAATCCAGATATTCTTATCATCCTTGAATGAAGTATTTCCACCACCGGCAATTACAAATTCCTTGTCTGTACCGTAGAAGCGTGAAATTTCAACAAGGTCCCTGATTTCCGTTCTCATCTGAAAAATTGTTTTCGTTCAGGAAATATTCTATTACCATTCCTCCCAGCTCCGCAAATTCGTTTTTTTCGGATGTTCTCATAATTCCGAATGATGAGAGATAGCCCTCATGATTCTGTGCTTTAAGGTACTGATGAGCCGCAATTACGCAGGCCCCTTCCCAACCTATTCTCTTAAGGTCGTCACCGTGAACACGAGATCCCCTGGCTGATACTGTCAGCGGAGTAAGTGCCGGAGTATTATGCTCCGTTCCGAAGGTTATCAGAAAGCCCTTTTCGTGAAAATATTTCACGAATTTCTGTAGTATATCCAGGTCATTTCTGCCGGGAATGAGTTCAATACACTCTATACCCATTGCAACAAGAGAAGAACAAAGCTGTTCAGGATCAGCCTCAAATTCCGTGTAATTGCCGGAAGGGTCATCGAGCAGTACAGGATAGCACGGAATGCCTCCGGCTTTAATTATGATTTCCTTAATATCTTTCAGGGGCAGGAATGATTTTTCATCTTCCTCCACGAATGCGGCACCTCCGCTTTTCAGCAGGTTTGACCGTATCTCATTTTCCAGGGCTGCTGTCTCTTTGAAACTGGTGGTTGATTTTTTCCCTCCGTAAAGGGCCTCAATGAAAAGGAGTGGCTCTTTCCTGAAATGTGTCCCTGCCATCAGTCTGACTGCTTTGGCCAGGTGACGCTCCCTGACCAGCCTGCGGGCATAATTTTCTTTTATGAACTCATATGAGAGAGAAAGAGAAGGATCAATAGTAGCCATCAGATCATTAAGCCTGGCAATCATCTCTTTAATCTGATCCTGGCTCTCAGCAATGACCCTCTCGAGCTGCTTTTTCTGTAGCTTGCCCGTATGAAACGGGTAATCAAGTCCTTTCCCGCAGAAATATATTCTGCCCGGATTATTGGGATCGTTTATCCTGATACCCTTCCGCTGTTCTTTTCTCATAAGGCCTGTGAACTCAATATTGAAGAGGGGGAAGACGCTGTTTCTCAGCGATTCTTTGCAGAATTCATCGTAACCGTCGGTTACATTGAAATCGTTTATACCCAGAACAGAAATATTCTCTTCTTTTGCCATTCTGAAAATTGTGCTCATATCGGGGAATGAGCTGAACGAGAAGGGAGTATGAATGTGACAGTTTGCTTCCCTGAAGGGAGGCAACTCTTTGTTCCGAAACTCTGTTTTCAGTTGCCGGATGTTTGGAAAATCAGAAAGGTAACTGGTCATCGGAATAATCTTTCTATTTCGCGTATCCTGATGGTAGTCAGAGCGCTTTTTTTGCCTGTCATTTTTACGATAAGAGTCATTCTGGCAGCATTTTCAAGTACCTCAAGCTTGTCGAAGGCATGGAGCAGATCTGAACCTGTTGTAAGTATGCCATGGTTCTCGAGAAGCATTACATCAGCATCTGTTGCATTATCAGATACCAGTTCGGCCAGTTCCGCTGAACCCATCACAGAATATTCCACCATCCTCGGGGTGCCGCAAATAGCCTTTGCTTCAGCAGTAAGGCTCGTGTCGATTTCCCATTTCATTGCTGTGAATGCGGAAGCAAATACCGGATGAGCATGTACAATGGCCGACACATCTTTGTTCTTTCGGTAAATACCGAGATGCATGGCGAATTCAATTGAAGGTCTCAGATCAGGAGTCATATTCTCTCCCAGAATTGACATAATGCCAACTTCTTTCCATTTCATCCTTCCTTTATCTGTCGCAGAAGGGGTTATAACAATAAAATCATCGTTCACCTTCAGGCTGATATTTCCACCTGAGGTTGTGGTCAGGTTTTTCCTGTATAGTCTTCTCATGAATCGGGCAACCTCTTTCCTCTCTTTCCTGAATACGGGCTCGGCTTTCATTGGATTTTTCACAGGATAAGGTCAACTACTCCATTCAGAACATAATGCGGGCGATACGGGAAGTTATCAATCTCGTTACGGCTCGTTATACCGCTCAATACCAGTAGTGTATCGATCTCGGATTCAAGTCCGGCCCTGATATCGGTATCCATCCTGTCACCCACTACAATGGCTTCTTCACGCGAAACACCAAGCTTTTTCAAAGCTATCCTCATCATCAGCGGATTGGGTTTTCCCACATAATATGCCTTTTTACCGGCAGCTATCTCAATGGGTGCCACCAGGGCTTTTGTTGAGGGCGCAACACCGTTTTCCACAGGACCGCTGATATCAGGATTAGCTCCTATTAGTCTTGCTCCTTTAAGTACAAGGTTGACTCCCAGCTCTATCTTTTCATAATTATAACCATGAGTATCACCGACCACCACATAATCGGGATTAACATTGTTGATTGTATATCCCACGCTATAGAGAGCATGTATTAGTCCGGCATCACCTATTACATAA
The DNA here is from genome assembly GCA_964633195.1 of uncultured Rikenellaceae bacterium. Taxonomy (GTDB): domain Bacteria; phylum Bacteroidota; class Bacteroidia; order Bacteroidales; family VadinHA17; genus LD21. The sequence continues at coordinate 29,870 of CAZWFL010000022.1, read as the reverse complement.
GCGCTTCCGTTTGGTGTCTGACTTGAAAGGAAACTTGCTGTGGCCAGGGCACTGGTGTAGAAATGATCTTCACCGGCATTTACACCGAGCCTTTTGAGTTTCTCGTGCAGCTCACGAGGTGTCCTTTCACTTGAGTTGGTAAGGAAAAGATATCTCTTGCCGCTCTTTTCGAGCCAGCCAACAAATTCATTCACTCCTGGCAACAACTTGTTCCCGTGATATATAACACCATCCATGTCGATGATGAACCCGGACTTGGTCCTGATTTTTTCAACTATTTTTTCCATAATAATCTGTTTCAGATGTAAAGATATCAAAAAGCATCTATACTCCCTCCCTGTTCAGCTTAATAGTGCTCTCACTGCTGAATCTGTTACGTGACCGGTATCCTTTAAGGGGTATAATCCTTTCATGAATAGCATCGAGCAACCATTCAGGCTGAGGAAAGAAGTACTCCTCCATCTCGTATGCAGGGATGATCCAGTTACGTGATCCTACAACAACCGGAGGTGCGTCAAGATCATCGAATGCAAGCCCGGTGATTGTCTGTGCCATCTCATTCAGGAATGAACCCCTTGAGGAAGCATCACTGGTGAGCAGTATCCTGCCGGTCTTCTTAACAGAGTTCAGAACGGGTTCATAGTTGAATGGCACAAGTGTCCGGGCATCAATTATTTCAGCATTCATCCCGTAATCTGACCAGAGTATGTCTGCGGCTTTTACTGCCTGGTAGAGGGTTGCCCCGACAGTAAGAATGGTAATATCCTCTCCTTCTCTTTTTATGTCGGGTTCACCTATGGGAATTTCATAATATCCTTCTGGAACTCCTCCCTCGCGGAACATTTCCCCGATATCGTAAATTCTCTGGCTCTCGAAGAAAATGACCGGATCTGTTCCCTGCAATGCACTGTTCATAAGCCCCTTCGCATCGTATGGTGTTGCCGGGAATATCACTTTTAGTCCCGGTATATGTGCAACAAGCGACGACCAGTCCTGTGAATGCTGGGCTCCGTATTTTGACCCTACAGATACCCTGACGATAACGGGCATCTTAATGATATTGCCACTCATGGCCTGCCATTTGGGGAGCTGGTTGAAGACCTCATCCCCTGAGCGGCCGAGAAAATCGCAGTACATTATTTCTGCAATAACCCTTCCTCCGCACATCCCGTATCCTATCGCCGTGCCAACTACTGCACCTTCAGAGATAGGGGAATTGAACAGCCTTTCGTAGGGGAGCGATTCCGTGAGTCCCCGGTAAACGGCGAAGGCGCCTCCCCAGTCGCGGTTCTCTTCACCCCAGGCTGCAAGGGTGGGGTCCCTGTAGAACCTGTCTATAACAGCTTCAAATATTCCATCACGAAGCTGGTATAGCCTGGCCTTTGATACGATATTGCCTTCACTGTCTTTGAAAAATCTCTCCTTGTTTTTAAGCGACCTGACCCTTGGATTTTCATCAAGAGGGATCAAAACCCTGGGAACACCCTCTGCCATACTGTTTGCCGAACCATTGGAGAACATCATTCTCCCTATGGCATCCGGATCACTATCCAGATCTATCATTGGAGATATCTCATCGTTTATTGTAAGGCGTAATATATGAGTAACAAGTTCTGAAGTTTTGAACCTTATCTCTTCAATCATCTCTGCTGAGGCAATTCCATTATTTACCAGCTGGTTGCCGTATGCGATGATCGAATCTTCATTCTGCCAGGCCTCTATCTCTTCTCTGGTCCGGTAGGAAGAGGCATCGGAAGGGGAGTGGCCGCTGATACGGTAAGTGATTGTATCAAGCAGTACCGGTCCTTTTTTTTCTTCAATGATCTGCCTCTTGCGCCGGAAGGCGTCAATAACTGCTAATGGATTATATCCGTCTATGCGTTCTGAATGCATCATCTCCGGATTAACACCGGCACCGACACGTGCAAGTATTCCGAAACCCATTGTCTCCCCGCACGTCTGCCCTCCCATACCGTACATGTTGTTCATGAAATTAAATATCAGAGGCAGACCCCCGCTGAATTCACCCTCCCAGAGTCTCCTGTACTGATCCATGGTGGCAAAGCAGATGCCCTCCCAAACCGGGCCGCAGCCCATCGAGGCATCACCGATATTGCAGACTACGATTCCTTTTTTCCTGTTGATCTTCTTATAGAGAGCAGCACCCACCGATATGTCTCCCGATCCTCCGACAATCGCATTATTGGGATAGATGCCAAACGGAGTGAAAAAGGCGTGCATCGATCCGCCCAGACCTTTATTGAATCCGTTTTCGCGGGCAAATATTTCAGCTAAAGCGCCGTAGAGCAAAAAATGAACGGCCAGCTCTTTTATGTCACCGTGAAATCCTTTCTCGACAACCCTGAGGGCCGACCCCCCGAAATAAGTACTCATTATTTCATAAAGTCTCCCTTCATCAAGCTTATCGATCGCCGACAATCCTTTTGCCAGGATTTCACCATGACTGCGGTGCGATCCGAAAATGTAATCTTCGGCATCAAGGGTATAAGCCATACCTACAGCAGAGGCTTCCTGCCCTATGGACAGATGGGCAGGCCCCGGATGGTTGTACTGTATACCATTGTATTCATTGGTTGTCTTTATAAGGTTAAGCATGCTTTCGAATTCCCTGATGATCACCATATCATTGAATATCCTGATAAAGTCGCCGTTACTGTAATTCTTCCTCTCTTCCTCAATGGTTTTATTATACTGGTTTACGGGAATCTTACCAAATTCTATGAAATGAGGCTTTCTTATCTCAGCAGGATCAATATTCTGGTTTTTTGGCATATATAGTAATTTATTGGTTCAAATTTCAAACTTCTCTATCTGCTTCCTTATCTCCTTCAGAAACAGTGTGGCCGGTCCCCCGTCAATGGCACGGTGGTCATAAGTAAGTGAGAGGCCCAGGAAAGGCACGAATCCGAATACATTATTTCCTGTGTCAGCCGGCCGGTGGGTTATTGTGCATACTCCAAGTATAGCCGTCTGTGGAAGGTTAATGACCGGGGTAAACATTTCCACTCCATAGCTGCCCAGATTGGATATAGTGAATGAGGCCGCACTGCTTTTGATAAGTTCAGGATCGATGCTCCCTTTTCTGCAGGATTCAGCAAGCGACCATAGTCCTTCAGAGAGTTCCTGCAGACTCCTGTCATCAGCATTCCTGAGGGCAGGAACCATTAGTCCTCTCGGTGTGTCCACGGCAATCCCGAGGTGTACTTTGTTGAACGTTCTGATCCTGTCGCCCAGGAAATGAGCATTTGCATCGGGGAATTTCTTAAGAGCCTTAATTACACACCAGCAAATCATATCGTTAAGAGTAATATCCTGATTATGATTTTTGATGGCCATATCTGCTTTTATCCTGCGCCTGGCTTCCAGGAGCTTTCTTGCATCGGCACTCATATGGTGCGTGAGCTGGGCCGAATTTTGCAACGATGAAAGCATGGCACCGGCAATAAGCTTTCTGATATTGCTTAAGGGTTGCTCGGTATATCCGGGCAGACTGGTCTCAGCTTCCTCTGAAATGGTGTGTGGGGCTGCCATTGCTTTTTCTATGTCCCTGAAAATAATTCTTCCGCCAGGTCCTGATCCTGAAATGCCACTGAGGTCAAAACCAGCTGATTCTGCAAGTCGTTTCGCCCTGGGTGAGATCCTGACTGTTCCGGCATTTCCGGATATAACTTTCTCATTCTGACCCGCCAGATCAGAAACAGAATCCTGAACATCAGGCGGTTTTGCACCGGGCAGCTGCTCCTTTATAACCTGATCTGCTTTATCAGGTGGCCGTATAGAGCCTGTGTCCTCTCCTGGGGAACCTATTGCTGCCACATTAGTCAGTACGGGCACTTCATCCCCTTCACCGAAAAAGATATCAATCAACATCCCCTCTGCAGGCGATTCAAAATCGAATGCTGCTTTGTCCGTTTCGTACGAAAAAAGGATCTCTCCCTCTTTAACGGATTCTCCTTTTTGCTTATACCACTTCGTTATTATACAGGATTCTACTGATTGTCCCTGTTTCGGCATTATGACTGATGTGGCCATTCTGGTCCTGGATTATCGGTTAGAGTTATTCTTTTAGCAAACTTTTGCATGAATATTTACTTGTTATAATAAGTTAGAAAAACATTTAATTTGTTTATCATAAAACAATTAATATTCAATTGGTACAAAAATAATTGTTTTAACTTGTATTTACAAGTATAATTTAATATATTTACAAAAAAAAGAGTCATGCCAAAACAGCCGGGTATTCCACACCACAGAAAATTGTATGAGATACTGCGGAAGCACATTACTGAAGGAGTTTACAGTGAGGGGGATCTGCTGCCTTCCGAGAATGAGCTTTGCCGGCTCTATGGTCTGACCAGGCCTACGGTCAGGCAGTCGCTGTCAAATCTTGCGGCTGACGGTTATATAAGAAAGCACCAGGGAAAGGGAAGCATAGTGCATCATCTGCCGAGAGAGATAGGGATCCTTTCAGTATCAGGGACCACCACGGCAGTTGGAGACAGGAGTTTGAGGACCATGATAATTGTGAAGCCTGTGCTGATACCATGGCCGGGGGATTTCATGTTTCCACTGAGTGAGCTTGAGAAGGAATCGGGGGCTGTTTATATGGAGAGGCTAAGGTTGATTGACGGATTGCCTCTTTTCTTCGATATCACATATATTGCCAATATAAACCTGCCAAGGATAACAGCACGGCAGTTTGAAAACAGGTCATTATTCAGAATCCTGAGGCAGCACTACAATCTGGAGATAAAGGGAGGGGAACAGAGAATTAAGGCTATACAGGCTTCAGGCAGGATCGGCCGTTATCTGAAGCTTAAGAAGGGTGAACCGGTACTCCACATGGAAAGGAAGATGGAGACAAGCGCATCAGGTCTTTACCTCTATTCATCAATATTCTGTAACACCGGGAAATATTCAATTTACGGGACCTTCTGACGATCATTCAGGGATTTTCCCGCCTGAATTGGATTTACTGTTATTAAACATAAAGGCAATAAATATGGATTTTTAATAAGAAAAATCTTATTTTTACATTCAGAATCAGAAAAATGCCTTGGAAAATAGAATTTTAACTCTTTTTTTAACCTGTTAAATAACTAACCTATGAAAAATCAGAAACCACTATGGTCGAGGCGCCGTTTCCTCGGTTCCGCAGCTGCCGGGATGGCCGGCATTGTCATTCTTCCGCGTCTTGCAACATCATGCAAGAGCAGCACCGATACCGATATCAGGCTCGGTTTTATTGGTTTGGGCAGGCAGGCCATGTTTTTGCTTAACGGATTTATTCAGATTGAGGGTGTAAAGGTCCTCGCCGGATGTGATGTATATGGTATCAAGCGGACCCGCTTCGAAAGAAGGGTTAATGCATTCTATACTGAAGCAGATAAGAAGGTTAACATTACCACTTATGAGAAATATCAGGATCTTCTTGCGAGGAGTGATATAGATGCTGTGGTAATTGCTGTTCCCGACCATGCTCATGCGATGATAGCTATTGCCGCATGCAAGGCTGGCAAGGATGTATATCTCGAAAAACCCCTCACTTTCACAATCATGGAGGGGCAGGAGTTGAGGCGCGTGGTCCGTGAAACAGACAGGATTCTTGCCGTGGGGAGCCAGCAGCGCTCCGACGAAGGTTTCCGTCATGCAGTCAGGCTTGCTCAGACAGGGGCCCTGGGAAAGATTAGCCTCGTTAATGCATATGTGGGAGCTCCGCCAAAACCATATGACCTGCCTGAAGAGCCCCTGCCTGCCGACCTTAACTGGGATTTGTGGCTCGGCCCTCTGCCTGAGACAATCCATTTTAACAATGAACTGAATCCGCCTATATCACTTGACCCCGAACAGGATGAAACCATTTGGGGCGCATGGCGATGGTACAAGGAGATGGGCGGCGGATTTACAACCGACTGGGGTGCCCATATGTTTGATATAGCTCAATGGGGTCTTGGAATGGATAAAAGCGGACCCGTTGAGATATCGCCCATTGGAGATGGCACCGAATTCATGAGCTTCAAATACGAAAACGGAATCGTTATGACCTCAGAACCCTTCGATGAGAAGCTTACCAAGGGTGTGAAATTCTGGGGTGATGCAGGCTGGATAGAAGTGGCACGCGGTTATTTTAATGCTTCGGATCCCGGCTTCAATCCTCCTCAAACCGAGGCAATTGAAGGACCTTACGAGACCAGGATCCCTCATCAGGTCAACTTCATAGAGGCAGTACGCAACAGGGTTGACCCCGAGGTTCCTGTCGAGATCGGGCATAGCAGCTGTACCGTTTGTACACTGGGTAATATCGCATGCGACCTTATGAGAACCATCAAATGGGATCCACAGACAGAAACCTTTGTTGACGATACTGACGGCGCGGCAACAAGACTGCTCCATTATGACTACAGAGCACCCTGGAAACTGATCTGAGATATTACGGGGAGAAAAATAAAAAAGGCCGTCCTTCTTTTTCGGGACGGCCTTTAATTCTTTCTTAAGAGCTTATTCTACCTTCTTAACTTTTATGGCAACCGGCCCCTTTTCTCTCATTTCCACTTCAAATTCAACAGCCTGGCCGGTCTCAAGTTCGGTCTGGGGAACATCCAGTCCGGAACGATGAATGAAAATATCTTTTTCATCTTCCGTCTGAATGAATCCATAACCTTTTACCCTGTCATACCATTTTATAGTTCCTTTCATAATCGTCAGTTTTTGTTGTTTGCTAACCTCTGTGATCCCTTCTCCTGTCGCCACCTCCCCTGCGGTCGTTATCACCGCCTCTGAAGTTGCTCCTTCTTTCAGCTCTTTCAATTGATTCGTTAACGATAATGTTTCTCCCGCTAACCTCTTTCCCGTTAAGTTCCTGAATGGCCTTTTTGGCTTCAGCATCGTCCGGCATTTCAACAAAACCAAACCCTTTGCTTTTTCCGGAGTATTTGTCAAAAATAATTTTTGCGCTGCTTACTTCGCCATACTCCTCAAAAATTTCTCTTAATTCTGCTTCCTGCATTTTGAAATTAAGACTTCCGACATAAATGTTCATAATTCAATAATTAAAGTATTTAAAAACAGATACAAAGATCATACTTATTTTTGAGAACTAAAAATAAATTTCCATATTATGGTGAATTTTACTTCATTTTAGGCTCAATTTCAGTCTGTTCAATGTTTTTTTTAATTCTTAAACATTGCACACTATAAAAAAGTTCACAGGGAAAGGCAGTAATTTTAATATTTTTACATCGTAAAAAAAAATTCTCAATCCGGCTTCATTCCATTAATTGTTATATGACCAGTTTCTTTACAGACGAAAAAAATATTCTGGCGGTATCTTCCATCATTGCCATAATCACGCTCTTTTCAGTTTATTATTACCTTGCTGAACGTAAAGTGCTGATGCGATTCGTCAGGAGACGAAATCCCGCGCACCTGTCTCAGCATACACTGGAATTTATTTCGGAAAAGATTACCGGTATACTTCTGACTGGTGTGGCACCGTTGTTACTCTTTTTGTCAGTGATGAGACACGGTGCAGCAGCTTCAGGTTCTCCGGCATCTGAGATTAAAAACCTGCAGTTTCTCATCTGCATTCTACCCCCGGTAGCAATCATTCTATCCTTCTTTTCCTCAAAGAACCGTAAATTATGGAAAGAATCTCCGCAGCTGAGAGAAAAAAACTGGAATATCAGACATCTGTTTCTTTCTGCAGTACTCTGGATAATTTATATCCTGGGTTATGAATTTTTTTTTCGGGGAGTACTATGGTTTACATGCTATGAAGCTTTCGGGTTCCCTGTTTCACTTGCAATAAACATCATACTCTATTCAGTTGTGCATATTCCCAAAGGAGTTTTCCTGGTAATAGGATCTGTTCCGTTTGGAATAATTGTGTGCTGCACGAGTTATCTTTCAGGGTCATTCCTGCCTGCCTTTCTGATACATGCAAGTATGGCCGTAACAACTGAAATATCTGCAGCATATCATAATCCTGAGTTCAGGTTTTCATTAAAAGGTCAATATATATAACAGGTCAGCCATGAGGTTTTTTATTACCGGAGGAACAGGGTTTATCGGCCAGAGGCTTGCGGAAAAGCTTGCCAGCGGAAACAATGAAGTTGTATTACTTATCCGGAATCCGGAAAAGGCAGGGAAATTCACATCGGAGAATATCTCATTCGTAAAGGGACATATCCTTGATGAAGATGCATTGAAAAAAGGCATGGAGAAGTGTGATATGGTCTTTCACATGGCAGCCTATACAAAACCGTGGTCCAAAGACCCCGGCATACCTTACAAAATAAATGTCGAAGGAACAATTAAAATCCTTGAGGGCGCACTGCTTAGCGGGGTCAGGAAAGTTGTCATTACATCCACTGCAGGAACAATGAGCTTTTCGCGCGATGGCAGACCTGTTGATGAGACGACAAATCCGGACCCCGTTTTTCATACATCATACGAAAAAACAAAGGCGGAAGCAGAAAAGATTGCAAAAGAATACTCTGAGAGGGGTTTGGATGTCGTAATTGTAAATCCTGCCAGAGTATATGGCCCGGGAGAGCTGACAAAAAGCAATTCACTCACCAGGATAATTAAGATGTACAAGAGGGGCCTCTGGCGGATCCTGCCGGGCAGCGGCGAGTCAGTGGGCAATTATGTATATGTGGACGATGTCGTTGAAGGGCACCTGCTGGCTGCAGAAAAGGGAATAAGCGGTGAGCGTTATATCCTTGGTGGAGAGAATCTTACATTTTCAAAACTATTCAGTATAATGGGAGAAGCATGCGGAAAAACAAGAAATCTTATTCGCTTACCACTGCCACTGCTTAAAGCGGCAGTGAATGTTACAGGATTCTTTTCAGGCTTAACAGGATTACCTCCTTTAATTACCAGGGAATGGCTCGACAAGTATATGAACAACTGGATTATGTCGAGCGAAAAGGCAGAAAAGCACCTTGGGTACAGGATAACTCCCTTTTATGAGGGAGTAACAAAAACATTGGAGTGGCTGGTTTTATGCGAAAAGCGCACTTGAGCCGGAAGGAGTCATGATGATGCTCACAAGGCGGATATTCCAAAATTACCGTAATGACAAGGCATAAAATCTGTTACGGCAACTACAGAAGGGATCTGTTATAAGGCTGTTTCAACTTATTGTTTAACGAAACCGGAAAATCATGACGTAAAATAAAGAATAATGTTAACTTTGCATCCTGTCTTTCGAAAGATGTTATTAACAATTCAAAACCTGTATCTATGGGAAAAGGCGACAAAAAATCAAGAAGAGGAAAGATAATACTCGGTACTTACGGAGTAAGGCGGAAAAGAAAAAAAACCGCAGGAAAAATTGTTAAGTCCCCGGGCTCTGTTTCAGAAGAAATAAAGAAGGAAACAAAACCCGGGAAAGGCAGTAAGGAAGCTAAAGAAGCTAAAGAAGTTAAAGAAGTTAAAGAAGTTAAAGAAGTTAAAGAGATAATCCCCCTAAAGGAGGGCACTGAAGTGAAGGAAGTAAAGGAGGTTGAAGAAGTGAAGGAAGCTCTCTCCCCCAAGGAAGTAAAGGAAGTACAGGCACCTGAGGAAACTAAAAAGGCCGAAAAAGTCAAAGAAGCAAGTGCTCCGAAAGAAAAAGAAGCAAGTGCTCCGAAAGAAAAAAAAGCAAGTGCTCCGAAAGAAAAAAAAGCTGCCGGAAGTACTAAGCCGAAAAAAGAAAAACCGGAAGAAGCTCCTGCTGATAAAAAAAGCGAAGCTAAAACAATAAAAGCCGGGAAAGCCAAAAAATAAAAGTAAAGCGGAGGCTGGAGCTCTCAGCCCTTTGCCAAAAGCCACCTGTAATCGTCGGGATCGATCCGGGTATCAATTATAACCGGTTCACTGAGTGAAAGCGCTTCATTAATTGCCTTTGTCAATTCATCTGATGAGCAGGCATGTAATACCTTTATACCCAGAAAAATATCCGCGCCGAACAGGTTTCCTGTATAGAGCATGGTGCCATAATTGGGGATACCTGCCCTGTTCTGTTTTAATCGGATCAGATTAAGCTCGCCATCCGAGAATACTACTATAATGACCGGAAGGTTATACCTGCGTGCAACAATCAGTTCGCCTGCCGTCATCAGGAATCCGCCGTCGCCCGTAATACATACAACGCTCTTTTCCGGATAATGGAGCTGAGCAGCCAGTGCGGCAGGAATACCGAAACCCATGCCTGACCACCCGTTTGACATCAGAAGCTTTCCCTCTTTTCCTGTACGCCAGAATTGTCCGATCAGGTGGAGATGAGATCCGACATCTGCCGTTACAATTGTATCGGCCGGCAGCTCTTCCATTAGCACGGAAAGAGCGGCAACAGGGCCAAAATGGCCTGTAAAGCCTTTGAAGACGGCTTCCATTTCATCTCTTACTCCTCTTATCAGGCCCTTTTCAAAGATCAGCGAACCCTGGTTCAGGTTACGAAGAAGCCCGAACCAATCCCCGGGAGGTCCTGAAAAATGTTCAACAACCCCACTCTCCGGGAGATCAGTATCCCGTACATCGAAATGTATAAGTGGTACATCAGGCAACCACGATTCGTAGTTGTATTCAATCTGGTCATATCCGAGTCCTATCACCAGGTCAGCTTTTGACCAGATATCTTCAAGATAATCACTCAGCGCATGAAAAAGTACCCCTGAATACGACGGATGTTCCTCAGGGATCAGGCCTTTGGCCATGGGTGTAAGGATAACCGGTATCTTATATTGCTCGAGGAACTGTATCAGGTCCCCTCCAATGCCGTGTCTTAAAGCCGACAGCCCTGCTGCTATAATCGGACGGCGCGATTCACTCAGTAGTGATTTTATCTTTTCAGTGCCATAATCAAACCCGGAATGCCCTGACACTCTTTCAGGATTTAGTTCCTCCGGCTCATCAGTTTCAGCTCCCGCTATATCTGCCGGTAGCCCTATATGTACCGGACCGGGATACTCTTCCTGGCATTTTTTTATGGCATTGGCCACTATCGCGGGGGTTGTGGAAGGAGTTAGCCTGAAGGTTGCTTTTGTAACCGGTTTGAATAGGGCCTGGTGGTTGATGTTCATCTGGGTGGTACGGTTAATCATCCTGTCCCCTGCCTCGTTTGTGAGAGCTATAAGAGGCGATCTGTCAAGAAGAGCGCCCCCTGTGCCCGAAGCAAGGTTAACTGCCCCGGGACCAAAAGTGGCATGACACACCCCGGGAATGCCGGTAATCCGGGCAGTAACATCAGCCATTACAGCTGCAGCTGTTTCGCCTGACGATAAGATGAAATCAATGCCTGCTTCCCTGAAAGAATTTAAATACGGGATGGAAGCTCCTCCCGGAACACCAAACACATACCTTACTCCAATGGAGGCCAGCTGCAAGGCAATATGATCCGCTACTCTCATTTTCAGGTTGATGAAGTTATTACAAATCTAATAAATTACAGGCTTGCCGGTCTCTTTTTTTCGGAAAGTTAAGATTTAAAACATTGTTAAATATTATTAAAAGCCGGCATTAACCTTTTATTTTCTGTTAATTTTAGCCGTTTATAGTTTCAGATAAAAACATGAATATTGATGAAACCCACATCCCGATTAATCGGGACAAACACGTATGTATATAATTTTCAACCGAGCGAAGCGAGCTCGACGAAGTCAAACATGTGGGTTCCATCATACCATTAAAACAGATTATTATATGATGAAAAGAGTTAGGATTTACACACTGGTCTGGGTTCTGCTTTTTATGGCTCCATCGGGAATTTGCTGGCCGCAGGTCTCCATTTCACCCGAAGTATATGAAAAGGCTGACGGTTTGGCCAGACTCACCTCCGGAAAGGTTTATGGAGGGAGTGTCAGACCTGTGTGGATAGGAACAGCCGGTAGTTTCTTTTACGAGAATCATAGCAGAGGGGGAACGGAATATATTATTATCAATCCCGTAAGACAAACAAAACGCCAGGCATTTGACCAGAAAAGATTTGCAGCCGCGTTTGAAAAGGCAACCGGAGAAAAGGCGGAGCCTGGAAAGCTGCCAATACGTAATATAATTTTCTCTGAGAGAATGGTAAGCTTTGCATTTGTGTATGATAACTATAACTGGATCTGTAACCTCCGGGACTACACTATTTCCAGGAGAGACAGGGTTACTGAACGAACAAGACCACAAAATGCCTGGGCATGGGGTTTCAGGGATGAGACACGTAACGAGCCCGTTATTTCTCCCGACAAGGAGTGGACAGCATACATAAAGAATTTCAATGTATTTGTCAAATCGAACAAGGACAATAAAGAGTATCAGCTGAGCTATGACGGTGCCCTGGGTGAGTATTATTCCTCATTTATCAGATGGTCGCCCGACTCGAAAAAACTGATCGCATACAGGGTTAAGCCCGCCGAAAAGCGGATGATACACTATATTGAGTCATCTCCGGAGGATCAGCTGCAACCAAAACATTACGCATATGAATATCAGAAACCCGGTGATGCGATACCCCAGAAGTATCCTCAGCTTTTTGATATCATGAAAATGAAACACATACCTGTGGACGATACACAGATACCCAATCAGTACGCAATCAACAACATTGAATGGAGCAAGGATAACAGCTATTTCACTTTTGAATACAATAAAAGGGGACATCAGGTTTATCAGATCATAAGAGTAGATGCCGAAACGGGTGATTACAAGGTTCTTGTCAATGAGACCTCTCCGACCTTTATTGATTACAGCGGAAAAAAATACCGTTACGATATTGAAGGATACGGCGAGATTATATGGGCATCGGAAAGAGATGGCTGGAATCACCTTTATCTTTATGATTCAAGAACGGGGGAAGTTAAGAACCAGATCACTGAAGGTGACTGGGTTGTAAGAGGTGTCAGTTTTGTTGATGATCAGAACAGGCAAATCGTTTTTGAGGCCAGTGGCCGTGAGCCCGGGGACCCCTATTACATTTATTATTACAGGATTAATTTTGATGGCACCGGACTTACAAGGCTTACGGAGGGTGATGGCACTCATGAAGCCTTCTTTTCTCCCGACAAACGATTCTTTGTGGATACATGGTCAAAGATTGATGCTCCTGCGGTAACTCTGGTACGGAAGACTGAAAACGGCTCCATGGTAATGTTTGTTGAAAGGGCTGATATATCCGATCTGCTCGCCACAGGAATAAAGCTGCCGGAAGTGTTTGTGGCAAAGGGGCGTGACGGCGTGACTGATATTTGGGGGATAATAGTCCGCCCAACCAATTTCGATCCTTCGAAGAAATACCCTGTTATAGAAGATATTTACGCCGGCCCTCACAGCAGCTTTGTTCCAAAGAGCTTCAGACCCATCATCAGCGGTATGCATCAGCTTGCAGAGCTTGGTTTTATTGTTGTCAAAATAGATGGCATGGGGACCTCGAACCGTTCAAAAGCTTTTCATGATGTCTGCTGGAAAAACCTGAAGGATGCAGGCTTTCCGGACAGGATACTATGGATGAAGGCAGCAGCGGAAAAATATCCTTTCATGGATATTGAAAGGGTAGGAGTTTATGGGACATCGGCAGGAGGACAAAATGCTGCCGGAGCCGTTCTGTTTTATTCAGACTTCTATAAAGTAGCTGTCGCCTCGTGTGGCTGCCACGACAATCGTATGGATAAGATGTGGTGGAATGAGCAATGGATGGGATGGCCTGTCGGAGAAGAATATGCCGAATCGTCAAACGTCGATAATGCATGGAGGCTCAGAGGCAAGCTGCTGTTGCTCAATGGCGAAATGGACAATAATGTCGACCCGACTTCAACAATGCAGGTGGTAAATGCCCTGATTAAGTCAAATAAGGAATTTGAATATGTTTTTCTGCCCGGTGCAAGACATACCAGCGGAGGAACATACGGGGAGAGAAAAAGACGTGATTTCTTCGTGAAACATCTGCTGGGATTGAATCCGCCTGACTGGAACCTTGTGGAAAAATAAAAATTTTTCTGATATTTGCGCCCTAAATAGTTCTCATTGAACAGTAAGGAGAATACTGTCTTTTGGGCAATAATAGCATGCCTGCTGTGGTCAACAGCGTATGCCGGCATCAAGATTGGACTGGAGTATGACTCTCCACTTCATTTTGCAGGATTAAGGTTTATCATTTCCGGACTCATTATTCTTCCTTTTACAGTGAAGCCTGCAAAATACTTCAGGATGATAAGGGAGCACTGGAAGCTTGTTATTTCGGTCATGTTCCTTCAGACCATTCTCAATTACACTCTGTTTTATCTGGGAATGGATCTCGTACCCGGGGCACTCGGGGCAATAATAGTGGGCTCACAGCCCCTTGTTACTGCAGTTGTTGCGGCAATGATGCATCGCGAAGATAAGCTCACGACCTGGAAAATAATAACTATAATATTCGGAATAACGGGAGTTATTATGATAAGTGCAGGCAGACAGGCCTTCGAGCTCGGCGATCTTGCCGAGATGCTGGGAGTTGTGATGATCCTGGGAGCCAACGTGGCAACGGCAACAAGCAATGTGATAGTCTCATTGCGAAGCAGGGGAATGAACCCTTTTGTCCTGACTTCAGTCTCATTCTTTACCGGGGGGCTGGTAATGTATCTTGTGGCATTACCGGTTGAAGGGATACCTGAAGGACCGTTACCCGCAAGGTACTGGCTCATCCTGATCTGGCTTGCAATTATGGCTGCAGCTGCCTTCTCAATCTGGTTCAGCCTGCTTCAGAGACCGGGAGTAAAGGTGTCTGAACTGAATCTGTGGAAATTCATCATTCCTGTTGTTGGAGCTATTCTGAGCTGGATACTGGTACCTGATGAAAAACCTGACTGGCTCACAATAACAGGAATATTCATTATTACATTCTCCCTGGTGCTCTTCTTTGTCAGGAATAATAAGGCGGAAGTTGCCAGGGGGACAAAAAGAGCACTATGAAAAAAAGACTAACAGCTCTCTGTGCATATGCATTCTTCTGGCTGCTGTTTTTCATCGCTGCCAGGTTGTTTTTTATCCTTACCCAGCATAAGGAAGCCTTTAGCTACAGCCCCGGCATTCTTGCCGCTACCTTTACTAACGGGATCAAACTGGATATATCGGCTACAGGATATATATTCATTATTCCGGTAATGCTCATCATACCCGGAGTGCTTCTGAACGGAGAATGGTTCAGGAAATTTATGAAATGGTATACCTGGTTGCTTGTCCTGATAGCTTCTGTAATTGTTGTCACCGATACCGTTCTCTATAAATACTGGGGATTCAGGATGGACCACACCCCTCTGCTCTATCTCAAAACTCCCGGAGAAGCTGCAGCATCGGTCAGCACCCTTACTATTATGCTTGTTGTTCTGGCTATTGCCACAATAACTCTCCTGTTCTTAACTCTTTACAGGAGATTTGTGGACAATTTATTCAGAAACCTTGACAGGATCCGGTTGTGGCCCGCGGCAATCTCTTTTTTTCTGTTATTATGGGGTTCTCTTCTTATCCCGATCAGAGGAGGCGTGGGGATTGCCCCGATTAATGCAGGCACGGTCTATTTCAATAAGAATATGTTCATTAACCATGCTGCAATTAACGTTGTATGGAATGTTGGTAGTTCTCTGGCAAATGCCAAGCCGTCTCATAACCCTTATATTTTTTACGAAACAGACACTGCAAAGGCCTTGCGGGACAATCTGACAATAATGGAGGGCCTGCCTGAAAAGGTAATAAACAATGACAGACCAAACATTCTTTTCATAATACTTGAAAGCTTCGGCAATGTCCTTGTCGGTCCCCTCGGGGGTGATTCGCTAACCACACCCGTACTGAACACTCTTGCCGGGGAGGGATTACTCTTTACTAATTTCTATGCTTCAGGTAACCGTACGGATAAGGCTCTTCCCGCAATATTGAACGCTTACCCCGCCCAGCCGGCTGTCTCAATTATTAAAGAGCCGAAGAAGACCCAGTCTATGAACGGTATGGTAAGAACACTTACCGGACTCGGTTACAGAAGCTCCTTCTGGTATGGCGGTGAGATTAACTTTGCCAACTTCAATTCTTTTGTTTTAAGTTCAGGATTTCAACAGGTTGTAACAATGCATGATTTCAACCCTGTCCATTACAATTCAAAGTGGGGAGTTCATGATCATATCCTTTTTGAAGTATTAAGGGATTCCATGAGGACCATGAAGGAACCGTTCCTGAAAGTTGTTCTGACCCTTTCGAGCCATGAACCTTTTGACGTGCCAATGGACCAGGTATTTGAAGGAAGAGATGACTTGACAAAATTCAGAAATTCAGTTTATTATGCCGACAGGTCCGTTGGTGGATTCATTGAATGGGCTAAAGGGACCGACTGGTGGCAGAACACACTTGTAATACTGGTGGCTGATCATTACCGGCGGAGCTCCACTGATATACATGTCTATTCTGAAGAGATATTCAGGATACCCATGCTATGGCTTGGTGGTGCTCTTACAAAACAGGGCGGGACCATTGAAAAATATGGCAGCCAGGTTGACATCACCCCGACGGTGTTGAATCAGATTGGTCTGCCCGACTATTATCCTTTTGCCAAGGACCTGCTGAATGCCGGCTCAAACTCCTTTGCATTCTACACTTTTAACGAAGGATTTGGATTTATTACCGACAGCTCTGCTGTAATTTATGATCATAAACTCGGTAAGCCTGTTGTCAGCAGAGGATCAGGCACTGAGGCTGCAGAGAAATATGGCAGGGCATACCTGCAGGTGCTTTATGATGATTTTCTTTCACGTTAGCCTGTATAAACTGCCGGTTACCGGGACAGCAAGATCAGAATTTGGTACAGTTTATTGATGGATCAGGATAACCGATCCGTATTATTGCATAAATTTGTAATAATGGGACCGGATATCGTAAAAATATTCACCGAAGGCAATCCACCGCGTCTGGGATATATTGCTGGTATTATCCTTGGGGATATACTTGGCTTGAAGTGGCAACTTGTTTCTGACAGAAGAAAACTCGGCAAACATTATGTAATTAATTACTCCGGCGAAAACATACCCGGAGCATTCAGAATCAGGCCCGACACCCTCCTGTTCGAGACCGGAATCAGAAGCAGGGAGATAAATATATCAAACTGGAGAAACCTGCCGGTCTTTTTTCAGACTAAATCCGATTCGGACATTCCATTCGATATATTTGCCGCTTCTTTTTTTCTTGTCAGCCGTTATGAAGAGTATCAGGAGTTTAACCCGGATGAATATGGCCGGTTTAAAGCAGCCGGTTCTGTCGCGTTCAGGAACCATTTTCTGACCAGACCGGTTATTGATTTGTGGGCCAGGGAATTTGCAAGAAGCCTTCTAAAAAAGTTTCAGACCCTTGCATTCAGGAGAAATCAGTTCAGGGCACTTATGACCATTGATGCTGACGAACCATTTGCTTACCTGGGCAGAAGTCTGGCTGAGAATATAAGCGCCTTTTTTCATGATATTTCAAAAAAAACAGGACAAGCATCTGACAGATATGGCTGCATTACCGGGAAAGACAAGGATCCGTATGATGTTTTCGATTATATAATTGATGAGGCCGGCCACTTTAGCTGTAATGCAGGATTCTTTTTCCCGGTAGGTGACATCTCGCATTTCGACCGGAATCCGGACTGGAGGCACCCGCTGTACAGAAAACTTATCTCGGGGATCCCTCCGAAGTATTTTACGGGAATTCATCCCTCGTACTATTCGCCGGACAATGAAGTGCTTCTTACAGACGAGATCGCAAGACTCAGAAGTATAATTAACAGGGATGTTACGGAAAGCCGGTTCCATTATCTTAGAATCAGATTTCCAGGTACCTACCGCAATCTTATCAGAGCAGGAATATTTTCCGATTATTCGATGGGTTACTCAGAAGAAACAGGGTTCAGAGCCGGTATTGCCAGACCCTTCTTTTTCTATGACGTGATTGCAGATGAACAGACTCCGCTGAAAATTACCCCGTTCCAGATAATGGATCTCACACTGTTGGAAACAAAAGGACTGAATATTGATGATGCAGGGGCAGAGATTAAAACGATCCTGAATGAAGTGGCGGGAGTCGGAGGTACATTTGTGACTATATGGCACAACACGTCTCTGTTGGATAATGATAAGTGCAGGAACCGGAGGGAACTTTTTAAAATCACACTTGAATGTCAGCGAAGGGCTGAAGAGATGAACAGAATTTGATTAATGAGGATCACAGATTGTCAAGCTCTATCTCTTCGTCATCCCTGACTTCATACAGTCTGCCGTTATCACATTTAACTGTCCGGGCCGGAAACTTTTTGAGCATGGTATAGTTGTGAGTGGCGATCACGACAGCTCTTCCTGTCCCGCTTATCTCCCTGAGAAGCTTTATAATACCTTCGGATGTCTCAGGATCAAGATTGCCTGTTGGTTCATCAGCAAGTATAATATCAGGATCATTCAGAAGCGCCCTTCCGATAACGACCCTCTGCTGTTCGCCCCCGGACAGCTGATGAGGCATCTTGTACCCCTTGAGCCCAAGGCCTACCTTCTCAAGCACTTCGCCTGTGCGGGTCTCTATCTCACTCTTATTGTTCCATCCTGTCGCTTTCAGCACAAACTCCAGGTTGGCGTTAACCGATCTGTCGGTGAGAAGCTGGAAATCCTGGAAAACAATACCAAGCTTACGTCTCAGGAAGGGAATATCTCTTGACTTTAAGGTTGAAAGATCATATCCTGCAACCAGTCCCTCTCCTTCCTTTAACGGTAACTGTGCATTGATGGTTTTTATCAGACTGGTTTTTCCGCTTCCCACCCGTCCGACCAGATACATGAAATCACCCTTCTTCACTGAAAAATTTACACCGGAAAGAACAAGATGATCCTGCTGCCATATATTGCAGTTGCGAAGCTCTATTATCACATCAAGCGGAAGGGTCTCCTGCATACTGTTTTCTTTGTTCCGCAAATTAATGAAAGAATTGATAATTAACATTTATATGTTGATAAAATCAGTAATAAAGACCTGACTGCGGCGTTTATTAGTTGTAATTTTACTTTTTCCGGAAATGTGACATATTGTTATATTTAATTGATTAACAATAATATAGAACAGTATAGGAATTTTCACACTCCGGTTGTTTCTTTCCGGGCAAAGGCAAAAAAATTAACTTATGAACAGCAAACAAATAGTTTTAATATCAGGCTTTTTCTTACTTTCAATAGCCGGGGCTTTTTCACAGGCGTCATTCTCAGCTGATCAGTTGAACTCAGGATTCAACAGGGGGATGGAGCTTTTCAGCAAGGAAAAGTATCCTGCTGCGATAAGGTTCTTTGATCTGTATCTTCAGGATCCGGCATCAACAGATCTGATAATGAGGAGTGAAGCTGAATATTACGGTGCAATTTCAGCACTTAGGCTTTTTAACCCTGATTCAGAATACAGAATGATAAAGTATATACTTAATTATCCCGAAAGTCCCAGAATTAATGATGCCAGGCTGGCACTGGCTGACTATTTTTACCAGAACAGGAACTACAGGAAAGCAGCCTTTTATTATGAGACAGTTAACCGTCAGGAGCTTGAAGATGCGAGGCTTGCTGAGTACTTTTTCAGATACGGTTATTCTCTTTATTCGCGAGGGGAGAGACCAAGAGCCCTTCTAATGTTTTCGGAAATAAAGGATGTTGACACCGAATATACTGCACCAGCAATATACTACTATTCTCACATCGCATATGAACAGGAAATGTACGAGACTGCATATGAGGGATTTTTAAGGCTTCAGGATGATGAGACCTTCGGACCTGTTGTTCCGTTCTACATAGTGCAGATTCTCTATCTGAAGAAAGATTATGATGGCATCCTTGCCATGGCACCGGATCTTATCCAGTCATCTCCCAAAGAAAGAACAGTTGAACTTTACCGGTTTATCGGCGATGCTTACTTCAATAAGGATATGTTTAAAGAGGCTCTGCCGTACCTTGAAAGCTATACGGCTGAAGCCAGGGCAAGTGCCAGGGAAGATAAATACCAGCTTGGTTTTTGTTACTACAAGACCGGCGCGCTCGATAATGCCATTAAGGTGCTGCTTGAGACAGGAGCCAGGAATGATATACTCAGTCAGAATGTATGGTTTCTCCTGGGCGACTGCTATCTGCAGAAAGATGACAAGAAACGGTCTCAGTTTGCTTTCGGCGAGGCGGCCAAGATGAATTTTGACAGTAAGCTCAGGGAAGAAGCTCTCTTTAACTATGCCCGGCTTACCTATGAGACATCAAATTCTCCATTCGGTGAGGCAATAGCCGCTTTCCAGCAATACATTGACCTTTATCCGGGATCAGACAAGGTAGGAGAAGCTTACAACTACCTTGTAGCCACTTTCATGCAGATTCGGAATTACAGGTCAGCCCTGGCAGCGCTTGACAAGATAAGTATCAAGAACGACAAGATGGAGGAAGCTTACCAGAAAGTGACATTTTTCCGTGGACTCGAATATTATAAGAACAATGAGATTGAGCCGGCTCTGGCTATGTTTGACAAATCACTTGAATTTCAGAGATACAGCCATGAGATAAGGGCACGGACCCTTTACTGGAGAGGTGAAACAAGATACAGACTGGGACAATTCAGCCTGGCAAGGGATGATTATGATAATTTTATGGGTATCCCCGGTTCCCGCCAGCTGAGCGAAAACAACCTTGTACGATATAATCTCGCTTATACTTATTTCAACCTCGACGATTTTACAAACGCACTTACTCATTTCAGAACATTTGAGAAGGAAGCCACTGTGCCGGGAGCTGATGCCCTTACTGATGCCAGATGCCGGATAGCCGATTGCTACTACATAACCACACAATATAAGGAGGCAATATCCTACTACGACAGGGTAATCGAATTCGGGAAGACCGATGCTGATTATGCCATGTTCCAGAAGGCTTTTGCCCTTGGCCTGATGAATAACCAGAGTGGGAAGGCAGAGCTTCTGACTACTCTTGTTTCAAGGCATCCCAACTCTGCCCTGGTCCCCAATGCTTACTTTGAAAGAGGCAGGGCTTATGTCGTGATGGAGGATTTCAAACGAGGGGAGGCTGACTTCAATACCGTTATACGATCCTATACCACCAGCCCTTTCGTGCCAAGAGCAATAGTACAGCTCGGACTGCTCTATTATAACCAGGGGGATAATCAGAGAGCTGTCGCAGAGTTCAGGAATGTGATCGAGAACTACCGGTCAACCCCTGAGGCAAGAAATGCAATGACGGGTCTCAGGAACGCCTATGTTGATATGAACGATGTCGAGGCATACTTTGCATACATACGAACACTCGGCGGGTATGGCGATATTAATCTCGCGGAAAAGGATTCACTACTCTATATTTCGGGTGAAAACCTCTATATGTCAGGCCGGTGTGACAGGGCCACGGAGGTTTTCCGGAGTTATCTCAATGAATTCCGCAACGGAAGCTTCAGGCTGAATGCCCAGTTTTACCTCGCTGAATGCCTCAATTCAACCGGCAATCAAAATGAAGCACTGAAGCTTTACCAGGAGATTATTGAGGTACCAAATACGCCATTTACGGAGCAATCACTGATAAATGCCTCGTCAATATTATACGGCAGGGAAGATTTCTCAACAGCGTTCAGCTACTATGAAAGACTGGAGAATGTTGCATCCACTCAAAGTACAAGACTGACGGCAATGAGGGGCCAGTTAAGGTCAGCCTGGCAGACAGGGGATGCACAGTCGGCTATAAGGGCAGCAAATAAGATCGGACAGGCTGCAAACATGCCGGATGAGCTTGCACGAGAGGCAACATTTATCAGGGCAAAAGCCCGTTACAGCCTTAATGAATTTGATGAAGCCCTTACGGATTTCAGAAGAGTCTCTTCCGAAGTCACTACTGCAGAAGGCGCTGAATCGAAATACCGGGTTGCAGAGATCCTGTATAAAAAGGGAATGAACGGTGAATCAGAAAAAATAGTGACAGAATTTATAAATATGAATACGCCTCACCAGTACTGGATGGCAAGGATATTCCTTCTCCTGGCGGATATCAGCATAGAGAAGGGCGATACTCTTCAGGCACGGGCAACACTGCAGAGCCTGAATGAATATTATTCGGCAGATGATGACGGGATACTTGACGAGGTGAGAGCTAAACTGGCATCACTTGACAATTAGAATCAGAAACTTATAGTGAAGAACAACTTATGTTTTTTGAAAAAATACATAGAACAGGATACGAGATGAATAAAATAATGAGAAGCCTTATAGTAACCGTAATAATGTTGTCTATCCTGTCTCCCGCCATATCGCAGACAGGGAAGCAGGAGACAGATCTGAAGAGGGAGATCACCCTCTATAATCCTTACAAGCCAAGTCTCCCCGATGTAAGGAAAAGGATTTTCATGCCCGACATGAACGACACATCACGAATAGAAGTCTCGGTCAAATATGACGTGCAACCTAATAAGTTTTCTCCGGATTATACCATAAGTCCGATAAGGCCGGCTGCTCTTCTGCCCGATCCGCTTCCAAAACTTTACAAAAGCTATGTCAACGCCGGCTTTGGCACCTATGTAACCCCCCTGCTCGAAATTAGTATCACGAATGAACGTTCCCGAAACGGAGCCCTCGGTTTTTACGGAAGACATAATTCATCCATGGGCAATCTGCTGCTTCAGAACAATGAATGGGCTTACGCCGGTTTTATGGATAATGAAGCATCGCTGTTCGGGAAAAGGTTTTTCAGGGATAATTTTATAGAAGGCTCGGTTGATTTCAACCAGCATAACAGGTATGCCTACGGTTATAAACCCGAAATTGCAGGGTACAATCCCTCAAAGAAAGAGATCAGGTTGCCCTATAATAATTTCGGTGCTGACCTTTCATTTGCTTCCCTTAACCTCGATTCCACAAGCTTCTCTTACGATTTTGACCTGGCATGGGATTATTTCACCAACACAAAACATTTTACTCAGCACCATGGTGCTTTTTCAGGGAATATGGCCAGGCAATACAGAGGTTTCTATGTTGGGGCGAAAATAAATTATGACCATTTTAAAATATCAGATACCCTGATGTTCAGGCCGAAATTTATTTTTTCAGCAAGCCCTTTCGTAAGCAAAAACACAGCACAATATAATTTCAGGCTGGGAGCTCAGATTATGATGGAAAGGAACATAACAATTTCATCACGGCTTCATATCTATCCCGACGTCAGTTTCGGATTCAGTGTGGTGCCTGAATATGTCAGATTCTATGCCGGACTGGGAGGAAAGCTTGAGATGAACGATCCGCTCAGGGCAATAACGGAGAACCCTTATTTAGTGCCTGACGGATCCCTTTTCATGCTTCCGAATACCGACCATGCACTTATAATATCTGCAGGACTGAAGGGCAATAACGGCATAGGGGGGAAATATAACCTGTCGGTAAGCTATTCCCTCATAAATGACCTTCTCCTCTTTTCTAATATCGTCTACCCCGACACGGCATCATCGGTTCAGAGAGGAAACTACTTTATCGCTCTTCCCGATGAGGCAGAGATCCTGAATATTCACGGAGAAATGAGCGGCAACATCACCACCGGGATCTCCTGGTATGCCATAGCCAATTATAACAAATACACCCTGTCAGCTAACACCTGGCCATGGAACAAACCGCCATGGGACGGTAAACTTGGGGTCAATTATAATTTAAGGAATAAGATAATTGCAGGAGCAGAACTCACACTACTGGGTAAACGGCGTCAGATGGTCAGCGAGAGCCAGACAGGCTGGATGACGCTCGAACCGGTAATAATAGAAAGGCCGGCCCATGCCAACCTCAACCTGAGTGCAGAGTACCGTTATA
This sequence comes from uncultured Rikenellaceae bacterium, assembly GCA_964633195.1. GTDB lineage: Bacteria > Bacteroidota > Bacteroidia > Bacteroidales > VadinHA17 > LD21. Next base: position 6,025 of record CAZWFL010000022.1, on the reverse strand, counting down.
CAAAGATCCTTTCGTTCTGGGCCAGAATAAATAATATTTCATATAACCGCTATCTGGAATGGGCCTACTATCCAACCCAGAGATTCCTGATCATGGCAGGGTTCACTTACAGCCTCTGAAAGTGAAGGATCATATTATTATATCAAAACAGGTATTTCGACTGTTAATTTCTTGTTACTAATTGTGCATTACTTTCCCTGTGCGGAGATTCAGAAGTCTTTTATTATCAGTATATTTGTGCGGGGAATTAAGAAACATGAAAATCAGATTGTTATTGGCTGATAACGAGAATGAATTTACATTGGATGACAATATAAAAAGTATCGTGGAATGAGTGAGAATGAAAAAAGATTGCAGGAAAGCAGTGAGTATTCAGCGGAGAGGATCCAGGTGCTCGAAGGTCTGGAAGCAGTCAGGAAGAGACCTGCAATGTATATTGGGGATACAGGAGTCAAGGGATTACATCATCTTGTTTATGAGGTTGTTGATAATTCAATAGATGAAGCTCTCGCAGGATATTGTACAAGGATTGATCTTGTTATAAATGAAGATGGTTCAGTTACGGTTACCGACGACGGCAGGGGTATCCCGGTCGGAATGCATGAGAAGGAGAAAAAATCAGCCCTGGAAGTGGTGATGACTGTACTGCATGCCGGGGGCAAATTCGACAAGGATTCATATAAAGTATCAGGTGGTCTGCACGGGGTGGGTGTCTCCTGTGTTAATGCCCTTTCAGAACGGCTTGAGGCTTTAGTAATGCGACAGGGGAAGATCTTCAGGCAGATTTACGAAAGAGGCAAGCCGGTTACCCAGGTAGACGAAATAGGCGTAACAGATAAATCAGGAACCATTATTACATTCAAGCCTGATCCGTCTATATTTCAGACAACTGAATACAATTTTGAGATACTCGCAGCACGCCTCCGCGAGCTTTCGTTTCTCAATAAGGGTATAATTCTGACAATAAAGGATCTGAGAGAAATGGTGGAGAATGGTAACGGAGACAAACATCGTTACCAGGAGTTCCTTTCCAACCTTGGACTAAAGGAGTTTGTGGATTATCTCGATGCCAACCGGGTGAGGATAATTGAAACCCCTGTTCATATCTCTTACGACAAAACGGATGTGCCGGTCGAAATTGCTCTGCAGTATAACAGTTCTTTCTCGGAGAATGTGCACTCCTATGTGAATAATATCAATACCATAGAAGGAGGGACCCATCTTGCCGGATTCAGGAGGGGGCTGACACGGACACTGAAGAAATATGCGGAAGATTCCGGAGCCACCGCGAAGCTTAAATTTGATATAAGCGGTGATGATTTCCGTGAGGGACTCACAGCAATAATATCGGTGAAGGTTGCAGAGCCGCAGTTTGAAGGCCAGACAAAGACCAAGCTTGGTAACAGCGAGGTGATGGGCGCTGTTGATCAGGCTGTCAGTTCTATGCTTACAAATTATCTTGAGGAGAATCCGAAAGATGCCAGGATCATCGTCCAGAAAGTGATCCTTGCAGCCACTGCCAGACATGCTGCACGAAAGGCAAGGGAACTTGTTCAGCGCAAGAATGAGTTCTCAGGTTCAGGATTGCCCGGCAAACTGGCCGACTGCGCCGACAGGGACCCGTCAAAATGCGAAATATACCTTGTTGAGGGTGACTCTGCAGGAGGAACAGCAAAGCAGGGACGCGACCGGAGGTTCCAGGCAATACTCCCGCTGAGAGGGAAGATCCTTAACGTGGAAAAGGCAATGCACCACAGGATATATGAAAGCGAAGAGATCAAGAACATCTTTACTGCACTGGGCGTAAATATCGGCACCGAAGAGGATAGTAAAGCCCTTAATATAAGTGGCCTGCGTTATCATAAGATCATTATCATGACTGATGCCGATGTGGACGGGTCACATATTACCACTCTAATCATGACATTCTTTTTCCGCTATATGCAGGATCTGATAAAAGGCGGTAACATCTTTATTGCCACCCCGCCTTTATACCTGATTAAGAAAGGCAAAGCAGAAAGGTACTGCTGGTCGGAAGAAGAACGTGAAGCTGCTGTTGCGGAGATGGGACAGGGGAAAGATTCATCGGTAAGCCTGCAGAGATATAAAGGTCTCGGAGAAATGAATGCGGAACAACTCTGGGAAACTACCATGAACCCTGAGACAAGAACTCTGCGGCAGGTAACAATCGAAAGTGCCGCAGAAGCTGATCATATTTTTTCAATGCTTATGGGCGATGAGGTGCCCCCGAGAAGAGAATTCATCGAAACACATGCCAGGTATGCAAGGATAGATGTGTGAGACCGGTGTCAGTCACCAAAAAGCTTCCTCCTGATATCAATGGCATTGGACGTGCATACCTCTGCGCAACAGAAACATCTGATACATTTACTGTCGGTCAGCACAACATGGTTCTTCTTTACAGGATGCATTTCGATGGCATTCTTCGGACATATTCTGATGCAGTCCCTGCACCCGATGCAATTGTCATGCAGAAACACGGGTCTCCGTTGTAGCCTTCTGACCGAGAGGAGACGGTTTCTGATGAATTTGACAGCGATATTCCTGAATGTGTCTGCGGGAATCCTTATGAACTCTTTTTTTATCAGCGACTCCAGATCAGGTCCGTCATAGATTATCTCATCCTGTGAGTTAAGCCAGTGGCCTCTGGCGAGCGCTATCTGGTTGGTTGGAATAGTAAATGGATCGTAACCAGCTATCGTAGAGGCGATTATATCCAGAGCCAGAGGATTGACCGACCCCAGAAGTACACCTGTATCAGCAGGAAAGCCCTGTGCCGGTCCCTTTCCCTGCATAGCTTTAATGCCGTCCATGAGAACGAAGTGGACAGGAATTGCATCATTAAGGTTAACCAGGAATGAACTGAACCTGTCGCGATCCTGGTAAAGGGCATGCTGGGCAGCCTTGATAAATCCGGGGATAAGGCCCATTGTGTTTTTCAGAGCCCCTGTGAAATATACCAGCTCGTGGTTCTTCAGCTTGGGTAATGAGATGATGAGGTCAACCTCATTTATTGCGGCTGCAATTCTGACAGTTCCACTTTTTAACTTCAGCGATGAAGCCCTTTTCAGGAAGTCAACCCACTCCGCGCCTGTCCTCTCACACACATCTGCCACACCAGATTTGACCGGCCGGAATGTCCTGATATGTATGGAGGGGGAATCACCAATCATCACAGCAGCACCGTTATATTGCAGGAATCTGACCATAGCCTCTATAACCGCCGGATGAGTGGTCATGCATTTTTCAGGATATTCATCCAGCAGCAGGTTGGGCTTTAGAAGAACCCTTTTTCCTGCTACAGGGGGGCCCCCACAGGTGGTATAAATGTCTGCAATTATCTCTGCTATCATATCCGCGTTGTAGGCGGAGCACTCGCGTACGGCAACCTTACTGTTCATTATTATTTTTGGGCTTGGCATATGGAAATCCCGCTTCAATTTAAAATTACTTGTTTCAAGAGTTCCTCAATCGATCTGACAGTCTCCTGGGAGGAGCCGGTGAAATTATTGATTATTATACAGAATGCCAATTCTTTTCCTGAAATAGTGGTTAAGTACCCCGCGTAACTTCTTACCCTCGCCATTGACCCGCTTTTAGCTCTCAGCCTTGAGTCAAAAAGAGGATCACCGAAATGGCTTTTAAGGGTCCCCTCTTTTCCGGCACCGGGAAGCGACGAATAAAACCAGGTATAGTGTTTGGATTTATTTCTCATATAAAGCAGCAGATCGACCATGCCCGCTGCCGTGACGGCGTTGACGGGAGAGAGGCCGCTGCCGTCCTCAATGAAGAAACCCTCAGCCTCAATCCCTGAGTCATTAAGGAATTGCATCACAATTTCGGTCCCCGATTCTGTTGTTCCTTCGTTTAAGAAAACTTTCCCGAGTTCCTTAACAAAATGTTCCGCATAAAGATTCACACTCTCCTTGTTCAGCATCTCAATCAAATCAGCAAGGGGTGGAGAGATTATTGTATCAAGAGGTGTAATCTCACTATATTCCGGGCCAGGCTCGATTCTGGCAGTTGATGGATTCCCTTTAATTTTTATCCCAGCTTCTTTCAGCCTTTTATCGGTCATTTCAGCAATAAGCATAGGAGGATCTGGTATCGATGCTTTAAGTACGAAGTTTTCCCTTCCGGCAGGCACCGAACCCTCTATCCAGCCAATTCCGCTGTAAGGAGCTGCAAAAACGTATCCCTGATCGGTGGTGCCGGAAGCCACCAGACGGTTTACAAGCTCTGCCCTGCACTCTTCAGGTACAATTTTTTCAATTACCGGGCTCGAATTGACGGAAGAGGTATTAAGATGTATCTCATAAGTATTATCAAAGAGTGCCAGGCCAAATGCTCCTGCTCCATAGTAATTGCCGATATCTTCCCAGAGCCACCTGGCCGGAACAGGTTGATAATCAAAGTATGTATCATCTGCAATTACCCTTCCTCTCACTTGCTTTATCCCTGCAGCCCTGATTACAGAGCTCCATCTGACTACCGGATCACCGTAATGTTCAGGAAAACGGGGAGATCCCAGGGCCGGATCGCCTCCTCCCCTTATGACAATATCCCCGTTTAACCTGCCGCTACTCTTATTAAGGGTGCCTGTATAGCCTGTTATGGTGGAGAAACGATGCTCCGGACCGAGTAATTCAATGGCTGCAGCGGAGCTTACCAGCTTCATAATCGAAGCCGGTTTGAGGCTTACCCGGGTGTTGAATTCAATCACAGGCAGACCGCTCTCTGCATCCCTGATGCATACTGCCACGGAAGCATGCTTCAGGGCCGGAACGGAAAGCAATTCATCAAGATATGATTCCTGCGACACTGCAGTCAGATGAACGAGACAGATTATCAGCGTCCAGATTGTTTTTTTCATTTTTTCTCTCTTCTGTTTTGTTCAAGTGTCGATAAGAGACCGCATGCAGCATCAATATCAAGGCCTCTGCTTGAACGGATTGTTGCAACTATGCCTTTCCTGTTAAGCCTCTCCCTGAATTCAATGGATATGGCTTCGCCGGGACTAACCAGACCGGATCCCGGTATGGGATGGAAAGGGATAATGTTTATGCGGCACTTTATACTGTTAAGAATTCTGGCCAGCTCATTAACATGGCGCGGAGAATCGTTCAGTCCTTCAAATAGTATATATTCAAAAGAGATCCGCCTCTGCCTGGCAAGGTCATAGTTCCTGATTATTTCAAGTATCTTCCTTATAGGGTTTGTTTTCTGGGCAGGTATCAGCAAGGCTCTCTCCTCATCAAAAGGGGAATGAAGGCTTACCGCAAGATGACACCGGCTGTTGTCAAGAAACTCCGTTATCCTGTCAGCAAGGCCTATGGTACTGACTGTTATCCGGGAAGGGCTCCATCCGAATCCCCATTCTGCTGTCAGTATCTCAAGGCTTTTAAGCACCTCCGCAAGATTATCCAGAGGCTCACCCATACCCATATAGACTATATTGGTCAGGCCGTTGTATTCAGGGATGCTCCTGAACTGGTTAAGTATCTCGTTGCAGGTAAGGTCTCCCTGGAATCCCTGCTTCCCTGTCATGCAGAAAATGCATCCCATCCTGCATCCCGACTGTGAAGAGACACATAATGTTGCACGCTCTTTCCCGGGGATGTATGCTGACTCAATGTATTGATTATCCAGAACCTTGAACAGGTACTTTTTTGTGCCGTCTGAACTTGTTGCAGAACTGACAGGATTGCTTAAGCCGAATTCGTAGTACTCATCCAGAAGCTCTCTCATCCTCTTCGAAAGATTGCTCATGTCGTCAATGGTCCGGATCTCCTTTTTATAAAGCCAGTCGGCAATCTGCCTGCCGGCATACCCGGGCAAGCCAATTCTACCGGTAACCGCCACCAGTTCATTCATTGTCTTCCCAAAAAGCCTCTCTTTACCCATAACCTATTCCGCTATCGCGGCATCTACACTTCGTTTCGATCGCCTATAATAGATTTCTTCCGTCTTCCGTCTTCCGTCTTCTGTCTTCCGTCTTCCGTCT
>CAZWFL010000021.1:0-60166 GCA_964633195.1 uncultured Rikenellaceae bacterium | reverse complement strand
AAATTTACCTCACCCGCTACCGAATTAATGCAAAGTCAATTAGCCCCATTAGTAAAAAGGTGGAAACTTCTACCGCACTAATTGTCACAAGTTAGGACAATATTGTTTACATGAATTCAGGCGACTGGGTTGAATCTTTGAGTGCCCTGGCCGAGACCAGATCGGGAGAATGGAAAATTCTGCTGTATGATGACCAACCGGTTAGGTCAATAAGTGATTAGCTTCTTTAAATCATAAAAAGTAATAAAATGAATGGTAAATCAGAAATCCTAAACCATATCCGGCATATTATAGGGTTTTCTGCCTCCTCCGGGACGTGAAAGATAGCTGTTAGCCTCCTGGTCGTTCCCGAACCGTTCGGTCTTCCCGTCAAAGATCAGTTTTCTGCCCGTATGGTAAGCAATATTACCCAGGTGCATCATTGCGGTCGAGATATGTCCTTCTTCGATATCGGCTATAAGATCTTTGTAATTACGGCTTTTAACACAATCGACAAAGTTCTGGAAATGGAAATCAATACGGGCCTTTGCAAGTTCAGCTCTTCTTGAGTCAGGCTCCAGATCTGCTTCGGTAACAGTTAGTGAAGGTTTTGTCGATCTGTCCTGCTGGGCTCCGGTGCTGAATGCTGCAGTACCTGTCTGACCTCCTGCTGATGCCGGTGCGTTGCCGCTGAGGAATACATTGAAGCTGTTCCCCACCACATATGCATAGCCCTTTGTACCAAGCCACAGGTTACCCCAGGGCTCATTCGGTGTCGGCAGGCTCCTTACTTCGAGCTCCAGGATCTGTCCGCCGGGATATTCAAATGTAGCAACCTGGAAGTTGGGCACATCCTGGTCCGATTCGTCAGCATAAGCATAAAAGCCGCCGCAGCAGGCTATTTTCTCAGGATGACCGTCGATTTTCATTCCAAGTCTCAGGATATCCATGGCATGGGTTCCGTTGTTGCCGAACTCGCTTGTGCTGGTGTCCCAGTACCAGTGCCAGTTGTAGAGAAAATGGTTTTCGTTGAAGGGGATCATCGGTGCCGGTCCCCTGTACAGATCCCAGTTGACTCCCTGTGGAACAGGCCCGTCGGGTTTCCTGCCGATGCTCGGACGTGAGCGATAAACGGTACCGCGGCCCAGATAAACATCACCTATGATTCCATCGCGGACCATCTCGATAGCTTTAATGTTGAGTCTGCTGGCCCTTCTCTGAGTGCCGGTCTGGACTATCTTGTTATATTTTCTGGCCGCCTGTACCATCTTTCTGCCTTCGTCGATGGTGTATGCAACAGGCTTTTCAACGTAAACATCTTTCCCGGCCTGGCAGGCATGTATCGTCATCAGTGCATGCCAGTAGTCGGGTGTGGCAATAGCTACAATATCCAGATCCTTTTCATTCAGCATGTCGCGGTAATCAATGAAAGTCTTAGGTTTTTCGCCTCCCAGGTCTTCAATATCCTTTATTGCCCCGGGGAGCAGGTAATCGACACAATCGCAGATGGCTGTTACCCTTGTTTCCTTTATTTTGGTAAAATTGGCGGTATGCCCTCCGCCTCCATATAATCCGCCGCGGTCGTTTATGCCGATAACACCTACATTCAGCATATCACTCGGTTTTACCTGTGCAAAGCCCCTGATATATGCAGGAGCACCAATGGTTATTCCTGCTGAAGCAATTGCCGATTTTTTGATGAATGTGCGTCTTTTCTCTGTTTTCATGGTTAAGAGATATTAATAGTTAAGGGTCTTAATTATTGGATCTGAAAAGAATATGCAGAATGCTTTATTTTGAAGCCAGAATTTCATTGTATATAGCTTCGACCAGATTGCCATGGTTATTATCGAATTCTTTCTTTATGTTTTCCAGAGAGGAATTCTTCTTAATTAAACCGGCAACTTTGTTCTGCAACTCTTTCATCTCTCTGATATGGGTACGGATCATTTCCCTGTACAGCACTTCACTATGGCCGCTATAGAATTTTTCAGCGTCTAAAGTTGCGAGCATCTTTTCGAGCGTTTCAACATGTTTAAATGAGTTACCCCCCTTATAGGAGTGTATCAGCTGAACGCGACCTTTGAAAACCTGATCGCCGATAAAGGCGATCTTCTCATGTGGGAAGTATACCACAATATCCCCTGTTGTGTGCCCTGTCCCGAAGTACCACAGTTCTGTCTTCTTCGGATCCACATAAAGATCCATTTTGGTGGTGAAGGTCACCGAGGGAATAAAACTCGACAGTTCCGGATCATTCCATGCTGACGGCTCACCGGTCCTCGTCGGATGAAAGAATTCCTTCCGGCAATTTTCATGGGCTACGATCACAACGGATTCAGGCAAAAATCTGTTGCCATTGACATGGTCGCCATCGCTGTGTGTGTTCACCATAAACATAATGGGTTTATCAGTAAGCTTACTGATTTCCTGAATGGTCTGGTTGACTGATTCCTCATTCATCTTGGCATCAATCAACAGAACACCGTATTCACCGATATAGGCGCCTCCGTTTGCCCCGCTTCCTCCTCTCACTTCGTAAAGGTTTTCTCCTATACCGGCAAGTGAAACAGAAGTGGCCTGAGTCTGTTGAGCAACTGCATATGAAGTAAATGACAATGCAATTAAGCAAAAACATAATTTATGTACTATCTTCATCTCATTCAGGTTTAAATTATCTCCTTTTAAAGTGTATCTGGCGAGTACAATATACGAAAATAGAACCAGATTCGATTCTTATTGCCATTCCCTTATTACAATGATGTTCGGAATCAGAATATTAATCTTAGTAAAAAGATAACGGGTCCGACCGGTGTTGTCGATATCATGGGATGACCTCCTCTTTTATAACCTTTTTTTCTGTACTTTTTAATAAGAATAAACTTGCGGGCATGGAAGAATTTTGATCTGGTTTTTTTCAGGCGATATATTGAGTAAGTAATAATTGCTCCGGTCAGCATGCTCGCAGGTAAAATCGCTATTTTACTGTAAATATCGGCAGTTGATATTAAGTCAAACTTCAGGACAACAATCCCGATAATTAAAAATAAAGCTTTTATCGAAAACCCGATCCGGTGCAAAAGGTATGCTCTCCTGCTTCTTGGTATGGGTATTCTGACGCTTTTTGCCTTAATGCTTCCCATGGGTCCTGTTCCGCCTGAAATTCCTATATTCCTGTGCATGCCATAATAGAAGGGTTTTCCGTCAGCTTTTTCCCCGGGGATAAAAAAACAATCCATCTCTTTCATGAAATCACGGTATGTGACTTTTGCCTTTTGCGAAGCCCTCTCTCTCGCCGTACATGAACTATTCTTTATAACTGTTTTAATGGATTCTTCATCCTGGATCTGAAGGGTCATATTCCTGACATATTTATCATACATCAGGTCATAACCCTCTTTCCTGTCAGGATCGCTCAGAATATAGTATGCTTCATATATCTCAATGAAAGCATCGGTTGCATCCTTGTTATCACTGACATCAGGGTGGTTTTCAAAGGCAAGTTCCCTGAATCTTTGCTTTATCGAGTCGGCAGATGACTTTCTGTCGAGTCCGAGTATTTTATAGTAATCTTTCAACATCGGTATGGGTTGATTTTATTTGGTGACTCATTATAATTCTGCAGCCCCTGGCTGCTAACTCATCCAGTATCTTTTTAAAATTATTCTCATCAACAGGTCGCGTGGCATCCTCAATAAGTGTGGCATTGAATCCTTCATTCAGGGCATCCAGTATCGAATAATATACACAAAAATCTGCCGCCAGTCCGCTGAAGAAAAGCTCCCTGGCATTACGATCATGCAGATACCCTGCCATTCCGGTATTCTTTATATGTCCATTGTCATAAAAGCCGCTGTAGCTGTCAATTTCCCGGTCCATCCCTTTTCTGAAGATAGCTTCAACCCTGTCCATTTTCAGATCGGGGTGAAATTCAGCGCCTTTTGTGTTTATTACACAGTGATCGGGCCAGAGAATTTGCTCCATTCCATGCCATTCAATAGTGTCGAAGGGTTTCCTACCATCATGATTCGATGCAAAGCTTATATGGTTTACGGGATGCCAGTCCTGGGTGGCTACGACCAGACTGAATCTATCCTGTATTCTGTTAATAACCGGGATAATCTGATCGCCAGACGGCACCTCCAGGGCTCCTCCCGGCATAAAATCATTCTGGGCATCAACTATAAGAAGTATTTTCATCATGTTTTTCAAACTCCTTTATTTGTGAGAAATCATTTGCCCCCCTCCAATCATCAATAATTCTATCCCTCTCTGATTTGAGCCTTTCACTTATCCCGACCTTGTAGATATGGGGATTATTGAACCTCTTATATTCCCTGGGCAATTGATCAAGTCTTCTAGCACAAAAGCCTGCTATTTCCTCAAGAGGTTGTTTTTCGTTTTTGCGGGAGCCATCTTCCATAACAGATTCAAGCAGGGGTTCCTTCTGATACTTTTCAATATTCAATGATTTACCCGGTTCAAAGGGATGATATATATTCCCGATCTCCTTTTCATCCGGCAGTGTTATCGCGTCGGCCCCGATCCAGGTACCGTCATTCTCCTTAACCCTGTATACCTGTTTTTTGTGAGGCAGGGTAATCTTAAAGACAGTTTCAGATAATTTGATGCGTGGTTTTTCATTTGCCATGGCAAGCTTATATACACCGTCGAATGCTGCATCAGGAGCTCCGGTTACCAGACTGGTACCGACTCCGAAAATGTCAATTGGAGCATTTTGCTCCAGGAGGCTTTTTATCACATGTTCATCCAGCTGATTTGATACGGCGATCTTTACTTCGTTCAGTCCTGCCTCATCCAGAAGTTTCCGGCTTTCCCCGGCAAGATAAGCCAGGTCACCGCTGTCGAGCCTGATCCCCAGAAGCTTTTCTCCTCGTTCCTGCATCTCTTTTCCCACTGTTATGGCATTCGGGATCCCGCTTTTCAGGGTATTATAAGTATCTGCCAAAAGAATAGTGTTGGCAGGGTGTGTTTTTGCATAATCCCTGAAGGCAGTCAGTTCGTCATCATAACTCTGAATAAAACTATGAGCCATTGTGCCTGAAACAGGTATGTTAAAATCAATTCCGGCCCTTACATTGCTGGTTGCATCGAAGCCCCCGATAATGGCTGCACGGCTCGAATAATAGCCGCCCGGGCCGGGGGCACGGCGAAGTCCGAAGTCGACCAGTTTTTTTTCACCGGCAACCATACGCATACGACTGGCTTTTGTGGCAATGAGTGACTGAAAATTCAGTATGTTAAGCAGTACCGTTTCAATTATCTGGGCTTCGATTATTCCCGATTCAACCTGAACGACCGGCTCGGTGGGAAATATAATATCACCTTCCTTTGTGCTGTAAATATTCCCGGTGAACCGGAACCCTTTAAGGTATTTAATAAATTCATTATCAAATCCCTGGTGTTTCAGATAATTCAATTCATCTTCGTTGAATTTGATTTTTTCAAGCACATCCAGGAGGTTATCCAATCCGGCAAAAATAGCATATCCCCCTTCGAACGGCATCTTCCTGAAAAAATAATCGAATAGTGCAATTTCGTTTTTCCGCCCCTGCAGATAGAAAGCCTGGGCCATTGTAAGCTGGTAAAGGTCGGTATATGTTGCGGTGTAATCAATCATCGTTGCGCTGTAATAAGTTTGATAAACATGACAGCATTAATATTATAACAAATCCTGAGTTTGATAGTTTGTTTATCTATCAAGATAGATATAATTTTCGACCTGATATTTGCCGGAAGAGCAAAAAAGTGATTATATCTTTGGATTTCAATCCTTCACACACCTTACAGAAAAACCATGTTTCTTGTTTTTTTCGTAAGGTTTTACCCTGTCCACATCAGACGACCCGCAAAAGATGGCGTGGGCATTTCCGCCTCCAACTTCCACTTTTGAGTCATTAACAGTGGGGTTTCTGGATGTTGACCAACAGATGCCTTTCGAGATTATATTATCGGTGTTATCGTCAACGATTCTTGCCCCGCCGCAGACCACCATATCATGACTTACGTCCTGGATGTATGGCGAATTCACAACAGGAAGTCTGTAAGATATTGTTGTGAAGCTCCTCACTTCGCCATAGGAGATGCCTGCCCTGTTTATTGCATATGACCTTATATAATATGTGGTCCCTTCTGAAAGACCTTTGATTACTGCTGAAAGCAAGACCATCTTTCTCAAATGTTTTAAGCAGCTTCACCGTATTTTCTGTTGATATACCGGCAAAATCGGCCAGATCTCTTCTTAAAAGAAACCGGAAGATTTCAGGAGCCCCGGCTTTCATCTGTGAATTGCGGAACAAAAAAAACAGCCGGCAGAAATATAATTCAGGAATAGTTATTCCCTCGATAATGTTTCTACAGGATTTAAACGTGCTGCCTTAACTGAAAGAGCGCTTGTAGTAATAAATGCGATAACCAGGGTTATCACCATCGAAATAGTGAAGGGAACAAAAGTAGCCCACACGAAAGGTGATATTCCGAAACTCATCCGGTAGGCAAATCCTGATATCCAGTGATCCATCAGATAATAGGCAACCGGCCATGAAATAAGATTTGATATAAGTACCAGAACAAGGAAATCCTTATTAAGCAGCCAGACAACCTGGTTGACACGGGCTCCCATTATTTTTCGAAGACTCGTCTCTTTTGAACGCTGTTCGGTCACATAAGAAGTGAGCCCCAGCAAACCCAGGCAGGCAATCACTATTGTCATAAGGGAGAATATATTAAATAGTGTATTGAGTTTATTTTCAGCAGAGTACATTTCATCGAGTTTATCAGAGAAGAAGAAATAATTAAAAGGCAATGTATTACCCATCTGTGTCTGTAACTCTCTTATTCCTTCAATTGTAGCGGGGATATTGCTATCGGTGATCCTTACATAAAAGTAAGTGAGTGGATTATTGCTTAATAGAAAAATAAAAGGTTCAATTGCGTTATGAACAGAAGTAAAATGAAAATCCTTAACCACTCCGATTACAGTACCGTCCCTCTGGGCAGCTCCGGTATTTGGATTAACACCGAACCTGATCCTCCTGCCCAGCGGATTATCTCCCCATCCGAAAGCTTTAACAGCCGCTTCATTTACTATAAATGCCTGTGTCAGGTCTGAACTCCTCGATCTGTCGTAATTCCTTCCCTCAAGTATCTTCATCTGCATTACATCTATGAATTCGTGGTCAACAATTGAAAAACTTGTTGCCAGCTCAACCATGCTGCTGTCTTTCTCAATATAGAATACAACCTTGCTTGCCATAAGCGGAGGTACCAGAGCGGCAGATGAGACACCTGATATATCGGGAAGCTTTGACAATTCCTCCTTAAAAGCCCGTAACTTATTATTAATAAATGCGGTATCCCTTACTGGAATGATCATAACATTCTCCTTGTTCAGACCAAGATCCTTATTCCTTATATATCTCTGCTGGCCCGATACGATAATCGTACCGATTATCAGTATGCCGGAAATTGCAAACTGAAATATGACAAGTATCTTTCTTAGCAATCCCTTACCCTGCCGGGGATTGACATTGCTTTTGAGGACATCGACGGGAGCGAATGAAGAAAGATAGAAAGCCGGGTAGCTGCCTGAAATAAGTCCCACAAAAAGAGTGATCAGTAAGATCAGAGTAAAAGTGCCAGGTCTGAAAAGATTCCCGATTTTTAATGCTTTATCAGTTAATACATTGAATGATGGCAAGATAAGCATGGCAGCTATCATAGCCAGAACTAATGCGAGGATAACAAGTACCATCGATTCACTTATGAACTGGCGTATCAACATTATCCGGCTGGCTCCGATCACTTTACGTATCCCAACTTCTTTCGAACGGTTTGTCGATCTTGCCGTGGCCATATTCATGTAATTAAGGCTGGCTATGAGGAGCATAAAGATACCTACAAGCGAGAAAATGATAATATAACTGATGTTACCTACCGGAAGTTCGAATTCAAGTCCGGAGTTAAAATGAACCTTATCTATCCGGGTTGCTCTTAGCTGAAAAGTTGCATTGATCTGTTTGCCCAGGGAACTCATGTATTTATCATAAAACTCAGGAAATTTTGCAAGCAGATCCTCAATTCTTGCATTATCAGCGAGGAGAATATATGCAAAAACAGAAATATTCCAGAAAGAGGGCGCACTTCTTGAATTGAACTGGTCGACCCCCGTAAGTTCAACAGCTGTAGCCATGGAAAGCAGGCAATCGAAACGCAGATGAGAATTTGCTGGTATATCCTCAATAACTCCCGTAACACGGCAATTTCCGAAATTACTCGTGGTAAGAACTTCCCCCATAGGATTCTCATTTCCGAAATACCTGGAGGCAAAACTTTCAGTTATTACGATCGTATTCGGTTCATTCAATGCATTCTCAGGCGAACCAATAATGAATTTATAATCGAACACCCTGAATACAGTTGAATCTGCAAAATAAATCCTGTCCTCAAAGAATTTCAGATCCTTGTATTCGAACAGGATATCTGTTACGCCAAATCCTGCAAACCTTGCAATTTCTTTTATTTCAGGGTATTCATCCTTCAGCGTGGGAGCCATGGGAACAGGCACAAGTGCTGCTAATGTAGCTTTACCGGAAATATTGAAATCGCTCTCAAGCCTGTAGATACGGTCATAATTCCTGTTATGCTTATCAAAGGTAAGTTCCTGCTGTACATATAATAGTATAAGTATTGCACATGTAATTCCTATTGCAGGTCCAAAAATATTCAGAATGGAATAGAACTTATTCTTCATAATGGTCCTGTAGGACGAAATGAAGTAGTTTCTTAACATGATATTTTAATATTTGGTTCCCCGGTTTCTTAACAGCTTCAATATATATAAAATAGTATTACTGGTGTCATAAGAATTTACAGATGGTGAAGTACAAGTTACGAAATTACTTCTCGGTACAATATATTGACAGACTTTATTTTAAAAAAATCTTATCCGGACTGCCGGCTGATAACAGTACAGAACTTATTTTTAAAATATATTACTGCTTTTAGCATCATAACTATAAACAAAAAAACTCTTAACCCTTAACTTAATCACATGAAGCACAATCACTACCTCATCTTTCTTATCTTCTTTATATTCTTCGCAATTTCATTCCTTACGAACATATTGGGTTCAATTAATCCAAATGTGACCGACAGCTTCAGGCTGAACGGCACCACGACCGGCATGCTGCCCATTTCTTTTTTCATGCCTCCTGCCACTTGATTACAATCATTATCCCCTTCTGTTTATTCCCCCATCCTGAGCCTTGGATCAGGTTCAACCTTAAGCAGGTATTCTTCCGGAGGAACAGCATTCATTAGATGTTCGATAAAATAATCCCACCGCCTCCGCATCATATAGTAGCTGTCGGAGCCGAAACCATGTCTTGCATTCGGGAAGATCAGCAGGTCGAAATCCTTGTTTGCCTTGATGAGTGAATCAACAACAAGGTAGGTGTTGTAGGGTGGAACATTATCATCCATGCCACCATGCGCAAGAAGGAGTTTGCCTTTAAGGTTCCTGGCATAAATCTGGTTGGCCTGGCTCTCATAATTAGAGATGCCGTTCTGATCTGTTTTCTCAAGACCGATATATCTTTCACCCCAGTCGTCTTCATAACCGCGGTTATCATGGTTACCCGATTCAGATATTCCCACTTTGAAGAAATCAGGGAACCTGAACATTGCTGCCGCTGTGGCAAAACCCCCGCCAGAGTGCCCCCATATTCCAACCCGGTTGAGATCAATATACGGATAACGTTCTGCCAGCTGTTGCAGGCCCGAGATCTGGTCGGGCAGAGTATTTTCAGCCATATTCCCGTAGCATGCATCATGGAATGATTTTGACCTGTCGGGATTACAGCTTCCTTCGAGCAGTACAACGACAAACCCCAGTTCAGCAAGGGCATGGTTGTCTCCCCTTGCCGGATTGAAGCTCCAGGAACCCACGCTTCCGCCCTGCGGTCCCGGATAAATATACACAACAACCGGGTATTTTCCGTCAGGATTGAGGTTTGCCGGATTAAACATCAGGCCAAATAAATCCCATCTGTTATCGGCCGATATGACGGTGAAAGGAACGGGAGGCTTCCATCCTGTGGCACTTAGGCGCGAGACATCGGTTTTTTCCAGTGTGGCAGTCAGCCGGCCATTAAGGTTTCTAACTTCATAAACAGGAGGAACATCTGGCCGGGACCATGAGTCCAGGAAAAATTTCCCGTCGGGTGAAAAGCTGACTGTATGGTCACCCGTATCCGGTGTAAGCAAAGTGAGATTTCTTCCTGTGAAGTCGATCTTGTACAGGTACCTGTAGTAGGGATTCGTGTTAGCTTCTTTACCGCTTGCGATGAAATAGATTTGTCTGTTATTCTCATCAATCATTAATACCTGTCTGACAACATATTCTCCGGAGGTGATCTGGTTCTTCAATATTCCATCCGATGCATTATAAAGATAAAGATGCCCCCAGTCACTTCTTTCGGAATACCAGATGATCTCATCTGTTGCCGAGAGGTATTTCCAGTTTATTGATCCCTGTCCTGATTCATATTGAGTGTCAACTCTTTCTTCGAAGATATCCCTCACTTCGCCGGTCTCACAATCAGCCATTCTCACATTAGCCTGTTTATGGTCGCGGCTTGTAGAAACAAATACCAGCTTCCTGCTGTCGCTGCTCCAGGAAATATCGTCGAACCCTCCCTCGCATGAGATGTCATCGCATAATGTTCCCCTGCGTGCATCACTGTTCATTTTAAACCTGACAATGGCGGCCGGTTCCCTGTTCAGATCAATGATGATCCTGTAAATACGTATGATCTCCTTATCGCCGGGCAGAGGATATTTCCAGGCTTTGAGTTCGGGCTCTCCGACCTTTGTTTTCACCAGGTACATATTACTGACGTGTCTCTGATCCTGACGGTATGTCGCAATCTTTCTCGAATCGGGCGACCAGCTGAGAACGGGCCTGTCGCTCTGCCTCCAGCCGGCATTGTCGGTGGCATATCCGAAATTTTCCGTTCCGTCTGTTGTCAGAGGAGTCTCCTTTCCGGTGGAGAGTTCCCTGACCCATAAATTCCAGTCCCGTATAAAGGCAGAATACATGCCGTCGGGCGATAATACCTCATTTGGCCCGGTGTTGTTTTCCTGCGGCTTGTAAGAAGCTTTTTCGAATAGCTCCTGACGGGTTGCGGCCATTATAAATTTTTTGTCGGCAGGGTTGAACAGCTTGAACCCGACGCTGCTCCCTGCCATTGATTTATACCAGAGCCGGCCGTCAGGAAGCCATTCCGGGCGAATTTGATTGTCAACCAGTTTGCTTACATTGCCGCTCAGCATTGATGCGGCACGATTGTAATCAGCCTCAGTGTAAACCCTGTTACTCTGTCCGGCAAGCACACCGGAACAGAGTAATGGTATTATCAGCAGAAAGGATAGTTTATTTTTCATAAGTAGTCATTATTGGAACAGGGAAATAAATATATGCAACAAGCATTAAAAATATCATTATTTTTTACACAAACAAGAATGATTATTTTTTTAATGCGGTTCTCCCGCTTTGCGGGACAAGCTATACGACCATTAAAAATAAAAAAATAAACGTATGAAATTTTACTGCAGAATGGACTACATTAAGAATGACGTTTATTTCTTTCTGCTTTCAGATTTTCTCACACCTCACCGGTTACCCGTAATGAGTGACAAGCGAAAGACATGCAATAACAAGAAAGGAAGAGTCTGAAAAAGCCTGTGTCCGGGGTTGCCTGTAAAACTCTAGGTTAACACAATACACAGTACTATAAATGTCAGAGCTCCGATTGCAGCAACGATAAGTCCAGGCAATCTTCTCCTGCATAGGTAAAATATCATCACAAGCCCTGTAACTGATACTAATATCATGAGAATGGCGGAAATGTCTATGACTGTTGCCCATAGAGTTCCGGTTTCACTTCCTTTATGTAAATCATTCAAAGCCGCGATAAAACCTGCTGAAACAACAGTCATTTCATATGTGCCGGTGGATCTTTCAATAAAGGCGTCTGCATTGAATCCGGGGCCGGAGAATGAGAGGGAATACTCGAAATCATCAATACGGAAATCTTTAAGTCTGGCCCTTATATTATGAGTATTTCGTATATGTTCCACAATTGCATCCCTGGCCTCAATATTTATTTCGTCACTGTCTTCCCATGCAGGATCGATTGTCCCTGTCACTCTTTCCACCTTCTGGTTCCCCTCAATCCATGAAGGATGGTTTAAAGTTATTCCGGTAACTGCAAAGAAGAAGAGTGCTGCAAAGCCAAACATTGAAAGATATAGATGCAGCCATCTTATCAGGGAGTTAAAATTCTTTTTAGGCATGATTATTTTAATGCGGTAATGGTTTTTTCAGCTTTTCGATATTCTATAGTGGCTGAGGAGACTTCAGCTCCGGGGGGCAGGTCAAAACGCTGGGGTATGTCGTTTAGTTCAAACGGCTGTCTTATCAGCTGATAGGTTCCCCGCTCCCTGACAACTTCGATATAAGCTGTGTAATTCCCATGATTCAGTAACTTTCCCTGATCATCCTTTCCGTCCCATAGAAAAGTATACTTACCGGCAGGGCGGGTGGCGCCGGTGATAGCATCAATATAATCAGCCTGCTGCGTTTTTTCATAGTTTTTACTGTACCATCTTCTGAGATCGGGAAGCCACCTGTAGTTATTGAACCATAATGCCAGGGTTCGTACGGTTTCTGCTTTTTCATTCTCCACCCATATGGCAACATAAGGGCGAAGTGTCCTTCCCTCGAACCGGGCCAGTTCAATTTCGATAGCCAGTTCGAATTCATGCCCGGCTTTATCATTGCCCGGACCGCAGGTCATCATGTTGTCCGGGTCTGCCGGATAAGCTTGAATCTCAGTATATTTCCAGGATGAGGAGACCACAAAGAGTGTCGCTATAATTAATATATGGATCAATTTTTTCATAAACTTCTTTTTCTTTCAGACAACCATAACTGTCAGATTATTTCATAATATGACAAAAAGCATTTTTCCCTGTGGGCTGCTCCGACAGAAAATGATTTAGTGTAAAATTGATGCCTGGTTTTATTCTCTCATGGTGCTAACGCCCAGAGGCATCCTTCATATGAAGGTCAAGCTGGGGAAAGGGGATTACAATACCGTTCTCAATGAATTTCCTGTTGATGATCTTTCTGATGTCGGCTTTTACTTTTTCAACCCTGAAGACATTATCGCTGTAGAAGAGCAATTGAAAGTCGAGTGATGAATTGCCGAAATCGACCAGGCGGGCATTTATGTGTTCTTTATCCCTGATATCAGGATGTTCCAGGGCACTTTGCTCCAGAACCTTAATGACCAGGTCCACATCAGATCCATAGGCCACTCCTACATTGATCCGGAAGCGTGTTTTTTTCGACTGGTGGCTCCAGTTTATTACCTTGTTGGTGGTTATTGCCGAGTTCGGTATTATTACCATAATGTCATCTCTGGTCAGTCCCTTTGATGTCCGTATTCCAATCTCCTGGATTTTAACTACTTCACCGTCAATTTCCAGGACATCATCAACTCTTGTTGTACCTTCAATAAGCAGAATAATGCCTGAAACGAAATCGTTGAAAGTCTGCTGAAGGCCGAGCCCGATCCCAACGAGCAATGCAGCGGACCCTGCAAGAAGAACGGTTATGCTGATTCCGAGGGTCTGCATCATGAACAGAATTGAGACTGACCAAACAAGGTATTTGATTATCTGGTAGAGGGAGTATGCATTACTTTTTTCAATCCTTTCCACCGTACGTTTTCTGAAAATAGCCTTTCGTATTATCCACAATACCAGCCTTGTCGTAAAAAAAATAAGTATGACAACCAGAATTGTCGAAACCATGATTTTGTAATCCCCTATGCTGAGAATCACAGATTTCAGAATGTTCTTAATAGTTTCCATTGTTTTTGATTCTTTATTATGATGAAATATACAACATGATTTTATAATTTCATTTTATTAGCCTGGAAATCCGGTTGAAATATTAATAGAGAACAGTGAAAGCCTCCGGTCCTTAATAACCGGAAGCAATCATTTATAATGCATCTTAATAAAATCTTTACACCTTTAATTACAATCTTAACAAAGTCTTTATAAAAGCAATATCAATTTTATCGTGGAATTTTGAAATGCCCTTTTGTCATGATTAAGTATAAATTTGTGATTAAGAAAAACGGACCGGTATGAAAGGGATAAAGCCTTTAATGAATCTTACTCTTAATTCCAGAATTTCTCAATATTTTCTGGCTGTCTTTATTATCGGGCTTACAACATTATTATGCACTCCTCTTTCCAGTCCACAGAGTTACCATATTGTATCTTTTATACTTCTTTTTGTAGTTGCCCTGATGGCTGTGTTTATGGGAATAGGGCCTGTTCTGCTGGCTTCAACACTGAGTGCAATCGCATGGAATTACTTTTTTATCCCGCCTTACCATACTTTTCATATTGAAAAGACGGAGGATAAGTTCATGTTCGGATCTTTTTTCATTATTGCACTTCTCAATGGTGTATTAACCAACAGGATTCGAAGACAGGAAATACTGGTCCGGGAACGTGAAGACCAGTCCAGTGCGTTGTTTCAGCTGACAGGAGAGCTTTCGAAAGCCAGCGGTATTGATAAAGTAGTAGAAGTTGCAAAAGATGTTTTCAGAAAACACTATGATACTGATCTCTATTTTATTCTACAGGACGGGAATAACAATTTAATCACTCCCGGGCAGTTTTGGAATGGTAATAGTGTGTCAAATATTGATTTCAGCCTGGTTGAACGGGTCTTCAGTAATTCCAGGAAGGCCGGCAGATTCACGGACGTTAAGCCAGAGGCGCTCATGACATACTACCCTTTAACGGGGATGCGACTAAATCCCGGGGTTGTTGTATTCGGACTTGATAAATCAGTTTACGGGAAAAAAGATGTATTCTGGAGTACTTATTTTACACAGATTTCCAATGCACTTGAACGTGAATTCCTTGGTGAAATGGCACTTAAGGCCCGCATACTGGATGAATCAGATAAACTCTACAAAACATTGTTCAATCTTATCTCTCATGAATTCAGAATACCGATAGCGACTATAATGGGAGCTTCGGACACATTGCTGACATCCCATACATCTGAAAGAAACAGGGAAGAATTGAACAATGAAATCTTCAAAGCATCAACACGGCTGAACCATCTTATAGAGAACCTGCTGAACATGTCGCGTCTCGAGAGTGGTAAAATTTCAGTACACTCCGACTGGTACGATATAAATGATCTTATTAATAAGGTTTCTCAGAACCTCATGGAGGAGTTGAAACAATTTAATCTTATAACAATAATTCCGGATGAGTTACCTCTGGTTAAGCTTGATTTCGGACTGATGGAGCAGGTTTTATATAATCTTTTACTTAATGCATGCCAGTATTCTCCTGTTTCATCAGATATCAGGCTGAAAGCCTCTTATGAACAGGGGAATTTCACATTGAAGGTTTCAGATAGCGGTCCGGGGTTTCCTGACGAAACATTACCAAAGGTGTTTGATAAATTTTTCAGAGTTGAAGATTCAGGGACCGGAGGACTGGGTTTGGGATTATCAATTGTTAAGGGAATCATTGAGGCTCATAAAGGAACTGTTAAGGTAGGAAACCTGGCAGAGGGAGGTGCTGAATTTACAATAATGATACCCTCCGAAATACCGGAAATGAACGGATTGAAGCTGGAATAATGAATGAGAAAGAGACTATTCTGATAATTGATGATGAGGTGCAGATCCGACGCCTGCTTGAGATCTCACTCACGGCCCAGAATTATAATACCTGCTTCGCTGCAAACGCTAAGGATGGACTGGTTGCTGCAGCAACACATAATCCTTCGCTGATAATACTTGATCTGGGGTTACCCGATATTGATGGGCAGGAATTATTAAAAAAACTAAGGGAATGGTATACAAGGCCGGTAATTGTTTTATCAGTCCGTAATTCTGAAGAAGATATTATTAAAGCTCTCGATAGCGGTGCTAATGATTACCTTACTAAGCCTTTCAGAAGCGGGGAATTGATTGCGAGGATCCGGGCCGCAATCAGATTGAGCCTGGAGAGGAAAGATAGTCCGGTGCTTCAGTTCGGATCGCTGAGCATTGATATGATAAACCACATAGTGCGGAAAAACGACGAAATAATTAAACTGACAGCAACAGAATATTTATTACTGACTCTTCTGGCTAAAAATCATGGAAGGGTTCTCACCCATCAGTTCATCCTGAAGGAGGTATGGGGATATGGTTACCAGGAACAAACCCAGTATCTCAGGGTATTTGTCGCCCAGCTAAGAAAGAAAATTGAAGATAATCCATTAAGTCCTGCCTTACTGATCACAGAATCAGGGATCGGCTACAGATTCGGGAACTGAATATCTTTCTTTTATGAATCTGTAACATTCCGGGCCTGGACTTTTATGGCTCATTATATATAGGAAGCAGGTCCGGCTTCTTTACAAAATCTTTATACTCCTGAGCTTAATCTTTACTTTACGCTTATAAATTCTGTTGCACATTTGCCCGCTGAAATCTTGAGCGTAGTCAAATGAAATTAATCAATCCTTTTGTTATACTCAGGATATTAAGTGTGATCCTGTTAATTGAGACAATCTCATTACTCTCATGTTTACCCGTTGCATTAATATTTAGAGAACCTCTCTTTCCATTCCTCTGGTCTTCAGCTGTCACTTTGATGTTATCAGGAGTGCTGTATTTTCTGACAGGAAGGGTGAAGATTGTGAAAATAACAAACAGGGAAGGATTTCTTTCTGTAACACTTTCGTGGTTTATTGTGATTCTGTTGGGGACTTTGCCCTTTCTGTTAAGTGGCTCCATACCTTCTTTTACTGATGCCTGTTTTGAATCCTGTTCGGGTTTTACAACTACCGGGTCCTCTGTTCTAAATGATATAGAGGCGCTACCGTACAGCATCCTGTTTTGGAGAAGCCTGACCCACTGGATCGGAGGTCTTGGCATTATTGGATTAATGATTATCATTTTACCATCATTAAACATTGCCGGTTACCATTTATTCAGCATGGAGTCATCTCTTAAGGAAAAAATACATCCCAGGACCAGGGCAATCGGATTCAGGATCTTATTTATCTATCTGGGTCTTACGATCATCGAAGTGATTTTACTTTATGCCGGTGAAATGAATCTTTTTGACAGTATATGCCACAGTTTCGGGACAATAGCAACAGGAGGATTCTCCACAAAAAACACGAGCATAGTTAACTTCTCACCATATAGTCAATATATCATTACCCTGTTTATGTTTTTATCGGGAGTGAGTTTTGTGGTATACTATTATCTTCTGAAGCTCAATTTCAGGAGAATAAGAAAAAATGAAGAACTGGGATTTTATATTGGCACAACCTTTTTTGCAGTGGTGATTGCTACTGCTTTGCTTTATGCAAAGAGTGACCGGCCATTTGAACCTGTCTTCAGGGAAAGCACATTTCAGGTTGTTTCTGTCCTTACCTGTACCGGGTATGGTTCTGCTGATTATCTTGAATGGCCCCGGGCCGGATTATTGCTGATATTCTTTCTGATGTTTGCAGGTGGCAGTACAGGGTCCACCAGCGGAGGAATAAAGATGGCACGACATCTTGTCGTTCTTAAGAATATAAGGTATGTGTTTATCAAGATTATACATCCGAATGCAATTGTTCAGATAAAACTTAATGAGAGACCAGTCCCTGAAAAATCAAATATTTCTATCATCTCATTTATTGTTATATACCTATTTATCTTTTTAGTGGGAACAATAATTATTGTAATAACCGGCAGCGATCCCGTGTCAGCTTCTGGTGCTGTCGCAGCATCAATGGCCAATCTTGGTCCCGGTCTTGGTTCTGTAGGCCCAATGAGCAATTATGCACATTTACCAGATATAACAAAGATCATTCTCTGCTTGCTTATGGTAATCGGCAGGCTCGAGATTTATACAGTCTTTATCCTTTTCACCAGATCGTTCTGGAAATTATGAACCCTGTCTTCTTGCCTGGCCGGGAAAGAGGGCAAGGCTTTCGTGACCCGAGGCACTGACCGATTGAATACCGAAGAAATAGTTATCTTTTGAATAGGGAAGTGTTACCTCTGTTCCGGTCACGAAAATCTTCTTCTCCCAGAGTGGCTGGTAAGTTTCCCTTATGAGGATATAATAACCGGCAGGTTCCTGACCCTTTGAAGGTGTTACCCAGCGCAGGGTGGTTTTATTTGTCAGACCGCTCACAACGATCCCGCAGTTTTCAGGTTCAAAGGGAGCAAGTGCAAGATTGGCAACGGTTGCCAGATTGATCCCGGTATTTTTTCTTACATATTCATAATCAACATACTCAGGAAGATCTCCTTCCTGGATCCCATTTACAACCGCGGGTATTTTATGTGTCCTGTCATAGTTTTCATTGAATTCGCAGATCCTGACTGCTGTAAATCCCTCCTGACAGAACGGTGAATGATCGCCTCCCCTTCCGAACCTGTCATTTCTGAAGACCAGTGTAACATTAAGCTGGTCGACATACCTTTCTCCCACCTCCTTTATATAACGTGCAAGCTGGCGCGCCTTTCCGTCATTTTCTCCTGATGTGTACCTTCTGAGTGCTGCCATCTGTTCTGTTTCATAGGCAGGTACTCCCTCGCTGAATACCCTTACACGCATGTTATCATTGAGGAGCGTCTCACTCGAACCGCTGTTACCGATCATATCATTATTGAGCATTGCCACAATATTCCAGTTCTCCTCTTTTGCTTTTGCTGCCATGTGCCGCGCTCCGTACAAACCGTGTTCCTCTCCCGATAATGCCATGAAAACGATGGTAGCAGGGAATTTCCCGGCTGACATGATCCTTACCATCTCAAGAATTGCAGCTATTCCTGAAGCGTCATCATTAGCACCGGGAGCGAAACTGGTGGAATCATTGTCGAGTTGTACCCTCGAATCCAAATGAGCGCTTATAAGGATCTTCCTGTCATCGCTGCTGTCTGTACCCCTGAGTGTTGCAATTACATTTTTCAGGGTCACCGGCCTTGCGATCCTCTGACCCTGGCCACCGACCGTATACTCCTCGAATTTTACCTCCAGCCGGCCTTCCGAAACAGGGATACTCTTCTCCATTTCGGCTTTAATCCAGTTCCATGCAGCACCAATCCCCTTAGACGGATCGGTCTGGGAGCTCAGGTTATGCCTTGTATGAAAACTTACCAGCTTTCGGACATCTTGTTCTATTCTTTCACAGGAGATCTCATCAACCATACGGCTGATCTCCGGATCGCGATTGATTATGGTTTGTGCTCCGAGTTGGGAAATAATTAATAGAAAAAAGAAATTGAGTACCGATTTTTTCATCATAGAATAATTTTATCTGTGTTGTCGATTATGTTATTAATCCTTTTCCCGGTTAGTCTGCTCCAGTAAATTGTATTTCGTTTGCCGGATTTTCCATCTTTCACGGGCATATTTTTGCATATCTGTAATAGTGTCTTTTTCATCAATAATTTCAAGGCCAAGCAGGGTTTCGATAATATCTTCCATCGTTACAATTCCTTCTATGCCACCGTATTCATCAACAATAAGTGCTATATGTTCTTTTTTCTCCAGAAGTTTCTCCCAAACATCGAACAGTACTTTTGTTTCAGGAACAATTACAATTTCCCTTTTTACATCCTTCAATCTTAATTCATGCTGGTCTTCAGCAAGTTTTTCAAAAACAGTTTGTCTGAAAACGTATCCGTTAATATTTTCCATATTCTCTGAATATACAGGGATGCGTGAAAACTTCAGATAATTCTTGTTCTTTAAGAACTCTTCCAGGAATAAGTTCTCGTCTGCAATGGCAACAACAACTCTTGGAGTCATTATTTCTGTAACTCTTACATTTTTAAGACGCAGTAAATTTTGAATAATCTTATACTCTTTTTCATTAAATAATCCTTCAACTGCGCCAATACTTGCCAGCGCCGATATTTCTTCCCTGCTGGTAGATTGTTCATATTTATTTCTTGAAAAAACTCTTGTAATAATAAATGACATCAACACAAAAGGATATGTAATATAAATCGTGCCCTTGATTATATACGACGAAACTACAGCTAACTCTCTCCAGTAACGTGCCCCAATTGTTTTAGGAATTATTTCTGAAAATATAAGAATCAAAAGAGTGAGAATGGCAGATATAATTCCGAAAGATGTTTCATCAAATACTTTAACAGCCTGAGCACCAACACCTGCCGCTCCAACTGTATGCGCTATGGTGTTCAGGGTTAAAATTGCTGACAATGGCCTGTCAATATTGTTTTTCAGGGCTGTGAATTGTTTTGCCCATGATTTACCTGACTCTTGATGTACAATTAAGAATGATTGCGGAGTAGAAAGCAGAACCGCTTCCATTATCGAGCAAAGAAAAGAAACTACAAGAGCGAAAAATAAATAAGTAAGAAGCAGAAACATTTTTATTTACAAATTTACATTTTTTGCTTTAAATGATCAATTATCCAACAATTTCAAGATCATACCCTGCACCTTTGACGGTGCCGAATCTTACAGATCCGTCTGCAAGCACTGTAAAAGCCGTCTTCCTGCCATTCGAGGTAACATTTACCATCACACCTGGATTTATTGTACTAACTTCTCCGGCTTATTAAAGAAACGACAGTTTTGTGATCTTTCTGTTTTTCCACTCCACAGACACTTCAAAACCGCCACGTGCACATACACCTTTAATACTCCCCTTGCTCCATTCAGCCATTTTCAGCTTGAACATAAATATTATACCATTGTTTAATTCAAAGGAAAAGATGTAATGGTGTTCCATTTATTGCTTTTCTGAGCATGTATATAACTTTGTTGATGATTACCGACAGTCATTTAAATCAAACAGATGTTCATGTTTAAAAATATATTTTCAAAGGGAGGCAGTTCAGGCAAACCGCTAAGAAAAGCCGAGATCAGGAACTTCCGTATACCATTGATCGGTGAGAAGGCATCTTCCTTTACAGCTGAGTCAACGGAGGGAACAATTAATTTCCCTGCCGATTTTGGGAATAGCTGGAAGATGATTCTCAGCCATCCGATGGATTTTACGCCGGTTTGCTCTACTGAATTGATTGAGGTAGCCAGGCTTCAGCTTGAATTCGACAATATCGGGGTCAAACTATTAACAGTATCTACAGATCCCCTTGAAACACATAAACAATGGAAAAAGGCTCTTGAGCAGATTGAATACAATCATTATCCCCGTCAGAAAATTGACTTTCCCATAGTGGATGATTCTGACCTGAGAATTTCAAAGTCATACGGAATGATCCACCTTGAATCAGACAACAGCCGTGATGTGAGGGGAGTATTTATCATTGATCCCGACAATAAAGTCAGGGCAGAGTTCTTTTACCCGCAGGAAGTGGGGAGGAACATGGATGAACTTCTCAGGACCGTTATTGCACTTCAGGCATCAGCAAGGGACAATATAATGACACCTGCCAACTGGACGGATGGAAAAGATGTGCTGATCCCGTTTCCGTTTAAAGGTGATATGTCAGTTATGAATAAAGATTCGGGGGATTATTATCAATATTCATGGTTCATGATATTCAAAAAGGGAATAAAGAGAGATATTGAAAAAAATACCTGATATCAGACAAGACCGAGATATAAATATAAGAGCACCTGATAAGGCGACCACAATTCCGGGCAATTTCCGTTTGCTTAGAAAGAATACTATTCCTTTTAAATATTTCCGATAGTCTTGAAACTAAATATCAAAAAACAGCATAACTACATCCGGACTTATTATAGTTGTTAACCTAAACCATTTATTGCCCCCATACAGCCCTGTCATCCTAATGGAGCGCAGCCGGAATGAAGGATCTCCAACTTGTGGCACTAAGCCTGACGGATATCCAGACAGGCTTGACAGTCTAATCGCGGTAGGGATAGGAGTTGCCCCGTTGAGTATAATTATGGATTTCTGAGAATAATACTCCAGGTTCCCTTATCCGGTATTCATGCAATGAGGCTATTGGACAAAAGTGATGCCGGCTTTAAGGCCGGTTTCACGTACATAACCGGCTGCAAGCTTATAATCTTCCTGACTTTTCAGATGCTCCAGCATAATGGGAATATCTTTTATCTTACTTGCCTCCTGCAATAGGACGGTATAATCGAGTGCTCCCAGTCCGGGCCTCGTTTCTTCCAGATGTACTGTCAGTTCAGGGCGAATAATGATATCTTTGGCGTGCACCGATTTGAGGTATGGTCCAAGCTTTGAAAAGCACTCTTTAATGAACTCAGCATTCCTGAAGTAGCGCCGGGGACTTGAGATCATGTTTACTGGATCGAGATGCGCGGCAAACTGTTTACGATCAATGGCTCTTATCAGTTCAAGGTATGAATCAGGCGAATCAGGAAGCATGAAGGGCATCGGTTCAAGTGAATAGAATGCTATGTCCGGCTTAACTGCATCAATTATTGTCCTTACATTCTCAACAATCATGTCGAAAGTTTCCTCCGCATAGTTTCCCGGATATGGTCCGTCCCAAATCTCTCCCCGTGCACCGGATATATTTACACAGCAAAGTGCACCTATCTCATCTGCGAGTCTCAGAACATCTATGTTCCTGCTGATCGCAGCCTTTCTCTTAGTTTCATCAGGATCAAGAGGGTTGTTCCAAACGCCGGCCTCAGCAATTATTATGTTATTTCTTTCGGCTTCAGTTCTGAATGATCTGATAAGTTCCGCCGGGGCACCGGGCTGAACCGGACAATATGCCGCACTGTATCCCAGCGATTTAATTGTCCTGATCCACTCAACCGGATCGGAATATTTGCCAGGAACCGGCCCTCCCAGTCTTATCGGATATCCTGACTGACCACTGCCTGCCGGTTTCATTACCCCTGGCATTGCTGCAAGTCCCGCCGACATAATTGCGCCTGACCTTATAAAATGCCGCCTTTTCATCTTTATTACAGTATTTAAACTAATAATACCTTCCAAGGTACTTATTTTCAACAATCATTTTTTTAAGGTCCGCCGGATTTATTGTATCCATCTTTCGGTAAATGATCTTACCTCCTGGTTCAATCAGAAGAGTATAAGGTATAGCACCCTGCCATTCAGGATCGACTGCCTCTATCATCTTGTATATATCATCCTGGTTGAATATATAGTTTTTGTTTGAAGCTTCCTGCACCTTAAGGAATTTAAGGACATCTGCCTTCCTTTCCGGCTTATCAGCGCTTAGAGAGATGAATTCGAAAGCCCTTCCCCGGTACATACGGTCAATTATTACAAATTCAGGAAATTCTATAATACATGGCCCGCACCAGGTTGCCCAGATATTTATCAGTCTTAATTTATCTGATGGATTATTTAGCAGTTCCTCTATTCCCTTCACATCGATCTCCTCCAGTGTGACCGGCAGTTCAGACCATTGTTTATAAAGCTTCTTTGTGTATTCATCCTTCCATGACCATTTGACCGAACATCCGAAGACCTTTGTAACCGGATTGCTTACTTCTTTTCCTGCCAGAACAGCATCAATCGCATCCCTTAAGTCTTTACCCTTTCCGGTCCCCGGCTTCTCCGATCCATCCACCCTGCCGGCATAACGCAGTATCCTCTCACTGTCGAAAACGAAACAATGGGGAGTTGCGACAGGTCCGTATGCAAGAGCTGCTTTCTGCTCGTCACCGTCATATAAATAGGGAAATTCAAATCCTTTATCTTCTGCCCGGATCTTCATATCTTCAAGACTGTCACCCACGTCTGAGTATCCAAGCTCTGAAAGATTAAGTGCCTCTGGTGAATTTGGCGATATCATTACAACAGATACACCTTTCGGCCTGTAATCCTTGTCAATGGCAATTATCCTCTCTTCATAAGCCTGCGCAGTGGGACAGTGATTACAGCTGAAGATTATGACCAGAACTTTTGCCTTGCTGAAGTCTTTCAGGGAATGGGTTTTACCGTCCACTCCGGGAAGGCTGAAATCAGGTGCTTTAGTTCCTATTGGTAATGTCCTGGGCTCGGTTTGAACCGTCTGAGCGAGGATTTGTCCCTCTATCAGCAAAGCAGCCACTATTACTGATAATATCGTCGTGGAATTTATCATGATTTAATAGTTTGAAAAGAGATTCTATTCAAATATATTCATTTTAACCCTAAAAATGAATATTTATATAATGTGGGGATCCTGTTTTCACATGAGTTTCATATTCAGCGCCTGTCAGAGCTGAGCACCAATGGCGGCAGGCTTCCATCCCCCGGCTAAAAAGCCCCCCTTTTATAAAGGACTTTAGTCCAATTTTTTATCCAATTGGTATTCCTCAATAATCTTTTCTAATTCTTTCTTAAAAGATATTACTGCATGATGTCCCGGCTGATTCCTGATGTACTGTCTTAATGAATAAAGCTGTGAAATCCCGATTGAAACAGAATAAAAGTCATCCTGCCATTCGAATTTCATTCCTGTCAGTTTGTTTTTATTTATCCAGAATGAACTCTCGCCCTTTATCAGCTGCATTACATCGGAAATATCCTGTTTCCCTCCCAGGGATATTAAAGCGTGTAAATGCTGATGATATCCATTAATATGGTCAATATAAATGCCTTTCTTTAAGGCATTCTTCCGGATATGATAAATTATTTTATCCCTGATATCATCCTTAAGAACAGGGAGCCTGTTTTTTGTGGTCCATACACAATGGACCAGTATTCTAATATGCGACATAATAAAGAAATGCTGGCGAGTAATAGAGTAAATATAATGGGAAAATTCTACTTTGGCAAGAAAAGTTGGGCTAAAGCCAACGGCAATAAAATTTGCTTTGTTAAGAGAGATTAAGAATAATATTGTCAGTAATGATCAATTTCAGTTTTCTGAGAAGTTAATATAAGGTTATTGTTTCAACTCCTGTCAGCCCGGAAAGACTATCCCTTTTTAAGATAAATTTCTATCAATTAGACTCAATTGCCGTCAGCTTCAGCTGATTCTGAATCTATTTAATATAATATGAATGTTTCTGGTCTTTCAATTGCCGTCAGCTTCAGCTGACGGTTTTTGAGAATATTCTATTTTTGTCAGACAATTGATTTATATGAAACATAAAGTCACAAAAAAACAGCCAATCTCAAAGATGTGTTTTGTATGCGGCGAGAAAAATGATTTCGGGCTGCAAGCCGGCTTCTACGAAACTGATGCCGGCGAACTGGTCGCTTTGATAAATCCATCTGATCAACATCAGGGTTATCCCGGACGGATGCATGGAGGTATCGCAGCTGCCATCCTTGACGAGACAATCGGGAGGTCCGTTTGTATTGGTAAAGATGAACAGATATGGAGTTTGACCCTGGAACTGAAAACTAAGTTCAGGAAGCCCATACCACTTGATCAGGAGTTGAAAATTGTGGGGCGTATTACCAGTGAAGGGAACCGTGCATTTGAAGGAACCGGAGAGATTATTCTTCCAACCGGGGAGATCGCTGTTTCTGCCGAAGGAAAATACATGAAGGTGAACTTAGACAGAATCACCAGTGAATTGAGCATAGATGAAGACTGGTTTTATTCAGACAGTCCGGATGATCCTTCCGAAATTGAGATCCCGTGAAACATCATAATGGGTGTTGATCTATCCCTTTAAGAAATTTGTATTTTCGTTGATAGAAATCAATTGCACTTTCATGAAACGCAGAAAGTTTGTCTATATCATGGCGGCAGGAGGCAGCTCTGTTCTTGGCAGCAGCCTGATTGGACCTCCTGTTATACTCAACAGACGGGGCCAGGGAAACGGCAATCCGGTGAAAGGAAAAGGCCTGTCGGCTGATCTTGTCATTGCCGGGGCCGGACTGGGTGGCTGTGCTGCTTCCCTTGCAGCCCTGCGGAATAACATGAACGTTGTTTTGACTGAAGAGACAGACTGGATAGGTGGACAGCTTTCACAACAGGGTGTGCCCCCGGATGAACATCAATGGATAGAAACACATGGAGGGACAAAACTATATCGTGATTTCAGGACAAAAATAAGGGACTACTACTTTCGGAACTATGCATTGACCCCTTCAGCAGCAAGGAATATTTACCTGAAGCCCGGTGACGGATCAGTATCCAGATTATGTCATGAGCCTGCCGTTGCCGCAGCAGTTCTTGAGGAAATGCTTTCCCAATATATAAGCAGCAGGAGGTTGATACTGCTTAAACATCATAAAATTACATCAGCGGATGTTAACGGGGACAGGATAAGATCACTGGAAGCGGTGAACCTCGTTACCGGAAAGAAGATATCACTTGATGCACCATGGTTCATTGATGCCACGAAGACAGGCAGCCTGTTGCCTCTTACAGGCACTGAGCATGTAAGCGGAACTGAATCCAGAAGCGACACGGGTGAACTTCATGCTCCGGGAAAGGCAAAACCTGATAACAACCAGGCATTCACGGTTTGCTTTGCCATGGATTACCTTGATGGTGAAGATCACACAATAGAAAAACCCGCGAAGTACGACTCTTGGAGAAATCATACTCCGCCGCTGACTCCTCCCTGGTCTGGCAAATTGCTCGAGCTGAAGTACTCTACTCCTTCCACACTGGTTCCAAAGGAACTGGGATTAGACCCATCAGGTGCTGACACATCTCCATTTCTGAACCTCTGGCTGTACAGAAGGATCATCAACAAAAATAACTTCATTAAGGGAACATACAGAAGTGACATAACCCTTGTTAACTGGCCTCAGAACGACTATATGCTGGGAAATATTATAACCGGCAATGAAACAAAAAACAACTTTCACATAGAAAGGGCAAAAGAGCTCAGCCTCTCTCTTCTCTACTGGCTTCAGACCGAAGCTCCCCGGCCCGGCGGAGGTTATGGATGGAAAGGGCTGAGGCTCAGAAAGGATATAATGGGCACTGACGACGGTCTGGCAAAATATCCCTATATACGGGAATCCAGGAGAATAAAAGCCATGTTCAGGATCCTTGAGGAACATGTAGGCAGGGAGAACAGATCGCTTGTTACAGGCTTCATCCCGTCGAGTGGAACATAGGTGAGGCTGCAGGTTCGCTTATTGCATTTGCTGTATCTAAAAATACCATCCCCCGGAATGCAAGAGAAAACAGAAACCTTCTTTCAGAATTTCAGAATATGATCAGGAGCCAGGGTATTGAAACGGAATGGCCGGAATAATTTATTATTCTGCATTTATACCATAGTCGTAGAGACGTTGCATGCAACGTCTCTATTGCATGCAACGTCTCTACTTTGAATTGAAAATCTGGATCATTATTCCTTTCGCGATAAGGCGTTCGTCAACCATAGCGTTAACTGACCAATACTGAAAATCCCTTTCATCCCTGGAAACATGATATTTAATTAAAGATCCGGCGAACACCGGCTCCAGCAGTTTTACATTAGCGGAAAACAGATCCGGATCAGACTTTTTAGTGTTTGTCAGATAGTCAATAACGTCATCGCATAGTTTATGATCAATCTGAGGCCGTAATATTTGCCTGTTTTGCAATTCTGCCAACCCTTTCAACAGATCAGCCTTTTCCAGGTCATGCATTAGATGTAATAAGTAGCAGGCCTGGCGAAGTCCTTCAATTGTATACACGCCCGGCCATAACTTCATGTTCGGAAAATGTCCTGCAAATACTGGTTCATTTGCTGAAATATATCGTTCAGCGATCAGCGACAATGGTTCAGAAATGTAACTGATAACCCTGTCAACCATAATCATCGGGGATTTTACAGGAGCGAGGTAAGCTATAACATCTGTACCGATTACAAATTGTCCCTGCTCTGTGGATTGAATACCGGATTGTGTGAGGTTTTTATCAGGACTGTCAGAAGCCATTTATTAAACTATTTATCCTCATTAAAAATCGTGCTCAATTCTTTTCTTTTTTCATTTGATTCCCGGCTTTTTTTATGCTATTATAAAGACAATCCGCCATCAACAATAATTGATTGTCCGATAATATAACCTGCGGCATCTGAAGAGAGAAAAAGTACGGTTTGTACTATATCGTTCAATTCACCCAGTCTTCTTAAAGGGATCCGGTTTTGTAGTGACTCAACCACGCGTCTGTCCAATCGTTGAGTCATCCCTTCTTTCAAGCAACCGGGAACTACAGTGTTAACCCGTATGCCCATCGGGGCTAATTCAGCTGCCATGGTACGTGTCAGAGCTTCAATTCCTCCTTTAGAGGCTGCATAGTTGGCCTGGCCCGGATTGGCCCGGCTGCCTGCTACTGAACCTATATTGATTATAACACCTTTTTTTCCGGCAATCATCGATCTGACAACTGCCCGTGCACAATGGAATGTTCCTCCTAAATTAGTTTGAGTTACCAATGACCAGCTATCTTCAGACATCAGGGCAAAAGGCTGATCATCTATTATACCTGCATTGTTTATAAGAAAATCAATACCTCCCCGTTCGCTGATGAAGGAAGAAAAAGCATTTTGTGTTTCCTCTGCATTTTTAATGTCGGCTTTCACTGGTATTGCTTTTCCACCTGACTCTATAATCTCCAGAACAGTCTGTTCTGCTTCTTTTTGATTTCTATAGTATCCGGCACCGACAAACGCACCTTCAGAGGCAAAAGCCTTTGCCAGTGCTTTTCCAAGACCACGGGAGGCACCTGTTATTATACCGGATTTATTACTGAACCGATCCATTTTAATTTTCCTTTCTGGTAAAATAACTGTGAATATTGGGATTTACGTGGATGCTGCGGTTATCAATTGCCGGAGCTGATATAGTTTCAAGTTCCTGATCGTTTACCATGAAGCATTTCAGCCCGGCATGCCAGAAGGGCCGTCTGATCAATGCTTTGCCAACAAATTCTTTTCTGACAGGTGAATATCCGATGGAAAGTACCTGTCCAACTGATTCGTTTTCGAAAAAAATCTCATCATTTACACTGGCAGAGTTTTTAGTTACAAAACATGTCAGTCTTCTGTCCCATCCCTTTTCTCTGAGATTTTGCATAGCTCTGGATCCCGGATACTCACTCTTTTGCCGTGACAATCTCCATTGAAGCTGGAGTTCCGGTGGTGTAAGCTGGTACTGACCTTCCCTGTCAAGGTCAAAGAAAAAGTTCTCAAGTGAAGACTGATCTCTTGCTCTCCTGTCTGCTATTGCAAGATCAAAAGATATTCCGGTGTTGATAAGGTTTTCAATCCAGTCATTCTTTTGTTCTTTCGGAACCATCAGGTGATAACCATATTCCCCGGTAACACCAGCCCTGAAAATTGTTCCGGAGTTTAGCGACATCATTGACAAATAAGGCATTCCGAGTATTTCGGGACCAATAGCTTTTGCACATAATTCCCAGGCATATGGTCCGTTTAATGTCAGAATGCAGTCTGATTTCGTCAGATCAATAACAGAATAATCCGGGGAGGATCCCTGGTTCTGTTTTATCCAGTCAATGAGGTCAACAGACTTTAGCCAGTATCCGAGTAAATAAGCATCCTCCCTGTTACGGCAAACATATACATCAGCAAATGGCACGGCATTATCGTCAAGTAATAAAGTGTGTTTCATCTCGCCATTCTGAAGAAAGACGTTGCACGGGCAAATATGATCCAGTAATTTAAATGCTTCCCTGCCTCTTATCAACAGACAACGCATGTCAGTTTCATCTTCGAGAGCTACGGAATTCCTTATAGCTAAATAGCCTTTATGAGATTCTGGTTCAGTCATTAGCATATTCTTTGCTTAAAATCAGATCGACAATGGTATTTACAGTTCTCAGTGCCCGTCTGCCCTCTTCTTCAGAAATACGAAGGCTGAATCTTGATTCAAGCTCAACAATGATCACAACCGCATCCACAGAATCAAGGCCTAATCCGGATCCAAATAGCGGAGTGTCCGGATCAAGGTCGCCGGGCTGCATTTTCATGTTCAATGCAGAGATCAGGATTTCCAATACGTTAAGTAAAGTTGATTCACGTATTTCGATTCTTCCTTTCAGGTCGGTTTGCATACTGATACTTCTTTTCAATAATTATATCTATTCCCATGTAATTCAAATCCTTCTCACTCCTTATGAGAAAGGAATTCTGATCTGTATGATTAATATTTTTAATCGTGTCGATAAGAGCACAGAGGCCCGGGCTGCCTGCTGAGGATATAAGGGGTCCGGAAGCCGTATTGCCGGGTTTCAGGTCATCCATTTTCAATGCTTCTTCAGTCCCTTTGTCAGACTTCCGCGACAATGACCACCCTGTGAGGCGGATTGGTGATCTTTCATCCCCGGCCCTGAGCAAAAGACCGACTGCGCCGGCAGATTTATCTTTCCCATGTTTATGATCATCAACAGATGCAATAATCATCAAATCAGTATCATTTCTCCGGGCAAGGTTATCAGCACCCAGATACAGAGCAGCCATTCCGCTGTCAGGTTTGGCTGAGATTGCTGCAACAGGACCTTTAAACCCAAACAGTCTGCAGCAGACTCCGGCAGGATAGTTAATGACCAGCCGGGTGAAGGCAGATGCTGAAAGATGCCTTATTCCCCTTTCACTGATGCTTTTATCAAGAGCCTTCAGGCTTTCATCGGAAAGATGATCCTGTCCAACAAATAGTCCGATTTTATCGCATTCATCAGACCTGAACTCTATTCCTGCATCATTCAGAATCATTGCGACTACGCCAGCAAGGAGCTTAGCGGACATGTCGGTGCTCCGAAGATCATCATAAGGAATAAACCTGTTGATATAATCTTCTTCCAGGTTAAGGCCATATCCCACAACAGATAATGATCTTTGAGTTGTCGATAGGGGCTTGTAAGCCTCGTCCTTTCTGCCAAACACCAATGCTGTATTGACACCGCCAAATCCGGAATTGGTACTTAACGCAAATCTTGTGTTATATGGACGTGGCCGGGTGCCTGCAACAGGATCAACCGGAGAAAATGGACGGGGCCTGGTATAATTCAGCGTTGGTGGTATAACATTATGCTGCATGGCTGTAATGGTGGTAATTGCTTCCAGGGCACCGGCTGCGCCCTGTGTATGTCCATAGTAACTCTTGCTTGAACTGATTGGTAATTTATTGGAATGATCTGAAAGTGCGCTTTGTATGCCTCTCCACTCAGATGAATCATTGGCTGCGGTACCTGTCCCGTGTGCATTTATATAATCAATATCACCGGGTTTCAGGCCACTACTTCCCAATGCATTGATTATAGCCCTGCTGATTCCGGAGCCGCCCGGATCCGGCCGGGTGTCGTGAAAAGCATCCGCAGATATCCCATATCCCATAAACAGAGCCTGTGCATGAACACCTCTGTGTCTTGAAGTCTCTTCAGATTCCATGACCAGGAAAGCAGCACCTTCTCCCAGCGTAGTACCCGGGGAACTGCTAAAAGGCGAGCAGGGTGTTTTTGACAGTAGTCCCAGGCTGTGAAATCCTGCAAAGACATCCCTTGTCAGAAGATCAGCTCCTCCTGCAATCACTACTCTGGCACTTCCCCTGTGAAGCAGGTCGGCAGCAAATCCAATGGCATGGGATGAGGAAGTACAGGCGGTAGAAACTGTGATTATGAAACCACCGAGATTTAACTCATCAGCCAGATTATAACTTATTTCATTAATGTCTCTGCCCATTATACCATTGGATGTTCCGAGCACCAGTGAAACAATGCTGTTATCAGAGATATGAGCATTATTTAAAGCCTCATTTGCAGCTTTTAGTGCATACGATAATAAACGTTTTTCGTCTGATTCAGAATTGTCATCTCCCGGTATTACACCGCCTATTCCGGTATCAAAAAGAGCAGTATCAAATCTTTTTATCGGACCGATACCGCATTTGCCTTCTTCAATGGCATCCCAGAGCTCCTTTACACAACTTCCGAGAGCGCAATAAGCTCCCAGCCCGGTTATCACTACTTTCATAAATCGGATTTCCCGGATTTTAATGCCTGTACAATAAGGACTATTATTGCGCTCAGGATCAAAATAGGTCCTATTGTTATTCCCAGGACAGCACCAAGCACATATATACCTGAACCTCCGGATAATGCTATAATTGTCAGGCCTGCTGCCGTTAGAACAAAACCAATACCCAACAGCCTTAACCCTCTTCTCTTTTTTAAATTCAGCTTTTCATCTGATGGCTTACTGATCTCCTGAAAAGTCACAACCGGATTATAAGCAATGGGGCTGTCAGGGATACCCAATTCTATCCATTGAAGTGCAGCTTTTTCAGCCTCAATCCTGCGGGCTGAATATTCATTCTCTCCCATCTGCGATACAAAAAGACGTTCCAATGCTTCATCAGAATTGTTTGCTGCCATAAGCTTTTCAGCCTTTTTTACGTACTCATCGATAAACATTTCCGGCGAATGTCTCAACCGCCGGATAATTCGTTTTCCCATAACCCTCATCTGTCTTCTTCGGGCAGAATGAACTCCTATGGATCTGGCATCAAGATCCAGAGACTCAAGGATGCGATCTCCTAATCCAGGATCATCAATAAGCGCACCTCTTATCTCTTCTTTGGTTATGTCTGACATACTTCTTAAAATGTCTAACGAAGTCGAGACAGTGTAATTGATCTCAGGAGCAGAATAAATCATTCGCTTCTGCATCCAGGGATGTACCTGGCCTTTTATCGGGAGATCACCAAAATTCCCGGTAAGTAACAGGCTTCGCAAACTTGACCTGAAATAATTTTGCTCATCCTCAGTTGGAACCTGCGGCACCAGGTTTTTAAGATAATTTCCGCCTGAATGGGCGATAAGATCCATGCCTGCATCCACCTCACCGGTAAAATTCTCCATTTCAATATGGCTGATATTTTCCCCCAGTGGTGCGATGATCTCTCCAACAGCAAGAGGGCTTGATGCACCTCCGGCCATGGTAACCAATCCGGTTTTAATAAATCCTCTTCGTTTCATTTTGGTAATGATTAAAACATATCAACTGCACTTTCTTTAAGAAATTCATCTTATTGTCACCGATAAGTAACAATAATTCTGATACGTTACCTGCTATTTCCTGCGCAGGGCTTAAATTCACAACTTAGTTTTTAATGATACTGATGGTAAACTAAAAATAATGGTTTTATTCTTATCTGCCTGCACTGACCAAAGTGCCGCGGGCAATAAGATTATTGTTTACGAAAGCTTTGCCCGTTGAATGATAAAGTGACCCGTATGCCTGGTTCTGCCGGACTTCATAAGAAATTTCCTGGCCATACCTGGCACGCCCTGTAATTTCCATATCTGCTGACCCCAGAAATCCAACATTTGAATAAGGTTCCATCAGTCGCTGATGAAGAATGCCTTTTAAAGTTCTTGTTATCTCATCAGGTTCGTCATACATAAGCCCTTTTAGCACATCATCCATCGTTTTGATTCTCAGACCTGCTTTTATCAATCCATGCTCCAGAGCAGATATGATGATTACAAGATTACAACATTGACCCAAACCTTCAATAATATATATTGATGGCAAATGACTTCCGCTTTCATTATCGGAGTATGCCGGCTCCTTGTCAGTTACTGTAAAATTTGCAGTCATAGAAGGATTTTGGCCACCTTTGTAGGAAGAGATCGAGTCTACCATTAGAAATGGCGGACGATGAGGTAATAATTTCTCAATGACAGATCGGTTATATGTGCAATGTATATCCAAATGCCAGAGAAGAATTTTTATCCTGATTTATGATAAATCTGTGTATAAAAGCAAAATCCCAAAGGGTATTTTGATTTCATTATCAAATTTACACCTAATTTACACCAAAGTCAATTTTATTTCATTTTCCAGGAAATGTGTTCTCAGTAGAGACGTTGCATGCAACGTCTCTACTGCATGCAACGTCTCTATGCTATTCAAATTCAAGGTCATATCTGGCACTTTTGACGGTGCTGAATCTTACAGATCCGTTATTGAACACCTTAAAATCCGTTTTCCTGCCACCCGAGGTAACTTTTACCCTTGCTCCGGGATTTATCGTACATACTTCTCCTGCTTTTGAAAGAACCGACAGTTTTGTAATATTTCCATTTTTCCACTCCATAGAAACTTCAAAACCGCCACGGCCACATACACCTTTAAAACTTCCATCACTCCATTCAGCCGGAATGGATGGAAGAAGATCAATTACCCCTTCGTGCGACTGGATAAGCATCTCGGTTATTGCTGCGGTGACACCGAATGAACCGTCAACCTGAAGTGGTGTAAAACATTTTGCAAAAAGCTGGGGGTAAGCCTGATCCTTTAGATATCCCTTGAAGATACTGTTTCCCCTTTCGCCGTCATACAGCCTGGCCCACAGTGCCATCTTCCATGCCCTGGAAAATCCGGTCCCGCCATCACCCCTCTGCTCCAGAACCTTCCTGCATGCATCAATCAGTTCAGGTGTCTTCTTTGCTGAAATAACATTCCCCGGATATAAACCATACATGTGCGAAAAATGCCTGTGTTCTTTTTCGAGCTGTTCCATGTCGAGTGTCCATTCCTGAAGCGAACCATCCCTGCCTGCCCGTGGTGGCACCAAGCGCCTGGCAGCATCCGCAACCCTGACTGAGAATTCACTGCCAGCTCCCAGTATTTCGGATGCCCGGCAGTAGTATCCGAAAAGATCCTTCAGTATCTGCATATCGATAGATGAACCGTAACATATTGTCGTGAAATAATACATAGCCGTAACCTCATCGAAAAAATACCGGTATCCCGGCCCTTTAGGGGGATTCTCCGGAGAGGTCGAAGGATTTGTGACCAGCCACCTGCCGGTCGGATCGGGAACCAGGAAATCCATAAAGAATTCAACTGAACCTTTGATCACCGGATAAATCTCTTTCAGGTACTCCATATCAGGATTGAACAGATAGTGTTCCCAGAGATGCGTACAGAGCCAGGCGCCGCCTACAGTGAATGTACCCCAGGTCGGACCATCCATCGGGGCAGCAACACGCCAGATATCAGTGTTCTGATGAAAAACCCACCCCCCGGCGCCATAATGTTCACGGGCAACCTGTGATCCCTGATCAGTAAGCTCACTGACCATCTTTATCAGAGGTTCGGCACATTCAGACAGATTCGCTGTTTCAACAGGCCAGTAATTCATCTCCGTGTTAATGTTTGTTGTATATTTTGAGTCCCACGAAGGATTCATATCCTGGTTCCATATGCCCTGGAGGTTCGCAGGCTGAGTTCCGGGACGTGAAGAGGAGATCATGAGGTACCTGCCAAACTGATAGCATAAAGCTGCCAGGGCCGGATCGGATGAATCCTGGATCTCTTTCATCCTGATATCTGTCGGGAGGTAAGAGTTTTCTGTTACAGGAAGCTTAAGTTCTACCCTGTCAAACAGTTTTTTATAGTCATCAATCGCCGAAGCACGTATCTCACTATAGCTTTGCGATGAAATCCCGGACAGATAATCCTCCACTCTCCCGTGCTCATCCGCACTTACATCCTTATAGTTTTTAAAGCTGGTTGCAGCTACTATATACAGTGTTACTGCATCAGCATTTTCGATTATCAGATCTGTATCATCGATGTGCATTTTTCCTCCCTGGGTAACTGCTTTCAGTCTGGCTTCATACTTTAACATGCCTGTAATCCCAAGGTAATCGGCAGATTTTCCGTACAGGATCAACTGGTCGGTTCCGTAACCATCCATTCTGAAATAATCGGTGGCATAGTTGGACATCTGGCTGTTGCGCACTCCCCGCAGGCTTGCTGTAAATGAAAGTGATCCAGGCTTGTCTGCCGTAAGCCTGACCACGATTACCTGGTCGGGGAAGGATGAGAAGACTTCCCTTCGGAAGGCAACTCCGTTTATGTTATACTCCACACCGGCGACACCACTGCCAAGGTCGAGCCACCTCCGGTATCCGCTCACTTCACCTGTGTTCTCCAGCCTGATCACCAGATTACCCAGTGACTGGTATTTCTGCTGTTCCACGGGATATCCCATCAGGTTTCTCCCGAAAAGCTTATGCGCTCCGATGATATCTCCTGAAAAGATCAGCTCCTGAATTTGTTGAAGTACTTTGCTCCCGCCTTTAACCACAGTGGAATAAGGTCCCCCTGTCCAGTAGGTATCCTCGTTCAGCTGGATCCTCTCCTCATCCGTTTTCCCGAAGACCATGGCACCCAGCCTTCCGTTACCCACAGGGAGAGCTTCTTCCCATTTACCAGCCGGAGCTGTATACCATAACATTTCAGCAGGATTAAAAGACCTGTTTTCTATCGAAGATGAGATATCTGCATCCTGACCTGAAATATTGCAGTTAGAGACAAATGCAAATACCAGGAGAAGCAGGCAGATGTCAGTTCTGCTGCTCTTCCCCCGGATAATAATCGAGGGATAATGTGATCTGCCCATTTTTAACTTACTTTTATGAATTGAGACTTGCATGAGTAAAAGCTCACTAAAGACTTCAATATTATGTTTCATTCAAGTTCCATTCGACCAATATAATAAATATGATAAATACGAATGAATTTAAGAATATTTATTCACTGATTAAAAATTATTTACAGATCTGATGAAAGCCGGTATTTTTAATGATGTGATAGGTCCGGTTATGCGGGGACCCTCAAGCTCGCACACAGCTGCATCGCACCGGATTGGTGCCATTGTGCAACAGTTAATCCCTGTCGGAGGGAGCCGTGTTATAGTTGAGTTTGACCGGAACGGCTCTCTGGCAACAACTTATGAAGGACAGGGAAGCGCTATGGGACTTATCGTAGGATTAGCCGGTATCAGCATTCTCGATCCCGAGGTCATCTGTTACAGATCTCTGCCTGAAAGGCATAGCTTCAGCATTGATTTCAGAATAACCGATTATAAGGCATTCCATCCGAATACCTACAAAATACTGGTTGAGACGAAAGATAATCAGAAATATGAGATAATGGCAATTTCAACCGGCGGAGGGATGATTGAGATAGTAAGCTTCAATGAATTCACTCTTTAAATGAAAGGAGATTGCTATGAAACACTCGCCTGTTTCAACTCCGGATCCGGGGAAAGGATTAAAAGGATAGTTGAAAGCATCAGTAGTGAAAACAGGAAAGTTTCATTATCTGTAATTGAATCGCAAAATCAGTTTCTTCTCAGAATCAAATCAAGAGTGAATGGGAGAAGTCTTGCAGATAGATTTCTGAAGGATCCCGGAATAATCTGGATCAGGCATGCTGATCCGGTTTTGCCCGTTATGCCTGTAGAAGGGATTGCTATGCCTTTCACGACACCTGAAGGGATGCTCAGGACGGCAAAAAGCGAAAACCTGGACCTTGCGGATCTGGCGGCCAGGTACGAAAGCATATATGCAGGTATGGATCCGTCAGAAGTAACATCATTAATGAAAGATATTGTAAGTCATGTAAGAAATTCAATTACAAATGGATTGAAGGACAATTCGTATCCTGACAGGATACTCGGGCATCAGTCACACCTTATAAGAGAAGCAGAAAGATCTGGTATAATCATCCGGTCGCCACTTAACACAATAATAACATTTGTAACAGCGATAATGGAATCAAAAAGCTCGATGGAGCCAATTGTGGCTGCTCCTACTGCAGGTTCATGCGGCGCTCTGGGGGGAGCTCTGTTCGCTGCTGCAGAATATCTGGACATAGGAAATGACGAACTCATAAAAGCATTCCTTGCAGCCGGGCTGATCGGGGTTTTTATTGCAGACAGGTACACATTTGCAGCCGAGGAGGGGGGCTGCCAGGTTGAATGCGGGGCGGCATCGGCAATGGCGGCATCGGGACTTGTTCAGCTAATGGGCGGAAATGCGGAACAGGCTGTAAATGCAGCATCGATGGCCCTTCAGAACTGCCTGGGCATGATCTGCGATCCGGTAGCTGACCGGGTAGAGGTACCATGCCTTGGCAAGAACATTCTTGCTGCAACCAATGCACTTGGCTGCGCAAATATGAGCATTGCAGGATTCGATCCTGTAGTTCCGCTGGATGAGGTTATTGAAGCAATGAAATCTGTTGGGGATGAATTGCCGCGTA
This sequence comes from uncultured Rikenellaceae bacterium, assembly GCA_964633195.1. Classification (GTDB taxonomy): domain Bacteria; phylum Bacteroidota; class Bacteroidia; order Bacteroidales; family VadinHA17; genus LD21. Next base: position 22,111 of record CAZWFL010000021.1, on the reverse strand, counting down.
CGTTATGTTGTACCGGGCTTGGGGGATTGTCTCAGACTCCCGCCTCAAAGAAAATATTTGAACAACTGAAGAAAAACGGATCATTAAAATAGTTGTTATGAGAATCATTGACCGTCTAGCCGTGGAAAATGCAGCGTCTCTGTCAGAATGGACAGAAGCAATGGAACAGGCGATCCTTAAAAGCCTGTCTGAAGATGTAATGGTGCCTCAAAGGTCACACCTCGATAAGGGCGATGATACATTCCTTATTATGCCATGTATTGACGACAGGTACTGGTCAACAAAACTGGTCTCATTTTGTCCGGGAAACAGGGAGAAGGATCTTCCTTCAATATTCGGGACCGTAGTGCTGAACAGTTCCGTAACAGGAGAACCCCTGGCCATAATCGACGGAACCACATTGACCACTTACCGGACAGCGGCAGTAAGCGCCCTTGGGATTAAATATCTTACTGATGAAAACATTCACAGCCTGGGGATTATCGGAACAGGGATCCAGGGTATCCGGCAGGCTGTTTTTGCCTGCAGTGTAAGACCAATAAAGAAAATTCACATCTATGACATGTCAGTGACAGCGATGTCCGGATTTGAAAATGAATTAAAACAGCTGCTGCCTGATATCGGGATAAGAAAAATGAATAATCCGGCTGGTGTCTGCGTCGAATCTTCGGTCATAATAACAGCAACCAATTCAAAATATCCGGTTTTTCCGGAAAATCCGGACCTGTTTCTTAACAAAACCTTTATCGGGATCGGCTCCTATAAACCCGAATATAGGGAATATCCTGATACTTTTTTCAGATGCACCGGACAGATATTTACAGATACACTTCAAGGACTTAGTGAGAGCGGCGACCTTATTTACCCGCTGCAAATGAACCTTATCAAAAGAGAGAAAATATATTCACTTGGTTCGCTTATTAAGAAAGATATATCTCTGTCAGGCGACAAAACCAGATTCTTCAAAACAGTGGGCAGCGCGATATTTGATCTGTACGCTGCCCGGCTGGTTTATGAAAAATCAATCCCCGGCTCTTTTGAATAAGCCAAACTGAAATATCCGCCGACCCTAACAATCCCGGGAAACACTTTCAAGCCAGCCGGCTCAAGGAGTTAATGACAGTAACTTCTGTTAAATTTATTATATTGGGAGCGATTGACAGAGCATCGTATGTTTAAGATAATTATCCTCACGCTGGTATTCAGCATCCTGGCTTTTCACACTGGGCTTTTCTCACAGGAGAGCGGATCGTTTACAGCCTCCGTTACAAATTTTGACATTGTAATCGACGGAAACCTGAATGAAGAAGCCTGGAAGGATGCCAGGGCAGTATCTGATTTTATTCAATATGAACCAGCCGAAGGTGAAGAATCGAACTACAAAACTGTGGTCAGGATCCTCTTTGGAAAGGACGATCTGTACGTTGGTGCAATGCTGTATGATAACAGGGAAAATATTGAGAATAATTTGGGACGCCGGGACGAGTATAACAGGGCTGACTGGTTCATGGTATCGATCGATTCGTACAACAGCAGCAAGACTGCTTTCACTTTTGCCGTCAATGCTGCAGGAGTACAGCTTGACGGGCAGCAGGATGACAGCAGGAGGGTCAGTTCCAGGGAAATGAACCCATTGCTCCCCGCAGGTCTTGATGTTTCGTGGGATGCTATATGGTATTCAGGGGTGAGTATAACTGATGAGGGCTGGGCTGCAGAAATGAGGATACCTTACAACATGCTCAGGTATTCAAGAAAGGAGGTGCAGACATGGTGTGTTTATTTCTTAAGGCGGATCCCGAAATCGGGTGAAGTTTCTGAATGGCCTTATATTCCGCGTAACAGAAGGAATAACCTTGTATCAGGTTATGGGAAAATTACTGAAATCAGAGGGATTGACCCAAGGCTTAACGTTCAGGTGCGGCCATATATCCTTGCAGGTCTTGACATCTTCGAAAATGAAAATGTCCCCCGAGAGGCTGATCACAGATTGAAAGGCAATGCCGGGGGCGATATAAAGATCGGGATCGGGCCCAACGTTATACTTGATGCAACGATAAGACCTGATTTCGGACAGGTTGAAGCTGACCCTGCAGTTCTTAATCTCACAGCCTTCCAGACCCTGTTCCCGGAAAAACGGCCTTTTTTCCTTGAAGGTGCCGACATTTTTAAATTCGGCATCGGATTGAGCAGGCTTTTTTATTCGAGACGTTTTGGTGCTGATGAGCCCATCATTGCAGCTTTGAAACTGTCCGGACGAACTGAGAAAGACTTATCATTTGGCCTTATGGGGGTTACTGCCGGAGAAAATTTTAATCCCTCAAATAATTATGCCGTATTTCGCGCAAGCCAGAGAATAAGGGAATATTCATCGGCAGGAGGAATTCTAACCTATTATTACAGTCCTGCAGGAGAGGGAACCGGATGGCAGAGCCTTACAGGCGGAGTGGACTGGGATTTAAGATTTAACGACAATAAATGGGGATTTGAAGGAATTGCAGCATTTGCCGATAGAAATTCCCTGGTGGAGGGAGTAAAGGACCAGTCAGGCATGATGGGCAGTCTTTTGCTGCGGAAGAGACAGGGACTTTTAGACGGACACCTGGCATTCCTGATGTTTACCGATCAGTATAATCCCAACGATATCGGATGGATAACATTTGAACAAAACTGGTACCAGATATGGGCAAGCATCAAATACAAACTCAATGGAGGCAGGGAATTCGGGAGTTTCCAGAGGGGAGAAATCAGTGTCCAATATGAAAGAAGACTTTCGATTCTCGAGCTTTATGACATGGGAAGCGCAACAAATATCAGGGCAACTTTTACAACAAAAAAATTCAGACAGATCACGACCGGCACCAGGCTGCTTGATCCTTTCGGGGGATATGATCTGTGGGAGACAAGAGGCCTTTGGGTTTGGGCAAGGCCAAGGGGCGCCGAAATATCAGGAGAGGTTTCAAGTGATGACAGAAAGAAGTGGAAAATAACTCCGAAAGCATCAGTCAGGAAATATGACAATAAAGGTTCCGAATACCTTATAGATTTTCAGGGAACAGTAAATCCAGGTACAAAAGTGTCATTAATGGCAAACATAAAAGGCTCCTGGGAGAATAACAGAACTGCATGGGCATCGAACGAAACGTTCTTTATGGATAATACCAGCTGGAAAATAGGCAATGAATCGACCTCACCTGAGAACCTCAGCGAAACTGATTTCACTGCTTTCGATGACAACGGGACGCTTACCGGGATTCTCACAGACGTAAAAGAATATCAGCCTGATAAGTATTATGTACCGGTATTCGGGACGCGCGATACAAGATCGCTGGACTTTACGGTGAGGGCCTCGCTTACTTTAACCAGCAAATTTTCGATGCAGCTCTATTCGCAACTTTTCACGGCAAAAGGAAGGTACGACAATTTCAGCATCCTCACTAATCCCGACAGGATGGTTCCTTTCCCGGAATATCCCAAAAGGAGGGATTTCAACTATAAAAACCTGCATTCCAATTTTGTGACACGATGGGAATACAGGCCCGGATCAGCCATTTATTTAGTCTGGAGCCATTCCCGAAATAAGGATGATGTATTGAATCCGCTTGCTCCATGGGGTGATTCATTATACAAGCAATCCTTTGGAGGACAGATTTCAGAGCTCTTCAGGACCTTCCCGCGGAACAGCTTCATGATCAAGATTGATTACGCATTTCATTAAAACCGAGGCAACGGTGACAGGACGAAATTTCTTTGCATCTGTAACAAAATATAATTAGCCGCAGACGCGAAAAAGCTGAAAATTCTAACCACTTTTGGCCAGTCAGAGGTTCAAAAAAATTAATCTGCATGATAACAAATCTCACCTGCAACCGTCAGGGGATGGTCAAGTGTTTTAAGCGTGAAGTGACTTCAGCCACCTGATTTTGCAGTATTGATTCAAAATTTGTATTTTTATTATGTAACAATAATTAATAAGATCAACAGATAACTTTTGGATTTAATTGGTTTATTGGTCAATTTTAAAAAATGCAAATTCAGTCAGCCAAAGGATATAATCCTCCCAAAATTGCTTCATTCTGTATACCATCTGTTCCCAGCCGTAATTCATTGGAAGTGACTGTTGGAGACGACGGAGGTATTGTACTTTCATTGGGGTCCAATCCGTACGAGGCAAATTTAGCCGAGTTGCTTCACAGGGTTCCTGTTATCAGGAAAAAGAAATATTGGTTTCTTGAAAAGAGGTGGGCCTGCCTATACTATCCTGAATGGGATACACCTCTGTATTTGAATAAGGCTGCAAAACAGTTCTGCCAGCTGTGCAACGGGGAAAATACTTTCCTTGATATTTTAAAAGAGATGGTGAAGGCAAATTCAAAATATGACCGTGAGAAAGCAGCTGATGATTCGATAAGGTTTCTCTTCTTATTGAAGAGATTAAACCTGATTACTGTCAGGAGAGGGTATAAGTTATGAGAGTATTGCTGGTTTTTGCCGCATATGAACACCTGAAGAAAGTTACGTCTGCTCCTTTTCCCCTTGGACTTGGTTACCTGGCCTCATATCTGGTTTCAAAAAACATTGATGTTATAATCGCCGATATCAGGTATGGTAGCAGGGAAAGATTCAAAAAGATACTTATAGACTATCGTCCTGATATAGTGGGGATCAGTTGTATGACCCCAAATCAGAATGAGGCTTATGATACTGCCCGCACGGTTAAGACGATCCTGGGGAAATCACTTGTAATTATGGGCGGAGTACATGCCACTTTCATGTATGACGAAATTCTGAGAAATGTAAAGGAAATTGATGCAGTCGTAATTGGTGAGGGAGAAGTAACGCTCTGCGAGTTATGCAGAGAATGGTCAAAAAGTAACTCTGTTGATGGGTTTTCCTGTATTAATGGTGTCGCTTTCCGGAAGAATGGAACAGTCGCCGTTACTCCTCCGCGGGAGAGGATTGATCAACTTGATGAACTGCCCTATCCTGCTTTTGACAGAGTTGTTCTGCCGGATATCAGGGATTATTTAAATCAGTCAAATGAACTGCCGGTACTTACCAGCCGGGGTTGCCCGTTTCAATGTGCTTTTTGCTCTACCTCGGTTATGCATGGCAAGAGATACCGGAAAAGAGATCCTGTAAAAACTGTTGATGAGCTTGAATACTTAAAAAACAGGTATAACCCTGAAAACTTCAGTTTTGTCGATGACACTTTTACTGTTGACAGAGAGAGAATAAGGACGATCTGTCACGAAATTATACGCCGTAAGCTTGATATCAACTGGGGATGCAGTGCAAGGGCAGATACACTGACCCCCGAACTTGTCAAATTGATGAGCAGTGCTGGATGCAAAGGAGTGTTTTTCGGGATCGAGTCACTTGACGATGAGGTTTTGAAGAAGATTAAAAAGGGATTTCAGGCAAACAGGGCTGTCAGGATGGTGAAACTGTTGATGGATGAGGGTATTACTGTCGATGTGTCATTCATACTGGGACTGCCGGGAGACAACCTGAAAAATACAGAAAGGATTTACAATTTTGTAAAGAGGTACAAACTCAATGGCAGAGTCTTAATCAACACTTTACAGATTTTGCCGGGAACGGATATGTACATGTATCCTGAAAGGTACGGAATTAAATATTCCGGGCGATACCGGTCAACCTGGACCAATCCGGTCTCCTTCGCAAAGGATCTTCCCTTAAGAGTAATGCTGAAAGAAAAGATCAAAATACAGACACTTGATTTTGAGAATAAATCAGAAGCACTGCGGGTGTATGAAATACCGCATCCGTTAGTCTGCTACGATGAGGAAATGTTGCCCGGATTTGTACGGAGGTGATTATATGCGATTACCTTCCGGCAAGTTAATATCGCTACTCGTTGAAGTCAAGCAAACGATTTATCCTGAAATCGTTAAAAAAGTCCAGGACAACCTCTTTTGCGCTGTCAATATTTGATTTAAAGAATTTTGAATATTCTACTGAAATCTGTTCTATCGATTTTGCTCCATCACAGAGGTCAATAATATATCCGGCACTTGCATTCAGCCTGATGCATTCCTGGCCATAGAAATTATATAAGATCCATGAGTCTTCGGGAAGCAGGGTTTTTTTTGTTTTCCCCTCAAGTACTTCCACTATTTCAACGATATTAAAGTTCGATTTTATAAGGTAATTACCTTTACGTAAACGCGGTTTCATTTCCGGGCCGGGCCTCTCTTCGGTACCTCTTGTGATACCAACCAGTTTCTTAACATAACCCTGATAATTTTTTTCGATCCCGATCAGTTCGGGATACGAGTAGTGTTCAGTGTACAAAAAAAGTTGTTCTCTGAAAAATTCTGAACATAGATATCCCAATTCCAGTTTCTCCCGGACCGTTTTCGAAAATTCATCGCGTTGGTCCAGGACTTTAGATTTTGACTGGTTTGTCAGGTACTCAAAATCATGTGCATAAGTAAAAGTCTCATCTCTCCCTGAAGGTATAATTCTTACACCGTGCATCGATGGATTCCGTCCAATAGGAGAGTATCTGCCAACACTGAATGTCGATTCTCCGACTGAAATAATACAGTTTAAATTATTAAAAACAAAATCAGCAGAATCTTTTCGATCCTGTTCAGTTTCTCCGGGAAACCCGGCAATCATGAAAACATGAACAAGTATACCGGCCTGATGAAATCTGGATATCACCTCACGGGCACTGGTAGCATCAATGCCCTTGTTCATACTCTTTAATAGCCTGTCACTCCCCGACTCAAGGCCTGTGAATGCCCATCTGAATCCTGCCCTGTACATTAAATTGCAGATATCTTCAGAGAATGCAGCTTCCAACCTTGCCTGAGCAATCATTCTGACTTCAGTCCCGGATCTCAATATTTCTTCTGATAATTTTTTTGCGGCTTGCGGCGATATAGCTTCATCGGCCAATGTAAATTTACTGGTTGCATACTTCTTTTCTAAAGTTCGTATGTCATCGACAACCAAACTGGCTTTTCTCTCCTGGTAATTGTTGCCGTAAACGTGACTGTGATCACAGAATGTACATTTGCCCCAGTAACAACCCCTGGCAGTGAGAAGTGGAATTATAAGCCGGGGGGAAAAGTATTTATTGAAATCCAGTCCGTCAAAATCGGGTGTGGGTAGAGAATTTATATCAGGACTTTGACACCTCGCGGTCATTATGACCTCTTTATCAGCGTATAACAAATTTGGTACCCGGTCAGGTGATTTCCCGGCTTTTACCGCTCTTACAAGCTCTAAAAGAGGCTTTTCTCCTTCATAAAGTACAACACTGTCTGCAAACAGATCGAAAAAGTCTTTCCGCTTAATTAATCCCTCTACGCATCTGGTGAGCAGATTTCCTCCTATAGTCACATGAATATCAGGATAATTTTCTTTTATGTATGCTGCCATTGTGAGGGCAGGGATGAACTGAGTAGAGTTATTAAGGGATATGCCGGCTACTTTGCATTTTTGCAGTGACATTACTTTTTTAACCTGCTCCTCCATTAAGGATAACAGGCGATTCTTATGAGGCCGTAAGTATTTTATCACGTCATCAAGAGAATCTGTGTCAACAGGGAAATCCATCGTGTCAAGGCTTACCTTGACATAACAAAAAAGATTAATGATATTAAATGCCGTATTGATAAGAGAATAATGATGACTTTTCTCCTGAATAGTATAGAATGTCTCTGATTGTAAGACTCTTTTGGCATCTTCAATGCCTGCCAGGACAGAATCAAATTCAGGTAATATTAAAAAAATGCGATATAACTTTGACTGTTCATCGGGCGTTAATGTAGAACGATTCGACAAATCATAATAAATATCTTGAAGGCCCAGACACATAGGTTCCAGGAATTCTGCTGACAGCACTTCATGGAAGAAATCAATATTCAGGTCGTATTGATTTACAGTGATCCCCTCCCTTCTCAAATATGCGGTAAGTGAAGGGAGACTTAAATAAGGCTGTAACACGCTCCACTGGGGTGGGAAGATTAGTACTGCATCGCTATATTGATTGGTTTTCATTTTCACTTTTTGTTGAAGCAAACATCTGTTTAATCCGTGACTAAATGAGCATTACCTGTTACTGATTTTAGTAATAGAAATTCCTCCGGAAATCCGTGTGCTATTTGAATCAATGCACACGGATTTCAATCAGTAACTCAGAGTCAGACCTGTTTCAGGAAAACAGTTCAGGTTATTTTATTTGATCAAAGTTACCGGAGTCCATTCGCTTTGATTTAATTTCTGGACCTTGCCAAGATTAAAATTGACTCCTACATTAACACCAAGGGCAGTGCCACCCGGACTCATTGCGACCATTCCCTCAGGCAAAAGATTCTTGGTTTCACTTATCACTTTCGGGTCAGCCATCATAGTAGATTGCTGAAGTAATTTCCCTGCTTCGAGAATGTTTCTGTCTGCTGAAATACGGGATATGTTTAATTTTGCCAGAGCCTCAGGATCCTTTATGGTTATAGTCTGGGTAAGGTAACGGCTGTCTCCCTTGACGCTCTGTGTTGTTTTTAATACAACAACATCTTTAGACAATTTACCGATAAGATCAGTAATCACTTTGGGATCATAAGCCTGGATTTGTTTGAGAATCTCAACCGCCTGTCGTGATTCTTGCGGCATACTGTTCAGAAAATCCGTTTCCTCTTTCATTCTCAGGGCAGACTCAGCACTGTCAGAGTTGGCTATAATGCTCCTGCTAATGGTAATACCTCCGGCACAAAGTACCAGTTTTTTAATGAAACGACGACGGGGGGCTTCATTTTCAGAGTAAGAGTCAGGTAACTCCTCTGCTTTTTTTTTCATGGTCTCTACTATAAATTGATTAGACACTATTAACAGATAACTCTGTCTGTTTTAACTATTAAACTGTTTCTGACTAATATACCTGATATGCAATTAGTGTAGGATGACAATACTTTTCTTTACTGGTACTCATAATTTTGATATTGCAATATACAATTATTTTGTAGAATATTTAAAAAATTTAACTGGATTGCTTAGTCCGTCCGCAATTGTCTGGAAAAGCATACTCATCTGAAAAACCAGGTCTGAAAATGCATCTCTGAATATCTGCTCCGCACATACCTTTTGCAGGGTTAACATAAACTTTATTGAGACTAACTCGCAGTAATTAAATCAATTCATTCAGGACCGTCTCTTTTGTAAAACAAATACTCTTGGGTTGTTGCTTTTGTGTGAGACAAAACCGAATTTTCCGGCAATAAATTCAAAAGTCCGGCTTTGATAGAATGAGACATGAGTAATGTCGCGGGCATAGTACCAACGCGAAAATGCCTCTTCTGTTCTCCAGGTTTCAGTCATAACAATAAGAAATCCTTGCGGACTCAGCATTTCATATATTCTTTGGATTTCTTTTCCCGGAAAAAAGAAATGTTCGAAACACTCAGTGGCAAAAATAAAGTCGTAAACCTTCTCAGTTATTTCAGGGAAGAATATTGGGTCGTAATCATCACATTTATACCCCTGTCTCTTCAGCATTAAACTTAAAGCAGGTGTTGGTCCGCAACCAAAATCGAGACCGTTCATACTCCTGTATAAATGGGGCAAAGCTGGTTCTATAGCCTGATTAAGAAACTCCACATACCCCGGGTACTCTATTCCGTTCTTATGTTCTGAATAACGTTTTTTTTCATCATTGACAGAAAGATGGTAGCGTGTTCCCGTAAAGATTAATTGACAATCGTTGCATTTCGTGTAAGCTCTGTTGTCAGGTCCTTCTATCACCTTAAAGGATTTACTGTTTAAACACAAAGGACAAATGACCATATCTTATTTTACTTCTTTTAAGAGAGTGATTGTCCTGGAACTGAGACAGATCATTTCTTTTTTTTCGCTCTTATTGAACATATTATTAAGATGATGTTTGTTTGTTAAGTCCGGTATCAGGTAATTCTGAAGCTTTCAGAGGTTTTATGGAATCTGACTGAAGGATATGTGTCCTGAATTATTTTAATCAGCCATTCACTTTCGGCAAAAAAGACAGGAGCATTTTCTTTATCGTATGCTATAAACCCTGCCTTACGGGTGAGAAACTCGTTTAATTCTTTTGTATCATTAAAAGTAAACCATAATGCCCTCACAAAAGGAAGCGGCCGAAGGTCGCATATGGCACCGTATTCGTGTTCAAGTCTGAATTTTATTACATCAAACTGAAGTTCTCCTACTGTTCCGATGATTTTTCTGTTCCCGGGTTGCTGAAGGAACAATTGGGCAACTCCTTCACCCGTAAGTTGTCTGATCCCCTTCTCAAGCTGTTTGCTTTTTGAGGAGTCCCGGTTTATGACCTCTCTTAATAACTCCGGAGCGAAATTGGGGACCCCCTTAAAATGCAGAACTTCACCTTCGGTAAGAGTATCACCGATTTTCAGGGATCCTGTATCATACACACCTATTACATCCCCGGGGAATGCCTCATCTATAGTGTTTTTTGTATTGGCGATAAATGCTGCGGAGGAAGAAAACCGCATTTTCCTGTTTAACCGGGTATGGTAATATGGTTTATTCCTTTCGAACACGCCGGAGCATACTCTCATAAATGCCATCCGGTTACGATGCCTGGGATCGATATTTGCATGGATCTTGAAAATGTATCCGGTAAAATCAGACTCATCAGGTTTGACAACACGTTCATGTGATTCTGATTGGATTGGTGACGGAGCTATTTCAATAAAAGATTCAAGCACCTCAAGTACGCCGGTATTATTTAGCGCGCTCCCGAAGAAGACAGGAGCAAGATATCCTTCAAGATAGAGATTTTCTTGAAATGTCTCATACAGACCTGCAGCAAGATCTGTTTCTTCCAGCAGGCGGCTTAATATTTCCTGTCCGACATATCTTCTAAGCACAGGATCTGAAATATCGCCGGTTTCTGCGAGGAGCTCCGATATATTACTCTTTTCAGGAGTGTAAAGCTGTATGTTTTTTCTGAAAATATTGTATACCCCTTTGAAATTTCCACCCCTGCCAGCCGGCCAGGTAAAAGGTGTAACTGCAATATTTAATTCCTTTTCCATCTCTTCCAGCAGTTCGAAAGGTTCTTTGCCCTCCCTGTCCAGCTTGTTGACAAAGATCATTACCGGGGTAGCTCTCATACGACATACCTCCATTAACCTGCGGGTCTGTTCCTCCACCCCTTTGGCACTGTCAACCACAAGTATTACGCTGTCAACGGCCGTCAGGGTACGATAAGTATCCTCGGCAAAGTCCTTATGCCCCGGAGTATCCAGTATGTTTATCTTTATCCCCTTATAATCAAAGCTCATGACTGAGGTGGCAACAGATATACCCCTCTGTTTTTCTATCTCAAGGAAATCAGAGGTGGCTGTCTTTCGGATCTTATTATTTCTTACAGCTCCTGCAACGTGTATGGCACCACCAAAAAGGAGTAACTTTTCGGTAAGGGTTGTTTTACCCGCATCCGGATGCGAAATGATGGCAAATGTCCGTCTTCTTTTTATCTCATCAATTATACCCACAAACAAAATTTTATTTTGAACACCTGAGAGCTATTCATGTTAATAATCCTATATGGATTTGGCAGTAAAGTGTGAAATTATATGGCTGCTGCCTGAAGCCATCCAACAGGTGAATCAGGGTGGAGTATTAGCGCAATATTTTGGGAACCGTGTCTTCATTTGAGGTCGCAAAGTTAATAAAATCTGAAGCATTGACAAAAAGTGAAGCAAACGGTTCGGCTGACCACATTCGGCCGGCCAGAAGTCCATGATTATAATTTCAATAATATCAGACACTTACAACTGACAGTAGATGGTCAGTTTACTCCGGTGTTAAGTGGTCAATAATACTGGTTTTTACAATTTAAGTCTGAAATCAGGTCCGGATAAAATAAACCCTTATATTTATATGGAAACAGTCTGATTATGGCAATACCTACTTCAAGAACAAATGAACCCGGCAGCATTTCTATTGACATTGAAAAGTGCGATGGCTGCGGATTGTGTGTTAAAGTTTGCGGCGATAATACCCTGGTCATGTCGGACGGGAAGGCTGCCGTTAGCGACACACCGGTTTTCGGATGCATTGGCTGCGGCCATTGCATGGCAATCTGTCCGCACTATGCGATAAAAGTCACAGGACGAACGCTTTCACCTGACGATCTGTTCATGCTGCCTGATTCCGGTGAAGCCGCTGACTACAACCAGTTGTTGAGTCTGCTTAAGCGGCGCAGGTCGGTGCGCGAATTTCAGAAAAAGCCCGTTGAACCCGGGAAAATCGAAAAGATACTCGAAGCAGCAAGGACCTCACCGATGGGACTTCCCCCATCTGATGTAAACGTTCTTGTATTTGACAAAGTTGAGAAATCCCGTGAATTCGTTACAGACTTCTGCAGTATGCTTGAGAAGATGAAATGGTTCGTGTCACCCTGGTTTCTGGCTCTTATGCGTCCCTTCTGGGGTAAAACCAATGATGAGCTTTTCAGGAATTTCATAAGGCCGCTCTTCAGTATCTATCCGGGGAACCTTAAAAAGGGAGAAAACTCGGTTACCTACGATGCTCCTCTCGTCATGTACTTTTATGGTTCACCCTGGGCCGATCCTGCAGACCCTTTAATAGCTGCCACTACCGCTATGTATGCCGGGGAGTCGCTCGGACTCGGCACCTGTATGCTTGGCGCCGTACACCCTTTTATTCAGAACTCCGGCGCCCGCAGGCTGAGGGAAAAGTATGGTATCAGGTACAAAAGCCGCGAAGGACTGCTGGTAATCTTCGGTTATCCGGCTGTCAGATACAGTAAAGGCATAAGGCGAAGTCTCGCTTCTGTAACAAGATATAATTAATCTTCTTCTAATATTGGGTTCCTGTCTTTGCGTTCGGGATTATACAAAGGGGATTAAAAAGGGCGCAAACCAGGAGTCCTGATACTATCTCTACAGCGAAGTTCCGCGAAACAGAGGGCAGAGAGGGTTGAATATGAGAATGTGATTACGACAAGTATATATTTTGGGGATTGTTTTCCGTATATATTATGATATTTGTGGATTTTGATCCCAATATTTATTATATTTGTATAAATATTGCCAGAGAATGATAGAAAGAGTTCTGTTAAGTCAAATTTCAGGTAATTTATTCAAGGGTAAGGTTATTATGTTGTTTGGGCCTCGCCAAACGGGAAAAACCACAATAATTCGCGAATTGTTGAAAGATTATCCGGAATCTTCGCTCCATTTAAATGCTGATGATCCTACTGTCAGACGGATTTTGGATACACCAAATACCGAGCAGTTACGTCAGATTATTGGAAATTACAAGATTGTTTTTGTAGATGAAGCACAACAGATTAACTCGATAGGTAAAACTTCAAAGTTAATGGTTGATACATTCAGTGAGGTTCAACTGATTTTGAGCGGTTCTTCCTCATTCGACCTGGCATCTGCAACTCAAGAGCCGCTTACAGGCAGAAAACGAACTTTCTTTATGTTTCCGGTTTCGTGGATGGAATGGCAAAACCATGTAGGGTTTGTCAGGGCAGAGCAAGACCTGGAAAACAGATTGGTGTTTGGTCTGTATCCCGATGTACTTAACAATCCTGAGCAACAGGAGGTTGTTCTTCGAGAAATTGCCGAAAGTTATTTATACAAAGATGTGCTGCTTTATGGAAATTTGAAGAAACCGGATGAAATCCGGAATTTACTGCAAGCTATTGCTTTTCAAGTTGGCAATGAAGTTTCATATCGTGAACTGGGTCAGATCACAGGCCTCGATCCTAAAACAGCAGAGCGTTACATTAGTATATTGGAAAAAGCTTTCATTGTATTTCGATTAGGTTCTTTCAGCCGGAATCTGAGAAATGAAATAAGGACAGGCAGAAAGATTTACTTCTACGATAATGGAATCCGAAATGCCGTAATCGGTCATTTACAGCCTTTAGCAATCAGGCAGGACATTGGTGCATTATGGGAGAATTTCATTATTTGCGAACGGAAAAAACGCAATGGTTATCAGAATCACTTTACCAACTCATTCTTCTGGAGGACTACACAACAACAAGAGGTTGATTATATTGAAGAGTTTAACGGTCAGCTGACTGCTTTTGAAATAAAGTATAATGAAAAACGAAGAATCAAGATTCCAAAGACTTTTACCAATACGTATAATGCAGGTATAGGGATTGTTAACAGATTAAACTTTAGGGATTTTCTTTCATAGACTGCTGTTTACAGAATATGATTCGCTGATTCTAACGTGCTGGTTGACGCTAAGCGCCCGCAGTATCATTTTGCGGCTGCCCGGACCCTGCCGTTCAAGCATGGAGAAATACTCGCAGATAAGAGAGAAATCGAAATCCAGCCAGTCATCATAGCATTTTAATATTTGGATATATAGCAGGGTGGCTAAATCTTATTTGACTTCTATTTTTTTGGTTTAACTTGCAATCACGTTTAATGGACAGAGAATTTAATTCATTAAAACTTCCTTATAATCATGGAAACATTATTGATCACACTGGTTTTACTGATATTTTCAATATCAACAGAAAAGAACGAGAATAGTTATCAGGAAAATGAATGGAACCTTATCTGGGAGGATAATTTCGACGGGAACACTCTTGATACGACAAAATGGACTCTCAACGGGGAAGAGACATTCAGATATCCCAGGCTCGAAAACTCAGATCCGGAGCAGATACAATGGCCTTTTAACAGACCGTTTTATTTTATATTCAGCCAGCAGCTTGGAGGATCATGGGTGGGAGAGGTGAATCCTGACCATTTACCTGTTTCCATGATAATCGATTGGGTAAAAGTGTATCAGCAAAGGAAATAAGTAAACTGGCAATCCTGCCTGAGGCATGACAACAAAATGAGAATTAAATAAATTATCATGATACAGGTAACAGATTTGAATTTTACCTATAAAAAAACACAAAAGAAGGCTATTCATGAAATGAATTTTAACATTCATGAAGGTGAAGTATTTGGATTTCTGGGACCCAATGGTGCCGGGAAAACAACTACACAGCGGCTCATAATTGGATTGTTGAGAAATTATACGGGACAGATTGAGGTTCTGGGAAAGGAAAGAAATCAGTGGGGTAAGGAATTTTACGAGCAAATCGGCGTGGCTTTTGATTTTCCGAATCTCTATTTAAAACTAACTGCAAAAGAGAACTTGCAACTCATTAGTGCCTATTACAAGATCAGGATAGAAAATGCGGATAAATTACTTGACCGTGTGGGACTTTTACCTGATAAAGATGTGCGTGTAGAGAGTTTTTCGAAAGGGATGAAAATGAGATTGAATTTTATCCGTTCCATTATGCATCAACCCATATTGATGTTTTTTGATGAACCTACTGCAGGGCTCGATCCCGTAAACGCTCATATTATAAAAGAAATAATCCTGGAACAAAAATCTGCCGGCAAAACTGTTTTCCTCACAACCCACAACATGACGGTTGCTGAACAGTTATGCGACAGGGTGGCCTTTATTGTTGACGGCCAGATTATGGTTACCGGTTCACCGAAGGATTTAATGATTGAACACGGTAAACGCAGGATAAAGATGGAATATAAACTGGACGGTAATCTGGTTGAGAAAGAATTTGAGATGGATCATCTTGCCGAAAACAGGCAGTTTATTGATATACTCAAAAATACTGATATAAGAACTATTCACAGCTGTGAGGCAACCCTGGAGGATATTTTTATCAAATTAACGGGAAGGAATCTTCTATGAGGTTTCTGCATGCAATATGGGCGGATATCCGTTTTCAGATGAAACAGGGATTCTATCTTGTATATGTACTGATAACTATCATTTATTTAATCTTACTGTCGTTCCTGCCAGAGGATGTGTTAGCCATTGCCCTGCCTCTTGTAGTCTTTTCTGATCCCTCTGTATTGGGATTATTTTTTATCGGCGGAATTATAATGTTGGAAAAAGTGCAGGGAGTACTGTCGGTTTTGGTGGTTTCACCCTTACGGACAATAGAATACATAATGTCAAAAGTTGTATCATTGGCTTTCATATCGGTATTGGCGGCTTTTACCATTACGGGTTTCAGTAATTACGACGGTGTGAATTGGTTATTATTGTTTCTATCAACCGTACTGACATCAAGTATTTTTACTTTATGCGGTATAATGATCAATGCCGGATGTTATACCGTTAATCAGTACATGATAAAGACTATTCCGTATATGCTGCTTTTCGTTCTGCCCTGTTTCTCACTGATAGGATTTCCATATTCATGGGTATTCACCATTGTCCCCAGTGTTGCGGCGTTACGATTGATGCTGGGTGCTTATGCGGGAATACCATTTTTTGAAGCGATTGTTTTGATCATTTATCTGATCGGAGTGAATTATTTGTTTCTGCGATGGACAATACGTGTTTTCGAAAACGAAATCATTTATCAGGATTAGGTTATTATGTTGCAAATTACTCATTTAAGAAGCGATTTTAAACAAATCATGCGGGATCCCATCATGACTGTTTTGTTTTTTGCACCCCTGTTCCTGATCATTGTATTCAGGTTGATGGTTCTGCTTCTGATTCCATTCCTCGTGACTCGTACCGGGTTTGATGTATCTCCCTGGCTGTTGTATGTATTTGTTTTTGTTATAATGATGTGTGGAGCTCTGCTTGGGATTGTTACCGGGTTTATGATGATAGATGAACGGGATGGAAACATTAGCGAACTGATGTCAGTTACTCCTTTAGGGAGAGGTGGCTATTTATTTAACAGACTACTGTTTGCTGCAGCCTCAACTTTTCTCTATGGCGTCCTCAGTTATTATGTGATGGATGTTGTGGAGCTGCCAATTATTACTGTACTGTTTGTGTCTTTACTATCATCAAATTATTCTGTTATAATCGGCCTGCTTATCTTCTCTTTTGCAGATGATAAGGTAAAAGGACTAACCTTTGCTAAAGCAATAAATGCATTAAGTTTGTTTGCTTTTACCGATTTGCTTTCACTAAGATGGCTTACAGTATTGTCATGGTTTTTCCCTCCGTACTGGATCACAATGGTTGTTCAATATCCTCATTCTGTCATGATTTATGGATTGGCACTGGTTGTTAATGGCGGGTGGTTGTGGTTATTGATCAGATATAGATTGAGAATGACATTTAGCGTATAATGATAATGTTGGAGACTGCTCTGGCTCCGTCATGGTCGAATTTCCGATTATCACAGGGCATATTAACGATTCCGTTGTAAGGCTTGTTTCTGATCCACATTGTTGTAGATCCTCCGCCATCCAGGTTAACTGCATCTTTGCATCTGAGCGATAACATCAAACTGGTCAGCTCTTCCAGGGTCATACCTGCTGCAAATTCAGACCTGCCATCAACTGTAATCAACAGAACCCGGGATTTGCCTCTCAATCCTATTGCCGTGCGTGGATGTTTTAGAGCTGCAAGTGATGTCCCGGGAAGAACGGCCTTTTGTTTATCTGATAGCAATAAGGGGCCTGTCAATAAAACATCCTGAAAATCAGAATGATTATCGTACCATTCGTTCGGGTGACCCTCTTCTATTAATACCCTGCCATTTAAATCAACAAGCAGGGATCCATTCATATTAATATTTCTTTTCCATTTCAAAGCAGTATCTGATTCATGTATTCTTCCATCTGTTCTGATGTAAGTTACAGATCCACCATCTGTTATGTTAAAGAATCCTCCGTTTACAGCAGCTAAAGCATTCGAAGATCCGGCCTGCTGGTTTACCGGAAGGTTTTTCTCAGGGTTATAAAGAAGCGAAATTTCCCTTTTACGCGTATTGACAAGAAGTATATTTATATTCTGGGGCTCCTGTCCGGTAAAATTAGTCTGTGATGATTTCCAGATCAGACCTTTATTTACTTTTTCCCGTGCCCACCTTATTTTTTCAAAACCTGAAACCTGATCCCTAAGATCGTCAGCTAATGTAATCAGACATATTAAGAAGCTCAGTATTACGATCGATGGTTTCTTCATAAAAATCAGTATCTGAAAGTAAATATAAATATTGTTTGTAACTTGTAGAAAGACAAAACTCTTTTTGTAGTTTTTTTGAAGATTGACAGACTAACTAGGCGTATTGTATAATTTTCAAAAAAATGAGTATAATGAAAAGTTCAAAAAGTATTAACCCAAAGGCCTTTAAAGGTGCAGGTTACATAATTGGAGCGATTATTGGAATTGTTGCAGCCATTACAGCATTTGTTTTCACCGAAAACATAGCCATTTCTATACCATTGTTTGCAGGACTCAGCATTCCATTAGGGATAAGTATCGAGCAAAAATTACAGATTGGAACCAAAGAGAAAGAGCCGCATACAATGAAAATAATGATTACACTCATCGCGATAGGTGTGCTGTTCTTTTTCTTAATAGTTTTTATTACAGAATTCATTTAGAACAATTTGTATAAGGAAAATAGAAATATTAAAACGGAATTTCTGGACGAATTAGACAGGCATCAGGGGATCCTCCAAAAAATCTGCTTTGTTTATTCCAGGAATAGTCTTGAAAAAGAAGATTTATGTCAGGAGATTATTCTGCAACTATGGAAATCTTATCCTTCATTCAAACGCAAATCTGCTTTCTCTACTTGGATGTATCGTGTTGCATTAAATACCGCTCTTAGTTTAACCAAAAAGCCACAATTGTTTATAAAGACAGAAGATATTCCTGACAATTCGTTTGATATTGAATATTCAATGAGTAAATCAGAAGACATAAAGATTTTGTATAGAGCGATTTATCAGTTGAATAAAGTGGAAAAAGCAATTATTTTACTCTGGCTGGAAGATAAATCATATGAAGAAATTGCGGAGACTATTGGTATGTCGGTTAAAAATGTAAGTGTCCGATTAGTAAGGATTAAGGCAAAGATTAAGGAGTTGATAAAGAAATATCAATAAAAGATGGAAGAATTAAATTTAGAAAATTATAAGTCAGCATGGAAAACAGAACAAAGTTTTTTTGAAGAGAAACTTTCCAGGGATAAAATTCAAAAATTCATGCAATCGGCATCAAAAAACATCAGTGGCCTTTTTAAACAAAGTTTAATCATTGATATTATTATTAAAACATTGTTGTCCTTCTCATTTGGCTTGCTAATAGTATTTTATTCAAATCAGAGCCGGATTCAAATAATTAATGCAGTATTCATTTTTCTGGCCATCTTTTGTATTGTGATTCAAATTAAAATTTATAAAAAGATACCCGGTATGAAAAATACTGACCAAAACATTAAAACGTTACTTTATTCATATATTGATTTTTATACGAGAAAATTTGTCCTGTCACTTATAATATCTTCTTTTTCGAGTTCATTATTTTTTATCAGTGGAACACTCTATTATTTCTATTTCAAATATGAGACTATTCGTTCTTTTCAATACGATGACTACCTGGTTTTCGGAGCCATCGTTGTTATTGGTTTTTTGTTGAGTGCATTTGTTCAAATCAAGAATTTCAAATTCCATGTCAATCAATTGGAAAACGGTTTAGCTGAAATTGAACAAGAATCAATAGATGAGAGTAAATTGAAACATTATAAAAAGCTCAATAACAGAAATTTAATCATTTATAGTATTATTCTTGTTATCGGTTTATTACTATTAATTTTATTTATTTTCAAAAAATGAAGCAGTCCAGAACCATGAACAGAGCTTTAATTTGTTTATTCTTTTTATTAATCAATTCCTGCATAAACCGGACAGTGGAGCAGGAAAGTGCAGACACATTCAACAGGAGCCAGTTTTTTGCTATTGATTATGAGGGTATCCTCAAACAACAGGGAGTGGTGAAACTAAGTGAAATCGCTTCTGATATTGAATATGTGCCTCTTGAGACAAATGAGGAATGCTTTCTGCGGTCGGTTGTCGGTTATCACTTTACTGAAGACTACATTTTTGTCCGAAATTATGATCATATTCTGATGTTCAACAGGAGGGGAAGGTTTATCAGAAGAATTGGCAAGCCGGGCAGGGGTCCGGGAGAGATAGGTTTAATAAGGTTTCTTTCAGTACTGGATTCAGATAAGCAACTGGTGGTACAGAATAACTGGGTCCGTGAACTCTATTATTTTAATTATGAGGGTGAATTCATAAAATCAGATAAAGTTGAAGACGTGTATAAGATCATAGCTCTTCCTAAAGATAGATTCCTGCTCCATCAAAATTGCATTAACGGGAACGAAAACTATATGTTCGCTGTACGTAACAATTTCGGCGATACACTGGATGTTGTACCGAATCACTATAAATGGGAAAATGTAAATGGCATTCGCGGAACAGTGAGTTATAATGAATTCAGACCTTACTATAAATATCAGGGAAGCTATTCATTTAAGACAATGTATAATGATACTGTATATAATTTCATTAATGATTTAATCAGGCCTGAGTACCTTATCAATTTGGGGAAATATAAGCTGCCACAGGAATACAGACCAGAAGTTCTGGATGTTTCACCTTATGCGTTATACGATGAGTTTAGCAGACTTAGTAAAGATTATAGATTTGTATCCGTTTTTGAAGCTTCTGAAACCTTATTCCTGGAAAGTCACGATTATTCTCAGGAGCATAGCTATAATATGATGTTTCACAGGATGACAGGGGAAGGTAAAACTCTTATTACCGGCAATGGATTACCTGGCGGTATCACCAATGATATTGATGGTGGAATTGATTTCTGGCCAGTAGGAGCAATTAATGACAGTGTTGTATATATGCCTGTATTACCGTATAAAATGCTTGCTGAACAAAGCTTGAATCGTTTGAATGATAGTGAAGATA
Organism: uncultured Rikenellaceae bacterium; assembly: GCA_964633195.1. Taxonomy (GTDB): domain Bacteria; phylum Bacteroidota; class Bacteroidia; order Bacteroidales; family VadinHA17; genus LD21. The sequence continues at coordinate 1,307 of CAZWFL010000021.1, read as the reverse complement.
GATACTCTGGCAAAAGACGACGGTACCAGGACCTTGTAAGCACACTTTCTGAATCAGGGAATCCGGTACTGATAATAGTTACTTTAAAGAATCAGTCTTCACACCTACGGTAAACTTATGGGGAAGAGATTTTACTCCTGAATTCTTCTGCCCATGCGATTGCTCATAAACTGCAAAAGCCGAAGAACCTGACCATTTCTCGCCGGTACAAATTGACCACCCATGTCCGGTGTTAATCATTAGATCTATAGATAATTATAGAAACGTCCAATTTATTGGCGGAATGTGGTCAAGGCGGGCGGTTTATGCGTAATGCCAAACCATATAGATGGGATCGTCATTATTAACCGAGTTACCGGGGAACCATTCGCAGGGGCGTTGCATGCAACGTCCCTGCCACTCCCCTTTTTATTTTACCGCAGACCTGACCCCCTCGATTTTAAATTTCGAATAAAACCAATCGAGTAAGCGAGGGAATAAATTATTTAATGCTCCAATCAGGAAAAACACAGAAGGTACTATAACAATAGCTTTATTTCTTTTGACACCTTTGACGATAGCTTTCCCTACTTGAAAAGGAGAAATCTTCCTTGATATCCGAGGCACATTAATATTCTCAATCATTGGAGTATCAACACGAGCAGGGTATACTGAAGTTACCCTTATCCTGTATCCATAAAGCTCCTGACGAAGGACATCCCCAAATCCATCTAATGCTGATTTCGAAGCTACATAAGGAGAATCACCTATAATACCCTTCTTTGCATCAAGGCTGTTTACAATCACAATATGGCCCTGGCCCTGACGCTTCATTTCAGGAAGAACGGATTTAATGGCATTTAGTACTCCAAAGAAATTAATATTGAATGATTCCGTAAAGGATTGAAAATTTATTTCATGACTGGCATCCTGAATATAAACACCAGCATTAGCGATTAAGACATCTATCTTCCCCCATTTGGAAATGCCCGCACTTACCATTCTATGTGTTTCCTCAAGTGAGCTGACATCTGTCTTGATCACTATAGCCTGTCCTCTGTATGACTCAATTTCTTGTTTTAATGACACCAGTTTTTCTTCATTTCTTGATGCCAGAATCACTTTTGAGCCAAGTCTGGAAAAAATCAAAGCAGTAGCTCTACCAATACCACTTGATGCTCCAGTAATTAAGATTACTTTATCCTGAAAAAAAGCCTGATCCTTCATTTTTAAACAAAGCAATAAGATTTAAAGAATGGTAAGTTAATAATTATTTTAACGACGGACTAAACTGATACCACCTACCGGTAAAAACTGATACCACCCTT
>CAZWFL010000020.1:0-63468 GCA_964633195.1 uncultured Rikenellaceae bacterium | reverse complement strand
GCCGGACGTTCGAAAATCATTTAAGGATTTTCCGGCTAACAATAAGCTGATTACAGATGCAATTTACAACATGATTAAAGGAAAGTCAATCTTTTTTTGCATAAGGAGGTGTATCAAATAATGGCGATATCCTTAATATAAAAAATCTGGCAAAAAAATCATTCAGATCAGTTGTACTAAATATATTTTTTCTATATTAAAGGCAAAATCCCGAAACAGCATTATTGTAACCAATATGCACTTTATTAATTCCGGCCAACTTTAAATTCTTACCCCTATGAAAAAGAAACCTTTAGACCTGATTCACTTATCATTGATAAGTGTTACTTTCCTATTGCTGGCCACAGGCTGCAAAAAAGATGATGACTCCCTAAAAGTTACCGACATCGATGGTAATGTGTATAATACTCTACAAATTGGGTCACAGGTTTGGTTTAAAGAAAACCTGAAAGTCACAAGATTAAATGATGGAACACAGATACAATATGTTACCAACAATCAAACATGGACCGGTATGACGACACCCGGTTATTGTTGGCCTGATAACGATGAATCTGCTCACAAGGATATCTATGGAGCATTATATAATTATTATGCAGTAGCGACAAACAAACTTTGTCCGTCAGGATGGCATGTACCTTCAGATAATGAATGGAAGCAATTGGAAATGTTTGCAGGGATGAGCCAGGCTGAAGCGAATATTGAAGGTGACCACAGGGGAACTGATGAAGGGGGTAAACTTAAAGAAAAAGGGACTACCCACTGGGCCTCTCCTAACAGCGGGGCGACAAACATATATGGTTTCACTGCTCTTCCGGGAGGATGGCGTAGTGGCACAACAGGTGTAGTAGGTGCTCCCGGATATGGTGGTGACTTATGGAGTTCAACTGAAATTGATGCCAATGGTGCTTATGACAGGGGCTTTAATTATGACAGGGCAGATATAAGCAGGAACTATGAGTTAAAGACTCAAGGCTATGGAGTACGCTGTATCAAGGATTAAATCGCGCATTGAGACCACAGAGCGAAGGGGCTCACTCTAATCCCTAATGCACCGCACGGAAAAACCGTTGGCGTTATTACTGGCACCAATGCCCACAGCATTGCCTGAGTAGATCAGGTTATAATAGGAGGCTGCTGAAGCTGACGGCAATTGAAGCTATAAACTCATAGTCGTGAGATATCAGAATACTGTGAAAAAATCAATTCAGGTTAGAATATTAACCAATATCTAATACTGCTCTTTTTCATCGGCGAGTGGTTTATTTACCCCAGGCTCCCTGTAAATGAAATCGCTTGCCATAGTACCTGTTCAATTGGATAAAACTATGAAATTAAAGAATGTAAGGCAAAATTATTTATCCAGGTGAAATAAAAATTTTTCCTATATTAACAACCTGAAACAGCATTATTGTAACTAATATGCACTTTATTAATTCCGGCCAACTTTAAATCCTTACCCCTATGAAAAAGAGACCTTTAGACCTGATTCACTTATCATTGATATGTGCTTTGCTCTTATTTCTGGCCACGGGCTGCAAGAAATCGAATGAAGAGCCATCAGAGATCAAGGATGGAGATGGCAACGTTTATACATCCGTTAAAATCGGTACCCAGACCTGGCTCTCAGAAAATCTTAAAACCACCAAGTTTAATGATGGTACTCCCATTCCCCTGGTTACCGATAATAATGAATGGAAAAACCTGGCCACTCCGGGGTATTGCTGGTACGGTAATGATGAAGCAACCCATAAGAATGTATATGGTGCCTTGTATAATTGGCATGCAGTAAGTACCGGCAAGCTGTGTCCGAAGGGATGGCACGTGCCATCCTCTGATGAAATAGATGTTCTGGATATATTTATTGGTAACGATGTGGGTGGTAAGTTAAAGGAGACAGGCACTACACACTGGCGGGCGCCAAATACCGGAGCAAATGACCAGTATGGATTCAGGGCACTTCCCGGTGGCTCCTAGTATCCGCATGATATTGTTAAAAAAGGCTGTAAAAAGTTAATAATTAAAATTTTACAGCCATAGTATTTTCACCTAAATTGGTGTTGCCCAAAATACCAAAGATGAAAGTACAAAATTGTAACACAATATCCGCATTTGGAGGAATAAACTTTGTATTTAAGTACCTGGAAGAAGGTAATTACAATGATTTATTTGACAAGTATTTTCCAAGGTTAGCCCATCAGAGCAATTACGGATGGAAGGATATAATTTATTCAATATTAAGCATTTATTTATGCGGAGGCGATTGTATTGAAGATTTGCAATTACATCTGAAAGCACATTTTCAAAGGAATCCATTTGTTAATTTGCCAAGCTCTGATACTGTTTTAAAAAGGCTTAAGGAGTTATCTGAAGAGAACAATCAATGTTATACCAAAAGAGGATCTGTGGAGCATACTTACAACCGGAACTCAAGGTTGGAGGAATTTAATGTGGCGTTACTTAAAAAACTTGGAGCTTTTTCTAAAGATGAGATTACCATTGATTATGATAATACTATTCTTTTTACTGAGAAAAGTGACAGTAAAATGACTTATAAAAGGAATCCAGGATATCAGCCGGGTGTATGCACAGTTAATGAAGAGCAGGTGTTATATATTGAAAACAGGAATGGAAATAGTGATGCAAAGTCCTTTCAGATAGATACTTTACGACGCATATTTACTTTGCTCAAATCAAAAGGGATAAAAAGAGCTGATCATTTTAGAGCAGACGCTGCTTCCTATCAATTTGATGTTATAAATCTTTTGGCGGAAGAAGTGAAGAATTTCTACATTGGATGCAGGAATAGTTATAATGAAAAATACTATCCTCAGATCAGCAAGTGGGAGTCTATAACAGATACTGCTAATGAGACGATCGAAATAGGAGAATTAACCATAACTCCTTTTCAACAACAAGCAAGGAAAAATAAAATAGCTACTCAGGAATATAGATTGATTGTTAAAAGAAAACCGACAAAGGACGGCCAACTTAACCTTTTTACCCAAGATCATTATGAATACAGGGCTATACTTACAAATAATACACAATGGAGTGCTGTTGAAATAGCTCAATTCTATAATCACCGCGGAAATATGGAAAAGCAGTTTGATATACTTAAAAATGATTTTGGCTGGAATAATATGCCCTTCTCAAAACTAAACCAGAACACAGTATTCTTGTATATTACAGCTATTTGCAGAAATCTGTATCATTACATTATCAGATACTTTTCTGAAAAAATCAAATCATTAAAGCCGAACTTCAGAGTTAAAAAGTTTTTGTTCCGGTTCATTATTATGCCAGCAAAATGGGTTAAAAGATCCAGACAAAACTATCTGAAAATATATGGTAAGTTACACTTCTCGACCTAATATTTGAGTCCAGTTATAGCATTGATCAGGATATAAGTTGCTTAGCAGCATGGGTAAGGTATGCATGAAAGTTAAAAAAAAACGAAAATCCCAAACTTTATGTGGATTTTTGATATGAATAATCCTACAAATATTATCAAACCGATAAAACCAATAGCAAAATCATAGTAACTTTGTTTTGTACAGCTTAAAATCCCTTCTTAAATCAAACATGCGGATTTTAGAGGCTATCGCGACCACACGGGTTTCTTTGCCGATATTAATTCATATGGCGGATGGTGGACCTCAACAGTCAATACCCAATGGAATACTGCGGATGTACTTCTCTTGTCTTATGATGTTGCAGGCCTGGGTGTTGCAGAGGTCAATAAGAATAACGGATATTCAGTGCGTTGTCTGAAGAATTAAAGGAGCCCTTATCTTGCCAGCAGATTTCTTACAACCGGGTTTACTGCATAATCCAGAGCCGTTTTCCCTTTATTGTCCTTCTGACCCGGATCGGCACCCTTGTCGAGCAGGAGTCTTACTATCTCCGCATTGCCGTTTTGTGAGGCAAGCATCAGTGCGCTTGTACCGTCGTTGCTTGTAAGGTCGAGCCGGGCACCGTTTTCCGCAAGCAATCTTACGATTTCCGCATTGCCGTTAAGTGAGGCTACCATCAGGTCGGTAAATCTGGCACTTTTTTGCAGATTGATATGTGCATCTTTTTTGAGCATCAGTTTTACGATGGCTATGTTTCCGCTTTGCGCGGCGCGTATAAAGGCAGTTGTTTTTTCAAGATTATCCGGTATCCTGGGACCCTTTCCGGCCGAAACCTCCACAGCCTCGAGGTTGCCATCAGGAGAGGTCGTTATCATGGCTGTCATATGATCATAATAATCGGAATCCTTATTATATTCCCTGTACAGGGTTTTTCTAATTGCTTCAGCCAATTCTTCCCTTGCATTAATGATGATGGCTTTTGTTCCATCTGCTTCGCGTGAGTCAGGCATGGCTCCTCTGCCCAGTAACAGTTGCACAGTTTCAGTATGGTTGTTCAGTGAGGCCAGAAACAGGGCACTTGCTCCGTCATTGCATCTTAAGTTTACATCTGCCCCTCTGTCGAGTAGCAGCTTTACGAATTCGGTGTGGCCGTTCATGGCGGCAGTAACGAGTGCTGAAGCCCCTTCACTGTTCTGCAGATCGGGATCAGCTCCCCGGTCAAGGAGCAATCTTGCCACACCAGTATATCCCCCGAGAGAGGCCTGCATCAGAGCGGTGGTTTGGGTATTATAGTCTTTAATATCGACTCCTGCATCATTATCCAGCAATATCTTAACAACCTCCGGGAACCCGAACTGCGATGCAAGCATCAGTGCCGTGTATCCGTCGATAGCCTGCACATTCGGATTTGAACCGTAGCCGATAAGCTCTTCCACGATCCTTGCATGTCCGTTCTGAGAAGCCATCATAAGCGCAGTCAGTCCGTCTATTGCCTGCAAATCAATATTTATACCCCTGTCAAGCAGCAACTTAATAATCCTGTAATAACCGTTGTAAGCAGCATACATAGCGGCAGTTGTACCATCGAAGGCCTGCAGATCCGGATCTGCTCCTTTCCTGAGAAGAATCCTGGTCATTCTTGTATAGCCAAATACAGATGAATACATCAGCATGCTACGGTCATACACATCAGTATAATTGACATAATCTATGTTCCTGACCAGTAGTGTTGCAGTATTTACATCCCTAATCTTCATCAGATACATTATCTGTTCCGCTTCTATTCCCCTCTGTGCCCGTGTTTCACCAACACAAAGCACAAGTAAAATACTAAAAAGTGCTTTAAGCAAAATTGTCCTCATTTCACCTGATTTTAACGTGCCGGTAATCATTGTTTGATTCGTTCTTCTGTTTAACTTCCCTTAACTGAAATAATAACAGTTATGTTCCCATTCTGTTCATAAAGATAAGAAAAAAAGCTGATGGATAGTATGAATATGAAGCCGGACAAAAGAGATGCTCTCCTTCATGTAAATCGTTGTGAATTCACGAAGGAGAGCGCTTCCGGTTAATCATTTTTCAGCTGTCAGCCTTATTGTCAGAGTCAGGCTGTCAAATCTGTGTCACAAAGTCCAGCCCTGCCTGTATTCATAATGTAACAGGTCGTTGGCTTCGGGCAGGTTAGTAAACTGCATTTTGTCAGGATCGTACTCCAGAGTAATATTCCTGTTTGCCGTAAGGACAGCTACATTACCAAGCATCATAGTTTCCACAAGCCTGCCTGCATAGGAGAAATCGGTGGATGATTTCGTATTGTTTCTGATGGCATCTATCCACTCTGCATATATACCGGGTGATCTGGGCAGCCATGGTTTGGGAGGAGTAAATTTCTCCATGGCTTTTCGTGGTATCAGTTGGGGGTTGCTCCCGTAGTCGCCGTGCATGAGTATTCCTTTATCGCCAAGGTAAAGAGCCGAGCTGACCCGTGTTCCGGGGTCCATCTCGAAAGGACGCGGAGCGCGCAGACCTCCGTCGAACCATGTTATCTTAACAGGAGGCATATAACCGCGTGCCGGGAACTCGTATGTTATCATTTCTGCCAGAGGCCAGAATTCATTATTATAGACCGATGAGCTTGCCTGTATCCTTGTGGGAATACCCAGGTTAAGTGCCCAGAAGGCATGGTCGTAGATATGTGCCCCCATATCGCCCAGTGCACCTGTTCCATAGTCACGGAGGCCACGCCAGTTGAAATGACATATATCGGGATGATAAGCCTTAAGCGGAGCCGGTCCCAGCCATACGTCCCAGTTAAGGGTTTTAGGTACCGGTACGGCAGCTGGTCTTTGAATATTACCCTGCGGCCATATCGGCCTGTTGGTTGACAGGTGAACCTCCCGGACAAGGCCTATCGCACCACTCTGTATCCATTCATTAATCTGCCTGGCTCCCTCACTTGCATGACCCTGGTTGCCCATCTGGGTAACGACATCATACTCTTTTGCTATCTCTGCCAGTTTACGGCATTCATAAATGGTTTTACACATTGGTTTCTCAACGTAGATGTGTTTCTTCTCCCTCATAAAGGCTGCAGCAATAGGCGCATGGGAATGATCAGGTGTACCTATCATTACAGCATCGATAGATCCTTTCTCCTTATCAAGCATCTGGCGCCAGTCAGTGTAGACCTTTGCTTTGGGATAGCCCTTGAATATGTGTGCGGCAAAGCCTGTATCGACATCACATAGCGCATATATGTTTGCCAGTTTGACCGGTTCCCTCACAGGCTGCTGCCTCTGCTGCTGACCTTGTGGCATTTGCTGCTGCCTTGCTGCTCTGGCGGCAAGCTCTTCCTTGCTGAGAGGCTGGCCCGTGCTTGTTCTCTGCGGCGCCACTATCGGAACATCGGGATCACACAATCCGCGGATATTTGCAGCGCCCCTTGCTCCTATCCCTATTCCGGCAACGTTCACCGTATCGCTTGGTTGCAAATGGCCTTTCCCTGGCATGACATGCCTGGGAATGATCGTAAAACCTGCCGTGGCGGCACTTACTGTGCCTATAAAATTTCTCCTGGACAGATTCCCGGAGCTTTTCCTGGTTTTTTTGTTCTCTGAATTCATCTGATTTCCCGGTTTTAAATAATAATTGATCTATGGTTATTCTGTATGCTCATTTCATGCCAGATGTGAATGAAGCCCTTTCTGACTCCGGCAGAGTGCGGTCATAAATCTATGATCTTTATTGTATAAAATCAAGAATAAAAAGATAAAAATCCTTAAAAAGCAAAATGTATCAATCGGGATAATTTCAGGCTTGCTTTAAAAACCTTACTTTTCGTATGGAAAGGAAATGATTTCTGTCCGCCTATTTTACCTTGCTGCTTGTTGAAAGGAAATAGATCAGATCGTTGATTTCCTCCATCTCCTCAACACTGAATCCGTGTGCTTCAAGGTATTTAATTGCATCTTTTCTACCCATATCACGTTCGGTCTTGGAATCGAGGAAGTTGATCATTTTGTTGAACATCTTGGCGGGCGGAAAGAAAGGGAACCTTGAACCGTTGGTAGATTTACTGTCAGAAAAGCATCCGATAAATTTAGACCGGGGAGGGAGAACACGGAAAAGGGTGCTCAGGAAACTGCCAAGATTTTTTATCTGGTTCAGCTTTACAATATTAATAAGAATCTTAACATCAATAAGATCGCGATACTCAAAATAATAATGGTGCTTTGGAGAAAGAACCATGATATCTTTCTCGCAATTAAGCTTCAGGTACTTCAGGAAACTATAAAAATCCTCTCCTCCTTCAGTAATGAGGCTATCTATAACAGGGTTTGACCGCGCTGCTCCGGAAGAAAGATTTCTCACGTCAGAACTAATTTTATTTACCTTTTTTTTAATCTCAGTTTTTTTGTTAACTGAAATATTATCCATTATTTCAGGTATTTATTCACTGCTAATTTAGGACTAAAATAATACACACACAAACGCCAGATGCCCAAATAATGAGGAATCCAGAAACGTTTTTCATTATCTGGTCACAAAAAACAGGCCGAATATTTATCATATCGGGCTTTTAACCATCTCAGGGCGTTGATTCGTCAAAAAGAGAACAAAATTTACAGGATAATGTTGAGAATAACCGGCATGAAAATCAGAATATCAATCATAAACAACTGTTTATCTGTCATTTGATAATTATCAGAGAAGAATTTTCACCAGTAATATTTCCCGGAATCAATTTGACGAACGCGTAAAATTTTTTGACAAAGACTATCTGTCTCTCGAAAAATTTTTCAGTCTTCGGTTTTGTCAGCGACTACCGGTTTAAGAAGAGTCAGCAGCAGCAAATTGTCAGGCTCTGGTCATATTTCTGAAAAGAGGTGATCCATCTTCAGAGATTTAACATCCTCAATAAAATTATCATATGAGCCGGAAGGCATATTTTGTACCGGGGACCTGAAGTCGCCACATTCAAGTCCTGAATATCTCATGAATGCCTTGCCGGTTGCCATACCTCCGTATTTTCCAAGCAGGCTTATCATGTCCACAGATAATCGCTGCAGTCTTCTGGCCTCCTCAATATTACCACTGTCGAACGCCTCAATCATCTTATGATAAAGCGGGGCCGCATAGTTATAGGTGCTGCCGACAGCCCCCCTGCAACCCAGGACAAGTGCTGACAGGAGGCATTCGTCTCTTCCCCAGAGCATATCGTAGAACCCTTCTTTGAAATTAAGACAGAGTGAAAAGTCCATTATATCTTCATGAGTAAACTTGATCCCCGCAAAGTTGGGAAGCATCGACGATATTTTCTCAAGAAAACCAATCATAGAGACAGAGACACCTGTCAGCACGGGTATATGATAGAAATAGACCGGCATATCAGGTACCGATTCTCCAATTATGGCACAAAATTCGGCAAGCTGCTCCTCATTTGAAGGTTTGAAATAGTAAGGAGCAATTATTGCTACCGCTGAAATGCCTGACTCAAATGAAAAGAGGGCATTTTCGATGCACTCCTGCCATGAAGTGCCGCCTATGAGGTTTATTATTCTTACCGTACCCTTCCGGTTATGGCACTCAGCCCATCTTTCTGCCTGAATATGTTTCTCTTTCTGTGTCAGTGATGGTCCCTCACCTGTGGAACCATTTATAAATGCCCCGGCTATACCATTTTTCTCAAGGAAATCATAATAGATTTCAATTATATCAGGATTCAGGTTGCCCTTAGAATCCATGGGCGTAAATGGTGCGGCCACAAGGCCTTCAAACTTTGTAAATTTCATTCTGCATTATTTAGTTACTATATTTTTTCATTTCAGTTAACATACATGCTGAATTATCACCAGTCACCAGCATCATTTTTTGCTGTTCTCAACGATCATATTATTATCGATAAGTCTGCTGTTATATGTCTGTATTATAGCTTTTAAAAGGGTTCCCATCTCCGCCGTCAGGCCCGGTTTCCGGCCCAGAATGTTGGATTCCAGGAACCTGTCTGTTTTATAATTAAACAGCCCCACGGGTGTAACATCAATCATTTCGAGCAGATGGTCGCTCATGTAAAGGTTATAGGCACTTCCCGACGTATTAAAGGCAAACGATATATCTGAATCGCTGAAAAGGTCATTGCCAAATGCAATATATTCCTCGTCGTAATTGAGATAGTTCAGAATGGTTGGCATAATATCTATCTGCTGGGCTATTTTGTTCCTGATTCCTTTCAGATCGCTTCCGGGTTTGTAGAAGATAACCGGCACACTGTATGAGCCGAAATTATTCTGGAACTCCCGGTGTACTGACTCATTTGTATGATCGGCAGTAATAACGAATATAGTATTGTTGAACCATGGTTCTTCAGAGACAGTTTGAAAGAATTCCTTAATAGCATGGTCGGTATATCCGACCAACTCGAGTATGGGAGCGGGCCCTTTTCTGAATCTGTTTTTATATTTTTCAGGCACTTTAAATGGATGATGAGATGAAACGGAAAATATTGAAGCCAGGAAGGGTTCAGTGAACCCGTTCAGTTTATCTGCGAAGAACTGGAAGAAAGGCTCATCCCAGACTCCCCATACACCATCAAAATCCTGTTCATCGGGGTACTCGCTGAGTCCGAAGTAGTCGTCAAAACCAACCATTCCGGCGAATGAGTCGAAACCCATTGAGCCGTTAGGAGCGCCGTGAAAAAAAGCCGAATAATATCCTTTCCGTTTTAGCAAATGCGGCATTCCATTTATGTCATTATTTGCATATTGCGAAATTGTGTAAGGGGTCTCCAGTGAAGGTATTGATGCCAGGATTGAGGGCATAGCCTCTATCGATTTCTTGCCGTTGGCTATTGTAACATCGAAAGTGAGGCTCATTTCCAGAAGTGAGTCTAAAAATGGTGTGTATCCTTCGTAGGTCCCCTCCTGAAGGTCCGGGTTCAGGTAACCGATATACTCCCTGGCAAAGCTTTCAAGAATGATTATTACTACATTTTCTTCCCTGAAACCTCCTTTTTTCTCAGGAACATAATGAGGATTATAAATTTGACGGAGTTCCTTCTCATCAAAGAATTCATATCTGACCAGTGATTTCTTACCGAAAGTCCTGATAAGGGTGAAAGGTGTATTGAGCACCAGTGCGACATCTCTGGGGTTGCTGACATATCTTGTGGCATTGCTGATGGTTATGGGCCGGGTTGAATGCTTTTGGCCGCCAAGCGCCGCCAGGAACACTGCTCCTGCTATCAGCGGGACAGCCAGAACGTTTACAACGTGGTAGATAAACCTGTTTGCCGGTACAGGTCTGGAGGTCCTCACCTGGTTATAGAGAAGCACCATAAGAAAAATAAGCAGAAGAGTATAAACGACAACCTGCCAGTAATCCATCTGAAACTGAAAAAACAGTTTCACAAGATTGGATTCATGTTCAAATGTTTTGAAAACATCGGCAGTGGCCCTTTTAAAAACAAACCGGTAATAAACATAATCCATTCCGTTTATGGCCAGTGCAATTCCGTTGGTGATAAAAAACAAATACTTCACAAATCCCTGATACTTTTCCCGGTATCTGATATCAAACGGGATTATATGCAGCAGTATAAATATCATATTGATATATACCACTGCTGAAAGGTCGAAGAGCAATCCCCCTTTCAGGATAGTAAGAAACTCGGGAATAGTAACACCCGGGAACATCTTGTGATTGAAAACATAGAACCCAATCCGGGCAAGTGTGAACAGGATCATTATAAGCGATATCCTGTAAACGAGTACTACCGGAATATTGCGTTGAACAGACCAGTCCTTCATATGTTCTGCATAATGACAACTACCGGTTTCTTACACAACCGGTGCTGATTGGCGATCCGGCCGGGGTTCTAATCATCCTCCGCTTCTTTCATAAGCTCCTTGAACTCTTTGTTGTAGGTGTCGAGATATCTGTTGGCACGGTTCTTTGTTCCGAGTCCGATAAGCATAAAGATGACAAAGAGCGCTATCAGTATATACATAACGATCCTTGCTGTCTCCTGTTTGGCTTTGAGAGATTCGACAAGTCCATTATAGAGCAGCCAGAGGGCGAAAATATTTACTGCCAGGTTTATAATCATTCCGAAATATGTGTTTATTCCCATTGTGAATGAGAGAAGAGCGCTTATGGGCATTATCACCATAATGGCAGCAGTAACCCTTGCATTGGCTTCAAAATCGGTGCTTCCCTTGCAGATAGAGGAGATAACAAGTAATATCACAGCTCCTATGAAGAGGCCAAAGACGGCTGCAACAATATACCATATCAGTGCCATTGCGCCTATTGCTCCACCTATCATTCCTCCGGTAACGGCACCTATGCCGAAAAGGCTCCAGAGAAATGCTATTATTCCGGCCAGAGCTCCATAAAGCACAGCTTTGATAAGAGGTTCGACAAGACCGCCCGATGTTTTCATTGTCGAAAAATAGGATTTCGGATTAACAAGGACCTCTTTGGATTCCCTGATAAATTCATTTAAATCAAAAGTAGAGTTGCTCATAACCTGATAATTTGATTAATAATAAGTTAACGATAGGTTCCGGTTGAATTAGTATTCCAAGGTAGTAAAAATATTTAAATATCAGGAAAAACCACTGAGATTAAATACCTGGTTCACTATTCCAGATAGGTATAACCGTATAGTCCCGACCGGTAATTTGAAAGGAATTCCTTTCCCTCTTCAAGTGTTATTATACCTGCTTTAACTGATGATGTAACCCATGTCTCGACTGTGCGCACCATTTTTTTTGAATTATACTGCACATAGTCAAGGACTTCTGCGACAGTCTCCCCGTCAATAATCTGATCGATCTTATATCCGTCCTTATCAACCGAAACGTGAACCGCATTGGTATCACCAAAGAGATTATGAAGATCTCCCAGTATCTCCTGGTAAGCTCCGACAAGGAAGACTCCGAGATAGTAGGGCTCTCTGGCTTTCAGGGGGTGCACCGGAAGATGATAGGAAAGGTTACGTGTTGAAATGAAATTGTCGATCTTCCCGTCGGAATCGCATGTCATGTCCTGTATCGTCGCATTTCTGACCGGCTCCTCGTTAAGTCTGTGAATGGGCATAAGTGGGAAAATCTGGTCAATGGCCCATGCATCCGGAAGAGACTGAAAGAGTGAAAAATTGCAGAAATATTTGTCTGACAGAATTCTTGAAATCTGTCTCAGGTCATCAGGCACATGCTTTGTAACACTTGCCAGCTGATAAACCTTTCTGGCAACGGACCAGAAAAGCCTCTCCATCTGTGCCCTGGTTTTCAGGTCAAGGAGCCCCAGGCTGAACATATCGAGAGCCTCCTCCCTTATCTGCAGGGCATCGTGCCAGGTCTCAAGCATCCTGGGCTGATTGACGTTATCCCACAGATGATAGAGTTCCCGCACCAGCTCATGATCGTTCTCACTTATTGTTTCTTCGGGATCCCATGAGGGAAGTGTGGTAGTCTCCAGAACCTCAAAGACAAGTACGGAATGGTGTGCGGTAAGTGACCTGCCAGATTCGGTAATTACGTTGGGATGAGGTATATTGTTTTTGTCGGCTGCATCGACAAAGGTGCTGACCGAGTCGTTAACGTACTCCTGGATAGTGTAATTCACACTGCTTTCACTGTTGGATGATCCTGTTCCGTCATAATCGACCCCCAGCCCCCCGCCGATATCAACAAATTCAACATTGTATCCCATCTTCCTCATCTGGACATAAAACTGGGAAGCCTCCCTCAGAGCCACCTTAATACGGCGTATCTTCGTCACCTGGCTCCCAATATGGAAGTGCAACAGGCGGATGGAATCTCTCATCCTGTTCTTCTCAATAAAATCCATAGCTTCAAGAAGCTCGCTGGATGTTAATCCGAATTTGCTGATATCACCGCCCGACTCCTCCCATTTGCCGCTTCCAACGCTGGCAAGCTTGATTCTTATCCCCAGGTTCGGCTTTACCCTGAGTCTTTTTGCAATAGTTGTAATAAGCTTCAGTTCGTTAAGCTTCTCTACCACGAGAAAGATCCTCTTACCCATTTTCTGGGCAAGCAAAGCGAGTTCTATATAATCTTCATCCTTATATCCGTTGCAGATTATAAGGGATTCAGGATCCGTATTGATAGCTATCACAGCATGCAGTTCGGGTTTCGAACCCGCTTCAAGGCCGATATTGAATTTCTTTCCGTGACTCACAATCTCCTCAACCACCGGTCTCATCTGGTTAACCTTAATGGGGTATATAATAAAGTTCTGAGCCTTGTAATCATATTCCTCGGCAGCTGCTTTGAAACATTTTGAGATAGTGACAATTCTGTCATCAAGTATATCAGGGAATCTTATCAATACGGGAGTTGACACATCTGACAGCATTAGCTCGTCAAGAAGCTCCTTCAGGTCCACTGAAGCGCTTCCCTGCTGGGGAGTCACTGTCACATTACCCCTGGAGTTGACAGAAAAATAGTTAACTCCCCAGCCTTTAATGTTATAAAGCTCTTCGGAATCCTCAATTTTCCACTTTCTCATTATTACTTTTCTTATCCTGGTTACAGGCAGTTAATTTCACAAAGAATTATCCCGGTTACAATTTAAAATCAACACATTAAGGGGTTCTGTTATCAGATCCACCGGTCGCATAATTTTATAAACCGGGTAGGGATAATACCCCGCGCCCCATTGTGGAGCAAGATAACGGTCAAGGAAATTCCATCCGAGCAGGCCGTCATTCGACTGAGGTTCAAGAAGGTAAGCCGCCACATTAGCCAGTGGCTGTGCTGTTCTGACAACAAAGGTGCCTGCAGGGAAATCGATGGTATCCTTCACAAATTCTCCCTTTACCGTATTCATATAGTGTCCCTGATTGAGCCTCGATGAGCCGCTAAGCTCACTTATCTCAAATCGGCCGGCTTCAATCCTTGCCGCTTCAGTAAGTCTCTCCACCCTGATCCCGTGTAGAATCAGCAAGCCTGATATTTCAGGATCAGGTATGTTAAACATATAGGCATAAGGAAATCCGGAGATCGCTGTCGGGTAATAATCGACATAATAAGGGATATTTACAGTTAATTCCCTGTCCGTTTTCTGGTATCTTCTCCTGCCCTGCTGATCTGAAGTGAGTACAACCTCGTAGGTTTTTACAGTAACATTTTCGGGAGCGGGACTTGCAGCATATTCCACTGCAAAAAAATCACCGTCACCAGGATTTTTTCCCCGCTCAACAGTTCTTCTGTCACTTTCGGCAATCATCTCCCTGATGGAAGACCTGTTAGCGGATACATATTCAAGAACGGTTTTAATAAGGTAATAACAGCCCATAACCCGTGACCTGTAATCTGCATAGACATAATTCTCGTTAAGAATGGCAAGCCTGTTCCTTATACCGTAATAATTGGTCATGTAACGTGTATCGGCAGCATCAAAATACCATCCTTTCGATGGATCGCCCATATCGGCGAACTCACCGTAAAAACAGTTTTCAACACTATATTTTTCCAGAAGGCTCCTCGAAATCTGCGGTGCCATTTCATCCCGCATGTAATTTATTAACGACCTGTCTCCATTAGGATTAACCATCCATGTAAATGTAACCGGTTCAACATGATATGAACCATTTGTAGTATGGCAATCCATAAAGAGTGCAGGATCCCAGGTATTGAACACCCTGGTTATCAATCCTCGCACTTCGGGTGATTCAGCTTTCATGGCATCGCGATTCAGATCCAGGTACTGTCCGTTGTGCCGGACTCCCACACCCTCTTCCGGGCCGTTCTGATATTGGCGATTGGACCTGCTGATCTTTTCATTTCCATCGGGATTGAAAAGTGGACAAATAAGCAGTACCACGTTTTTAAAGAGTTCCGGGTCACCGTCTCTTAAAAGATCTCTGGCGAACATCAGCGAAGCTTCTTTTCCCTCAACCTCACCTGCATGAATGTTTGCCTGTATATATATAACTATTCTTCGATCATTAGCCATCCTTTCCGGTGAGGCAGGCAGAGGATTCCCGATAATGAGTAATGGCACATTCCGCCCTTCAACCGAACGTGCAATGGTCTCAACCCTTACATGAGACGAAAGATCCGTGAGTTGCCCGATAAAAGAGATTACATCATTATAATCTGAAGTAGCCTTGAAATCGGATGCCTCTGCAACCGTAAGAAGTTCTTTTCGTTCCGGTTCAACGCATGCGGTTATCAGAAAGATGCCGGAAAGCAACACTATTACTTTGTCAGTTAGTCGATGTTGAATCTGTTTCATGTTTCATGTTTCATGTTTCGGTATAAGCAAAAAAAAAGTATTCCCAGAAATTAACCTGACTCACCACTAATTGATTAGCGGCTCAGACTCTGCAGGCCCGATAAGCGACAGAGAAAATGTATGTCTTTGTCCCTGATCCGTCTACTGTTTCATCTTCTGTTCCTTCCTGGCCTTCTTGGCTGCTCTTTTTTCCTTAAGGTTTTTTGTCGCCTGTTTTTTGACCTTGGGCTGCTCTTTTGATTTTTCGTGTGACATGGCTCAAGATATTAAGTTTGAAAATACAGGTCTCAAATATAAAAAAAGTTATATAACCATTTAACTGTCCTGTAACTTCTGTCTTTATAAATAAGTTTATAAAGGTATCTCTGTCTCTCAGCTGAAAACCTGACTGCTCTTTAGTATAAAAAATATATTTTATCAATAACTTTTAATATTTTGTTAATTTTTAACCTGCTTTTTATGAAATTTTGTAATAATCATTATTATATTTGCATCAGAAAATTAACAAGGATGATACGTTATAATAGAATAATGCCGTTTTTTCTTGTCACAAGGTTATTACAGGAAGAGTGAGAATGGTATTTGTTTTGGATAAGGGGTAACCGTTCTCTTCAGAAAAAGAGAACGGTTTTTTTGTGAAAAGAGACTATACAAATAATAAGATTATGAAAATGGTACGGCCTCGCGAAACGGGATTATACAGGGTGGAATCGGAGCATGACAGTTGCGGGATTGGCTTTGTTGCCCATATAAAAGGTAAAAAATCGCACGAAATCATCATCAGGGGGCTTGATATATTAAGGAACATGACCCACAGGGGTGCTGAGGGGGCCGACAGTAAAACAGGTGATGGTGCCGGTGTTATGATACAGGTACCGAGGGATTTTTATCTCATTCAGGGTTATGCGCTTCCGCCTGAGGGGCAGTTTGGCACGGGTCTTCTTTTTCTCCCCCGCGATCCCGGAGAGGCTGAGATATGCGTTGAAACACTGCTCACCATAGTAAGGGAGGAGAAAGTCAGTCACCTGGGCTTCAGGGACGTTCCCCGCGATAATTCGGTTATAGGTGATATTTCCAGAGCGGCGGAGCCATTTATCAGACAGATACTTCTTGGAGCCGATACTCAGCAGGATGAACTTGAACGCAGATTATACATAATACGGAAACGGGCAGAAAAGGCTATAAGGGAATCGTCGCTGAAGGAGAAGAACTTTTTCTATATACCGAGCCTCTCCACAAGGGTAATGGTATACAAGGGTATGTTCACGTCAGGGCAACTAGGTGAATACTACAACGACCTCACCGATCCGATGATGCAGAGCGCAATTGCGCTTGTTCATTCCCGTTTCAGCACCAATACCTTTCCCAGTTGGGATCTGGCACAGCCATTCAGGGTTCTTGGTCATAACGGAGAGATAAATACCATAAGGGGAAACCGCTTCTGGATGGAGGCCAGGGAGTCTATACTGAAGTCGGATAAGCTGGGTGATCTATCGCGGATTTATCCTGTAATCGAACCGGACAAAAGCGATTCGGCTTCACTCGACAACGTGTTGGAGTTCCTTCTTATGAGCGGGAAATCGCTGCCCTATGCCCTCTCGATACTGATCCCCGAGTCAATAAATGCAAAGAATCCAATCCCTGAAGAGCTGCGTGATTTTTATCATTACCACTCCACTTTCATGGAGCCATGGGACGGACCAGCATCAATAATATTCTCCGACGGCAGGTATATAGGAGGAATGCTCGACCGTAACGGGTTGCGGCCTTCAAGATATCTGATTACAAAACATGACCTGATAGTGATGGGATCGGAGGCCGGAGTACAGACCTTTCCCCCCGGGGATATAAGGGAAAAGGGACGTCTCAAACCGGGCAAAATGCTTCTTGTGGATACAGGAACAGGACAGATACTGTACGATAAGGAACTGAAGGCCAAGCTGGCAGGGGAATTTCCATACGGAAAATGGATACACCAGAATATGGTAAATCTTGAAGAGATTGAAACAGGCCAGAAGGTTACTTCCGGCATGCCGGACCAGTACGATAAATATCTTACTGCTTTCAATTATTCAGACGAAGACACTGACAGAATCATCAGAGAGATGGCTGCAACAGGCAGGGAACCAATTGGTTCGATGGGTAGCGATGTCCCTCTTACAGTACTTTCGGAAAAACCATACAGACTCTACAATTATTTCAAGCAGCTTTTCGCCCAGGTAACAAACCCACCTATAGATCCTATCCGTGAGGAACTTGTTATGACACTCTCGGGCTACCTGGGTTCTCTCCAGCAGAACCTTCTTGATTCATCACCCGATCATGTTAAAATGGTGCGATTCAGGAATCCCGTCATTTCAAACACCTATTTCCAGATAGTCAGGAACCTCAGATATAAAGGATTCTCAGCAGCATACCTTAAGATGCATTTCGAAGCAGCAAGGGGGGCTGAAGGATTAGAGGCAGCCGTTGAGAGGCTCTGCAACGATGCTGAGCATGCCGTTGATGAAGGAAAAAACTATATCATACTTTCAGACAGGGGAATAGACGATATGAATGCTCCCATTCCGTCTCTCCTTGCAGTATCGTCAGTTCATCATCACCTTATCCGGAAACGGAAGAGAATGCAGATCGATATTGTCGTCGAATCGGCTGAACCGCGTGAAATAATGCATTTTGCGCTATTGTTCGGATATGGTGCAAGTATAATAAATCCTTATCTGAGCCTTGCGATCATTGCGAAACTTGTTAGTGAAAAGGCCATTCAGCTCGATTATGAGAAAGCAGAAGAGAATTATCTGCATTCAATCAACAAAGGATTGCTGAAGATCATGTCAAAAATGGGTATCAGCACATTACGCAGCTACAGGTCCTCTCAGATCTTCGAAGCCGTTGGCATCCACCGGGATGTTACAGAAAAATATTTTGAAGGAACGGTGTCGAGAATTGGAGGAATAGGGATGGCTGAGATTGTTGAGGAGGTGCTTATCCCCCATCGCAAAGCTTTTTGCAGAGAACAACTGACTGAACCATTTACTGAAGGAGTCTATTCCTACAGGAAAAATGGCGAGCATCATGGCTGGAACCCTGATACTATTTCTCTTCTGCAGTGGAGCACAAGGACAGCTGATTACGAAAAGTTCAAAGAATACAGCCGCAGAGCAGACAGTAATACTTCCCGCCCTGGTTTCCTCAGGGGCCTTCTGAAGATAAAGGACAATCCGGTTCCGTTGCAGGAGGTGGAGCCTGTGGAAAACATTATGAAGAGGTTTGTTACAGGGGCCATGTCGTATGGATCAATAAGCCGGGAGGCACATGAAACACTGGCAATTGCGATGAACAGGATCGGTGGCCGGAGCAATACGGGAGAGGGCGGTGAGGATCCGGCAAGGTTTATACCGCTTGAGAATGGTGACAGCGCAAGAAGCGCTATTAAACAGGTTGCCAGCGGAAGATTCGGTGTAACAACCGAGTATCTTGTAAATGCCGATGAGATACAGATAAAAATAGCGCAGGGCGCCAAACCGGGAGAAGGAGGACAATTACCCGGTCACAAGGTTGACAGGATAATCGCAAAAACAAGATACAGCATCCCGGGCATCACACTGATCTCCCCTCCTCCTCACCACGATATCTATTCAATAGAGGATCTGGCTCAGCTGATCTTTGACCTGAGGAATGTAAATCCCAAAGCCATCATAAGTGTTAAACTGGTGTCGGAGTGCGGAGTTGGAACTGTTGCGGCCGGTGTGAGCAAAGCAGGGGCCGACCTGATCACCATAAGTGGTTTTGAGGGAGGCACAGGTGCCAGCCCCGCTTCATCGATCCGTCATGCAGGGTTACCACTCGAACTGGGAATTGCAGAGACCCAACAGACTCTTGTTATGAACAATCTCCGGCGAAAAGTCAGGATGCAGGCTGACGGCCAGCTTAAGACAGGTCGCGATATCATTACAATGGCCCTCCTGGGGGCCGAAGAGTACGGGTTTTCAACATGTGCCCTCATAGTCCTCGGATGCGTTATGATGCGTAAATGCCACCTTAATACCTGCCCGGTCGGAGTTGCAACACAGAACGAGGAGCTAAGAAAACGATTCAGCGGCAGGGCCGATTACCTTGTAACATTCTTCAGGTTTCTTGCCGAAGAGGTAAGGGAATACCTTGCCCGGACAGGTTTCAGAACAATTGATGAGATAATCGGCAGGGCTGATCTTCTCGAGATAAACCATGATATAAGCCACTGGAAAATAAGCAACCTGGACCTGACAGGGCTTCTGACGATCCCGGATGAAGCACGGCACAATCCAGTCCGGTGCATGGGAAGGGAACAGCACAGGATGGAAGATCTTCTCGATAATCATTTGATAAAAGAAGCCGAAAGAGCTGTTTATCATAAAGAGCCTGTGGTAATAAACAGAGAGATCAGGAACACCGACAGGACAACAGGAGCAATGCTTTCGGGTATAATAACCGGATTATACGGGTCGGCAGGGCTGCCCGACGGCACCATAAAATGTCGATTCCGCGGATCTGCAGGTCAGAGTTTCGGAGCTTTCCTTTCACCGGGTATAGAACTATATCTGGAAGGAGATGCCAATGATTACCTCGGGAAAGGTCTCTCAGGCGGAAGGATCGTTGTTGTGCCTCCCGCAGGATCAACATTTGAGCCTGACAGGAACATTATCATCGGAAATACTGTCCTGTATGGCGCCACACGTGGTGAAGCCTATATCTCAGGAATAGCGGGCGAGCGCTTCGCCGTCCGTAACAGCGGTGCCACAGCAGTAGTTGAGGGTGCCGGCAACCACTGCTGTGAGTATATGACAGGAGGAAGGGTGGTTGTTCTTGGATCAACGGGCAGCAATTTTGCAGCTGGCATGAGCGGCGGTATCGCTTATGTGTTCAACGAGGAAGGTGACTTTGATTACTACTGCAACATGGGAATGGTAGAGCTTACGCTGGTTGAAGAGTACGCCGACACACATGAGCTGACCGGCCTTCTTGTCCGGCATGCCCACTATACAGGCAGCAGGAAGGCCAAAATGATACTTGACGAGATCGATAAATATCTGCCTATGTTTATTAAGGTTACCCCCTATGACTATAAAAGGGTATTGCAGGAGCAGAAGCTTGAAGAACTGAAGCAGAAGATTGCCGGAGTGGAGCTTGATGTTGAAATAAGCGCCGGCTGAAAAGAGAGACCAGGGAAATAAAGACAGAGAAACTATGGGAGATATTACCGGATTTTTGAAAATAAGGAGAAAGGAGGCCGGGAACCGACCCGTCCACGAAAGGATAACCGATTACAGTGAAGTTGAACAGGTACTTAACAGCGAGGACAGGATGCTGCAGGCTTCGAGGTGCATGGATTGCGGTGTGCCGTTCTGCCACTGGAGCTGCCCCGTTGATAATATTATTCCCGAATGGAACGATCTGCTCTATAAAGGCGACTGGAAAGGAGCTTATCAGAGACTGGCCGCAACCAATAATTTCCCCGAATTCACGGGAAGGATATGTCCCGCCCCCTGCGAACACTCATGTGTTCTGGCTATAAACGATAAAGCTGTCACCATAAGGGAAAACGAGGTTGCTATTGCAGAAAGAGCATTTCTTGAGGGATACATTAAACCTGCACCTCCGCCGGAACGTACAGGGAAAAGAGTGGCTGTTATCGGCAGCGGCCCTGCCGGAATGGCTGCCGCAGATCAACTGAATAAAGCAGGGCACCTTGTTACCATTTTTGAGAAGAATGACAAGGCCGGAGGATTATTACGTTACGGTATCCCCGATTTCAAACTGAGCAAGGTGACTGTTGACCGTCGTCTCAACCTGATGGTGCTCGAGGGGATAGAGATCAGGACCGGAGCGGAGGCAGGTACGCATATCGCGGTAAAAGAGATACTCGATCAGTATGATGCCGTTTGCCTTGCTGTGGGGGCCATGGAGCCGCGCAATCTTGATGCGGAAGGAAGGGATCTTGCCGGGATCCATTTTGCCATGGATTATCTGACACTTCAGAACAGGGTAAATGCAGGTGAGATACCCTATTCATCCAATCACGCTTCAGCGGAGGGAAAAAGAGTGCTTGTGATAGGGGGAGGTGATACAGGATCGGACTGTGTCGGGACAGCAATAAGGCAGAAAGCTGTCAGTGTTACTCAGATCGAGATTCTTTCACAGCCACCTTTATCGAGACAGCAGAATAACCCGTGGCCATACTTCTCAAAAACCCTCAAGTCATCCACATCGCAGGAAGAGGGATGCGAAAGGATGTGGTCCCTTTCAACCGTGAGATTCACAGGGCATGAAGGCCATGTTACCGGCGTGGAGGCTGATGAGGTCGAATGGATACAGGAAAATGGCAATTCTGTTCCCCGGTCTGTCGCCGGTACAAGGCGCTTCCTTGAAGCTGACCTGGTTCTGCTGGCACTTGGATTCCTTCATCCGGTACATGACGGGATTATCAGGGAACTGGACCTCGAACTTGATTCCCGGAATAATATAAAGGTGGCCGGCGATATGTCGGCCACACATAATAAGGTTTTTGCAGCAGGTGATGCGGTAAGCGGGGCCACTCTTGTCGTCAATGCCATCGCATCCGGACGTAAGGCAGCCAGGGAGATAGACAGGTTTTTAAAGCCATATTGACCATTAGTCTGCAACCGCCAGACCTTTCATTCCACGTACCATTTCAACAAGCCTTACGAATTCAGCCCGGTAACCCTCTTCATCCTTGCCCCTTGAGGATCGGGCAAGCCTGGCAACGCTCTCTAAAGTCGAATTACCCCTGTATTCAGAATCTCTCAGTATCATGCCGAACCCGGCAACTGCCGAAGCAAACCTCAGGTCATCTGAAGCATCTTCAAAATCATTTATATATCCTTTAACACTCTTTGCAAGAAGCATACTTGTTACACCATCAGGCTTCTTGTACCTTAGCTTTATTGTAAGATACTCATCTGAAAAACCTTCCGGGATCAGGACCCCTTCAGCCTGGTATTTGAGCGGATCAACCGACGGTGTATCCCTTTCCGTACCTGCAGGAACAAGTTCATAAAGGGCTGTAACATTATGCCCTGCCCCCATCTCGCCGGCATCTTTCCTGTCGTTGTTGAAATCCTCATCATTCAGCAGTCTGTTCTCATATCCTACAAGCCTGTACGACTGAACTTTAGCAGGATTGAACTCAATCTGTAACTTTACATCTTTTGCTATGGTGAAAAGTGTTCCTCCGAACTCCTTCACAAGCACCTTACCCGCTTCCTGAATATTATCTATGTAATAATAGTTGCCATTGCCCTTGTTGGCAATTATTTCCATCTTGTCATCCTTCACATTTCCCATTCCGAATCCCAGCACGGTAATGAAAATCCCCCTGTCACGGTTTTCTGCGACAAGCCTCTCCATACCTCCATTGCTCGATTCGCCAACGTTAAAATCACCATCAGTGGCTATTATAATCCTGTTGTTACCTCCTTCGATAAAATTGCGGGAAGCTTCGGAGTATGCAAGCCGCAGACCTGCCCCGCCTGCTGTCGACCCTCCTGCATAAAGATTATCTATTGCCCTTATTATCAATTCTTTTCTATTACCGGGAGTTGATTCAAGAACAAGACCTGCAGCGCCTGCATAAACCACTATTGCGACCCGGTCCTGAGGCCTCAACTCATTTACCAGCAGCCGGAATGATGATTTAAGCAATGGAAGTTTGTTTGGCACATTCATCGATCCCGACACATCTATCAGGAATACGAGGTTGGAAGGCGGAAGGGATGATTTATCAATACTTCTGCCCTTCAGGCCGATTTGGAGTAACTGATGATCCCGGTTCCACGGGCATACAGCCAGCTCGGTGATGACCGAAAATGGATGTTCTCCTCCGGGGTCGGGATAATCATAAGAAAAATAATTGATCATCTCCTCAATCCTTACCGCACCGGCAGGAGGTAACTGCCCCATATTTATGAATCGCCTGATATTGGAGTAGGAGGCATTGTCAACATCAATCGAGAATGTTGACAGGGGATTGTTTTTCACGCTTTTAAATCCGCTTTCATTCACCGTGGCATACCCTTCCGTATTGAAATCATTGTTGAACCGGCGGATTGAGTGTCCCGGATAATACCCTGCTTCCATGGTGACCATTGCCGGATGAGCCCGTGCAGCAATATCCGCCTTTGCGCCTTCGTAACCGGTAACAACCATTTCCTGAAGAGACGGAACGTCTTCTCTCATAATAATATTGATGACATTTCTTCCGTCAATCTTTTCAAGAACCGTTTTATATCCCATAATCGAAAAGACAAGGACTTTGTCGTCAGGATCAACTGCTATCCTGTAATTTCCGTTGATATCTGTCATACTTTGTGTAAAAGATCCCCGGACTCGAACTGTAACACCTGAAAGCAGGTTTCCATTTGCATCGGTAACCTTTCCGGTGATTATTGCTGTCTTCGTGAAAGCAATCACCAGAGCTCCCAGAAAAAGTAGTGCGAAAATTCTAAAACTGTTTTTCATGATTTCATAATTAAGGTTTAACTTTTCCTGTATGATGCGTGATTCAAAAAAATTCCACAGAATTGTTTTATAAAACATGCTTTGGATATCTTTATGCCTGTATTCAATGTGATGTAAATGACTCGTAACGGATGATTTTCAGGGCAATCCGGAACAGACTGACAAACAATTCAGATCAGCAATTACTGAAGGAATTCCAGACCTCTGGTGACCCGGAACTTCTTGGTGAACTCTATTCGAGGTATATGCACCTGGTGTATGGTGTTTGTCTTAAATATCTGAAGGAGAGGGAAGAATCGAGGGATGCCGTTATGCAGATCTTCGAGAAACTGATAATTGAGATCCCGCACCACAGGATAGAAAACTTCAGCAGCTGGCTTCATGTAGTAACAAAAAACTACTGCCTGATGCATCTGCGTTCTAAAAAATCAAGAGATGAAAAGATCAGAAAGTGGATAGAAAGTAATGATGTTTTTATGGAAAATGATCCTGAAATGCATCCTGTTGACAGAGACGATGCAGAAACGGACATTGCCCTCGAAGATTGCATAAAGAGGTTAAAGGGCGAGCAGAGAACATGTATAGTGCAATTCTACTTTGAGAAAAGGTGCTATAGTGAGATCGCCGCAAACCTGGGTATTGATATTGGCAAGGTGAAGAGTTATCTTCAGAATGGCAAGAGAAATCTGAAAATATGTCTTGAGGAAAAAAATGTCAGAAAAGGATAATAATTTAAACGGAAACTTTTCCGAATTTCTCCGTTACAGGGAAGGTGTGATGACCGACAGGGAGAAGAATGCTTTTGAACGCAAGCTTCAAAAAGATTCTTTTGCAGAAGAGGCCGCTGAGGGTTTTGACACAATTACCTCTTCAGAGGCACGTCATGACATGGATCTTCTCATTGGGAAAATGAAGCCGGGTAAAGGTGTGACGAAGAGATTTTTATGGTATAGTGCGGCCGCCTCAGTGGCACTGCTTGCTGTTATATCATCTGTCTGGATATCTATTGAAAGAAAAAGTTCCACAGATCTCATCACTGAAGCTGTGGTTGAAGAGAGAGCCTTTGAAATATCCCGGCCCGGTCCGATAACAGAACCCGTTGACCAGGAGGCTGAAGCCATTCAGGCTCCGGCAGAAGAAAAGAAAAGTGTTGTAATTACCGGGCAACTTCCGGCGGAACCGGAAAGCTCTTTGGAAAGTGCTGCCGCTCAATCAGCCCCTGTTAAGGCTGACCAGGCATTGGTCCGGGATTCATCAGCAGGCGAAAGGGCCAGGGAGATAAGGGAGTTTGCCATAAGTGACCAGAGATTTGTTCCCGTTGCACTAAGGGCAAAAACCGATGCTGAATTAATGGCGGCATACGACACCGCCACTCCCGCCCCCGATGAGATTATTGTTGTGGGTTATGGTAAAAGAGCCAGATCCACAGAAGATGAAGCAGTGGATGCGGCTTACACGCCCCCTGAGCCTGTATCCGGTAAGGCAGATTTTAATAAATACCTGCAGGATAATATCAGAAGGCCTGATGGAGAAACGGAAGGTCAGAGAGTGGTGGTCGTTACCGGTTTCAGGATCGACAGCAAAGGCACCATCGACAGTATATGGATATTAAGAAGTCCGTCAAAAGCCTTTTCCGATGAGGCCATCCGGCTTATTATGGAAGGTCCGGAATGGAAACCGGCAGTCGAGAGTGGTGTCAGAATCAATGATGAAGTAAGGGTACGGATAGTATTCAGATAACTTTTCTGATTGAATGAAGACTTTCCAGCAGGATCCGGTATGCATCGCTGAGTATCATCAGGTCAACCCCGCAAACCGGAAATCTGCAACCCTCAATTATCTCCTGTTCCAGTGATTCGGGAGTGGCCCCGAATATGGCATAAGGCAAGCCTGCCTCACGGCATTTCCTCTTAATAAGATCTATTGAAGACCTTACTTCCGGGTGGTTAACCTGACCTGTCAGCCCCATGCTTGCGGAGAGATCATAGGGCCCTATGAATATTACATCAATACCAGGGACTTTAAGAATGGAATCGAGGTTCCTGACTCCTTCAATATGTTCTATCTGCGGCATAATGATCAGGTCGTTGTTGGCATCCGACACATATTCCTTAAAGGCAGCCCCGTAATTATGAGCCCTTGCCACACCAACGCTGCGGTTCCCTTCCAGAGGGTATTTTGAAGCTTTTATGATCCTTTCCGCCTCTGCAGCATTATTGACCATGGGAATGATAATACCGTCACAGCCTGTATCAAGTACTCTTTTTATCCAGATATCGTCATTACCGGGCACTCTGACAATCTTCAGTATTTTATTCCCCAGGACCTGTAATGCGTTCTGGGTTTCTCCAAGCGAAAGAGCCGAATGTTCCATATCTATCATCACCCAGTCAAACCCGGCAAGGGATATCATTTCAGCCACCTGTGGTGCACCGGTAGAATATATAGTTCCAATAAACTGCCTGTCAGAGTTTTTAATGTTTTTCATTGGCAAAATTCTTTACGGACGTTCAGGTTATCAAGATATGAATTTGATCGGGAATAAACATCAGATTTTTCGGGTTAAGTTCAGAGATTAGATCATCTTGCACTATCTTAGGGGCTTCGGACCTGAAGGGGTACCGGTGTAATTTACCTTATCTTTTTGGTAATCTGACATGCGGAGGGAAATTTTTTATCTGTTTATTCTTTTTATCTGTGCCTCAGCCTCACTCAGGTCACAGAGCCGGAGTATCGATTCAGTATTGTTCAGCATTAATTCCCGATACAGTTTTTATTCCTCCGGGAAAAGCGGCGAGATGCTTCTCCATGTGCCTTCAGGCTTTATATGGACGAGTCTGAAGATCGATCTGGTTGTTGATTGTGACACTCTTTATTCTTCATCCCTTGTTCCGGGAAGAAAGATCGCAAGGCTCCCCTTCACAACAGATCTGGGGCCTGGCATCTACAGGGTCTCAGCCCATATCAGTGTTCCGGGAAGGAAGATCCGGTATATCGCTTCTGCCGGACTCCGGATACTCCCATATAAACCCAATGAGGTAAAGACTGATAACCTTACGGGCGGACTTATAGTCAACAAAAGGAAATTCTTTCCTTTCGGATTTTACTGTTATTCGCCTGTCCACCCTGCACTACCCGAAGAAGAAGCAGTAAAAGGTTTTAATATGATCTCTCCGTACCAGAAGATAGTGCCCGGGACAATGCATGAAAGGAAGGCCTATATGGATCGTTGCGCCAGACTCGGGATGAAGGTGAACTACAATCTTCTGTCCGTGGCAGGCGGAGGAGGAGTAAACTCACAGATTGAGGACCTGACGGCAGATGAGAAGAGGGAGCGTTTGATAAAAGAGATAAGGACCTTCATGGATCATCCTGCTCTCCTTGCCTGGTATATCGCCGACGAACCGAATGGCTACCGGATACCCCCTGCAGAGATAGAAGAGATTTATAATACCGTAAAAGAGACCGATCCCTGGCATCCGGTATCTGTCGTTTTTATGGCTCCTTTCATGTCGGCTGTGAGGTATGCGGGAGGCCTTGACATTGTGATGGCCGATCCCTATCCGGTACCCGACAGCAGGATAACACTGCCCGGAACAGTGGCCCGTCAGCTCAGCGGCGAATTCGCAGGTAAAAAACCTGTATGGATAGCCCCGCAGGCCTTTGGAGGGGGTGAACTCTGGAGCCGTGAACCCACTATCCAGGAAATGAGGACAATGACCTACCAGGCTATTATTAACGGAGCAAGAGGTATACAATACTTTGTAAGGCAGGGCCTGAATCTTTTCCCCAAATCCGTTGCCGCATGGAATGAGTGCGGAAGAATGGCCCTTGAAATAGCAGTATTAACACCGTGGCTGCTTTCTGACGAGCCATCTCCAGCAGTGCAGTCAGGATCTTCAGACATCCAGGTTGCTTCGGCAATGCAAGATGAGCAGCTTCTGATTATGGCTGTAAATATTTCGAACAGACCACTGAGGGCAGAAATCAAAATAAGCGCAAACCATAATGGAAGAGCAAGGGTATTATTCGAGAACAGGTTTACAACTGTTAACTCAGGAACTATATCAGATCAGATTTCAGCATACGGATCACAGGTTTATCTCATAGATCTCCGAAAAACAGAAGATGGGATGAAGTCTTACCCCGGAAACCTGCTGCGCGATCCGGGATTTGAAGATATTTCAAGTCCGGGTATTCCGGCATCCTGCTATGCATGGAACCAGGGCGATCGTGGCGCCACATTTTTTCTCGACACAAGGGAGAAGGTTGAAGGCAATAATTCACTGAGGCTTATAACGCCCGTTGATAATAAAAGTGCAAGACTGAGATTCTTCCCTGTTAATGTCACGAAAGGGAGAACCTACATGGTATCTGTATGGGCAAAAGCGGATCCGGAACAGCGTCCCGGCAAGAGTGGATTGTTCGAAGCAATACACGGTTCAGCGGGTAGTCCAATTCCCCAGTACTTTGAGCTCTCAATTGGTGATTACGGTCGCAGGCGTTTTATTCCGGGGGATGAGTGGCATCAATTCATAACCGCGATAAGGATACCGGTTGATGAGGATGTTCCGCCGAAACTTAACCTCATACTCTCAATGCCGGGATCGGGGACTGCCTGGTTTGACATGCTTCAGGTGTTTGAAGCAGTGGAGCTTGTGAGGAGCATTAATCCGGAAATCAGGAGTGAATGGTGATCGAAGAGCACAGAGCACACAAGGAGCGTAGCGACGCAGTCCCGCGCAGCGCAGAGCACAGAGCTCCATCCTTCGCCCAACCTTCGCAAAGCTACGGTTGGCAAAGCAAGGCTTCGGACTTCGCCCGACGTAGTCGGCTTCGTCCGACGAAGTCGGATGGCAGGCAGGGCAAGAATTAATAAAAAGGAGGGGTTGAAATGACAAATGTTAATAATAATGATTATGAATAAGGTGATTATTATGCTGCTGACTATTTCTTTTTTAGGAGGTTCCTGTTCGGGAGGGAAAAAAGAGAATATTAATTATAACGGCAATCCGTCTCCTTTGAGGCAGAATGCATATATACGGCTTCCGACAGGAGCAATTAAGCCGGAGGGATGGCTGAGATGGCAGCTTGAGGCGCAGGCATCGGGACTTACAGGTCATATTGACGATTTCTGGCCCGATCTTGTTAATTCGTCATGGCGGGGAGGTGACGGGGAAGCGTGGGAAAGGGGTCCCTATTTCCTTGACGGACTCGTTCCGCTGGCCTACCAGCTTGATGACCGGAGGCTCATTGAAAAGGTTAAAAACTGGATTGAACCGATACTGACAAGCAGTACCGATACAGGCTGGTACGGTCCTTCCAAAAACAGGGACCGCTGGCCGCTAGCCGTCACAAACAAGGTACTTATGCAGTATTATGAATCATCGGGTGACTCACGGGCTGTTGATGTGCTGACAAAATATTTCCGCTATCTTCATTCAACACCTCCCGACTGGCCCGATAAAGATTGGAGGGGTGTAAGGGCCATGGAGAATGCGGTCACCGGATATTGGTTATACAGGCAACTAAAAGAGCCATGGATCCTTGATGTTATTGAATCGATACAAAAAAACAGTTCTGACTGGACCACCTTTTATGAAGAGTTCCCATGGGACTCGGCAGCAGTGGCCGACAGGAAGATACCCCTCAACTGGGGACCTGTCGGGTTGACGGCTCACGTCGTTAACAATGCCATGGCAATTAAATACCCGGGGTTATGGTATCAGCACTCATCTGATAACAGGTTCAGGAATGCTGTTTTTGCAGGAATAGAGAAATATGATCTGCATCACGGGCAGGTTGCCGGAAGGTTTTCGGGCGATGAGCACCTGTCGGGCAGGAGCCCCGACAGGGGAACCGAACTGTGCGCCGTAGTTGAGTACATGTATTCGCTTGAGAACCTTTACGAGATATTCGGGGATAACGCTCTGGCCGACAGACTCGAGATGCTGACCTATAATGCTCTGCCCGGTACCACAACGGCCGACATGTGGGCTCATCAGTACGACCAGCAATCAAACCAGGTGCTGGTATCTGGTGATAAACGCGACTGGAGCACAAACGGTGATTTCTCAAATATTTACGGATTAATGCCTAACTTCGCCTGCTGTCTCGCCAATATGCACCAGGGGTGGCCAAAATTTGTGCAGAGTCTCTGGATGGCAACAAACGACAATGGTCTTGTGGCAGTGGCATACGGTCCATCAACAGTAAAGGTAAAAGTTGCTAAAGGGACAGAGATCACAATACTCGAAGAGACCGATTATCCATTCAAAGGGAGCATCAGATTCACTCTTAACTCTCCCCGGGATGTAAGATTTCCGCTATATCTAAGGGTACCAGGCTGGGCCGACTCTGTTACCGTCAGTTATAAGAAAAAAATTATCACGGGCACCGCCGGCGTAACACTACGGCTTGATGAAAAATGGAATGACGGAGACGAAATTATGATGGAGATACCCATGAAGGTCAGAACCGAAAAAAGATACAACAATTCAGCAGTGGTATTGAGGGGACCACTCTGTTTCTCACTCAGGATAGACAAAGAGTATAAGAGTGTTGTTCTCAATTATGATAATTTCAACTACAAAGGAAGTATCGACTGGGAGATCTATCCGGTATCGCCATGGAACTACGGTCTGATCATAGACAGGAACAACCTGGAAAGGAATATCAGTGTTACCGAAAACCCGGTCCACAGAATGCCCTTTGCCGACAGAGGCGATATGGTATGGTCGGACGAAAACAACACCTATTACCCATGGAATGCCGATGCACCGGTAATAATCAGAATCCGTGGGATGATAATACCTTCGTGGTCGATAAGAAACAATTCCTCTGATATACCTCCCTTAAGTCCGGTCAGGCCCGAAACCACACCGGAAACTATTACTCTTGTACCCTATGGGAGCGCCAAACTGAGGATAACAGAGTTTCCCGTTATAGATCTGAATCAGATGAATGACGTCTTCTCTTCCAGCCAGGATCGCTCTTCGCGGGTCAGATAGGTGCTCAGTTTATCAAAGACTTCAGTATGATATGAATTGATCCAGTCAATCTCCTCCCTGTCGAGTAACGATTTATCTATTAACACTTTATCTATATAACATAAGGAGACGGTGTCAAATCTCAGGAACTGCCCGAATTCCGTCTCCTCATCTTCATAGCAGATCATAAGATTTTCCGTTCTTATGCCATATTCACCCTCCCGGTAAATTGCCGGTTCATTGGAAAACAGCATGCCGGGGAGTATTGACACTCTGTTGTCCGCCGGAAGAGACGGGGTTATGTTAACCGGCCCCTCATGGACATTAAGACAGAAGCCTACCCCATGTCCTGTCCCGTGACCATAGTTGAGTCCGTTCTGCCATAAGGCCTTCCTTGCCAGGATATCGAGCTGGCACCCTTTTGTTCCCATCGGGAACTTTGCGGTGGCAAGAGATATCAGCCCTTTCAGAACCAGGGAGAAATCCTTCTTCTGTTTTTCCGTGGGGATACCTGTGGCTATTGTCCGGGTGATATCGGTTGTTCCCTCATAATAGTGCCCGCCGGAGTCAACAAGAAGTATTCCGTCAACACCTGCTCTGGCATCCGACCCGCTTGTAGCACTGTAGTGCGGTAATGCGCCATGCTTGTCGAAAGCAGCGATTGTTTCAAAAGCGGGTCCAATGAAATTTTCCTGTTGCAACCTTAATTCAAGTAGTTTCTCAGCAATCTGAAGCTCGGATATCTCTTTCTTTTCCGGATTATTTTCGAACCAGAAGAAGAATTTTGTCAGGGCTACACCATCTTTCAGCATTGCCTGCCCTATGTTCCCTGTCTCCGTCATGTTCTTGACGACCTTTAACGCTGAGGGTATGCTTATCTCTTCGATGATCCTTACACCAGCCGGTATTGAATCATAAAGGGCTGTTGAAGTGTTTAAGGGGTTCAGCAGCACTGAAGAACCTTCCTTTAAAGCTGCCAGTTTGTACGATGTTCTATGGTATGGAAGGATATCAATTTTAAGTGCTTCCAGGTCTGCCAGCAGTTTCTCCGGAATCCTGTCCCTGTCGGCAAAGAGTCTGAACTCCTCTTCACCAATCAGCGCAAAGGATAGGAAAAGCGGGCTGTATCTGATATCGCTGCCTCTGATATTAAGAAGCCACATAATATCGTCTGATGCAGTTAAAAGCTGATAATCAGCACCCTTGCTTTTCATCAGTTCACGTACCTCGCCAATTTTTGAGACTCTGTCGCGTCCGCAGAACTCAACCGGGAAATCATAAGCCGGAGAAGATGGCATTGGAGGCCGGTCATCCCATATCCCTGAGATCAGGTCGCAGGTTATATCGATGTGAATATCCTTTCTTTCAAGACGCTTACGTATTTTTTCAGTCGTGGTTTTTGAAAAAAGCCTGCCGTCGAACGCAAGACGGCTGCCGTCTTTCAGGTTTTCCTCAAGCCACTCAAGATAATCGGAAGACTCATAAATCATCGGCCGTATCAGTTGAAATTCACTGTTTCCAAGCTGTTCCTCAGCCTGAACATAGTACCGGGAATCAGTCCAGAAACCTGCGAAGTTATGGGTTATGATTATTGTTGCAGCTGACCCGGTGAATCCTGTAAGCCATGGTATTACAAGCCAGTGATCAGGTATATATTCGCTGAGATGCGGATCGGAAGAGGGTATGAGATAAGCATCGACACCATTCAGCAGCATGGCTTTCCGGAGCAGGGCAGACTTTTCGTCATGGGGAGAGTCCGTCTGAATCATTCAAAATTACATTTACAAATTCTTAACCTCATTTACAAGGTTCTGAAGTGTAGCTTTGGCATCACCGAAAAGCATCCTGGTTTTGTTGTTGAAAAAGAGCATGTTCTCAATTGCTGCATATCCTTTTCCCATGCCGCGTTTCATGACGATTATGTTTTTTGCTTCACGGGCCTTAATAATTGGCATCCCGTATATCGGGCTTGCCGGATCATCTTCGGCGGCAGGGTTTACCACGTCGTTGGCGCCTATTACAACAAGAACATCGGTATTGGGAAGGTCGGGATTTATCTCGTCACTCTCTGTCAGCTGTTCATAGGGCACATCAGCTTCGGCCATAAGAACATTCATATGACCGGGCATCCGGCCTGCGACCGGATGGATGGCATATTTAACCTCCACACCTTTCTCATCAAGCAACTTATCAAGCTCGTGACATATATGCTGAGCCTGTGCGACAGCCAGGCCATATCCCGGGACTATCACAACCTTTTTCGAGTAGCTGAGGAGGACAGCAGCATCTGACAGGGATATCTCCCTGACAGTACCTCCTGCTTCGGCGCCAGCCTGCCCGCCCCCTCCGAAGACTCCTGCAATCACATTAAAAAGAGACCGGTTCATGGCCTTGCACATAAGGATTGTGAGAATAGTGCCTGCCGATCCCACGAGTATACCTCCCGTGAGCATTGCCTGATTATCGTAAAGAAAACCACCCATAGCAGCGGCTACTCCTGTGAAAGAATTAAGAAGTGATATAACAACAGGCATATCGGCTCCCCCGATAGGCATGACAAAAAGAACGCCATATACCACGGCAACAGCAAAAATGATGTAAACAAAAGGCATCAGTTCAGCGCTTGCACCGGGTTTTTGTGCCATGATAAAAACAATAAGGCCAATCAGTCCTGCCAGGATTGTCAGATTGACATACTTCATCCATTTGATTCTCAGATCACCGATCCAGCCGTCGAGCTTGCCGAAGGCAATCATGGAGCCTGCCCATGATATGGTTCCGATCATCAGTCCGAGAAGAATTGCGAGCACATGCCCGTTAGCCATTCCGCTTTTTACTATCAGATCGTGACTCACATGGGGGAACTCCATCATCGATATAAGTGCTGCCGCGCCACCTCCCATTCCGTTAAAGAATGAGACGAGCTGCGGCATGGCTGTCATCTTAACTCTATTTGCAATAACCCAGCCTATAATTGTTCCCACTATTATTGCCGCCACAATTAACCCTATGTTACCGATCGGTTCACCATCTTTCCTGTGAAGAACTATCGTTGCTATTATCGCCATTACCATACCGGTTGCCGCAATAAAATTACCACGCCTGGCGGTGAGCGGATGAGAAAGCATCTTCAGACCCAGTATGAACATTACTGATGCAATAACATATATAATCTCAAGTATTGAGGCGTCTGTTGAGAACTGAGATAATTCGTTCATTGTGAGTTTCTTTTGCGTTGATTACCCGATTAGCTTTCATTTCTTCTTAAACATTTCCAGCATCCTGTCGGTAACGACAAAACCCCCGACAACGTTAAGGGTGCCCAGAACAACTGCAAGAAAGCCCAGGATCATTGCACCGGTTGTATTAGCATGACCCATAACGATAATGGCTCCAATTATTACCACTCCGTGTATGGCATTTGCACCCGACATAAGAGGTGTATGGAGGATCGCAGGCACATGGCTGATAACCTCAATTCCCAGAAATATTGATAGGATTACCAGGAAAATTGCTTCCCTGTGTTCGAGAAAAAAACCGAGAATCTTTTCCATTAAGAGTAGTTATTTGATATTCAGTATTTGCTTTATTCTTTCACTTATATATTCTTTTTCATGCACTGCGGTGGTACCATGTATTATCTCATCCTGCAGATTAAGTTTCAATTCACCCTGACCTCCGATCATTATCTTAAGAAGGTTCAGGATATTGTTTCCGAACATTTTGCTTGCATCGGCAGGCATTTCGGAAGGGTAATTACAGTTGCCGGCAATTGTTACACCATTCACCACTATTACCCTGTCCCTCTCCGATAATTCACAATTACCTCCGGTCGGAGCAGCCATGTCAACGATTACGCTACCGGGTCTCATCGCTTTAACGGTATCTTTAAAGAGGAGCAACGGCGCTTTTCTCCCGGGTATCTGTGCTGTTGAAATAACCACGTCTGCGCTGGCTGCATGACTATGTATAAGTTCCTGTTGTTTCTTCCTGAATTCTTCGGTTTGTTCAACGGCATAGCCACCGGCCGTTGCATCCTCCTTTGCTCCCTCCACCTCAATGAACTTTCCCCCAAGGCTTTTTACTTCCTCTTTCACGGCTGACCGCACATCGAACACTTCCACCACCGCACCCAGCTTCCTGGCAACAGCAAGAGCCTGGAGTCCGGCTACACCGGCACCCAGAATAAGAACCTTTGCAGGTCTGATCGTTCCTGAAGCAGACATGAACATTGGGAAGAACCTGGGTAGCAGCGACGCTGCAGTCAGTACAGCCTTGTAGCCCGAGACAGTTGCCATTGAAGAGAGAATGTCCATCGACTGCGCCCTTGTGATACGGGGAACCAGGTCGAGGGCAAGCATTGTCAGACCATTTAATCTCACCTTTTCAAGCCACTCAGAATTGGTAACCGGATTAAGCATTGAACATATAACAGCCCCTGCCGAAAATTTTTTCAGATCATCTTTCACGGGTGGATTGATTGCCAGAATAAGATCTGCCTTTCGTATCACCTCGCTCCGCTCTTCGGGCTTTGCTCCCGCCTTTATATAATCGTTATCATTCGCGTAAGCACGTTCCCCTGCACCGAATTCAACCAGTACTTCAATTCCGGTCCTTATCAATACAGAAACCTCGCCGGGCAGCATCGCAACACGGTTTTCTGTTTCGGGTTCTCTGAGAATGCCTGTTATCATGAGTATGGAGTGTGGAGTTCGGAGTATGGAGTTAAGATTTAATTCATTTGCCGAAGAAGTTTTCGAGCCAGAAGTTATATGCTTCGTTCCTTGAATGTATGGCTTTGGCACCTGTGAATCCGTGGCGGTTACCGGGATAGAGCATGAGCCGGAATCTCTTCCCTTCATCCTGCAGTTTTGATATAAGATAAATCGTGTTCTGCATGTGAACATTATCGTCCATGTCACCGTGGGTCATATAAAGTACCCCCTTGTAATCTGCAGCAAAAGTAAGTGCTGATCCGTCGCGGTATCCTTCGGGGTTATCCCGGGGAGTATCCATATAGCGCTCGGTATATATGTTATCGTAAAGGCGAAAATCAGTTACGGATGAGCCGGCAAAGCCGTGTGTCCAGTATTCCGCACCCTTTGTTAGAGCAAGACATGTCATGTAACCACCGTAGGAGCTTCCGGTTATACCCATTCTTTCCGGGTCGACATAAGGCTTTTCCCTCAACCATTTAACAGCGTCAATATAGTCGAGTATCTCCCATTTACCGAACGATCTGTGCATGTAATCGAGGCCCCTCTTGCCGAAATGGCCGGAAGCCCTATGATCGACGGTGAAGGTAATTATGCCGTTCTGTGAGTCCCATGAGGGATTTTCTCCCTGCCACCTGTTACCGCTAATGTTCTTCGAATCAGGGCCCCCATATATCCTGAAGATCACGGGATATTTTACAGAGGGGTCAAAATTAACAGGATAAGTTATTAAAGCAGGCATATCAAAAAGCCCGTCGGCGGTTTTAATCCTGATGAATTCAGGTTTTGAATGCTTTGAAGGATCAAAGACCTGTTGTTCAAACCTGTGAATTTCTCTTATCATCCGGCCTCTTCTGTCATATGCAATTATTTCACCGGGGGTGGTTATATTACTCCATGTGTCAATGAAATAGGATCCTCCGGGTGAAATGCTGACATTATGCACTCCCGGGCCATTTGTTATCCGGAGGAGATTCCTGCCATCAAGACCTACCCTGTAACAATGATTATCAGTTGACTCGGGGCCGGTTCCGGTGAAGTAGACCATTCCTGCATCCTCATCAACCCTTACAATGTTGTTTACACGCCAGTCAAAGCCGGTGAGCCGGGCTTTCAGATTGCCATCCCAGTCGTGGTAGTAGAGATTTTCCCAGTCATCCCTGTAGCTTCTCAGCAAAAATCCTGTTCCGTTCTTCATTACATATATATCTTCGAAAAACTCCACCCATGTCTTCCTGGTCTCACGATAGATCTCCTTATAATCGCCGGTTGCAGGGTCAGCAAGTATAAACCTCATATCGTTCTGGTCGCGGTTAAGCACCTGTATGGCCAGCTTCCTGCTGTCGGGTGTCCAGAACGGCCATGCTATGTACTGGTCCACGTTATCATCCGTTTTGACCCATACGGTATGGGCAGTAGCTATGTCGGCTATTCCCATTTTAACTTTAGGATTGGGGTCACCTGCTTTAGGATAGGGGACCTGTTCCAGGGTGCCATGTATTCCGTCGGGTTCGTCGAGCCTGTTAAGTGTGAATACCGGAACTTCCGTTTCATCGGTCCTGAGGTAAGCGATCTTTGATCCGTCAGGTGCCCACCAGAATGCTGCATATCGGCTCTGGCGTCCCAGTATCTCCTCCATATAGACCCATGAGGCATATCCGTTATATATCCTGTCGGCTGCGTCGAAAGAGAGCCTTATCTCTTTCCTTGCTTCAAGGTCATAAACATACAGATCCCTGTTCTTTGTGTACGCTACTTTCCTGCCATCGGGTGAGAATCTTGCATTAACTTCAGGCTGATCATCCTGTGTCAGCCTCCGGAGATCCCTGTCCCCCTTTCTGAAATAAAAAAGATCATTATCCTTTACGAAAATCACACCATTATTATCGGGGCTCACAACGTCATTAAAACCGATTGTGACACCCGAAGGAAGAGATTCTTCCAGGATCTCGCGATCACTCTTTGCAGGAGGCACCACCACACCCCTCCCCGTCCGGATATTAACACTCATAGTTATTGGCCGGCGGTCGTCATCAAGGGTCTGATACAGATAATGGGTATCATCAGCCCACCCGACCACCCTGGGAGTGGCGCCCTGCTGCATTGGCCTCTGGGCATGTGAGTTAAAGGCAAATGCAAGTGCCATTAATATTAGGAAAAACCTGATTGACTGAACAGAGATACTTTTCATTATAGATATCGTTAGGATGAATTAGGGTTTATGGAGAACAAAAATAAGAAAAGAAAAACATGATGGCATGACAAGGGTCATAAAAGAGCTATATTAGCCGAATATTTCCATGATTATATTCGAATGAAAAAGCTTATTTTACTTCTGATTGTAACTGGCATTGTATCGCTGCAGACATTGTCGCAGACCATTAAGTCGCCGGATGAATTCCTTGGATATGAACCAGGAACAATGTTCACCTTTCACCACCAAATTGTTGATTATTTCCGGTATGTTTCCCAAACATCCACGAAGGCAGAACTGATCGAGTACGGTAAGAGTTATGAAGGCAGGCCACTGGTGGTATGCCTTGTATCATCTGAAGAGAACCTGAAGAATATTGAAGAGTATAAAAGGAACAATCTTATAAAGACCGGACTGGCAGAAGGTCAGTTTACCGGCAGACAGATACCTTTTTTGTGGCTGGGTTATAACATTCACGGTAATGAAGCAGCGGGCGCCGAAGCTGCTATGAAAACACTTTATACACTTGTCGCGGGATCGTATGACGGAGCCGACAAATGGCTGGAATCATGCATCATTATCATCGATCCCTGTCAGAATCCTGACGGGCGCGACCTTTATGCATTCAGGTACAGGAACTCCCAGAGCCTTTTCACCGACCCTGACAGGAATGGTCTGGAACACAACCAGGGGTGGCCCGGCGCCCGGGCAAATCATTATATGTTCGACCTGAATCGCGACTGGACATGGCAGACACAGGTGGAAACACAGCAGAGAACAACCCTTTATAACAGCTTCATGCCACATCTCTTTGCCGATTTCCATGAGATGGGAGCTGAAACAACATACTTCTTCGGACCCGGGGCAGATCCCTGGCATGAAGCATTAACCCCATGGCAGCATGAATTCCACGAACTGATGGGAAAAGCCAATGCAGAACTCTTTGACGAAGAACCAAGACTCTATTTCACCGGGGAGAATTTCGATCTCTTCTCACCCAGTTACGGAGATACCTGGCCTCTGTTCAATGGTGCCCTGGGATTCACTTTCGAACAGGGAGGCGGAGGCATCGCAGGCCTGGCATACAGGAAAGATAATGGTGATACTCTTACATTAAGGGAGAGAATAGAGGGTCATTTCACCTCATCGATGGCTGCAATAAAAGTCTCGTACGAGAACAGTGAGAAGATTATCACCGAATTTAACAGGTACTTCGTGGAAAATGTCAGGAAGCCATCATTTAACTATAAGACCATCATAATTAAAGGAACGAATGATAAAGCAATCCTTGAAAGCCTGAAGGAGCTTCTTGACAGGAACCAGATAAGATACTCCTCTGCTGCAAGCCCCGGGAAAAAACTGAAAGGTTTTGAATATACTGCAAACAAAGATGGCGAAACACTCATCGAGCCTGGTGATATCCTCATAACCGCCTTTCAGCCCCAGTCGAGGCTTCTCAGAGTGCTTTTTGAACCCGACAGCAACGCTTCCGATTCACTGACATACGATCTTTCCGCATGGGCGATACCTTACGCATATAACCTTAAGGCATATGCCATTACGGACCAGGTCACGCAGGCAGACAGGAAAAGCATCCCCACTGAATTCAGTAACAGTGCCGAAGCAGGCAAACCGTACGCTTATGTAGTTGATTATTCAGGCTTTAATGAATTGCGGTTTGTCGCAGCCCTCCATGGCAGGAAGATCAGACCCCGCTATGCAATCAAACCATTCACAGCAGGCGAAACCAGTTTCAGCAAAGGATCCATAATAATCACACGCTCCGATAACATGAAGCTTGAAGACCGGTTCGACCAGATAGTCAGGGAAGAAGCAGACAGATGCAGGGTCAGGCTGGTACAGGTAACAACCGGACTGGTTGACGACGGAAAAGATTTCGGATCGTCATATACACCTCTGATGAAGAAAAACAAGATTGCCATTCTCTGCGGGGAGGGTACCTCTGCCGGATCGGTGGGTGAGCTATGGTATTTTTTTGAGAGGGAGCTAAAGTATCCCGCAACGCTTATCACAACAACAACTGCAGAACGTGCAGACCTCAGGGATTATGACATTCTGATGCTTACATCCGGAAGTTATTCACGGCTTCGCGATACCATCATCCACTTCGTTAAGAGAGGCGGCAGGGTGATCGCATTCGAGAATGCCATATCTGTTTTTGCCGCTGATAAATCGACTGCGCTATTTAAAGCATCTGAAACGAGGAGTGCCGAACTAAAGGCCGCTGAAAAGAAAATACGAAGTGACGACACCCTCCTGCTGAAAAAGTATGAGGATGAAAGACGACATCCCCTTTCGGAAAGATCGGCCGGAAGTATCTACAGGGTAAAGCTGGACGATACCCATCCCTTTGCATTCGGGCTGGGAAGCGAGTGGTTCGTTATGAAACGGTCAACTAATTTTTACCCATACCTTGACAAAGGGAGAAATATTGGCTATATAACCGAAAAAGAACCTGTTGCCGGATTCGCCGGATATAAATACAAGGAGAAGGTCGGCGGAACACTGGTCATCGGCTCGGAGAACCTGGGATCGGGAGAGGTAGTTTATATTAGTGATAACCCCTATTTCAGGGCCTTCTGGAAGAGCGGCAGGGTGCTGCTGGGGAATGTGGTGCTGAGGTGAGTGGTGAGTAGTGAGTGGTGAGTGGTGAGTGGTGAGTGGTGAGTGGTGAGAAAATAAAATCATGTAATTTTACTGTTAATTTATTAACATTGTTATTTAAATAACAAATAAATTATTATTTTTGTAGCAGAAATCATGAGACAAACAATATAACACCTGTTAATATGGAAACAATCAAATCGCCAGCGGATCTCAGAAAATTAAGGGAAGAGATTCTGGAAAGAGCGAATCGGAAGGAAAACGGGACAAAACAAAAGGTCCGTATCAGAGTGCATTCCGGAACAAGCGGACTTGCATCGGGGGCAAAGGATATCTATGAATTCCTTGTTCATGAGCTCGGGAAGAGGAATATTGATGCTGTGGTCATCAAAACGGGAGACATGGGATATTGCTTTGCTGAACCCACAATAGAGGTAACCCTCCCCGGCCAGCAGCCCTTCGTATTTGGTTACG
The DNA here is from genome assembly GCA_964633195.1 of uncultured Rikenellaceae bacterium. Lineage (GTDB taxonomy): Bacteria > Bacteroidota > Bacteroidia > Bacteroidales > VadinHA17 > LD21. The sequence goes on along the minus strand of CAZWFL010000020.1, from coordinate 22,334 downwards.
TTGACAGGGTAAAGGCTGATGAGATTATTGAAAAATACATAAAGAATGGGGAGCTGACGGAAGGTATCCTGCCGGTCAACTACCAGACTATATAATAAACCGAATTACAGCGAATTGTCATGTCAAAATACAGGATGCAAATATTAGTCTGCACCGGAACAAGCTGCAGTGCAAAGGAGAATGAGGACCTCTACGACAATCTGTGTCTCGAAACAGAAGCTTTTGCTCTTGAAAATGAGATAAAGGTTGTTAAAACAGGATGCTTTGGTCTCTGCGGATCAGGACCCATAGTAAAAATAATGCCGGGTGAAGTGATCTACACAAATGTCACACCCGGTGACGCTGCAGAAATAGTTACGGAACATGTATTAAAGGGACGGCCGGTTGAAAGGCTTCTCTGCAGGGAAGAGCATACGGGAAGGATCCTTGCCACCGAACAAGAAGTTGCCCGGCACAGGAAGCAGTTAAGGATAGTCTTAAGGAACTGCGGCATTATTGACCCGGAAAATATTGAAGAGGCCATTGCTGCAGGTGCGTATGAAGCCCTTGGGAAGGTGCTCACAGAAATGACTCCTGAAGGGGCGATAAAAATAATCAGGGATTCGGGGCTCAGGGGAAGAGGTGGCGGCGGTTTCCCGACCGGACTCAAATGGGAGATTGCAAGCAGGAATAAGTCTGACGAAAAGTATGTTGTCTGCAATGCCGACGAAGGAGATCCGGGAGCTTTCATGGACAGGTCGGTTCTCGAGGGAGATCCTCATGCGGTGCTTGAGGCAATGGCTGTTTGCGGATATTGTATCGGGGCTGCCACAGGACTGATCTATATACGGGCCGAGTACCCTCTTGCAGTAGCCAGGTTGATAACTGCAATAAATCAGGCCAGGGAATATGGCCTGCTCGGTAAAAACATAATGGGAACAGGCTTCAGCTTCGACATAGAGATAAGATACGGGGCAGGTGCGTTCGTATGCGGGGAGGAGACAGCTCTCATCCATTCAATGGAGGGGCTCAGGGGAGAACCGACAGTAAAGCCCCCTTTTCCTGCTGAATCGGGCTTCAGAGGCAAGCCCTCCAATGTAAACAATGTAGAGACATTTGCCTGCATCTCGCCCATCATACTTAAAGGCGCAGAGTGGTTCAGCAACATAGGCACGGAAAAGTCTAAAGGCACTAAAGTATTTGCACTGGCAGGCAAGATAAACAACGTGGGACTGATCGAGGTCCCTATGGGCACAACCCTCCGCGAGGTGATATACGAGATCGGAGGAGGTATAAGAAACGGAAAGAAATTCAAGGCAGCGCAGACCGGAGGTCCATCAGGCGGATGCCTCACTGAAAAACATCTCGACATACCCATCGATTTCGACAACCTCCTGGCAGCAGGATCGATGATGGGATCAGGCGGACTTATAGTAATGGATGAGGATGACTGCATGGTGTCGGTCGCAAAATTCTTTCTCGAGTTCACGGTGGAGGAGTCGTGCGGCAAATGCGCGCCCTGCAGAATAGGAAACAAGCGGCTTCACGAGCTTCTCGAGCATATTACCAACGGTAAAGGGACAATGGCCGATCTTGAACGGCTTAAAAACATGAGCCTTGTTATCAAGGATACCTCGCTTTGTGGTCTCGGTCAGAGTTCCCCCAATCCGGTACTCTCAACACTTGAGAATTTCAGGGATGAGTATGAAGCACATGTTATGGCTAAGAAGTGTCCGGCCGGCCAGTGCAGGAGCCTGATGGAATATTTCATCATCGAGGCCAACTGTGTGGGTTGTACAGCCTGTGCAAGGGTTTGCCCGGTGAATGCCATAAGCGGCGAACGGAAGGAACCTCACGTGATCAACCAGGAGATATGCATTAAATGCGGGGCATGCAAGGAGAAATGCAAGTTTGATGCTATCATAATTCAATAATTTCAGAGAAACGTCAAATGGAAACGATAAAACTTACCATAGATAACCGGGAGATTGAAGTTCCCCGGGACACAACAATAAACAAGGCAGCCAGAAAGCTCGGCATCGATATACCCGTACTCTGTTACATGGAGCTCAAAGACATGAACATTGAAAACAAGCCTGCAGGATGCAGGATATGCGTGGTTGAGGTGGAGGGAAGGCGTAACCTGGCTCCCTCATGTGCAACAAAGTGCGAGGAGGGAATGGTTGTCAGAACTCATACCACCCGGGTGCTGAACGCCCGCAGAACCGTAATGGAGTTCATCCTCTCCGACCATCCCAAGGATTGTCTTATATGTCCGAAATCGGGAAACTGCGAACTGCAAACCATGGCTCACAGGCTTGGCATACGCGAAATTCCGGGTCAGGAGATTGCCGTCATGTCGACATACCGGAAGGACACCTCTCCTTCAATTATAAGGGATCTCGATAAATGCATCATGTGCAGGCGCTGTGAGATGATGTGCAACGATATCCAGACTGTGGGCGCCCTCTCGGCGGTCAACAGGGGATTCATGTCAGCCGTGGCTCCTGCATTCGAACAGAACCTTGAACACTCAACCTGCACATACTGCGGACAATGCGTGGCTGTTTGCCCGACAGGAGCGCTTACTGAAGTTGATCATACACCCGAAGTGCTGAGGGCACTGGCTGATCCGACTAAAACAGTGATAGTACAGACAGCTCCCGCGGTAAGAGCCGCTCTGGGAGAGGAATTCGGCATGAAACCCGGTACCCTTGTTACCGGAAAAATGGTTTCCGCTCTCAGGACACTGGGATTCGATTACGTGTTCGACACCGACTTTGCTGCCGACCTCACCATTATGGAAGAGGGAACCGAACTGCTTGACAGGCTCAACAGGCATCTCAACGGAGACACATCGGCCAGACTTCCGATACTGACATCATGCTGCCCGGGATGGGTCAATTTCTTTGAATACTACTTTCCCGATCTGAAAGATGTGCCATCGACAGCAAAATCACCCCAGCAGATGTTCGGCGCAATCGCAAATACTTACTTTGCCGACAAGATAGGCGTTAACAGAAAGGACCTGGTTGTGGTTTCAATAATGCCATGCCTTGCCAAGAAATATGAGTGCCAGAGGGATGAGTTCTCAACCGATAACAATCCGGATGTCGATTTCTCAATTTCAACCAGGGAGCTGGCAGCTTTTATCAAGCAGGCAAACATTGACCTTAATAATCTTGAGGATGATGACTTTGATTCGCCTATGGGAGAATCGACCGGAGCAGGTGTCATATTCGGAGCTACCGGAGGAGTTATCGAAGCCGCGGTACGTACGGCTTATGAACTTCAGACCGGTAAAAAGCTGGAGAGGCTTGATTTCAATGAACTGAGAGGTCTGGAAGGAGTCAGGGAGGCCACCATCGATTTTGATGGTCTGCCCATCAGAATAGGAATAGCTCACGGACTGGGTAATGCAAGGAAGCTGCTGGATGATGTAAGGGCAGGAAAATCACAGTTCCACGCCATCGAAGTGATGGCTTGTCCGGGCGGCTGTATAGGAGGCGGAGGGCAACCCCTGCACCACGGTAACTCTGAGATAATAAAGGCCAGGGCGCAGGCTATATACGAGGAAGACAGGAAAAAGCCGCTTCGTAAATCGCATGAGAATCCCTTCATAATCAAACTGTATGATGAGTTCCTTGGAACGCCGAACAGCGACAAGGCTCACCACCTGCTGCATACTCACTATTTTGAAAGGAAAAAGAAAATCGTGGTAAAACAATAATTCAATAACTGTTCAATATTAAATTCCGAGCCATGTCAAGCATAAAAATAGAGCTTCGAAGGGAAGATATCGAAAAGATTAATGAGATATGCCTCTCATTCAAAAATGATCCACAGGAACTGATCAATGTTTTACATAAATGTCAGGAGCATTTTGGCTACCTGCCTGCAGAGGTTCAGGAGGTTGTTTCAAATGAGCTCGATGTACCTGTGGCAAAAATATACGGTGTGGTAACCTTTTATTCCTTCTTCACAATGACCCCGAAGGGGAGGCACCCTATAAGCATTTGCATGGGAACTGCCTGCTATGTAAGAGGGGCCGAAAAGGTGCTTGATGAGTTCAAAAAGGAGCTCAGCCTCCAGGTAGGCCAGACAACCAACGACGGCAAGTTCTCACTTTCAAGCCTGAGGTGCGTAGGCGCGTGCGGACTTGCACCTGTTGTGCTGGTGGGTGACAAGACCTACGGACGTGTGGCTCCCGATGATGTTAAAAACATCCTTAAGGAATACGAGTAAAACCCTTTGCCCGGGTATCTAAATTGTCACTTTTTGTTCAACGGCCCGATTGTTGCTCTGTTTTTGGAGACCGTAGATATTGTATGGTTTTGAACCAATGTAATCAGGTTAGGTATTGCCATGAATATTACGAAAATAAACAATCAGCACAAAGCGCTTTGCAGGCTTGTCTCAGCTAAAAGGATCAAGCAAAGTCTTGACATTCTTGAAGATATGATCTCAGGATCTTCATCGGGTGATCTGCGCGACGAGTATGAGGACCTGGTTATGACATATCGCAACATGCTCACCTATACCATTGAAGGCATAGAAGATCCGGAAAGAAGCAGGGTATATTTAAAGCTTATACAATCGATTCTGGGTCTATCCGACCGTGTCAGGCAGGACATATTGTCACATTATTCCGGATGGCATACTTACTGGGTACGTCAGCAGACAGAAAAGGAACAGCGGCTGACGGGAAAGAACATTGTAGAAACCGTCGATGATCTGATGTTCAAATCGGATCTTGACGAATGGTTAAAACTGAGTTCTGAGATCAACCCCGATCCCGAGTCGGAAATCTCAAAGAAGCACAGACAGCTTATAAACAATATCTTCAACCACCTGTGGCTCACCGATTACTATGGGGAAGCCGAACTTACACTCATAAACATAATCATGAGTTCCGGCAAGTTCAGGTGGTACGAAGCCACTATTTTTGTGAGTGCAATAACCCTGAGTCTCTTAAGGAGCTGGCAATCTGAAAAGCTAATGCAACTGGCCGATATCTATAATTCAGGAACAGAACAGGTGATGGAGCGTGCCCTGACAGGACTCATAATAACGCTTCATTACTACAACAACAGGATACTTCTTTACCCCGAGATCACCGAAAGAATAAAGAAGATGGGGAGAAGCAGCAGTTTCAGGGAACATGTCAGAATAATCGTTCTGCAGATAATCAGGTCGCGTGAAACTGAAAAACTTAGCAGGAAGCTCCACGAAGAGATCATTCCCAAAGTAGCAAAGCTGAAACCAAATATTGAGGAGAAGCTTGACCTGGATAATATTCTGCCGGGTGATGTAAATGAGGAAAAGAATCCCGACTGGGCGGAGATGTTCAGCGACTCGGAAGAGATTTTCAAGACCATGGAGGAGCTTACAAAGCTTCAGATGGAGGGAGCTGATGTTTACATGTCTGCCTTTTCGAACCTGAAGCATTTTGATTTCTTCAGGGACTTCCAGAACTGGTTTGTTCCCTTCTACCCCGACCATCCGGCTGTGGACGAGATTTTCAGGGATAAAATACTTGGGCCGGGCACCAACGAGCTGGCAGAAGCGCTATACAAAACACCCTTCATCTGCAATTCAGATAAATATTCATTGTTGCTGAATCTCAAGTACCTTCCCACTTCGCAGAAGAAAATGATGTTAAAGGTGTTTCGCATGGAGCTTGAGGGACTCCAGCAGATGGCTGAAGATGAATCTGCGGCTGACCCGTTCAGGAATTTCAGGACATATGTCACTCAATATCTTCACGATATTTACAGGTTCTTTAAGCTTTCGCCCTACAAAAAGGAGTTTGAGGATATTTTCTCCGGGCGGATGGATATCTACAATTCAGAATTTTTCAGGCTCACGGGCAATGCTCCGGAGGCAGAGGCAGGACTTGCCGATTACTTCTTCAGCAAAGAATTCTACGATGATGCCCTCACCATTTTCCTCAGGCAGATGGAAGAAAAGCCGGGAGATTCCCATCTGTATGAAAAGACAGGCTATTGCTACCAGCAGATTGAAGATTATGAGGAAGCTCTTAAGTATTACAAAAGAGCGGAACTTATTGAGCGCAAGGCATGGACCCTCAAGAAGGCAGGATTATGTCTCAGGCGCCTGGGAAGGATTGATGAGGCACTTGAATATTATCTTCAGGCACTGGCGATGGATCCGGATAATATCCACACTGCGATAATGACGGCACACTGTTATCTCGATCTGAAGGAGTACGAATCGGCTCTTAAATATTATTTCAGGGTGGAGTATCACGAACCCGGAAATCTTAAAATACTGAGGCCAATAGCGTATTGCTACTTTGCCCTCGGCAGGTTCAGCGACTCGGAGAAGTATTACGAAAGGCTTTCAGAAGGAAAGCTTAATGCTCATGATAACATTAATAAGGGCCACCTGGAATTATGCAGGGGAAGAAAAAAGGAGGCCATTGAGTTCTACAGGCTGAGTTATAACAGCGGCGAGATATCCATTAATGAATTCACAGAGATCTTTAATGAGGATCAGCCTCTGCTTGTATCCCTTGGTGTTAATGCGGATGATCTGCCGATTGTGCTGGATTTCCTTTTATTCACCGCCTGACACATCTGTCGTGTCGCCTCTCTGAAAGCGGGGTGGCGGCGGGGGCTTATCATCTCTCATCCTTGATCTGTCAAAATCGGGTCTTCTCCCGTCTCTGACCCTGGTCGTGTCAGATCTCTGGGATCTTCTTTCCTGATGTATTGTCTCCTGCCTTCTTTCATCCATCTCTCTCATCCGGCTGATCTGTTCCTTTGTAAGATTTGCATCAATCTCCTTTCTGAAGGCCTTCATGTTGCTGTCAAGCTCTTTCCTGAAGTTCTCCTGAAGTTCGGAATTGATCTTTGCATATTTGTCAAGAATGGCTTCTATCTTGACTTTCTGGCCTTCGTCGGGCTGAATGATATTGTAAAATCCTTCCCTGAAGCGCTCTTCAGAAAAATAAACACGCACAGGCTTAAGCCTGTGGAGCCTGAGCTGGGCAGAAGTAAGCATCCCGAGTAAAAATCCTATTACAAGAATTATAATTACCAGTATAATCGGTTTGGCTTTCATATTATCTTATTAATTTCCTGTCAGTAAGCATATTATACTTTCATCATAAGTATCACCCAGACCGAGGAACGAGTCGAGAGAGAGCGAACCCTCCATCAGAAAAATCGAGATCAGCAGTATGATAATTGCTGCGACCCCTGTAAGAGCAATTCTGTAGAAGACAAAATTCATGTTTCTTAAAAACTCTGACTGGGAAATTACCCTGGCTCCTCCGGCAGTGATCTTTTGAATTACCCTGTCGCTGAACCCGTTGCTGAAATCATAAGAGATCCCTGCATCCCCCAGCATCCTGGAAAACTCACCAGTATCCGAATCACTATCCAGTGATCTGATTAACATCTTTTTGATCTCTGAGGCTTTCATGTCTGTTATAATTTATTCAAAATCTCTTTCATCTGGTCCTGGGCCCTTGACAATCGTGAGAGGACTGTTCCAATAGGCAGATTCAGTATCTCAGCAGTCTCCTTTGTGGTGTATCCCTGTAACATTCTCATTATCAAAATTATCCTGAACTTTGGATCCAAACTTTTTAAAGCCTTACCGACAATTTCCGAAGCTTCTCTTTTTTCTTCGGTATCATATGCTGGTATTTCATACTCATACATTTCGTTGTTACCTGACTGGGAGAACATCGAGGAGAATCTTTTTCTTCTTTTTAACTCATTCAGTGTAAGGTTAATCGCTATCTTCTGAATATATGTCGACAGTCTTGCCTCACCTCTGAACTCCGGTAACGACTGGAAGAGTTTAATAAAAACATCCTGTCCGATATCCTCAGCATAAACCGAATCTCCAAGCATACCTTTTACTGTACGTGCCACCATTCGCCGGTATCTCTTTACAATCTCCGAAAAAGCCTTCTTATTGCCTTTGAGAGATTCTGCTACCAGTTCATTCTCGTCTTCGTGCCTGTACGATTCACGGATCATACTCTGTTAAATAGACAACTGTTATATGGATATTATTCCCTTATGTTAATTTTTGTTAACAATTCATTTCAGGAAAAAGATTAAACAAAATTCGTCATAATCAGTATCTGCCAGCCATAGCGTCAATTGGCCCGACCAGTTGCACTTCATAATCGCTTGAATATCTGATAAGAAACAATCTGTGATTTTCAAAGCCATCATTTAAGGATCTGCGCCTGAAATCAAATTCCGTATGCAACAGGTCGGGATAATGGATCTCTGGATTCATAAGGAACCTTTTTCCGTGCATTGCGAGCCCGCTGAGGAAATAATATGTAATGTCATATCCCTGCCATGCATAACTGATTTCTGACGGATGAGCTCTGAATTTCCTGTAGAATTCTGAAACAAATCTCTTTATGTCGGGTCTTTTATAATCGATCCAGTATGGTGTATAAAGAGAGAGCTGGAGGTCGAACATATATTTAGGATCGAAATTCTCGTTTGCCATGATCCTCATTGAGGGGTACCCCATCGCCCTGATATCATATTTTCTGGAGAGTGAATGAATGTCAGTCAGCGACTCACTCATTACCGGGGTCTCCTCTGATGCGATCACCACCACATTGCCTGTTTGTTCGGAGAGTGCCTGGCGCAGCCTGTTTATTGAATCGTTGCCGAAAACTGATCTGCTGTAGAAAATCAGCTCCTTGAACCGGATCTGTTCATAGGGGATCCTGTAGCTCAGTTCTTCAAGTATCCTGTATTTAAAATTCGTTACTCCGGGATCTCTTCCTGCTGTATCTGCATGAATAAAAACAATATTATGATCGTAGTATTTGCCAATCTCTCTTGCAATGGTATTGTTAGCAACCTCCAGCGATCCGTTTGCAAGAAAGAGTGTCGGGTGCCCCCTGAGGACACTATTATTGGTCAGCGGCACGGGCGAAACTACCGGTATATCTCTGTTACGGGCCCATGAAGCAACAATAGCGAGGTTGCCGGAATAGACGGGTCCGATAATCAGGTCCATACCGTCAAGTCTTCCCGATTTTAAGAGCCTGGTTATATCCGTAGTGTCGCTTTTAATATCAAAAACATGCATGTTAATATTAAGGCCGAGTGATCTCAGAGTGTCTGCAGCCAGTAATATTCCCTGGTACATCTCTATAAAGCCGATGCTTCTTGAGAAGACCCAGTCATCGGGTTTGTAAACCACCCTGTAAGTTCTTTTCCCTTTTACAATCTGGGAGGAATCTATATCGAATCTCCGGGCATTTTCGTTGAGATAGAGGGGTAGTAGTACTGCAACATTCAGTGTTCCGGATATTTTTCCAATGGCGGTGTATTCAGCAGGTCTCTCCAGCATCAACGGAGGTTGTCCGTCAGTAATGGAATCGGGGTGTTCAAAAGCAACAGCTGGCACACGCTGAGCTGCTTTCAGAGGAATCCGCATATAGTCTCCCACCTGGGGAAATCTCACATCACGGTTCTCACGTCTCAGTTCTCTCAGCGTGATCCCATATCTGTCGGCAATCGATGCCAGTGTCTCTCCTCTGAGTACTTTGTGGTAATGATACTTCTGAACCTCCTCGTCAAACTTCTCCTTTTCGCTCATCAGCACCCTTTTGGGAACCGCTATCTCATGACCGACAGGAAGCTGGTTGATCTCAATACCCTTATTGGCTTCTATTATCTCATTTTCCGAAACTCCGTAGGTTTTAGACAGATAATAGACAGTCTCACCGGGCTGCAGCTTATGATAAATGAATCTGGATTCATCCCTCGGGGCTATAGAAGGCTGAAGGACGGGTGAAGGTGGATCAGTAACTGATTTCACAGGTATTCTGAGAGCCTGGCCTTCTTTGAGCCCGTGAACAACAGGGGGATTCTCCCTGGCAAGTTCTTCTGTTGATATACCATAAGCCCTTGATATTGAATAAAGAGTCTCCCCTTTCCCGGCAATATGTATATAGTAGGCAACGCCTGAGATAACAGCCTTGTCCTTCGACCTTTCGACGACTACCTGACCGGGGGCAGGATCAAAGAGCAGGAGCAGGAGAGTTAACGTAACCAGGTATCTATAACATTTGAAGGTCATCAGCATCAGTTTATTTTTTACACAGAAGAGCAAATGTAAGAACAATTTAGTAACTGCCGGCTTCAAGATTCATTCCTCACGGGAAATTAACTCAATTTTAAGAAATGATCACAGATATTCTTCCAGGAACCTCCTGCAATTACCTTCAATCCTTTCAGATACATTATTTATATCAGCCCTGTGGAATCTGTTTCCCGTGATCTTCTCGTAAAGCTCGATATAACGGTCTGATACTTCAAATACGAATTCATCGGTCATGTCAGGCACAGTCTGCCCCTTCCTGCCCTGAAAACCGCCGGCCATCAGCCATTCCCGCACAAATTCCTTTGAAAGTTGTTTCTGTGGCAGGCCCTTCTCAAAGCGTTCCTGGTATTCGTCTGTATAGAAATAGCGTGAGGAATCCGGAGTATTGATCTCATCAATCAGGTATATTTTGCCATCCTTCTTACCAAACTCATATTTGGTATCAACAAGCATCAGACCCTGGCGGGAAGCAATTTCAGAGCCTCTTGTAAATATCTCCATTGTATATTTCTCGATCATCACGTACTCCTCCTCCGGAACAAGACCCTTTCTTATTATTTCATCACGTGAGATATCCTCATCGTGAAGGCCCTGCTCAGCCTTGGTTGTCGGGGTTATCAGCGGAACGGGAAATTTCTGGTTTTCCCTCATGCCGTCAGGCAGGGGTATTCCGCATATCTCCCTTGCACCGGCCTTATATGTCCGCCATGAGCTTCCGGTAAGACAGGCTCTGACTATCATCTCCACCGGATATGGTTCACATATGTGGCCGAAGGTCACAGTCGGGTCAGGTACAGCAATCTTCCAGTTTGGCACAATATCGCTTGTGGCATCGAGAAAATCTGAAGCTATCTGGTTTAATACCTGCCCTTTATATGGTATTCCCCTTGGGAGTACAACATCGAATGCCGATATCCTGTCAGTAACAACCATCAGGAGGTATCTGTTGTCGATATAATAAACATCTCTTACCTTTCCCTTGTAAAGACCACTCTGCCCCGGGAATCTGTAATCTGTTTCTATTATTGATCTTGTCATGCAGTTTGTCTGTTATATTTGTATTTTTTTGTTATTTCCGGTTTTCTTCCTTATCATATGCCTTAACTATATCTTTTACGAGCCTGTGGCGGACAATATCCCTTTCATCAAACCTTATTATTGATATCGCTTCAATACCGGCAAGAATTCGCATTGCCTGGATAAGTCCTGATTCACTCTTTCTGGGAAGATCGATCTGCGTTGAATCCCCGGTCATAATGAATTTTGAGTTTACGCCCATTCTTGTCAGGAACATTTTCAGCTGACTGATTGTGGCATTTTGTGCTTCATCAAGAATTACGAAAGCGTTTTCGAGCGTTCTGCCTCTCATAAATGCAAGTGGAGCAATCTGGACGGTACCATCCTCGAGCCATGTTTCAAGTTTCTTGAATGGTAACATATCGTGAAGGGCATCATACAAAGGCTGGAGGTATGGATCAAGTTTCTCCTTCATGTCACCCGGCAGAAAGCCAAGCCTCTCTCCTGCCTCTACGGCCGGCCTGGTAAGAATGATCTTCTTGACCTCACGCTCTTTAAGAGCCCTGACAGCCAGCGCAATGGATGTGTAGGTTTTTCCGGTCCCTGCAGGACCCTCAGCTATTATCAGATCATTGGTCCTGTAATCATTTACAAGCAGCAGCTGGTTTGCGGTGCGGGCCCTGATCGGAGCGCCTGTAGTGCCGAACACAATTATCTGCTCAAATTCACCATTTGAGACTGATCTCATATGTTCCGAATCCAGGAAATATTTTTCCAGGTCACGTTCATCTATCCGGCTGTACTTATGATAATAATCTATCAGACCGTTAAATTTTTCGGCGAAGGCGGTTATCTCATGCTCCTCTCCGATGCATTTGATCTCGTTGCCTCTGGCGACGATCTTGACTTTCGGGAAAAAAGTGCGGATTTTATCGAGAAGTGAATTGTTTGCACCAAAAAATACAACAGGATCGATATCTTCAAGAAAAATTACTACCTCTGTCATTGAGCCATTGAGAGATTTGTTACCTGCTCCTGATTTAACGTATTAACCATTGATGGTTCAGCTGTTCATTAAAAAAAGATCTTTGACAGCTACAAAGTAAGTTTATTTTTCCTTAGAAGATTATCTTTGCCTTAAGATTTTTCTATATGCCGGTTATCACTTTGACCACTGAATGGAAGCCTGATGATATTTATTACGGGATCATCAGAGGAAAGTTATGCAGTATGTGTCCGGGAATAACCATTGTGGACAATGCAACAGGTATACCTCCCCTCGACATTGCACATGCTTCATTTGTAATCAGGAATACCTACAGCAATTACCCTGAGGGGACAATTCATATAATCTGCATTCACTCAGAGGCAAATGATAATGAAGGGCATGTGATTGTGAAGTACCGCAATCATTTTTTCATAGGTACCGACAACGGGATATTCAATCTTATTCTCAATTCCGGGCCCGACGAGGCAGTTAGTTTAGAAACGGGTACCTGCGATAATGAGCTGGATGTATTTGCCGGGGCTGCTGCCGGGCTTATCGCCGGAAAGAAACCTGCTGAACTGGGCAGGCCAATCAGTAAGGTTTCCGAAAGGTTACCACTGAGAGCTACAATTGACAAAGAGGTAATTATCGGAAGCGTAATCTTTATTGATTCCTACGGGAATGCAATAACAAATATTACACAGGAGCTTTTTCTCAGGGCATTTGAGAAAAAAGAGTTTCGTATTCTGGTTCAGAGCAACAAGAATTATACCGATACCATATCGGTTAAATACAGTGATGTGCCGGTAGGAGAAATTCTTGCAAGGTTCAATTCACTCGACCTGCTGGAATTATCGATTAACGGGGCCGACATTTCAGAGTTACTTAACCTTGAGACAGGCTCTGTTGTCAGAATTGAATCACTGAACAAGTCAGCAACAGGAGGACGTTTGTTTTAATTTGTTTGTCATGGATATTAAAGAGAGAAGTGCTGATGAGTTCCGAAGGCTCCTTGGAATCATTGATGAGCTGAGGGCCCGATGTCCCTGGGACATGAAACAGACCTTCGAGTCACTTCGCAAACTGACTATAGAAGAGGTTCACGAGTTATCGGACTCCGTCTCGTCGGGCGATACCGATGGAATAAGGAACGAGCTTGGAGACATTATGCTTCACCTGGTCTTCTATGCAAAAATAGGTGCGGAGAAGGGGGCGTTTACAATTGCAGATGTCATCAGGGGCATTAATGAGAAGCTCATTTACAGGCATCCGCATGTTTTTGGAAATATAAAGGTGGCGGATGCGTCGGAGGTGGAGGAGAACTGGGAACAGCTCAAAATAACTGAAAATAATGGTTACAAACAGGTTCTCTCTGGTGTTCCCTCATCATTGCCGGCGATGATAAAAGCCAACAGGATACAGGAAAAGGTGAGGGGTGTCGGGTTTGACTGGGAGGATCGCGAGCAGATCTGGGACAAAGTGCTCGAAGAGATCATGGAACTGAAACAGGGCGTGAGTGAAAGAAACGAAGCCGCTATTGAGTCAGAGCTTGGAGATGTAATCTTTTCACTTATTAACGCATCCCGCCTTTACGGAATTGATCCTGAGGCGGCACTTGAGAAGACCAACAGGAAATTCATTAAGCGTTTCAATTACCTGGAAAAAGAGACCCGTTCGAGGGGATTGTCCCTGCATGATATGAGTCTCGATGAGATGAACGTGATATGGGAGGAGTCAAAAAAGGCGGATCAGGATCATGGTTCCTGAACAGATTCTATAAAGATCCAAGCCTTTTTGCCGCAATGTAGCTAATAAGCTGATAAATGATTCTTGCAGCCGTAAAATCTGAAGCCCTGAAGTCTGATGAAGGAGAGAGCTCGACTACATCAAAACCTACAACATTCTTACTCCTTACCACTTCCCGCAGGAAATGCATGATCTCGTAATATCCGGGCCCTCCCGGCTCGGGTGTTCCTGTTGCAGGGATGAGTGAAGGATCAAATACGTCAAGGTCGATCGTGATATAGACATTCTCTTTAAGCATCCCGGCCGCCTTTCTGTAAAGATCTTTATCGTAATATAGCTCGTGTGCCGGAAATATCCTCTCCCTGTCGGCTGATAAGGCTTCACCTGCCGACATGCTCCTTATTCCAACCTGTACAATTTCGGCCCTTTCCCTTACCCTTGCCATCACACATGCATGATTGAGAGGCGAACCTTCGTACTCATCCCTCAGATCAGTATGCGCATCGAGATGAAGAACGGAAAGTCCCGGGAACATTTCTGCGAAAGCATATACCGAACCTATTGTAACCGTATGGTTTCCCCCGATCACAACCGGCAATTTACTGCTCTTCAATATCCTTAGTACTCTGTCATGAACAGACCTGACGAGGAGCCCGGGAGTCTCCCTCTCCGTAACAGGTTGTACAGTATGTATCCCCATAAGATGAGCCTCGACACAGGTCTCGGGATCATAGAATTCGAGATTAACGGAGGCATCAAGAATGGCATCGGGCCCTCTTTCTGACCCTTTAATCCAGGTGCTTGTTCCATCGTAAGGTACCGGAAGAATTATGAATGCTGAATCGTCATAGCTGTACCGGATCTCATCACCTCCGAAATTCATGCTGCCAACTTTTACAGGGTTTTTCAGGTGGTTTTTCCTGGTTTTGCCGGCTGCCTCTTTTTCTTCACAGGCTCTTTGCCGGACCGGGTTTGGGAGTCTCCATCTCCGGGGATGGCCTCTGTTTCTTCTTCTTCTGCTGCCGTGACCTGATCCTCTGCAGTATCAGGATCATCCTTAATAAGGAGCTCTTTTTTGTGCAGGATGTTATACCAGCGCACAATCTTTTTTATATCACTTACATATACCCTCTCTCTGGAATATTCGGGGATAACCTCCGAAAAGTATTTCTTAAGCTCTTCTGCAGATAAACCGGAATCAATTGCAGGTCCTCCGTTTTCTTTCTCAAATATCCTGTCGAACACTTTGCCCAGCGGAAGATCCTCATCTTCTGTAAAGACCGAGATATCCTCAAGGGAACTCACTTTTGCCGAAGCGAAGGCACTGCTCCTTTTGCCGGTCTCAAGGTGTTCAACAATTATTGCATTCTTCCCCTGTGCTATAAACCTGAAGAGTCCCGGCTCACCCGATATGGCCATAATATCCTTTAACTTCATAGTATTGTTGTATTATCATGAGATTTAACGTTCCTCTGCTGCAAATTGTTATACCCGGCCACTCTTTTATCAGTGTTCAGGTCAGACCATGTTCCTCTCCTTCCTTATCTTTTCGTATGCCTCATTAACGCTCCTGAATTTATCCTCTGCTATCTTCCTGAAATCATCTCCAAGGTGGCTTACCTTGTCGGGATGGTACTTCATTGCCATCTTCCTGTAAGCTTTCTTTATCTCTTCGTCTGAAGCAGACCGGTCAGTCTCAAGTATCTTGTAGGCGGAATCGGTTTCAGGAACAAACATATTCCTGATTGACTGGAAATCAGAAACGCTTATTCCCAGAAAGCCCGACATCTTTTCTATCAGTTCAAGCTCGGCACCGGTGACTGCCCCGTCGGCGCCGGCAATATTAAGCAGAATATGAAGAAGCTGCAGGCGTGAAGAATAATCCATGTTCGTTCTGATCTGGTTACAGACATCCCTCACAGGAATATTCTGTTTAAGCAGGTCGCGAAGGATCATCAGCGCTTCTCCTGCCGTTTCCTGTCCGAATTGATTTATAAAGAACTGCTTAACATAATTGAGTTCTGACCTGACCACCTTACCGTCAGCTTTCATGACTGCTGCAATAAGCACAAGAAGACTCATTCCGAAAGCTCCGGTTGTGGTCTGCCGGGGCCCGGTCCTGTATTCTGCAGCAGTAACGGTTGTATTGTCAACCACCGATCCTATGAGAAAGCCCAGCAATCCTCCAATAGGGCCGCCCATAACCCAGCCAAGCCCTCCTCCTATCCACTTTGCGAAATTTCCCATTAACTGTTCATTTTGCCAATATTATTAAGGATCTCTCTGTGAATTTCCAGTATTGCAGGAATTATCATGTCATTCTCTGCATTCCTTATAATATAATCTGATTGTTTAATTCTCTCTTCATCGTCCATCTGGTTTCTTATCCTTTCCAGCACCTGATTGCGGGTAAGCATGTTGCTTTTCATGACCCTGCCGATCCTCTCTTCAACGGGGGCCACAATGGTAGCTATTTTATCAACCAGCTTATAGCCACCGCTTTCAAAAAGGATAGCTGCCTCCATTATAACATAGGGGGCACTTTGTGAATCTGCCCAGATGGCAAAATTCCTGAAAACGACGGGATGAACAAGGGAGTTTACTTCATAAAGAAGTTTCTGGTCGTTGAATATAAGGCTGGCGAGCCTTTTGCGGTCGAGTATACCCTCATGGTACATATCTCTGCCGGTCAGCGAGTTTATCTCGCTCATGATACCGGCATCATTATCCATTATGCTCTTTGCTTCAGCATCGGCGTAAAAGACAGGGATGCCCAGTACGCCAAATACTCTGCAGACAGAGCTCTTGCCGCTGCCGATCCCGCCGGTGATTCCCAGTTTAAATAGCTCGTCGCTCATTTCGCTCTCTTTTCTATGATAAAATCAACTTCCGGGGGCAGGACCCTTAGTGAGCTGACAAAGGAGGGCACATTCCTGACCTCGATGGGTATCTTCTGTGATTTATTCAGATCTGTCTTTCTCAGGTCAGCAACCACTTCAAACGGGATACCGGTAATTTTTTTGTAATCGCTGAGGGCAACATGACATTTAATGGTGACCGCATCCGGAAAGATCTTAATATCTATAGTATCAGGCAGATTGATTATTTTTACAGGAACCTCCAGCTCAGCTTCCGTGAATTGCTCGACAGGTATTGTGACACTTACTCTTTTTTCCGAAAGGGTGTAATCCCCGGGGGTAACAAGCCTGAAGTTTTTCCTGACTGTCTCATTCAGCCCTGTCAGCCTTCCCGGTCTTGTCCTGACTGCCTGTATCGTATCAAGGATATACCTTGGTCCGGTAATGGTAACAGAATCGGGTTCAATAATTACTGATCCTCTAATGAAATATTGTCGTTCGGTGTTTATTTCAATATCGGGGCTTACAGGGACACTCCTTGAAATTATCCGGTCGAATGCGAAGAATAGTGTATCGGGTTTAATCGAGTTAATCTGACAGTCAGCTCTGAGCTGGCCCGTGAGCCTTGGCACCAGCCCCGAAGTTATTATATAATAGCTTAGCGTACGGCTTCCCGGCACTCTTCTGTAGCTGACACTTGATATATCTATCACCACAGGTTTGCGTGAACCTGCGATCCTGAGCTTAAGAATTGAGTATCCGGGGCCTTTGAGATACAGGTTAAGCCTTGAGGGCAGATCCTCCACCAGAACCCTGTCTTTTGGGAGATTAATATACCTGACGGGATACGGTATTTCTGCTTCCATATCCTTTGCAAGAGAATTCAGGAACCAGAAAACAAATGATAAAAACAGGAAAAAGGCAAAAACCATGACATCCCTGTTGGCAGAGCTTCCTGTTTTTCCTGTGAGGCTTATTAACCATGCCCAGATCTTTCGCGTCATCAGGTATGAGAAATAAAGGAATAAGGTTATTTCTGCTCAGTATCGGTCGGATCCTTCACAAGAGCACTTTTATCAACCTTAAGCCTGAGGTCTCCGGCCACTTCAAGCATTACATAATTATCTTTCACCTCATACACCTTACCGTAAATACCACCGGTCGTTACCACCCTGTCTCCTTTTTTCAGGGAATTCCGGTAGTTTGTCATTTCCTTCTGTTTCTTCATCTGGGGCCGGATCATGAAAAAATAAAAGACAACAAATACGAGAATCAGGGGTAGAAATGTTACAAGAGTATTGCTCTGTCCTCCGGTTCCTCCCGCAGGTTGTCCCATCAACAGCAAATAAGCTAAATTGGTCATTGTTAATTAATTATTAGTTAAAAATATTGTTTTTATAAATCATTTTTCACCGTTTCACCTACCAGTCCCCTTCCATATTTGTTAAAAAGACCCTGATCCCGCAGCTCTCTCACTATCTTGTCCAGAATGCCGTTGACAAATGTACTGCTTTTTGAGGTACAATAGTATTTTGCTATTTCAATATACTCATTAAGTGTAACCTTTACCGGTATCTCCGGAAATTCGAGTATTTCCGTTATAGCAAGCTGCATTACCAGAATATCCATCAGGGCTATCCGCTCAAGCTCCCAGTTGGTTGTATTGCTTTCAATAAGCCCTGAATACTTACCGGCATTAATAACCGCATTCCGGAACAAAAGCATCACAAATTCCTCATCTTCGTCATTTTTAAACATAGGAAGGAGTTTAGCTTCCGGACCCTGTTGAGCCTTGAATTTTCTGAAGGTCTTTTCGAGCATTGAAGCAACGTATTCCATATCGTCGTTCCAGTAGATGCTCTGTTCTTCAATATCGGCCTGCAGGTCCTCGGACCCGGCAAATAAATCGGTGATAAGTCTTATAATGAATTTTTTGTCGGACTGATAACTTGTTTCATCAGAATTGATATATTCATTATAGACGACCCATCCTGTCATTTTATTATAAAGTATCCTTGGTATATGCCGGTGATGGACCCATGATATTTTATTTGCATCCACGTACCGGCTAAGATCCCGGCAATTCTTCAATTGCCTGACGACCTGATTATCAACAAATTTTCTTTTCGGATTAAGATCCTCGTCTGTTGGCACCCTTTTATGGAGAGCCATGTCAATTTTCTCCGAAGCGAGATCGGCAATTTCAATAATCAGCAGAAGGAGGTAATGATACAGCTCATAAGTTTTTGAGATGCTGAACCTAAGTTCTTTTTCAGCTCTGATAAGATCTTCCTCCTCCCTGCGGTTAAAAGCATAAAGAATAAGCAAGGCCTTAATACGTAATAGTCTTCTGCTGATCATTTAATAAAGAACAACTGATTTCGCGCAAAAATAGTCATTTTCGCTGACCTTCAAAACATTTGATCCAAAAATCCGGACAACCCCGGGCTCCGGCTTTGTTTTTAAAAATAATTGTTACATTTGACAATCAAAAGAATAGCCTAACGATAAACAAAATGAGGTATGGAAGAAGAAACCGGAGTTAATGAAGTGACTGACGGCAATAATGAAAAGACCCCAAGAGAGGAGATATTCACTAAAGTTGTAAGGGCCGGAAGGAGAACCTATTTCTTTGATTTAAAGGCTACCCGCAAAGATGATTACTATCTTACGATAACGGAAAGCAAGAAGCGGCTTGGGAAAGAGGGGAAGGTCTTCTATGAGAAGCACAAGATCTTTCTGTACCGGGAAGATTTTGAAAAATTTGCCGACGGACTAAAGGAAGCTGTCACCTATATTGATGATGACAGGGAGGAACCGCGTCGTGCCAATGCTGTTAAGGATGCCGGGGCCGCTAATGAAGGTGGCGAAATGGCCCCTGAAGAGTTCACAAACATTGAGTTTGACGATCTGGGCACAAACAAATGAATTGATCTCAATGTCTGATTACATCCTTCTTGTATTCGCAATCATCCTGATGCTCACAGGTATAATAGGGTGTCTGGTGCCTGTCCTGCCGGGCCCCCCCTTAAGTTTTCTGGGGCTTGTTCTGATCCATTTCACCAGGTTTGCATTCTTCCCCTCGGCTATACTTATTACAATGGCAGTAATAGCTATTTTAGTTACGATTCTCGATTACATTGTACCAGTATGGGGTACGAAGAAGTTCGGAGGGTCAAAATACGGGACCAGGGGAGCTGCAGTAGGACTTGTGATTGGTCTTTTTCTGGGTCCTGTCGGAATAATAGTGGGCCCTTTTGTCGGGGCACTTGTTGGCGAACTTATTTTCAAGGATGATATGAGATATGCGTTCAGGGCCGGCTTCGGGAGTCTTCTCGGATTTCTGACAGGTATAGGGCTGAAGCTTGCGGCCTCACTGATAATGACATTCTATTTCATCAAGGAGCTTGTGACCTGAGTGTCAGCGGACAGGTGTTCCAAGTGTGGCGACCATGACCGCCTTTATGGTGTGCATTCTGTTTTCAGCTTCATCAAACACAATACTATTTTCTGATTCAAAGACATCTTCGGTCACCTCCATGCCATCGAGGCCAAATTTCCGGTATATCTCTTCTCCTACTATTGTCTCCCTGTTATGGAAAGCAGGCAGGCAATGCAGGAATTTAACATTTGGATTACCCGTTCTGCTGACTGTATCGCTGTTTACCTGGTAGGGCTTCAACAGTTTTATTCTCTCCTCCCAGACTGAATCGGGCTCACCCATTGAGACCCATACATCGGTATAGAGGAAATCGACACCACTTACAGCCTCATCCACATTATCAGTTATGGTTATGCGTGCACCTGTTTTCTCTGCTATGGTACGGCAAGTCTCAACCAGGTCTCTCCCCGGCTGGAATTCAGAAGGAGCAGCAGCCCTGAAATCCATACCCATTTTTGCAGCCCCCACCATGAGAGAGTTGCCCATGTTATAGCGTGAATCTCCCAGGTAGCAGAAAGATATCCTGCTGAGCGGCTTTTCACAATGCTCGGTCATTGTCATCAGATCCGCAAGTACCTGTGTCGGATGAAACTCATTGGTGAGCCCGTTCCAGACAGGAACGCCCGCATATTTACCCAGTTCTTCAACGATCTCCTGCCCGAAGCCACGGTATTCAATACCGTCATACATACGGCCGAGAACCCTTGCCGTATCTTTCATGGACTCCTTGTTACCAATCTGGGAACCTGAGGGTCCCAGATACGAAACATAAGCTCCCTGGTCAAAGGAAGCAACCTCAAAAGCACAACGGGTTCTTGTTGAAGACTTCTCAAAAATAAGGGCAATGTTTTTCCCTTTCAGATACTGTTTTTCGGTTCCGGATTTTTTTGCTTTCTTGAGATCAGCGGCCAGATCAAGCAGGTAATGAATTTCTTCCTGTGTAAAATCAAGAAGTTTGAGGAAATTCCGGTTATGAAGATTAACTGTCATGGTAAAATTATATGATTTAACTTAAAGGTGCGAATTTAATAATTAGGTGTCATATTCCATTGTGATTTTTGAACCATATTTTTTATCGGCCAGTTTGAAGGCCTCGGTAATCACGCTCATTTTGCCTCCCTGCCTGATGAAATTGAGGCAGGCTATGATCTTGGGTTCCATACTCCCTTTCGCAAAGTGCCCCTCTTCCAGCAGTTTAAGAGTATCCCTGTAATCGAGGAATTCCCGTACCTCCTGATCTGGCTTCCTGAAGCTGGTATATACATAGGGGACATCCGTCAGAATGTAAAACTCTTCTGCTCCTGTGAGAGTTGCCAGGAGCGATGAAGCGAGATCCTTGTCAATAACTGCTTCAGCAGGCCTGACATCCTTATTCTCATCAACGTAAACAGGTACGCCTCCACCGCCAGCTGCAATAACAACATGTCCTTTCCTTGAAAGATCGCGTATCAGTTCGTAATTCATAATCCCGACAGGCACCGGTGAGGGTACAACCCTCCTGTAACCACCATCGGCTTTAACCTCTTCCCTGAAGATCCATCCTTTATCCCCGGCAAGCTTATCTGCCTGTTCCTTTGAGTAATTCTTTCCTATTCTCTTTTGCGGGTCACTGAAAGCTTTGTCATTTATATCAACCACAACCTCGGTAATAATACATACAACATTTTTTTCAATTCCATGCCTGTTACAAAGATTCCTGAACATCCTTGCGATCATATATCCTATGCCTCCCTGGGAATCTGCCACACATATATCGACCGGCATCTGCGCTATGCCATACAACGTTTCCCCCGCATCGTTTCGCATCAGTATATTTCCTACCTGAGGTCCGTTACCATGGGTTATTATCAGATCATAACCTTCCTCGATAAGAAAGATCAGATTCTCAAGGGTCTCATAGGTATTCTGTTCTTGTTCATCAATTGTACCCACCTGGTTTTCCCGCAAGAGGGCGTTACCTCCGAGTGCCACCACTGCAAGCTTTTTGTCCATTATGTTATCGATTTATAATATTTAATTCCAAATTCAGTTAATAATAAAATACCAGCTGTACAAAACTATTAAGAAAAGACCTGAAAACAACGGCAATCAGAAACTTAAATTATTCAGGAACTAAATCATCAGGTTATTATAAAAAATGAGTATCGGTTAAGATTAATAAAACATACTAAGTGCTTAAAATACA
>CAZWFL010000019.1:0-66305 GCA_964633195.1 uncultured Rikenellaceae bacterium | reverse complement strand
GAACCTCCGACCTTTGGGTTATGAGCCCAACGAGCTACCACTGCTCCACCCCGCAATGTGGAGTGCAAAGATAATATTTTTCATGCAAATAACAAAAATGTTATAGTTTTTTATTGCCAACTGCTTTGTCAGCCGTAGCTTCAGCGAAGGCTGGCCAACTTCCAACTTATGGTATCTCTCTGAACCAATATTATATTAATTTTGTTCTATTTGAAAAACTAACAACATGCCACGAGTATTCAAAGCAACTGACATAGAAAAAGAGGACAAGGAGGTAAAACGCGATTACCTCGACAGACACATGCCGCACGTCTGCTGCCCGGAACAGGTTAAAAGAGGAGAAAAATTCGTTGTAAAGGTGAAAATGGGAAACGATTACACGCACCCCGATGACCATGATCATTACATAAGCCTCCTCCAGCTCTGGAACAGAGAAACCCTTATGGCTGAAGCCAGATATACAGCCGGTGTTTACGGAAACATTCCCGGAAATGTCGAGGTCGACTTCTATATCGTAGCTCCCGATGTCTCAATGAACCTCTCAGCAATGTCAGTCTGTACAAAACACGGCCTCTGGCAAAGCGAAGAGAAACCCGTCAGGGTGGTTTGAGGACTGCTTCCGGCCTATACAGCACAGGGCACAGAGCACAGGCTTTGTCAGCCATAGTCCCGATTTATCGGGACGACGGCTGGGCGCAGAGCTCAGAGCAGGGGGCGAAGGGCAAGGAAATATTTTGATTGCCAACTGCTTTGTCAGCCGTAGCTTCAGCGAAGGCTGGCCAACTTTCTTCTGTCTTCTGTCTTCCGTCTTCTGTCTTCCGTCTTCTGTCTTCCGTCTTCTGTCTTCTGTCTTCCGTCTTCTGTCTTCTGTCTTCCGTCTTCGGTCTTCTGTCTTCCGTCTTCTGTCTTCTGTCTTCCGTCTTCGGTCTCCCGTCTTCGGTCTTCGGTTCCGCTGTCGCGGAATTTCGTCGCTTCGCTCCTCATCTTCCGTCTTTAATTATTATCTTTGCATGCCGTTTATAAGCAAAAGAAATGTCCAAGAGCGATAAGAAGAAGCGTAACTGGCAGGATAAGTACAGATTCTCTGTTATTAACGATACTACATTCGAGGAAGTGTGGAGGGTAAGGCTGACACAGTATAATGCCTTCCTGCTGATCACTCTTCTGGTTCTCTTTATTGTTGGAGCAACAGCATCACTCATAGCATTTACTGATCTGCGTGAATTCATTCCGGGTTACCCCGATGTAATGGTAAGACGAAATATACTTATGAGCGCCCTCAGACTCGATTCACTTGAACAGGAACTGGTGCTCAGAGATAAATATTTTGTGAACCTTAATGCAATAATTTCGGGCAAGGAACCGGCTGAGCATTTTACAATGTCCGACACGACCAGAAATTACACTTCTCCACGTTTTACCAGATCAGCAGAAGATTCGGCTCTCAGGGCAAGAATTGAAAGGGAGGAAAGGTTCAATCTTACGCTTGGGCCGGTGCTTGCAGAAAATGTAACCAGCCTTACGGGCCTCCATTTTTTCGCTCCCGTAAAAGGAATTGTAACAGCCAGGTATGATCTCAGGACAAAACATTTTGGTACAGATATAGTTACCAGGCCTCGTTCACCGGTATCTTCAGTACTCGATGGTACGGTTATTTTCACCGGATGGACTATGGAGACAGGCTTCGTGATCCAGGTACAGCATGTGAACAACCTGATTTCGGTATATAAGCATAATGCAGTGCTTCTCAAGGAGGCAGGAGATATTGTCCGGGCCGGTGAAGCAATATCCATTGTGGGTGATTCAGGCGAGATGTACACATCGGGCCCGCATCTTCATCTGGAGATCTGGTACAAGGGGAATCCGCTTGATCCCGAAAAGCATATTATTTTCTAACTCTTTAAGATGATACCGGAAAGGATAGCACTGCTCGGTTCAACGGGGTCGATAGGGACACAGGCACTGGATGTTATCTCGCGCTATCCCGACCGCTTCAGGGTGGATCTGCTGACAGCCGGCAACAATGTAAGACTTCTTGCCGAACAGGCTCAGAAATTTCTTCCCGGGACAGTGGTGATCGGAAATAAGGACCATTATCAGAAACTGAGGGCCAGCCTCGGGCATACACAAATAAAGGTTTATGCGGGCGAAGAAGAGATCGAGAAGGTTGTTGCTGATTCAAAAGCCGGAATGGTAGTTGCCGCAATGGTGGGTTTTTCCGGACTAAAGCCAACCCTTGCAGCCGTTAAAGCCGGGAAAAACATTGCACTTGCCAATAAGGAGACACTGGTAGTGGCAGGTGAAATAATCTGTAAGTCTGCCAGGCAGACAGGGAGCCGGATCATTCCAGTGGACTCTGAACATTCGGCAATATTCCAGTGTCTTGCCGGTGAACCGGCAGGAAGCGTCGAACAGATCACCCTTACAGCTTCCGGTGGCCCTTTCCTTAACCATACGGCCGAAATGCTCAGTCAGGTGAAGCCATACGAGGCCCTGAAACATCCAAACTGGGACATGGGAAACAAGGTGACAGTCGACTCCGCTTCACTAATGAATAAAGGGCTGGAAATGATTGAGGCAAAATGGCTCTTTAATATTGATCCTGATAAAATAAAAGTGATAATTCATCCTCAGTCGATAATTCATTCATTTGTCCATTTCACAGATGGATCAGTTAAGGCACAACTCGGACTGCCCGACATGAGACTCCCTATCCTTTATGCACTTGGTTATCCCGGGAGACTCAGATCAGACCTGCCACGACTCGATTTAAACCTTCAGAATAACCTTACTTTTACTGAACCTGACATGGATAGATTCAGGAACCTCCCGCTGGCGTACGAAGCAATAAGACAGGGTGGTAATATGCCTTGCGCTCTGAATGCGGCAAATGAAGTCGCTGTAATTGCATTTCTTGCCGGAAGGGTAGGATTCCTGCAGATGCCCGAAATTGTGGAATATACAATGGAAAAGACGGAATATATCCCTTCTCCGGGGATGGGTTATCTGGAGATGACAAACACCAAAGCAAGAGAAATATCAACAGATTATATTAATAAACTTTCCAGACAGACATGACAATCCTTATTAAAATATTACAATTCGTACTCAGCCTTTCCATACTTGTTATCATACATGAACTGGGGCATTTTCTGCTTGCAAAAGCATTCAGGACCAGGGTGGAGAAATTCTATCTCTTTTTCGATCCATGGTTTTCGATCTTCAAATTCAGAAGGGGTGATACCGAGTATGGTATGGGATGGCTTCCCCTGGGGGGGTATGTGAAAATATCGGGTATGATTGACGAATCGCTCGACAGGGAACAGATGAAAAAACCGCCACAGCCCTGGGAATTCAGATCAAAACCATCGTGGCAAAGACTTCTGATAATGACTGGCGGAGTTATCATGAATTTCATCCTGGCTCTGCTGATCTATGTTTTTGTGTTATTTGCGTGGGGCGAGACATATCTCCCGACTTCAAACGTGAAGTACGGTATCGTAACCGACTCAACAGGCTATGAGCTCGGGTTGCGAAACGGTGACAAGATCGTTTCAATTGACAATCAGTATATTGAAAATTTCAGTGAGATCATCCCCGACATCGTTCTGAATATGCGTAAATCAATGCAGGTGGAGCGCGGAGGACAGATAATAAACATCAGTATCCCGCAGGACTATATTCAAAAGTTGCTAAAGGGGCAGGGGCAGATTGAACCAAGAACTCCTTTCGGGCCATTCATTATTTCAGACTTCGGAAAAGAATCTCCGGCGAAGACAGCTGGCGTTCTGGTCGATGATGAACTGATAGGTATAGACGGTAACAGGTTCAACTGGTATGATGAATTTCAAAGCTATCTGGCAAGAAACAGGAATAAACCGGTTATCATGAACCTGCTGCGTGCCGGAGAACAGATAGAAATACCCGTAGTGACAAGTGCCGCCGGCATGCTTGGAATAGCCAGCCCGAAATCGTTCAGCACTATTTTTGAGTTTAAGACAATAAGATACGGGTTCTTTCAGTCAATTCCTGCCGGCATTACCAAGGGATTCAAAATGATAGGAGATTACCTCAAGCAGTTCAAGATCCTCTTCTCGCGAGATACAAAAGCCTATGAGTCCCTCGGTGGTTTCATAACCATAGGGAGCATATTTCCGGGGGTGTGGGACTGGCACTCTTTCTGGAATCTGACAGCCTTTCTTTCTATTATCCTCGCAGTCATGAACATACTCCCCATACCCGCACTCGACGGTGGTCATGTAATGTTCCTTCTGTATGAGGTAATTACAGGACGGAAACCCAGTGACAAGTTCCTTGAGTACGCACAGATTACGGGAATGGTGATACTGCTTTCAATACTGATACTGGCAAACGGTAATGATATCCTGAGACTTCTCAGACGCTAGAATATTTATCAGGGGTTTCTTGCAATTGACCGAACTATTTCTAACTTTGCCCCCCTCTAATACTTGATAAAATGGGAAAGATAGGCTTAACAGAGATCATTCTTGTAGTGTTGGTCCTGGTTCTTCTTTTCGGCGGACGGAAAATTCCGGAACTCATGAAAGGCATAGGACAGGGAATGAAAGAATTCAGGAAGGCTTCCAAACTTACTCCTGAAGAAGAAGGAAAGCCGGCTACACCGGCTCATACTTCTGATTCCGCCTGACAGGAGTGAATCCGGACTCAGTTATTATTGACTCTATTTCACCGGCGTTGAAACGATTTGTTACTCCCGCTGAGCTAACAACGTTTTCTTCGATCATTACCGAACCCAGATCGTTTGCTCCGGCCTGAAGCGACATCATGGCAACACTCCTCCCGACTGTAAGCAATGAGGCCTGTATGTTGGTGATATTGGTCAGCATGATACGGCTTAAAGCGATCAGCCTTAAATAATCGGGACCCGTGTAACGGCTCTTTACACCGTCTCTTTCAAGGAGCCGTGTCCCGTTATCCATGAACGGCCAGGGGATGAATGCAATAAAACCGTAATGCTCTTCAGGCTTCTCATCCTGTAACGACCTGAGCACCACGAGGTGCTCCATCCTTTCTTCAACGGTCTCAACATGACCATACATCATGGTTGCTGATGTTGGCAGGTTGAGCCTGTGAGCCTCACGCATAACCTGCAGCCATTCGGAAGATGTTGCCTTGGCAGGTGATACTATCTTTCTCACACGGTCGGACAGGATCTCTGCACCAGCTCCGGGCAGCGAATCAAGCCCGGAATTGATTAGTTCCCCAAGTATTTCAGAATAACTCATTTTCTCTTTCCGGGCAAGAAATACAATTTCCGGAGGACCCAGGGCATGTAGTTTCAGTGAAGGGTAAAGCTTCTTAAGGGTTCTGAAGAGATCGGTATAAAACCTTAGGCCAAGGTCGGGATTCATTCCACCCTGCAGCAGAAGCTGATCACCTCCGAGAAGAATAAGCTCATCTGTTTTATTAATGTAATCATCCAGGGATGTTGTATATGCATCGGGCGAATTCTTCGTTCTGCAGAAATTGCAGAATGAACACCGGGAAAAACATATGTTGGTAACATTTACATTACGGTCGATCATCCAACCGACCCTTTTGCCGTGACCATGCAGCAACCGGATTCTGTCTGCTGTCAGCATGAGCTCCTCCAGAGGAGCCTCAGTATAAAGCTCCAATGCCTCTCTGGCAGTGAGGGGCAAAAGGTCAAGAGACTTACGGTAAAGAGATGTTAAACTCATATAAACAGCCTGGTAAGTTATGAATGACTGGTATAAATACTATTCGGGCATGTTTTATTTGCATTGCAAAGGTAATGGTTTGAAACCTGAACAATCAATAATTTAATTAACTTTAGCCTTCAAAAATGCAGTCTCTGGAATATGAAACCGACAATTTCAAGAATAACCCGGCTATTGCCTGATCAGTCTCTTCTGTGCATTCTCGGCAGTGATGTCATCCCGGAGAGCCTGCGGCTGAGCAAAACGGAAAAAGAGTTTGCGATGAAAAGGCTGGCGCAGAAGGACGATCATGTTTTTCTCAATTCATACTATAAATCAACTTATCTTATCAGGTTGAAAGAGGGGCTGCCTCTTCACAGGATCCGGGAGGATCTCCGCAGAACAGCGTATAATATAAGGAATCTGATAAAGTCGAACAATCACGAGGAGCTGGTGATTACATCATCCGATGCCTATAAGGGAGCTGTTGAGGATTTTTGTGAAGGGCTTATGCTAAGCTGTTATTCATTTGACAAATACAAGACAAAGCCGGAGAATAACGGGCATAAGGCTTATCCGTCATCTATATTGCTTCATGGCGACCTGGATGAGAGGGATATCAGATGGCTGACCTCTTCTGTTGACGCCGTCTGGTTTGCAAGAGATCTGATAAACGAACCTGTTAATTATCTCAATGCACCGGCTCTTGCTGAAGAGATAAGAAAGTTCGGCCTGAGTGCCGGATTGCGGGTTGAGATTCTGAACAAGGGGAAGATCGAGGCACTGAAAATGGGAGGTCTCCTGGCAGTTAACAGGGGAAGTGTTGATCCTCCGGTCTTCTGTATACTTGAATGGCATCCTGAAAACTGCATCAATAAGAATCCTTTTATACTGACAGGGAAAGGGATTGTCTATGATACCGGCGGGCTCAATATTAAGACTGGTGATTACATGTCGGGCATGAAGGGAGACATGGCAGGTGCTGCGGTGGTGGCCGGGGCCATGTCGGTTATTGCCAGAGCAGGATTGCCTCTGCATGTGGTGGGACTTATCCCAGCCACAGATAATCGTCCGGGTGGCAATGCCTATACCCAGGGCGACATAATAACAATGCACAATAACACAACGGTAGAGGTGGGAAACACCGATGCAGAAGGGAGACTGATACTGGCTGATGCGATAAGCTACAGTTCGAGATATTCGCCTGAACTGATTATCAATGTTGCCACCCTCACGGGTTCTGCAGCAATGACTTTTGGCAGCCAGGCAATTGCAATAATGGGTAATGCCGACGAGAAATACTTCTCACTGCTTAACATTAGCGGTGAAGATGTTTTTGAAAGAGTTGCAAGACTCCCGTTCTGGGAGGAGTATGGTGAGATGCTGAAATCTGATGTTGCGGATATCAGGAACATAGGGGGCAGGGAGGCAGGCGCAATTACCGCCGGTAAATTCCTCGAGAACTTCACAGAATATCCGTTCATCCATCTCGATATTGCCGGCACCATTTCCCTGAAAAAAGATGATTACTACAGGTTAAAAGAGGGAACAGGGACCGGATTAAGACTTCTTTCAGCATTTTTCAGACGAATGGTTGATAATCACCCGGGAAAGGAATAGATATATGGAAAAAAAAGCAATAATAGCAGGGATATCACACGGCGATATAAATGGTATAGGTTATGAGGTAATAATCAAGGCACTGTCGGACAACAGGATAAACGACATCTGCGTGCCCGTTGTATACGGATCCCCCAAAGTTGCAGCTTACCATCGTAAAGCCCTTAATATTAGCAACTTCAGCTTTAATAACATAAGGATGCC
The DNA here is from genome assembly GCA_964633195.1 of uncultured Rikenellaceae bacterium. Lineage (GTDB taxonomy): Bacteria > Bacteroidota > Bacteroidia > Bacteroidales > VadinHA17 > LD21. The sequence continues at coordinate 58,779 of CAZWFL010000019.1, read as the reverse complement.
CGAGGAGGCAAATCATAAGAAGGCAAATATGATCAACTGCCTTGATGATAATGTACGGGTTGAACTGGGGAAAGCCACGCAGCATGGCGGCGAGTCCGCATTTATTTCGCTTGAACGGGCGGTTGACGACCTTCTGCAAAATAAGCTTGATGTTCTGATTACCGCTCCTATAGACAAAAAAACCATTCAGTCGGATAGCTTCAGGTTCAATGGTCATACTGATTACCTGAAATCAAAGGCCGGCGTTGCCGATACCCTGATGTTCATGATAAGCGAAAACATGAAGATAGGTTTTGCTACTGGTCACGTGCCTGTGGGACAAATCCCCGGACTGGTAACAGAAGATTTGATCTTGTCGAAGTTGCGGATCATGCATCAATCACTCAATGAGGACTTTGGTATTCGCAAACCCAGTATGGCTGTACTTGGCCTCAATCCACATGCAGGCGACGATTCGCTGCTCGGGACAGAAGAGAGGGATGTTATTCTTCCGGCTATTGAAAGAGCAGCCACCGAAGGGATGCTCACTTTCGGCCCCTTTGCCGCAGACGGTTTCTTTGGTGCAGGATTGTTCGCAAAGTTCGATGCTGTTCTTGCAATGTATCACGACCAGGGCCTTGCACCCTTTAAAGCTCTTGCTTTCGACTCAGGGGTAAATTACACGGCAGGACTCCCTTTTATCAGGACCTCGCCTGTCCATGGCACGGCTTACTCAATAGCCGGAAAAGGAGAAGCATCGGAGAGCTCATTCAGGCATGCCATCTACCTGGCCTGCGACATATACCGTAACAGAATGCTCTTCAGGGAGATCGCCAGTAATCCTCTGAAACATCAGGATATAGAGATCCATACCGACCGGCCCGATGAACTGCCGCCGGAGATCCCTAATTCAGATCAGCATATATGATAGATTATATCAAAGGAACAATAACCGGACTGACTCCTGCCTGCCTGATAATAGAGACAGGAGGAATTGGTTATTTCATCAACATATCCCTTACCACCTTCTCGAAGCTGGATGAGAAGAAGGATCATATAATCCTTATACATGAAGTTATCAGAGAAGATTCTCATCAGCTTTTCGGATTTGCCGACAGTGAAGAGAGGGATATGTTCAGGCACCTGATATCTGTTACGGGAGTGGGGGCAGGTACTGCAAGAATGATGCTCTCGTCGCTTTCCCCGGGAGAAGTGGGAAAGGCAATAATGAGTTCAGATGTCAATATCCTGAAAAATGTTAAAGGAATAGGTTTAAAGACCGCGCAGAGAATAATTGTAGACCTTAAAGACAAGGTTGGCAAACATACCGGAACCGGCGAAATATTTGCATTTGCAGACAATACCAGACGTGAAGAGGCGTTATCTGCTTTAGTGATGCTTGGGTTTGCCAGAAGTGCCGTTAGTAAGATCCTTGATAAGATTTCCAGTGAAGAAAAAGAACTGTCAGTTGAGGACCTGATTAAGAAGGCGCTTAAGAACTTGTAATAAAGAATAATAGCCGGTTTGGGATCAGGGGTAGCATATAAAAATCTACTTAAATCTTTATATCTTGTACTACTCGCCTCCATAATTCTTTTGCCCTGGCAATCGTATGGTCAGGCCGGAGTTCAGAAGATAACCCCTGATACGTTGCCAAGACCCATTCTCAGACTGCAGGATGACTCAGGGATCCCATGGGAATTAAGACAGAGGTCCCCCCTTTTCCTCGATAACCCTTCCAACATCAGATCAACGGTAATTTACAATCCCGAGAGGAACGAGTACATTATTTACCAGAAGGTAGGTGAGTTTGATTATCGCCCTCCCGTCTATATGACTCCTGAAGAGTTCAGACGATATGAATATGAAAGAGCGATGCGGGCCTACTGGGACTCGAGGATAGCGGGAGAGGAGCCGGGCTACAGATCAGCGCTGATACCACAGATTGAAGTGGGTGGTGAGGCATTTGACAGGATCTTCGGAAGTAACGTCATTAACATTATCCCCCAGGGTTCGGCTGAACTGATATTCGGGATCAATATTTCCAGGACACAAAACCCTGCCCTTTCTGAAAGACTGCGAACGATCCCCACATTCGACTTCAAGGAGAAGATCCAGATGAACGTGACGGGCACCATTGGTGATAAGATGCAACTGGGGGTCAATTACAATACCGATGCGATGTTCGAGTTCGAGAACCGGACAAAGCTACAGTATTCAGGTAAGGAAGATGAGATCCTTAAAAAGGTTGAGGCCGGCGACGTTACACTCCCTCTTACCGGAACGCTCATAACAGGCAGCTACAGCCTTTTCGGCCTCAAGACAGAGATGCAGTTCGGAAAGCTTACCCTTACAACCGTATTATCACAGCAGAAAGGTGAATCGTCGGTTGTTGAGGTTAAGGGAGGTGCACAACTTAGTGAATTTGAAATATACGCCGATCAGTACGAGGCTAACAGGCATTTCTTCCTCGCTCAGTATTTCAGGGATATCTACGATAACTCACTTAAAAATCTTCCCGTTATAAGTTCCGGTGTAAACATCGAGCGTCTGGAGGTATGGATAACCAACAAGACAAGCCGCTTTGAGGAGGGTAGTAACAGGAACATAGTTGCTTTTCTCGATCTTGCTGAAAACAGCAACCATATTTTTAATAATATACCTGAATTTCAGAGCACTCCCGGCGCAGGCTTAATCCCGGAAAACTCAGTTAACCAGCTATATGAACAGCTTTCCTCAGCCTATAGCGGTGTAAGGGATGTTGACCAGGTGACGAATGTCTTCGATCCGCTTTACCCCAACTTCCAGATAGGCCGCGATTTTGAGAAAATTGAGAATGCCCGCATGCTGAATGAGAGGGAATACTATTTTAACCGCCAGCTGGGTTATATATCCCTTAACACAGCTCTCAATACCGATGAGGTGCTGGCCGTTGCTTTTGAGTTCACTTATAACGGGAAGCTGTACAAGGTGGGAGAATTCTCAACTGACGGGATAACTGCTCCTCAGGCTATGATACTGAAGCTTCTGAAAGGGACCACCCTGAGCCCCAGACTGCCTACCTGGAAGCTGATGATGAAAAATATCTACTCGCTCGGATCGGGAAGACTCGAACGAAGAAATTTCCAGCTTAATATCCTTTACCAGGATGATAAGACAGGCAATTCAATTAACTACCTTCCGGAAGGGAAGCTGGCTGATCAGATCCTTCTCCAGGTAATGGGTCTCGACAATCTGAATGCACAGCTCGACCGGGAACCCGACGGTTATTTTGATTTTATAGAAGATATTACGGTGAGAACTGACAGGGGCAAGATTATCTTCCCGGTCATCGAGCCATTCGGTACTCATTTGAAATCAAAGATATCGGATCCGGTCCTCGCTGAAAAATATATCTTCCAGGAGCTGTACGACTCAACACAGACCATTGCAAGACAGATTGCCGAGAAAAACAAATTCAAGCTGACCGGGCAGTATTCGTCCGAGTACGGATCTGAAATCAGGCTTAATGCAATAAGCATACCGCAGGGTGCAGTGAAGGTCACGGCAGGGGGAGTGCCACTGACAGAGAACGTTGATTACACCGTGGATTATAATATGGGTTCTGTAAGGATCATAAACCCGGCTCTTATAGAATCACAGACACCAATTCAGGTATCACTGGAGAGCAATCAGTTCTTTGGTTTCCAGACCAAGACACTGGTGGGCACTCATCTCGATTACCGGTTATCAAACAACTTTAACATAGGTGCTACGGTATTGCATCTGACAGAGCGGCCCTATACCCAGAAGGTGAATTTTGGAGAAGAGCCAATCTCAAATACCATCTGGGGCCTGAATACTTCTTATAAGACTCAGTCGCAGTTTATTACAAAAGCCATTGACAGAATTCCCTTTATTGATACAAAAACACCCTCAACTCTCTCATTTTTTGGCGAGTTTGCCCAGCTGGTGCCCGGCCATTCAAAGGCCATCTCAAGTGCGGGCAATGCATATATCGACGATTTTGAAGCCAGTGAGATACCACTTGACCTGAAATCATTCAATGCCTGGACACTGGCAAGCGTTCCACAGGGACAGGACCAGCTCTTTCCCGAAGCCCGCTACAATAATAACCTTGTAAGCGGTTTTAACCGTGCCAGGCTTTCGTGGTATGTGATAGATCCCCTCTTCCTGCGTAACGGATCATCAACACCCGATCATATAAAACAGAATCCCGATGAACAGTCGAGCCATTTTGTCAGAGAGATATACGAAAATGAAATATTCCCTTTCAGGGAGAGTCCGAGCGGATTACCAACCAACATCTCAGTGCTTAACCTTGCTTTTTATCCGGATGAGAGAGGCCCCTATAATTACGATACTTATCCCGGACCATATTCACAGGGGATGAGTGCGACCGGCGGACTTAATGATCCCGGATCGAGATGGGGAGGTATGATGAGGGAGATCCTTACAAGCGATTTTGAAACGGCGAATGTGCAGTATGTCAAGTTCTGGATGATGGACCCCTTTGTCGAGGATCCCATGCACCAGGGGGGTGATCTCTATATTAATCTCGGAAATATATCTGAGGATATTCTAAGGGATTCGAGAAAAAGCTTCGAGAACGGACTGCCGGGTTCGCCTGAGGTTACCAACGTTGATACTACCGCATGGGGAAGAGTCCCGACCATACAGGCTGTTGTGCATGCCTTCGACAACGATCTTGAATCGAGAAGATACCAGGATGTGGGCCTCGACGGTCTGAGAAACGAGGATGAGCAGACCTTTTTTGCCGATTTCCTTCAGAAAGCAGCGCTTATTGCCAGTCAGGAAGCTTACCAGGAGATATTAAAAGATCCCTCTGCCGACGATTTTCACTATTTCAGGGGGACAGACTTTGATCTTCAGAAGCTTGGCATAATCGAAAGATACAAGAGATATAACGGTAACGAAGGCAATTCGCCCACATCCGAGATGTCGCCCGAATCATACCCGACAACAGGCTCTACCCTGCCCGATATGGAGGATATAAACCGCGACAATACCCTGAGCGAGACAGAAAGCTACTACCAGTACAGGGTAAGCATAAGGCCGGGCGACATGCAGGTGGGAACCAACAACATTGTTGATGAGATAGAATATGAAGCCACATTTGCTAATGGGACCAAATCGAGGGTTAAGTGGTACCAGTTCAAGATCCCTATAACCGATTACGATAATGTAATAGGTCCTATCAGGGATTTTAAATCAATACGCTTCATGCGGCTCTTTCTTAAAGACTTTGAGGCTCCCGTGATAATGAGGCTTGCAAAGCTTGATCTTGTAAGGGCTGAATGGAGGAAATATAATATTTCGTTTATGGAGGGGGGTGAAAGGATAACAATACCCGAGTCAGCGGACGGCACTTTTGATATCAGCTCGGTAAGTATCGAGGAGAACTCAGGAAAGGAACCCGTTAATTATGTTCTGCCTCCCGGTTTCACCAGGATAGTGGATCCCCAGAATCCACAGCTGAGACAGCTTAACGAGCAGTCGATGGTATTGAGGGTTCAGAACCTCGAGGATGGTGATGCACGTGCTGCATTCAGGAATGTAAACCTTGACATACGCCAGTACCGCAGGCTGAGGATGGAGGTGCATGCTGAAGCTCTGATGGGGCAGCCTCTTTATGATGACGAACTGACAGCCTTCATAAGAATAGGTTCGGATTACAAGGGTAACTTTTATGAATACGAGATCCCCCTGAAGCTTACTCCTCCCGGGCGGTACGATAACAAAAGTGATGCTTCAAGGGCGCTTGTATGGCCGGCGGAGAACAGCTTCAATATCGACCTCTCCGTTTTCCAGGAAGCCAAGCAGGAGCGCAATCGCCAGATGCAACTGGCGGGATCGTCATTAAGCGTATCGGATGTCTTTATTTACGCATCGGATAATGCCAGGATCTCCGTGTCAGGGAATCCCAATATGAGCAATATCAGAGTGATAATGGTAGGTGTAAGAAACCCGATCAAAACCCGCAGGGCTGGTATTGACGACGGTAATCCCAAATCGGGAGAGATATGGGTTAATGAATTGAGATTGAGTGATTTTGTGGAGGATGGAGGTTGGGCTGCCAATGCTCATCTCCAGGCAAGACTGGCCGATTTCGGTACGGTGGATATGGTTGCACAGGCAAGTACACCCGGCTGGGGGAGCATTGAAAAAAAGGTAAATGAGCGAAGCAAGGAACAGGTAATCAAGTATGATATCTCCTCAAGCTTTGAGCTGGGAAAATTCTTCCCGGAACAAATAGGCGTCAGACTTCCCGTTTATGTTGGCTATTCCGAAGCACGAATTCAGCCGCAGTATAATCCCCTCGACCCCGACATCGAGCTTAAAATAGCCCTTGACGACGCAAAGGATAAATCGGCCCGCGATTCCATAAGGGCAATAGCAGAAGATTATGCGAGGCGCAAAACAATTACGGTAAGCAATGCAGGAATAACACGCAGAGGAGAGAAGCCGCATGTCTGGGATATAGCCAATTTCAGCGTCAACTATTCCTACAATGAGGTTTACAGGAGCAATACGAAAACCGAAATCGATCTTGAGAAGAACTACAGGGGTGGCATAAATTATGATTTCCAGGCTCAGCCGGTCAATATAATGCCTTTTAAGAATGTAAAATTCCTTAATCCAGCGGTCTTCAGGATCATAAAAGATTTCAATTTCTATCCATACCCGAGGAGTATATCATTCAGGACAGACATGTACCGGTATTATAATGAGGTTAAAACCAGGAATATTAATAATCCTAATCTGAAGATAATCCCGTCTTTCAGGAAAGATTTCGAGTGGAGCCGTATCTATGATATCAAGTACGATCTGACCCGTCAGCTTAAAGTTGATTTTACTGCAACCAATCTTGCCCGTATTGACGAACCTTCAGGTGGAGTGGACAGAGTAAGGTACGGAAATCAGTATGAACAATGGCGCGACTCTGTCCTTGTTAATCTCAGAAATTTCGGCCGGACAACAAACTACAACCATTTTATCAACATCACATACAATGTCCCTGTAAATAAACTCCCGCTGCTGTCGTGGCTAAATGCCAATGCCCGTTACAGTTCGGATTTTACCTGGCTTGCAGGGCCGCTTTTCCCCGATACGATGAATATCAACCTTGGGAATACCATAAAAAACAGGAATGATATCACCCTCACAGCCACGGCAAACCTGACAACACTTTACGGCAAATCGGCATTCCTGAAGAATATTGAAAACAATACGCGCCCCGATGCGGTTCAGAGGATGAAACCGGAATACAAAACGGTGACATACACTGCGGAGAGGATCAACTTCAGGCCGAACGCGGCAAGAACAATAAGCCACAATCTCAGAACCAGCGATGTAACGGTGAGGGTAATTAAGAGCGATGGATCTGAACTGGAGGGGAAAACCGAAATTATAAGTGAGAATCGAATTTCTTTCACTTCCGAAGTACAGGAGAACGGTACACAGGTGATAATAGAAGGGAGGGTATTAAAGAAAAGAAATCCGCTTACTGTAACAGGAGAATATATTGTACGGGCTCTGATGGGGGTCAGGTCGGTAAGCCTTACATGGTTGTCGGCACAGGGGCAGTTTCTGCCCGGATACATGCCCGGGACAAAATACCTGGGGATGTCTGAATACAATAATGCACTTGCTCCGGGCTGGCCTTTTGTGCTGGGCTACAGCGACAGAAATTTCTTCGACAGGGCGGTCACTAATGGTTGGCTCTCAACAGATACACTACTCAATACACCTGCAATGTACAACCATAAGTTCGATATCTCCCTGCGAAGCGTTGTTGAACCATTTCCGGGCTTCCGAATGGATGTGACAGCAGACAGGCGATTCATGGAAAATGTAAGCTCTTATTATATAGCCGATTACAATGGTAATTTTCCCGACAGTACAAGAAATCGTGTTGTAAGCGGTAACTTCTCGATATCGGTCATTTCATGGGGAACAGCCTTTGAAAAGATCACTAAGGAGAATGATTATAAATCACCGGCCTTCGAGGCATTTAAAAGAAATACAATCGTTATTTCCGAAAGAAGGGCTGAAGAGAGGAGGAAGCTTGACCCGGGTTATAACCCGAATATTGATCCTGTTACCGGATTACCTGTAGAAGGTCCTTATAAGAGTGGATACGGTCCAACTTCGCGCGAGGTGCTGATACCTGCATTTTTCGCGGCATACACCAAGAAGAATGCAGAAAAAGTAGGGCTCGATCCTTTTCCTTCGGTAATGAAAATGATGCCCAACTGGAGAATAAACTTCGAAGGTCTGTCAAGATTTCCTTTCGTCCAGAAGACCTTCAGGTCAATCAATATCTTTCATCAGTACAGGAGCATTTACCAGGTAGGCTCATTTATTACCAATCTAAACTATTTGGCTGGTGAGAGCGGACTCAGCATGGTACGGGACCTTCAGAACAATTACATTCAGCTGTACGAAATAAATGTAGTCACACTAAGTGAGCAGTTCAGCCCTCTGATTAACGTCGACATGAACTGGAATAACAGTCTGACAACACGGTTTGAATGGAAAAAATCGAGGACAGTCTCCCTTAATCTTACAAGTAATCAGATTGCCGATGCGAGGCTGAATGAACTTATATTCGGCGCGGGATACCGTTTTGATGATGTTCAGATTGCAGTCAGGTCAGGCGGAGGCCAGAAAGTACTCAGAAGTGACCTGAATATAAGGCTTGACCTCTCGATAAGGGACGACAAAACACTGGCCAGGAAACTTGTGGAGGATGTCAACCAGCCTGTTGTGGGTCAGAAACGGTTTACAATCTCGGCCACTGCCGATTACGTTCTGAGCGACAGGTTCAATCTTCAGATATTTACCGACCATACAATGAACAATCCTTTTGTGGCCAATACTTTCCCTACATCAAATACAAATTTCGGGTTCAGCCTCAGGTTTACACTTGTCCAGTAAATGGCACGTTCGTCATTCCTTGAGAATTTCTGGATTATGAGGTTACATGAACGAAAAAAAACCTATTTTTGGATAGTTTATTTCCGGAACAACTGAAACTATTTAATAACAGAAGAAAAATGAATATTCCTGCAGATTTATTGTACACCAAAGACCACGAATGGCTGAGAGTTGAAGGTGACTTCGGGTATGTCGGAGTCACTGATTTTGCACAGGGAGAGCTGGGCGATATTGTTTTCATTGAGATAGAAACGCAGGGTGAGACCCTGGCCAGGGAAGAAGTATTTGGCACGATAGAGGCGGTTAAGACAGTATCGGATATGTTTATGCCGGTAAGCGGAGAGATTACAGAGGTTAATCCTGCAATTGAGTCATCGCCCGAGATTGTGAACAAAGATCCCTATGGTGAAGGGTGGATGATTAAAATCAGGATGACCGATCCGTCGGAGACCACCGGACTTCTCACGGCTGAAGCCTACAAAGCTCTTGTTTAGTATTTATCAGAGACTTTTTTTGACCTCAAATTCCTGATAGCCTTCGATTACATCTCCAACCTTAATATCATTGAAGTTGGAAATGTTAAGGCCGCATTCGTATCCGGCAGTGACCTCTTTTACGTCATCCTTGAACCGTTTCAGCGATCCCAGTTCGCCGGAATAGATCACAATACCGTCGCGTATTATTCTCACCAGTGTATTCCTTGTCAGCCTGCCTTCACGCACGTAGCACCCGGCAACGGTTCCCACCTTGGTAACCTTGAATATATCCCGTATCTCGAGTGTTGCAACTATCTCTTCCTTTATCTCAGGAATGAGCATACCTTCCATTGCTGATCTGATCTCTTCGATGGCATTGTAGATTATTGAATAGAGACGTATATCGATCTCTTCCTTCTCCGCCAGCTTGCGCGCGCTCAGGGAAGGTCTTACCTGGAATCCCACGATGATGGCATTTGATGCTGCAGCAAGCAGGATATCCGATTCCGATATCTGTCCTACCGCTTTATGGATTATATTAAGCTGGATCTGGGGTGTGGAAAGTTTGATCAGCGAATCGCTCAATGCTTCGACCGATCCGTCAACATCGCCCTTGACAATTATATTGAGTTCCTGGAAGTTACCTATAGCTATTCTTCGGCCTATTTCATCGAGAGTAATATGTTTCTGGGTGCGGAGCCCCTGTTCTCTCTGGAGTTGAGCTCTGCGGGTGGCAATATCTTTTGCTTCCCGGTCGCTTTCCATTACATTGAACTTATCGCCTGCCTGGGGAGCGCCGTTCAGTCCGAGGATTAGGGCGGGTATTGAGGGGCCGGCTTCGGTTATCTTATGCCCCCTTTCGTTATACATGGCTTTTACGTGCCCGAAGCAGGTGCCGGCCAGCATGATATCCCCTATCTTCAGGGTCCCGGCCTTTACCAGCACCGTTGCCGTATATCCTCTTCCCTTGTCCAGCGATGATTCAATCAGCGTTCCGATAGCCGGTTTGTCAGGATTAGCCTTCAGGTCGAGAAGTTCCGCCTCGAGGAGCACCTTGTCAAGAAGAAGGCCCACATTGAGACCGCTCAGTGCGGATATCTCCTGCGACTGGTATTTACCTCCCCAGTCCTCAACCAGGTAATTCATGTTGGCGAGAGCCTCCTTTATCTTCTCGGGATTGGCGGACGGTTTATCTATCTTGTTGATGGCAAACACTATAGGCACCCCTGCCGCAGATGCATGGTTAATGGCTTCAACGGTCTGCGGCATCACCCCGTCGTCAGCGGCAACAACAATGATGGCGACGTCGGTAATCTGGGCTCCACGTGCACGCATTGCGGTAAAAGCCTCGTGACCGGGAGTGTCAAGGAAGGTCAGTTGCCTGCCGTTATCGAGATGAACGTTATATGCACCAATATGCTGGGTTATCCCGCCGGCTTCTCCGGCAATAACATTGGTCCTTCTGATATAATCGAGGAGTTTGGTCTTCCCGTGGTCCACATGACCCATAACAGTCACGATAGGTGACCTTGGTATGAGATCCTCATCTTCGTCTTCCTCTTCTCTTACTGCCTCCTGGAGCTCAGCACTGACAAACTCAACCTTGAACCCGAACTCGTCGGCCAGTACAGCCATAGTCTCGGCATCGAGCCTCTGGTTGATCGAAACGAAGAGACCCAGGTTCATGCATGTTGAGATAATCTCAGTAACAGGAGTGTTCATCATTGTTGCCAGCTCGTTTACCGAAACGAATTCCGTTACCTTAAGAATATTCTTCCGGCTTTCCATGAGGTCTTCAACCTCCCGGTGCTTCTGGCTGATGGCCTCTCTTTTTTCCCTGCGGTATCTCGATCCTTTGGATTTGCCTTTTGTGGTCAGGCGCGCAAGAGTCTCCTTGATCTGTTTTTGTACTTCCTCCTCGTTAACCTCAGCTCTTACGGGCCGTTTTCTGGTAGTTTTAATACCCGGTTTTTCCTTCTTGTCACCACCCGTTTTGCCGACAGATATGATCTCAACCTCTTTGGAGATCCTTTTCCTTTTCTTCTTCCTCCTGGAACCCTGTTCTCCTTCAGCTTTTCCAGGCTGATGAGCAGCGCTCTTCTTCTTCTCCTCAACGGGAAGATCAATCTTCCCGACGACGGTTGGACCGGATAACTTCCTGAACTCGGGTTTGAAGAGCTCCACCACCTCCTCCTCTTCCTTCTCAGGTTCAGATGCCTCAGCCGCGCTAACCTCAGGTTTTACGGTTTCAGTATCGACCCCGTCAGCAGGCTTTCCGGCCTCCTCTTTTACGGCAGAATCCTTTTCATCTTCCTTTACTCCGGCTGCTAAAGGTTCTTTTGGCTCTTCCTTTCCGGGTTTTTTCTCTTTCTCACCAGATTTAACCTTTTCCTCTTTCTTTGAAGGTCTGGTCTTGCCTGATGCTTCCTCAAGATCGATCTTCCCCAGGATATGAATATCAATCCCGGGTTTTTCTTTCTTCTTCTCTTCAGGCACAATTTTCTCTTCCCTGTCACCGGTTTTCTTTTCAGCTGTTTCTGTTCCTGCCGGTTCGGCAGCCTGTTCCGGGGGACCCGTTTGTGCCGGATGATCGGGTTTTTCAGTTTTGGGTTTGGAGACTTTGTCGAGATCTATCTTCCCAACCAGCTTAATGTCAGGCTTTTTGATATCAGGCTTGATATCGATTCCTTTTTTAGCTCCTGATGTGTCCTTAATAAGTATTTCCTCATCCTTTTCGCTTTCGTCGGTAACCATCTTTTCCCCGACGTCGTCGATGGAAACAGTTTCCTTCTTCCGGTGAAGGTCACTCAGGATGAGTTTTTCAGATTCTTTCTTGGCACTCAGGTCGGTGCTGTATTCCTTGATAAGAAGGGCGTATGCTTCCAGTGGAAGTTTGGTGTTAGGATTAGGATCAATATCAAACCCCTTCTTATGAAGGAATTCCACGATAGTGGCAATTCCCACATTGAATTCGCGAGCTGCTTTACTTAATCTCGTTAACTTAATTTCGTCTGCCATAAATATGCCTTGCCTTTTACTTCAAATAAATAAGCCGGGGTTTATATTGAAAAAATCCTAATCAAATTCTGCCTTTAATATTCCTATCACTTCTTTAACTGTCTCTTCTTCAAGATCGGTGCGTTTAACAAGGTCGCTTATGGAAAGATTCAGTACGCTTCTTGCGGTATCGCAGCCAATGGCTTTCAGTTCATCGATTATCCATTCTTCAATCTCATCGCTGAACTCCTCAAGGTTAACATCCTCTTCATCTTCTCCTCCCGGCTCCCTGTAAACATCTATCTCGTATCCCGTCAGCTGACTGGCCAACTTAATATTGAGGCCGCCTTTCCCGATTGCCAGTGATACTTCGTTGGGTTTAAGAAAGATCTCTGCTCTTTTTGTTTCCTCGTTAAGCTTAATCGAGGTTATCTTTGCCGGGCTCAGTGCTCTCTGAATGAACAGCTGCGTGTTGGTGGTATAATTTATAACATCAATGTTCTCATTCCGGAGCTCCCGTACTATGCCATGTATTCTCGATCCTTTCATTCCGACACAGGCTCCAACGGGATCGATCCTCTCATCGTACGACTCGACGGCCACCTTAGCCCGTTCACCCGGAACCCTTACAATCTTTTTTATAGTGATAAGTCCGTCGAATATCTCAGGAACCTCGAGCTCGAATAACCTTTCAAGGAATACCGGTGAGGTGCGGCTCAGAATAATAAAAGGCGTGTTGTTTCTCATCTCGACCTTTATGACGACAGCCCTGACGGTATCTCCCTTGCGGAAATGATCGGAGGGTATCTGCTCGCTCTTGGGTATAATAAGCTCATTCCCGTCATCATCAAGAACAAGTATCTCCCGTTTCCACACCTGGTAGATCTCACCGGTGACGATTTCTCCGATCCTGTCCTTGTATTTCATGTAAATGTTATTCTTCTCAAGATCGAGTATGCGGGCTGTGAGGTTCTGCCTGAGTGATAATATTGCCCTTCTGCCGAAATCGAGAAATTTAACTTCATCCGACACCTCTTCCCCGATCTCATAATCCTCATCTATATCCTTTGCCTGTGAGAGTGGTATCTGGGTATTCGGATCAGTAAAATCATCATCATCAACCACCTCCCTGTTTCTCCATATCTCAAAGTCACCTTTGTCGATATTAACGATAATATCAAAGTTATCGGCCGATCCGTACTTTTTCGCCAGCATGCCCCTGAAAACATCTTCAAGAACGCTCATCATTGTAGGACGGTCAATATTCTTCAGTTCCTTGAATTCTGAAAAAGTGTCGAACAAATTAACATTTTCCATTTGGTCTTAACCTCTTTTATTATTTTATCGTATATAATGCTCTTGTCGATTTTACCTGGTCATAATTAAAAGAGACCTCCCTGATCACTTTTACTTTACCCTTTTCCTTTATCTCCGTCTCGATCTCAAACCCGCCGGCCGTAACATTCTTAAGCAATCCGGTCAGCTTGTTTCCGTCGGTTCCGGTCACTTCAACCAGCCTGCCTTCATTCTTGTTATATTGTTGAATGACGGCAAAGGGCATATCAAGACCCGGAGATGAAACCTGCAGCTCATAATCCTCCCTGTCGCGGTCGAGATTCTTTTCGACATAACGATGGAGTGCAACACATTCGTCGATTTTTATACCGTCCATCGTATCGGCAAGCACGGTAATCCTGTTGGATGCACTGATCTTAATACCAACAAGAAAGAGCCCCTTTTCTGCGATGAACTCTCTTACAATCCTCTCAACTTCCGCTTTATCTGCCATACTGCAAGATTACGGGTAACAAAATAGGGGACTCTGGTCCCCTAGGTCTCAATTACCCCTCAAATCGCTTGCAAATGTAATCAATATTATTTTATCACCAAAATTATTAATATTATTATTGCAGAGCATCATAGCGCCGGAAATGGAAAATCAGTTATGATTTTTCATTACGGTTGAGAATTGATGACAGCGGGGTGGCTGAAAGAGGATCCCTTTACATAAACTTCTCGCGTTTCTGAAGCTTTAACAAACCGGCAAGAAGGAAGAGGATTGTGCCTGTGATCAGTATTATCCGGTTCTTAAGCGTGATGATGGCCCATGTTGTCTCATTAACGTCGTAGGGCAGCTGGTATGGGTTCAGGAAAACATTCCACTGGCTTTTCCGCAGGGGTTCGCTCAGGATCATGAAGAATATTCCGAAAATGATCATTATCACCGCTGTACCGTTCCCGCTCCTGATAACTGTTGAAAGCATGAAAGCCATCATTCCGAGAAAGAGGACCGGCAGCATTACCTGAGCAGCAACCTCGATGAAGTCAAATCTCACAATAAGAAGCGATGAAAGCCAGGTAAACAGTGTCAGGATGATATATGCAATGACGAAGATCAGCATGATCCTGACAAGCCACACCTTATACCTGTAGTTGGGTATACCGAACAATATCTCTATTGTTCTGGAGTCCTGATCGTTCTGTATCCCAAAAACAGCGGGATAAAACACCAGCAGGATCCCTGAAAACAGAAAAACGCCGTACAGATCCTGCACTCTTGACACATCGTTGGAAAAGACATAAATTACCGATAAGCCGAGGTAAAAGGCAACGGACCCTGCAAGGAACCAGATAAATTTATTGGCAAAGATGATCCTGAGGTTATAGACTATGGTCCTGTAAACAAGGTCGGCAAGATTGTATAGTTTATTACTTTTCATTTCTTCAGTTATTTTTTTACGGATAACTGTTCATCATCCTTCTTTCTCAGAAGCCAGAGGTAGGCATCTTCAAGATTGGGAGCGGCATTAATTGCCCCCGGCCACGGCGATGATCCGGAAATTACCCTGACCCTTATATTTTCTCCCTCAGACATGTGGTGAACAACGAGGTATTTTTCAACGATCTTGCCGAACTCTTTTGCCGGTATGTTGAACTGCCATACCCGCCCTTCGGCCGATTTGGTCATATCAATCGGTTTCCCGAGGTATCTGAGGATCCCTTTGTTAAGTACGGCTACCCTGTTGCATGAGCTCGAGATATCCTCGATGATATGAGTCGAGAATATGACCACCCTTTCGCGGCTGAGCTCAACAAGCAGGTTCCTGAAGCGTATTCTTTCACGCGGATCGAGTCCGGCTGTGGGTTCATCCACAACAAGTATACGGGGAAGATGCAGGAGTATCTGAGCTATTCCCATTCTTTGCTTCATCCCTCCCGAGTAGGAGCTTATTTTCTGATGACGGTATTCTTCCATATGAACGGCACTCAGCACATAATTCACCCTTTCTTTCCTTACCTCCGGATCAATAATATTTTTAAGTATTCCAAGGTAGTGAAGGTATTCATGTGCTGTCATGTTCTCATAACTGCCGAATTCCTGAGGCAGATACCCTATCAGGCCCTGCAGCTCCTCCCTTTTGGCCTGTGTGTCGAGCCCGTTTATCCAGACCTTACCGTAACTTTGTTCCAGAATACCGCATATAATCCGCATGAGAGTTGTTTTACCGGCGCCATTGGGCCCCAGCAGACCGAACATGCCGCTTCCGATATCGAGGGATACGCAGCTGAGCGCCTTGAAAGGTTTTTTCTTTTTACCAATAAGGGGGACAGCCGACACTATCTGATAAACAGACCTCCTCAGGCCGCGGAACCTTCCTTCAAGACGGTAAATATCAATATTTCCCTTGCTCAGATTCAATCCCGTTTTGTAAATGAACAATCCTGTGAACCAGACCACTCCAAGTATTATTACAACGGCTATATTGTCCCATTTTATCTGAAACCAGATCAGGTTAAGCAGTGGTATTACCCAGAAGACCGTGAAATCAGTTATACCTGAAATGTAATAAACTATCCTTCTTTTACCGTCTGCTGTCATTGCTGCCAGTAATTCCCTGAAGGATATCCAGATACCCGACAGAGATAACCATGAAACCACGCTGAAGAAAAAGATCCAGAAACCTTTCTGAAGATAGAAATAAGTGAAATAGATAATAAATCCGGTGAGAGGTAACTGCCAGGCAAGATGTCCCATATCTTTCCATGAGCTTATCGGCCTGTCGAGCCCCACTCTTCTCCTTATTCTGGCACCGGCCTTCCATTCCCTCAGCCAGCGGCTGTCCCTGTCATATATCTTCACAAGGCTCTGTATCCTGATGAATACTGGATCACCGGGCGGAATGATTGTCTCCCTTGCTTTTCGCAGGCTGTTCATCACAAACCATGTTCCCGCCGGGACAATTATTACCGACAGAATTGTTGTGATTAACTTCCAGATGAATTTATCTATATTGCTATAGATCAGAAACATCAGAAATGAAAAGATCGCCAGTTGAATGATCTTGTTCTTCAGGCTAAGGGATTTTAACCAGTTAAGGGCATTCTCAAGTCCTGAATAGAATGTGGGGATAAAAACCAGAGTGAGGAGTGTGCTTAGAGACAATCCGCCGATGACTGTGATGGCGAATGAGGCTCCGATAACAGAAACATATTCCGCTTTACCCATTGCCAGGGGGAAAAGGGCGATGGTGGTGGTTGCCGCTGTAATAAGTATTGGTCTGAGCCTTGCAACCCCGGCATTCATAAGCGCCCTGTGTATCCTGAAGCCCCGCTTCCGGAGTATGTTTGTGTAATCGATAAGAATAATACCGTTGTTTACGACTATGCCAAGGAGTATCAGAAATCCCGTAAGTGTATTTGCATTGAGCAGGGAGTTACCTGTAAGAATAAGTGCTATAAGCGAGCCAAGCGCGGCAAGAGGGATACTGAACAGGATGACGAAAGGTATCGCAAGCGATTCAAAAACTGCAGAGAGGATCATGTAAATAAGAATGAATGCTATTGCGATGAGAATATAAAAATCTCTTAACTCATTCTCGTCCTGTATAACCTCAACTGCCAGTCCGGGAGGGACTCTGAGAGAGGCCACAACCGATTCAATTTCCATGCGGGCGCCTTCAAGAAGATCTTTCGAGCCCCTTATCTCTTCGGTGAAGCTGTAGGTGACCGTGATCTTTTTCTCCTGGTTCTCCCGGTGGATGTTCCCCATCCCGTAGGAAAAAATTATATCAGAAAGCTCCTGCATCTCCATTATACCGCCTCCCGCACCGGTTACCTCCAGACGCCTGAGATCATCAATGGTCTTATCTGTATTGCTCTTCAACTCTCCGTATTCATCGGAGTATTTTATAATTATATCATAACTCTCGGTCCCCTGCCTGAATGTTACCCCCGAAGAGTATTCCCTGCCAAATGTTGAGAGTGCTGAAGCCATATTGGCAAGTGTAAAGTTGTTTCTGCTGATGTAGTCCATGTCGAAAAGCAGATGTACCTCAGGACGGTTATCCTGTACATTCAGGCTCACGCTGTTTATTGTGGACAGCTCGTCGATATAGGACCTGATATCATCCGCAAGGTTTTTCATCTGCGTAAAATTTTCACCCTTAATAATTACGCTTTCCCTCTGTGAACCTACGCCGAGCAGGTTCATGAATTCCATTCCCGGATTATAATTCTCGCCTCCTCCGCTTGTAAATCCTCCGCCGGTGGAGAGATCATCCATGCTTATTTCCGCAGATGAAATACTCCTTGCTCTCTGTGAGATGTCGTTCTTGATTTCAGGCAGGGATCGTTTGCTGCTCTTATCCCAGTTTTTGGAGAGGTTGATGGTAATGGTCGCTCTTTCTTCTTCAATCCGGCTTACTATATCTTCCTTCTCAGGGATATCGGCAAGCCTCGACTCTACTTCAGCAACAACTGCATCGGTCTTTTCGAGAGTTGATCCTCCCGGCATTGTCACTGTAAGCCTGAAACTGGGGGCATCCACTTCCTGTGTTGTGTTGATGCTCAGTGTGAGACTCAGAAGCAGTGCCGTGAAGAAGAGGGCCAGTGTGCCTATTATTGTTGTTGCAGGCTTTCTCATACAGGCCTTCAGAAGAAGATGATAAGCCTGTATAAGACGGTTGTGAATGGATAGTTTCCTGTAAACGCGTGAATCTCTGCCGGGTGTTCGGGACAGAAGATATCCGGTTGCCATCGGAATGAAAAGAAGCGCTACAGCAAGAGAGACAAAGAGGGTTGAGACTATGGAAACACCCAGATTCTTGCCGATTATCCTTATCATGAAGTTCGATGAAAAAATAAACGGCATGAAAACGACCACTGTTGTGAGTGTGGCTGCCATTATGGCTTTCCATACTTCCCGGCTCCCCATCGTTACTGCCGTTACATAATCCTTCCCGAGACCTGCATGCCGGTATGTGTTTTCAAGCACAACAATTGAATTGTCGACAAGCATACCAATAGCCAGTGCCATCCCCACCAGGGTCAGGCTGTTGATCGACACCCCGTATGCATAAAAGAAATTGAATGCCACATAAACCGAAACAGGAATTGATACTGCAACAATTGTAACAAGCCTGATATTGCGAAGAAAGAACCAGAGAATAAATACGGCCAGCAAACCTCCTGTTATTGCAAGATTGATGATCTGCCTGATGTTCCTCTCCATTATTTCGGCGCTGTTTGTCTGTACGACTATTTCAACGCCCGATGCCTCAAATTTACTGTTAAGTTCATTGATAAGAACAATGGCGCTGTGAGACAGATCGATAAGGTTTGCCTGGTTGTCATTTACCAGAGTCATTGTAACGGCATCGAGGCCATTTACCCTGCTGTATGAGCTCTCCTCCTTAACACCGAAAAATATTTCGGCTATATCTTTAAGCAGCACAGGGCCTTCGCGGTTCACAATTATGCTTCCGATCTCATGGACGTCGGTATATTCGGAGGTTACATTTACAAAAAGCTCGTTAACCCCGTCTGTCACTTTCCCTGCGAATGTCTTGCTTGCACCGTTATTGCTGAGGAGTGTTCTGACACGGGCCATAGAAACACCATGTGCCCGGCATGCCTTTTCATTAAGACGCACTTCAACGGAGTTCTCCTGGCCTCCGTAAACCTGTACACCTGCAATACCATCGATGTTCTCAAATTCTGGCTTGATCTCCCTGTCGGCTATGTTGCGGATCCTGTCAATACCACCTTCTCCCCTTACCTGCAGTTCCATGAACTGATTGGTAAGCTGCTCCAGGTCTATTTTGATTACGTTGATAAAGAACTCTTCGGGGATGGAGTTTCTTATCAGGTTTATTTTTTCCTGCAATTTCAGGCTGGCATATTTGAGGTCAGCCTTCTGGCTGTAATATATTATTATGGTGCCGCTTCGGGACGATATATTCGATTCGATCTTTTCAATACCCTCAAGCATGCCTATGGCACCTTCCACCGGAATGACCGCCTGCGTCTCAATATATGACGGATCGAGTTCCAGGGGAGTGGCAATCTGTACGATCAGGGTTGGAAGCTGCGCATTGGGGAAAAGTTCGACCTGGAGGTTCTTATATGACACATACCCGAGCATTGTGAGCCCCAGGAAAAGCATCGTAATAAGGGTCCTTCTCTTTAAAATGAAATTCATTCTCAGTTTATAAGATGATTATCATATCTGCAGCGAACTCTTTTTCCTGCCTGTAAATAAGCTTCCGAAACTGTCTAATACCCAGTAAACGCATGGTATCACAATAAGTGTAAGAAGTGTAGATGAAACCAGCCCCCCTATAACTGCCATTGCCATCGGCGATCTGAGAGATGCACTCTCACCAAAGCCTATAGTCAGAGGGAGCAGTGCCAGGATTGTTGTGAGACTGGTCATGATGATAGGCCGGAACCTTTGTGATCCGGCAAGTATGACAGCTTCTCTCTTTCCCAGACCGCTCTCTCTCAACTGGTTGATACGATCGACCAGTATAATGGCATTGTTCACAGCAATACCGCCCAGCATAATAATACCGATATAGGCCATCATATTAAGCGATTTCCCGAAGATGAGGAAGGTAAATATTGTTCCTGCACCTGCAAGGGGAATGGTTAGCATTATGATAAAGGGCTGTATGACACTCTCAAACTGGGCTGCCAGTACCATAAAAACCAGAATGAGAGAGAGCATTAGTGCAAATGAGAGATTTGACATTGATTCTTTCCTTTTGAGCTCTTCCCCGGTGAACTGAAGTTTGTAATCGGTCGGAAGGGCAATATCCCTGAGTGCCGACTCAGCATTTCTTACAACTTTATCAAATGGCATACCCCCGGCCGGCATCGCATAGATGTATGCAGTTCTGGACTGGTTTCTCCTTGTTATCTCTCTGGGACTCTGAACAATCCTGATGTTGGCCAGTTCACTGAGCGGAACTTTCACTGTTCCGGCAGTAATAAGGAGATCTTCGAGTTGCTGAAGGCTGATATCCCCAAGCTTTATCGTAATATCCTTCATCTCGCCGTCCTTTTCAAAGCTGCCGGCCGGCGAACCCGACAGATAGCTTCTTATCTGATTTATTATGCTTTCGGTGGTCACATTGTAATAACTTGTCCTGAAACGGTCGATTACAACCTCCACTTCAGGCGTTCCTTCATCGAGTGATGTTGTCAGGTTATAGAGTGACGGTAATCGCGACAATAAGGTTTTTGATTCATTAAGTATCCTTTCGATCTCGCCATGCTCCTTCCCGGATATTTCCAGTGCAAAAGGAGTCTCCGTTGTTCCGAGGGAGCTCTGCAGCGAGCTCTCCTGTCTCGTAAAAGTTACCTTCATGTCCGGAACACTGTTGAGATAGTTACCGGCTATCTCCATTGCCCTGCCCGTAAATCCCGTAAATTCGTCATTCATGAATATCTTGAGCGTGGCTGTGTTGTCGCCGCTCACTGAAGAGCCCTGGCTCAGCGATGAGGTTTTATCTTCCCCGGTCTGCAGGTAAGTCATTCTGATCATTCCGGGAAGAAGCTCTGAAATGATTTTCCCGGACTGTGCTGCGGTGGCCCATGTTCGCTCAAGACTGGTTCCGGCCGGCAGTTCCATATTAACAGTGAACTCTGCCGATTCTGCGGCAGGCATGAACTCACTTCCTATCCTGGGTATCAGAAGAGCCGTTCCTGCAAGCATTATTACAGCAAGGAGAATAACCGTACCCCTCCTGTCAACAACCTTCTCAAGCAACCTGGGGTACCACCCGGACTGTACCTTAGCTGATATCACTTCCGGCTTTCTGTTCTCAGGAAAAAATTTCGAGACGAGCATCGGAATTATCAGCAATGCCACAAGAAGAGAGGAGAGGAGTGCAAACGCCACAGTCAGGGCCTGATCCCTGAACATCTCTCCTGAAGCACCGTGAAGATAAACGATGGGCAGGAAAACCACTATTGTCGTTATCGTTGAGGCGGTTATTGCGCTTCCAACCTGGCCGGTCCCGGTTACAATCGCTTCCCTGAAAGAGCTGCCTTCTTCATGATTCCTGACAATATTCTCCAGGACAACAATGGCATTATCTACAAGCATCCCCGCTCCCAGAGCCAGTCCTCCCAATGTCATTATATTGATTGTCAGGTTGTTGAAATACATAAGATTAAAGGTGGCAATTATAGAGACAGGAATGGCTATACTGATTACAAGTGTGGTCCCGATGCGGCGGAGGAAAATATAAAGGATAAAAACAGCAAGAAGTATTCCGATGATCAGGGTATTTCTTACCTCTGATATTGCGTCATGTATATAACTTCCCTGATCCTGCACCCTGATGAATTCGTATCCCGGCAATGCTTTTGCCAGGGTTTCCAGCGCCCTGTCAAGGCTTTTAACGGCATCGACTGTATTGAATTTTGGCTCCTTGTATATTGAGAGGCTGATACACCTTTCCCCGTTGATGGCAACAATATTTTCCGGGTCCTTGTTTTCAAACCTGATCGTGGCAATATCTCTCAGATAAACCGGCACCCTTTCTGACAAAGCTATGTTCTGGCCTTCTGATACTGCAGTCGCCGGTTGCCTGAATCCCACCACAATGTTTTCAAGATCGGTAATATCCTCAAGTACACTCACACCTTTGACAACATATTTCAGACCCATATCCATAATAGAGCCTCCCGAAACATTTCTGTTGTAATTGCTTATCTGCGCGGCGATTACATCTGATGTCAGTCCGTACGATTCCAGGATATACTTGCTTGTCTCTATCACTACTTCGCTCTCCTCCTTGCCGGCAAGCCGTACATCAGCTATCCCCTCGATCCGTATAAGTTCATTACGGATATAGTTGCCGGCAATCTTTCTTAACTCATCGAGATTGGTCATCCTCTCGTTCTTAAGACCCACAATCATTACCGGAGTAGCGTTGGGATCATAACGTGTTATCGTGAATTCATCGAGGTCACTGTTCTGGCTGAAGGAATTGAGCTCTTTCTGAAGGTCGAGGAAAGCCTCATCCATATCCTTTTTCCAGTCGTACTCAACTGTTATGAGAGCCGTTCCGGCTTTTGAAACCGAAGATACCTGAATGACGTCGCTCTGCCTCATGGCGAGGGACTCTATCTGATCAACGTAATTCTTTTCAACCTCTTCGGGGGGTTTTTCTCCTGCCCCGAGCTCAATATATATCTTGGGATTGTTCAGATCGGGGAAGAGATCTGTCCCCAGCTTACCGAAGGAGATAAAACCGAGAAGAACGACACCCAGCATCAGCATGAGGACCGTGACCGGATATTCTACAGCAAATCTGGCTATTCTGTTCATTTCAATTACTTGACGATTCTTACTCTGGACCTGTTACTGAGCGTCTCGAATCCGCTTGTTACAACACGCTCATTCTTCTCGAGCCCTCTTGTTACCTCTGTTTCAGTTATGTTCTCCAGCCCTGTCTCTATTATCCTCTCGGCGGCAACACCCCTGTCTACGATAAATACCGTCTTACCTCTCTGGCGGGAAAGGATAATGTTTTTAGGGATCACAATAACGGAGTCTTTACGGTTTGTAACGATATCGGCCCTTACGAACATGCCAGGGCGAAGGAGATACCGGGAATTATTAATTGAGATAGTCCCTTTGAAAGTCCTTGTATCGGCATTAATTGCCGGAGATATCTGTGTCAGGTTTCCTGTTATGGTATCGTAAGGTATGGTATAATTTGTCAGTTTAACTTCAAGCCCGGGCTTCACGGTCTCAATATATTTCTCCGGCAGCTGAACTTCCATGTACATAGTCTGATAGTCCATTATTTTCGCCACAGGGGATCCCGTTTCAACCAGTACACCCTGAGTATAATAGGAGAGGTCGACAATAACTCCGGTAATGGGAGCCACCACTCTGGTTTTCTCCATCTGCAATCGTGCAGTCTCGAGATTGGTTTTTGCGTTCTCATAATTAATGCTTGCCGTTTTAAGCTCTTTCAACGTAACACCTCCCTTTTCGTAAAGCGATTCCTGCTTCCTGAGCTCACTCTCTGTAAGCTCGAGGTTAAGCTCATTGGTCTCAAGCTTTACGGAATTAATATATTCCCTGTCCTCCAGCCTTGCTATAAGTTCTCCTGCATTTATCCTGTCACCCATTTGCCAGAATCTGCCTGTCCGGGGGTTTCTTTCGAGATAGTAGCTGGCAGTTATTTTTGCCTTGAGTTCAACCTCTCCTTTGGGAAAGGCTGTGCCGGTTGTGTTTACGAACTCCTCAATCGGTTTCAGTGTTATGTCCTCCACGGTAACGGGGATTTCAACGTCAGCTGACAGGTCCTGATCACGGTTCCTGCAGCCCGTAATTATAACTATTGCCGTAACCAATGCCGGTAAGAGAAGACTCTTTTTCATTTTTCAGGGTATTAAATATTATTATTATCAATTTGCATAACCGGAGAAACAGGCTCGTTCTTTTCGAAGTCGAACAGAGTTTGTATCTTAAGATTCAGTAATTCAAGCTTATATGAGATCAGGGAGTTAGTATAAGATAGTTGTCTCTCCGATAGCTGGTTCTGGTAGATATTAAGATCCATACCGGTCAGGTCGCCGTTTTTGTATTTTTCGAGGTTGAGGTCATAAGTAAGCTGTGCATTTATAACCGACTGCCGGGAAATCTCGATCTGGTTCTGAAGGTTAAGAAGATTCCTGTAGACTTTTCTTACCGACAGAATTATGTTGTTCTGTTCCTCTTCGAGGCTTATTTCGGCTGACTGGATTGATGCTTCGGTAGCCCTGATACGTGATTTCCTCTCGCCCCAGTCCCACAGGGGGATTGTAAGTGATAATGCAACACTCTCATTATCGGTAGGGTTCTGGTATACATTGCCCAACTTTTCGTTGTCTCCGAAGAGGCCGACAGAGAGGCCGAGGGATCCTCTGAACTCATTGAGGGCTTTTGTCTGAACAAGTTCGAACTCAGAGTTCTCCACAGATATCTCTCTCTGCCTCAATTCCATTCTGTTCCTGAGGCCCTGGTCGATAGCGAAAGCAATATTTATATTTACAGTGTCTATGCTGATATCTGGCAATACAATGAAATCATCATAGAGACTCAGTCCGATCAGGATCTTGAAGTCATCCTTTGCATTGTCAAGCGATACCTGTTTGTTTTCATAATCTGACCTTGTGGTTGCCAGGTTAAGTTCGGCCTGGAACATCTCCTCACGTGCCGATATGCCTGCATCTACCTTGTTCCTGATCAGTTCATGGCTTTGTCGCATGTTCTTATAGGCCTGGTTGGCAATGTCGAGGCTCTGTTGCTGCTGATAGACATAATAGTATGCCTGGGCAACCTGTCTTTCAAGGGCAAGCAGTTGTATGGCGTAATTGAGCTGGGAGTTTTCGAGTGCCAGCTCAAGCTGCTGGAGCTGCATTTTTGTCCGGTTATATGTAAATAGCGGCTGATCGAGATTGAGGGAGAGATTATTACTGAATCCCTTTGTTGTCTGGTTGGTATATTCACTGTATGAATCCTTGTAGCCGAATCTGTTGACAAGAGAGAGCCTGGCGTCCGTCAGAACAATCGGTTGCGATATTGTGAAAAGGCCGTAACTCTCAGTCGTTTTCGTTGTGTTCCATTGTGAGATGAGGTCGTTGAAGGCCCTGTTCTGTGAGAAACCTATCGGATTTATGGTAAGTGAGAAGCTCGATTTCAGCGCCGCGTTCTGTGCATTCAGGTTCTCCTGGCTTCTTATCAGGCTGAGCCGGGTTCTTTTCATTGACGGACTGTTCGATTCGGCAACGGTAAGGGCCTGTTCCAGAGTCAGCCCGTTCTGCGAAAAAGAGCCGGATATGCTGCACATCAAAAATGCCGGCATCATCAGCAGACCTCTGATACAACTGAAAGCTTTTCTTTTCATGGGTATGTTTATCTTAACTTTAATCTATTGCCTTCTTTTGAGACGGGTCTGAGACCCGTCTTTACACTTATCGGGTCTGAGCCCGGTCTTTACGTCTTTCTCCTGCCATCAGTCCTGCAAAACCCATCTTACGGCATCTCCTATCACGACACGCCCTGATGAAAGGTTTGTCATTTCCACCTTTGCGCTGTCGGGAGAGAGATAGTACCTCCCGAGGCTGTTCCAACCGCCTTCAGCACTTTCATAATCAAGGGTTATTTCTTCCACTCCATCATCGTGATGGATCCTGAAGTGCAACTCTTTGTAGGGAGAATCGCCCTGCCGGGGAGCGCCGGGCATGGGACCCTCCTGGGGACCTCCTCCTCCTCCTCCTCCTTGCCCTCCTCCGGCTCTTCCGGTTCGTACCATAACTCTTTCAACACTCTTGCCGATATATGTGTATATATTGTAATATCCGGGTTTTTCAATAGCTGTGTTCCATGATACGGTACGGTCGCCTGCGCCCCCGCGTGTGTAAACGGCCGACCTTATATACCTGCCATAATAGGTAGACTGAACAACCGGTTGCCAGTATTCTGGAACATTCATCATCCTTACCTGCTGGTAGGTTTGCCCTTTATTGCTGCTGATGCCAAACAGATTTTTAAGCGGGCTCGAGACAAAATGAATGCTTGTCCTGAATCCGGGATCTTCGTTGTCAACAATTATCTCATCCATGGTGAAAAGAGCAGGTGGTGATGCAAGGATCTCCTCATCAGGTAAATTCCTTATCCGCTCTCTCGAGCTGTTTACTTCATCAACCGGCATATTTATTTCGCCGGGGATATTTTTTGAAAAGAGCGTATTTACCATCACGGCTCTGGGCCGGGCATCAAGAAGTATGTTTATTCTTTTGGTTTCACCGGGTTCCATATATACAATCCTCGATATATCAGAAGCTTCCATACCTCTTCCCTGGATGGCAATGGAAAAGCCCCCTCCGCCAGGTCCCGGACCACCCATCGTAATCGTCTGCTGCATGCCTCTGCCCATTCCTCCCGGTCCATCACCGGTTCTGAAGGAAATGTTGAATAATCCCGGGACAGCTTCGGGATTTGATGCGATAAATGTAACAAGATACCTCGATCTGTCACCCACAATTGTCTCAGTTGCCTGAAGATCGGTAAAAAGGAACCCGGGCTGCTGACTCCCTTCAAACCAATCATCAAGCAGGTGGTAGAATTCAAATCCGAACCGTTCCAGCATATCTGAATTCATTTTCATTACATCAACTCTCCGGAATTTGTTGTCGTCGATATAATTCCTGAACCACTCATTAAATTGTTCGATCCCTGCCTTTGCCCTGAAAAAATTGAAAAGATAATCTCCTTTAAGAGTCAGAACCGTCCTGATTGTATCACCTTCCGGATTATTTTCGAGCAGTTCTCTGAAGCTTCTGTCCTTCAGGATAAGATTTGCCTTGTCGTTATCCGATAAGTTTCCAAACATTGAAGTAAACCCGGGAGCCTGTCCGGGTATTTCAACCCTTTGGAGATGAGTTTCAAAGACTCCATTGATAACCGGGTATTCCGATGAATGGAAATTGTTCCTGAAGAAGTAAAAGCTGGATCCGAGCCGGAAGCGAGTCGGTTCGTTGTAAGCGACACCGTTGACATACCTGAAGTTTTGCCCGCTGATGAAGGTGTTGCGGATGAAATTATTGAAAAGGCGCACCTGGAGCTCCTTATCTGTGATAACCTGATTGCTCCTGGCCATCCTTCTCTTCTGGCGGGTGAACTGCTTACCGAATCCGGCATTCTGGATCGTAGACAGCTTTTCCGGCAGAAGGATCATTGAAGGTTGCAGCTCAGCCCTTGTCTGCGTGCTTTTCTTCGGGTATGAAAAGAACTGTACGGGAACTTCGAGCAGAGTCAGGGTTGAGAAAGGATATTTTGTTGAAAAACTGGTTTCGAGCTCCCGCATTATTCCTGAAACGAGATGGGAAAGTGTATCTTTAAGCTCTGCCAGATCCTCCTTGTAATAATCGTTGCCAGGGAAATAACAGGCCATGTACTCGACCGAATCGATCTTCATGGTATCGGTATGGTAGTTCCCGATTGCCAGGGTGAGCCCGGTGAGAGGAGAACCGGATTCAAAAAGATACTCCCCATTCTCTTCTATTCCTCTTCCCTGTGATATAGCCATGAGACCGGCCCTGGTTTTTACTCTGAGCGAATACCTTGTAAAATCAATTTTTATCCTGGCCGGATTTGCAGGATAGTAGTTTAGTCCGGTCACAGGATACCAGTGAGATTCAGGTGTGAGGAGCACGTAATCTTCGGTAAGGAACGCCTGCCGCTTATGTACATTGAGCATCTCAACCCTGTAGGGATTATCCTTGATATTGTCGGTGAAATCGGGATAGCAGAATGATTCATCGATTGCTCCCGAGTATGTTATTGTCAGGGAATCCGAACAGCCCTGAAGGAGTATTTTATCCGGCTCAACTTCAATGATATGGTTTACCCTTCTGAATACCAGTTGTCTCTCTCCTGAGGTTACTTCTGAGACGATAAGGGAGGGATTGAGGGAAAAGAGATATGTGTCGGCAGGCTCGCTGTTATCGTTTATTATTCGGAGACTGGCAGACGCGTTAAAGGCTGATCCTGTATGTTCAATATGGATGGAGGCATCGGTAAGTGAAGTAAAATTTCTGTCTTCATAGAGTCTGTTGGTTTCAATTACAAGATTTTTCCGGTTAAGCCTCTCCTTATACCCCGAATATATGTTGAATGCACAGAGAGAGGAACATGCAGTGAGCAGAACCATAAGGACAAAGGTTATTCCTCTCTGGAGTTTTGACTGGGGAAGCCGTTTAAACAGAAGAACCGTTGCCATTACCAGAGCCATACCGAGACTGAAGAAAAGAAGTCGCTGGGTTATTATCATACCTGTATTGTCGAAACCGATTATCCCTGATTTAAACACGGGAAATCCAAAGGCCATATAATCGAATATCGAATCTGCCCTGTGATAGAGGTAGAACATATTCAGCGCTGCATAGCCCAGCAGAAGCATGAATGTGATTGCCTGGTTCCTGATTAGCGACATCAGCATAAAGGCCAGGCCAAGACTGAAGGTTATTGTCGGAACACAAATTATTATAAGGTACCAGAGGTAAGACAAGATATCTATTGTCATCCTTTTTGAGATGATGTTCATCAGCAGACCAATACAGAGAATCAGTATATCAAGCCCGAGAAAGAGCCGTAGTATGCCCCAGGTTTTCCCCGTGATATATTCGAGATTGGAGACAGACCGGGTATAGAGTACCTCATTTGTATCAAGCTTTTTATCTCTCCTCAGGAAATCGGATGCAAGAAAGATCACTATGAGGGCCTGTCCTATGTTGAGGAGATAGAGGTTAATCAGCGGAAGAGATGATGGTATGGATATTAACTCCCATGGTTCATCGCCCACTGGCGAGAATAAGCCCATATTCATAAAAGTGAATATAATAAGTGCGCCGATGGCAAAGAGCCTGAAGAACCAACTCCTTCTCAGTGTCTTGGCTTCATAAAGAGCAACAGTTCTGATGTTATGAAGAAATGCCATTAGTATGTGTGGGTTTCATTCAATCAGCGAAGTCTGTAATTTATGCTCCATGTAATAGACATAGGCATGTTCGATATCAGGTGCGACAGAGGTGGAATTATATACCGGAGGATCATCAGCGACGACCTGAACTTCCCAGCCTGTTTCCACGGGAATTGTTGAGATCACATTATACTGCTCCTTTGCCTTTTCGTATTCATACGGAGTAAGATTAAGCCTGAAAACGTGACCTTCAGCCTGTTTAACCAGTTTTTCCGGTGATCCGCAAAAAACCATCTCGCCCTTGTTAAGAAGGGCCATCTTCTGGCAGGTAGACGAAATATCACCAACTATATGAGTTGAAAGAATTATTATAACCTCGTTCCGGCTCAGTTGGGACAAAATATTTCTGAACCTTATTCTTTCATCAGGATCGAGTCCTGTTGTCGGCTCATCGACAACGATGATCCTGGGATTTCCAATCAGGGCCTGTGCAATACCGAGCCGTCTTTTCATCCCGCCTGAGAGCTTGTTGGCCTGTCTGTCCCTGACCTCCAGAAGGCCAACCTGATCAAGCAGCCTGTCAACCTCGGCGATTCTCGTTTTCCTGTTCTTCAAACCGGCAAGTGCCCCTGAGTAGTCAAGAAACTCCCAGGTTTTGAGAGAGGTAAAGAACCTGAAATCCTGAGGCAGATATCCAAGCAGGCTCCTCAGTTCCTTCCGGTGCTTCTGTATATCCTTCCCGTCTATCAGCACCTTACCGGAAGATGGTTTCATAAGGATCACTAATATCCGCATCAGACTTGATTTGCCAGCGCCATTGGGCCCCAGAAGCCCGAACATGCCGGTCTCAAATTCAAGGTTGATATCTTTCAGGGCGTGATTTCCGTTTGGATAAATCTTGTTGAGCCCCTGAATTTCGATCTTCATGCAGAATAACAATTAGGTTTATTAAGATGTCCGGATATCTGACACACTAAAGACGCCAATTATTTCATTTGTTGCACAAGATTTTAATGTTTTAAGACACATTTAACGTTTGGGCTTTCATATTATGATCTCACGCAACAATAATCTTTACACTATGTAAAACTAATTCATATTTTTGTGAATTAATTCTTAATCTGTGGGTCAGACAATAAATAAAAGGAAAATTATTAATGATCCGGTTTATGGCTTCATTAATATACCGGAGGATATAATTTTTGATCTTATTGAACATCCCTGGTTCCAGAGGTTAAGGAACATCAGGCAGCTCGGGCTTACGAATTTTGTCTATCCCGGGGCTAACCACAGCAGGTTTCAGCATGCACTGGGCGCACTTCATCTGATGGATCTGGCTGTTGCCACCCTGAGACGAAAGGGGGTCATTATCAGTGCTGAGGAGGAAGAAGCAACCCTCATTGCCATTCTGCTGCACGATATAGGACACGGTCCCTTCTCACACGCCCTTGAGAGTTCGCTTATCTCAGGTATTATTCACGAGGACCTCTCGCATCTTCTGATGAAAAGGCTCAATGAATCATACGGTGGCAGGCTGGGTCTGGCTATTGAGATATTCAGGGGAACATACAATAGGAAATTCCTGCATGAGCTTGTGTCAGGGCAGACGGATATGGACAGGCTTGACTACCTGAGGAGGGACTCTTTTTTCACCGGCGTTATTGAGGGTTCGGTTGGCTCCGACAGGATAATAAGAATGCTCAACGTGGTGGACGACACACTCGTTATTGACGAAAAGGGGATCTATTCAGTCGAAAAATTCCTTATTGCCCGGAGACTTATGTTCTGGCAGGTCTATATGCACAAGACGGTAATCTCGTCGGAGAATCTGCTTGTTAAGATACTGAAGAGAGCAAAGGAGCTTGCCCGGGCAGGAGACGACATTTATGCAACTCCGGCACTCCGTTTTTTTCTTTATAATCAGATAAGCCTGGCTGATATCAAGGGGAATGGTACTTTTCCTCCCGATCATGTTGCTGCAGTTTTTACACGGCTTGATGACTCGGATATCCTTGTTTCTGCAAGATACTGGAGCGACAGCTCTGATCCGGTACTGGCAAACCTTTCTGAAAGACTTGTAAAGAGGGACCTTTTTGCCGTCGAGATTCAGGGTGAGCCTTTTTCTGAGGAGAGGATAAGAAAACTGGAGGTTCTGGCAGGAGATTTGATGCATCTTGATCCGGAGATGGCAGGCTATTTTGTTTTTACGGGAACAATTTCAAACCTGATGTATACTCCGGGCCCGGAAATCAAAATACTGCTTAAGAACGGGAATACTGCAGGTATATCGACGGTATCTGATATGTTTGATCATCAGCTTCTTTCAGAAAGAATAACCAAACATTATATTTGCTACCCGAAAGAATTGAGATAACAAAAAAAAAATGAAAATGGAATTTACTGCTGCCCAAATTGCCGGATTCCTTAAGGGGGAGATTGAAGGCAATCCTGAAATAATTGTTAATGATATCGCGAAAATTGAGGAGGGTAAGAGCGGAGCTCTCTCATTCCTCGCAAATCCCAAATATGAGCATTATATCTATACAACAAAATCATCGGTTGTACTTGTTAACAGAGATTTTCATCCCTCGGGTGAGATTGTGGCCACCCTTATAAAGGTGGATAATGCATACGAAGCATTCGCATCTCTGCTTAATTTTATCGCTATGTCAAAACCTGCGATGAAAGGAATTGATCCCACTGCAGTAATTGATTCTTCAGCCGATGTCGGTTCGGATGTATACATAGGAGCATATGCAGTTATCGGTGCAGGCTGCACCGTCGGCGATGGTTGTTCCGTTTATCCTCATGTTTACCTTGGTGAAAATACCCTGCTGGGAAAGAATTGTATTATTTATCCGGGAGTAAAGATATATCACGATTGCATTATCGGAGAAAAATGCATCATTCATGCAGGGGCTGTAATCGGCAGTGACGGATTCGGGTTCGCGCCCCAGTCGGAGAATGAATTCATGAAGATACCCCAGCTTGGCAACGTTATACTCGAGGATCATGTTGAGATAGGTGCTAACTCTGCCATCGACAGGGCTACAATGGGATCGACGGTGATTCGCAGGGGAGTGAAGATAGACAACCTTGTCCAGATAGGACATAATGTTGAAATAGGGGAGAATACGGTAATGGCAGGACAGACGGGTGTGGCCGGGTCATCAAAGGTCGGCAGGAATTGCATGTTCGCCGGTCAGACAGGCATTGCAGGGCATCTGAAAATAGCCGATGGCACAAGGATTGGCGCCCAGGCAGGTATTGCCAGCGATATCGGAAAAGAGAACTCTGTTTATCTTGGAACTCCGGCAATGGAGCATAAGCAATTTCTCAGATCTTTCGTGGTCTTCAGAGTCCTGCCTGAACTCAGGCAAAAAATAGAAACGCTTGAAAGAGCGATTAAGGAACTGAAAGAAAAGTAGAGAAAAAGCAGTACTATTTTGGGGAAAGAAATTCAGTATGGGGTAACAGATTTGTAATTTATTGTAATGTTAGGTTTTTTTTTCCTTTTTTTGTAACCGGAAATTTTAACGGCCATCAATAATGACTGAAAAACAAAGAACACTTTCCAGGGAAGTGAGTCTGAAAGGGAAAGGATTGCATACAGGGATCGATGTATCCATTACATTCAAACCTGCAGAAGCAAATCATGGTTACAAATTTGTCAGAACGGATCTTACGGGTCGACCTGTGATAGATGCTATTGCTGAGCATGTCAGCGATTCTTCCAGGGGCACAACGCTTACCCAGAATGATGCATCGGTGGCCACCATTGAACATGTGCTTGCCTCACTTCACGGACTCAGGATCGACAACGCCCTCATCGAGCTGAACGGACCGGAGGCCCCCATAATGGGAGGGGCAGCCTGGAAATTTACACATGCCCTGAAAGAGGCAGGTTATACCGAACAGAAGGAGGAGAGAAACTATTTTAACGTTAAACAGAAGATAACCTATTCCGATGAGGAGCATGGAGTGGACCTGATTGTTTATCCCGACGACCATTTCAGCATAAATGTACTGATCGATTACAACTCAAAAATCCTTGGGAACCAGTACGCAATTCTTGATTCAATGGATGATTTCGAGGAAGAGATCTGTAAAAGCAGGACTTTCGTTTTCTTTCACGAACTGGAGCCTCTTTACAAAAAAGGATTGATAAGGGGGGGTGATCTCGACAATGCTGTTGTAATTCTCGAGAAGGAGGTTGATCAGTCGGAGATAGACCGCATCGCGAGACTCTTCAACAGACCCGGGATAAGCAAGCACACCGCAGGAATTCTGAATAATACCGAGCTGCATTACCCCAATGAGCCGGCCCGCCATAAGCTTCTGGACCTTATGGGAGATCTTGCCCTGGTGGGTCAGCCTATTAAGGGAAAGGTTGTTGCAACCAGGCCCGGACACTATGCAAACACACGTCTGGCAAGACTTATCCGGCAGGAAATAAAGAAAGCCCATTCAAAGAAAAACGCTCCGGTTTACGACCCGTCACAACCACCTGTTTATACCCTTGAGGATATAAAGAAACGGTTACCGCACAGAGCTCCGTTCCTGCTGGTTGATAAGATCATATATATTGACGATACTTCGGTTGTAGGCATTAAGAATGTTACCTTCAATGAGCCATTCTTCCAGGGACACTTCCCTGATGAGCCGGTAATGCCGGGTGTTCTTCTGGTCGAAGCCCTTGCTCAGTCGGGAGGGCTCCTTGTACTGAGTGCGGTTGACGAACCGGAGAAATATTCAACATATTTTCTGAAAATTGATAAGCTTAAGTTTAAGCATAAAGTGGTGCCGGGCGACACGGTGATACTCAAAATGGAACTGACGGAACCGATGAGAAGAGGCATTGTTACAATGTTCGGTCAGGCATTTGTCGGAAGCAATCTTGTTATGGAAGGAGAAATGACTGCCCAGGTGATAAAAAACAAATAACCTGTATGATCTCAAGTTTAGCTTACGTTGATCCGGCTGCACGCCTGGGGCAGAATGTTACAGTAGAGCCTTTTGCCTTCATATCGGGCAATGTCGAAATAGGAGACTGTACATGGATAGGTCCAAACAGCACAATACTCGACGGTGCAAGAATAGGAATGAATTGCAGGATATTTCCTTCCTCGGTCATCGCCGCCATTCCTCAGGATATGAAGTTCAGGGGAGAAGAGACCACTGCCGAGATAGGCAATAACACAACGGTAAGAGAGTGCGCTACAGTGAACAGAGGGACTGCATCAACAGGCAGGACAGTTGTTAAGGAGAATTCTCTTCTGATGGCCTACTCCCATGTAGGACACGACTGCGTCGTAGGAAATAACTGTATCCTGGGTAACTCAGTGGGTCTTGCAGGAGAGGTAAAGATCGATGACTGGGCAATTTTAAGCGGGGGAACACTTGTTCATCAGTTCGTTCGCATAGGAGGACATGTGATAACAGGAGGAGGCTCGAAGGTCAGAATGGATGTGCCTCCCTTCATAAAAGCTGATCGCGATCCCCTGGCTTACATGGGAATTAACTCGGTGGGTCTTACGCGAAGAGGGTTTTCCCAGGGAAGAATTGACGAGATACATAATATTTTCAGGGCCATCTACCAGAAAGGCATGAATATATCGCAGGCGCTCCAATATGTTGAGGCTGATTTCCAGCCCTCGGCAGACCGCGACTATATCCTGGAATTTATCAAAAAAGCAGAACGTGGGATAATCAGAGGCCCCAGGTAATTTCCTGTCATATACGCACGATATCTCTTCCGAAAGGATTCAGGGCTATCTCAGTCAGCTTGAAATGCTGCATTCCAAAGGGTATGCCGATTATTGTAATGCAAAGAATCATACCCAAAATGGCATGGGTTATTGCGATCCATATACCGCCGAACACGAGCCAGATAATATTCATGAGTATATGAAGACAACCTGAAGACCTTGGTGTTACCCGGCTAATGCGTCCAAAAGGCCATATTGCCAGCGATCCCATCTTAAGAGTCTGCAGACCGAAAGGAATTCCGATTATTGTCAGGATCAGAATCAGACTTCCGACAAAATATTCAACCGCGATTATGAATCCGCCAAACAGAAGCCAGATTAGATTACCTATTATTCTCATTTGTCAACTGTTTTACTCTATTCAAGAATAATGGTCCTGTCGCGGGGATATCTTACCGAATATGTCAGGATAATCTGCCTGGTTTCCTCCGGCCTGATTTCCACGTCCCATCTTATTTCACCGGTCTGCGGGTCATGTTTTCCCCCCGACAGTTCAATTACCTGTACATTTATGCTGCTGTTTGAAGAGACAGGCACCTGGTCTTTAACCGTTATCTTTACAGGTACTGATTTATTGTTCCTTACCGTGATCAGGAAGGAGTAGGTCTCTGTTTTATTGGCACCCAGAACCCTTCTGGAAGTGAAATCCTCCCTCTTTTCCCTTATTACAAGTATGCTGTTGTCATTGCCCAAAGAAACAGTCAGTGTGTCAGTAAGTTGGTTTACATTAAGATAGGCATTGCCGACAAATGTGTTCTCGAAATAAAGTGTGGCTTCCCCTCCGATAAGGCTCTGGCGTGCCCAGTCGGTTATGCGGCCCGATAGAAAAGCAAGGGGAGAGAGCTTGGGTACTGTTATATAAGCATATTCGGCCGGAAGAGTAATACGTTGTAATTCAACAGTCTGAATTTTCCCGTCAGATGGCACTGACCAGGGAACCGCAATATCAAAAGTAACGGTGGTGACACCAGTCTGTTTTTCGACTTCCACGGGAGCTGCCTCAACCTCGCTTATTTCCACCAGGCGGGCATCCATTACGGCCATCTCCTGAGCAACAGGTGCCTTGCTCCGTACAACACCCGATGCCCTTCCGGTAAGGACCACCGGCGGAGGGACATAAAAGTCGATAAACCACGGAGTGAGTGCCGGAATATTACCGGAAATCCATGGCGTGGCATTGGAGAAGCTAAGCCTGACATCTTTCCACTCCACACCGGAATTCTGATAAACATTCGCTTTGTAAAAAATTGTAACAGGTTTTGAGACATCATCCACCCTTATATCATATGAGGGATACCAGCCTGCATTGGAAACAACGTAACTGAAGGCAAGCCTGCCTGAAACAGGTTTCTCCGCACTTACAGTCACCATTATTTCACCCGAAGGAATTTCACGCTTTCCTGTAATTCCTGCAAGCTGCTTCTGAAGGGCCGCTATCTGCTTTTCATAATCCTTAATCAGCCTCTCCTTTTTAAGTATGGCAAGGGTGACCTGCTCCATACTGTTAGTGTAGAGATCCATGAAATTCCTGAACTGATCAACTGTCAATGAGGATTCCCTGGAAGCTATTGCCCTGTTGGCCGCCAGGAAAGCCTCTTTCTCCTTTAAAACAGCTATTCCCGCCTTTTCATCCTCAACCTTTAGCTGCAGCGACTCTATCTGACTCCTTAAGCTCCTTACTTCAGGGCTATCCTCCAGATTGCTCAGATAATTATTCCTGTGTGTTACAGAAAGCACGGTAAAATTGCCAAAACCCCTCACCTGCATACTGCGTACATCAATATAGGGCGACAGGCCTGCCAGCTTAAAAGTTGCAGTACCTGCAGGGATATCAACTTTTGTCTCATGATTGACCTGAGCCCGGTCCGGAAAAACAGTTACGTGACCTGCAGGCACCCTGATCTCTTTTTCCGTCTGAGCAGTAAGGATCATGCTTACGGCAAGGAGAAGTATTAAACATAGAAAAGATGGTTTCATAAATATAACGTATTAAAATATGACTTAAAGTTAAGGTTTTTATTTATGCACTGAATGTAATACCCCGATAAGAATATGTGAGCACGGAATAATATGCTAATTCCTGTTAAATCGTGAAAAATGCGGAACTTGTTTTATGTGCCAAAAACCTGAGCATAATAACGAATATTGTGTGATTGGGAATCACCGGAACAGTCTGGTTGATTTTGGGATTAAATTTTTTTGTTACATATTTGTGAGGTTTTTTCAGGCAAAATAATTCCGTGCTCTTTCACAGGAAACAGCTAATCCGATAAAGGGATTAAATGGGTATTTTGAAGAAGAAGATGAGGCGGACCGATTGATCAGGCACTGAAGACTGATCATCAGGATCAGGCAATAACAACTCCATTTTTGCCGCATTTACAACTGTGATTTATAATAGATTAAAGATGCAGAACAAACTCCACGAATTGACAGAAAAGATATACAGGGAAGGTGTATCAAAGGGGAAAAAAGAAGCCGAGGTTATCATAAGTGAAGCCAGGGCAGAAGCTGAGAAGATCATCGGACAGGCCGGGAAGGAAGCGGAGGAGATAATAGCCAGGGCCAGGAAAGATTCTGATGAGCTCAGGAAGAACACCGAATCGGAACTGAAGATTTCCTTCAGGCATGCGATAAATACCCTGAAACAGGAGACGGAGAAGATCATTGCCGGTAAAATTGTAGATGAGCCGGTTTCGGAACTTTTCGCCGATAACAGGCTGATAGCCCGCTTAATTGAAACAATAGCCGGGAAATGGAGCCCGGGTGAGAACGAATCAGGCATCGAGGTCTATATACCCGAGGAGATGAAGAATGAACTTGAAGATTATTTCACGAAAGCGACCCGGAAAACACTTGCATCCGGGATTATAATAAAGCCTGTCAAGTCGATGGACAAAGGCTTTGAGATTAAGCCGTCGGGCAAGGACTACAAAATAAATGTAACTGAAAAAGACTTTAATAGTTTCTTAAAAGAGTTTCTCAGGCCCAGGCTTGTCGATCTTCTTTTTTAAAAGGCAGAAATGTTTAAAAGACGTTATTATTACCTTGTGGCGGGTTTTGCCGATCTTGTTTTTGACAGTGGCAAGGGATATCCCGATCTGGCTGAATTCAGGAAAGAACTGAAGAATAATCTTCATCCGTCCGATTATTACCTTGTCTCGCTTCTTTTTCTGCCGCATGATAATGATAATCTGATTGCATTTCTCGAAGAGAAGACCGACAGGTGGGATCCGTTGGGGAATTTCCCGCTCAGCATGTTTGAGGAAGAGCGGAAGGTTTTACAGTCTATTGTCGCAAGAAAGGACGTTATCCCGCAATATATGGTTACCGTGATAGCTCAGCGTACGGGGGAGGAACAGTCGGTTGACAGGGTAGCCACATGGAAGAAGCTTACAGAAGGGTATATAGAGATGGCTTTAAAGCCGCGAAATAAGTTCCTGAAAAAATGGATCTGTTTTGACCGTGATGTGAGGAACATTTTTACCATGATGAATGCGAAGGAACTTAACCTCGATGCCTCCAGATATATAATCGGCAAGGATCATTTTGCCCAGGAGCTTACAGCTATTTTCAATTCAGGAAAGGATTTTGTCATTCCCCAGGAACCTGATTATGCACCTGCAATATTCAGAATTGCGTCAGAAAATGAATTTCTTGAAAGAGAGAGAAAGATCGATCTGGAGCGCTGGAATTTTATCGATTCCAACACATTTTTCGAGTATTTTACCATCGACCTTATTCTCGGGTATCTATTAAAGTACATGATAGTACTAAGATGGAAGCAGCTTGATCCTGAGACGGGAAGGGCAATGCTTGATAAGCTGATCGGCCAGATGGAGACACAGGTGATGTCGCTGGGATTTAATGAATAAAAAAATAGTATGAAATCATAATAAAATATGCTGACTAAAGGAAAAGTAAGTGGTATAATATCAAACCTGGTTATCGTTGATGCTGACGGGCCGGTTTCCCAGAATGAGATATGCATGATTGAGCATGAGGGGACCAGGCTGATGGCGGAGGTGATTAAGCTTCACCGGAACCAGGCCTTTGTACAGGTTTTTGAGAGCACGCGTGGTCTGAGGATCGGCTCCGATGTTGAATTCACCGGCAGCATGCTTGAGGCAACGCTCGGTCCCGGGATACTCTCCCGTAATTATGATGGTTTACAGAACGATCTTGACCGGCTGGAGGGTGTTTTTCTGAAAAAAGGAGAATATAACTTTCCCCTTGATGAGGAGCATCTCTGGGGCTTCAAACCTCTGGCGGAACCGGGAGAAACTGTTGAGGCAGGATCATGGCTCGGAGAGGTGATTGAAAACTGGATCCCTCATAAAATAATGGTCCCCTTCAAATTCTCCGGAAGCTACACCCTCAAATGGATTGCAGATGAGGGATCGTACAAAGTAAATGATGTTATTGCCATTGTGACAGACTCCAGAGGAGAGGAACATCAGCTGACCATGGTTCAGAAGTGGCCGGTAAAGCTGGCAGTAAAAGCTTATAAGACCAAGTACAGGCCGTTTAAGATCATGGAGACAGGGGTCAGGGTTATCGATACCCTTAATCCCATCGCGGAAGGAGGAACAGGATTCATCCCGGGCCCGTTTGGCTGTGGAAAGACAGTTCTTCAGCATGCTCTTTCAAGACAGGCAGATGCCGATATGGTGGTTATAGCAGCATGCGGCGAGAGGGCAAACGAGGTGGTTGAGATATTCACAGACTTTCCCAAACTGATCGATATAAGAACGGGACGCAAACTGATAGAAAGAACAACAATAATAGCCAACACATCCAATATGCCTGTTGCAGCACGGGAAGCATCTGTTTACACCGCAATGACCATCGCAGAATACTACCGCTCGATGGGACTGAAGATCCTGTTGCTGGCAGATTCCACATCAAGATGGGCCCAGGCACTGAGAGAGATGTCAAACAGGATGGAGGAACTGCCTGGACCCGATGCATTCCCGATGGACCTGCCCGCCATTATATCAAACTATTATTCGAGGGCGGGTTATGTTGAACTTAACAACGGTAAAACCGGATCAATAACATTTATCGGGACAGTATCGCCGGCAGGTGGTAACCTCAAGGAACCGGTTACTGAATCAACCAAGAAGACGGCCCGCTGCTTCTATGCCCTCTCCCAGCAACGGGCAGACTCAAAAAGATACCCGGCCATCGACCCGATTGAGAGTTATTCAAAATACCTCGAATATGAAGAGGTTCAGGAATATGTTGCAAAGAATATTGCACCCGACTGGTTTGAGAAGGTTGTGAACGCAAGGGATATCCTGCTGCGCGGACGCGAAGCTCAGGAACAGATCAATATCCTGGGCGACGACGGAGTGCCACTTGAGTACCACGTAAAATTCTGGAAATCGGAGGTGATCGATTTCATTATTCTTCAGCAGGATGCGTTTGATAAGGTGGACCGGATATCACCTCTCCCCCGCCAGAAATATATGCTCGACAAGGTGCTGGAGATAGAAGAGAGAGAGATGAGATTCAAAAACTTCGAAGAGGTCTCTTCGTGGTTCAAGAGACTCATAAATTACCTCAGGCAGATGAATTATTCGGTTTATGAGTCAGAAGAGTTTTATAACCACCTGAAGGAAGTAGATCAAATGTTAATTGAAATTGCAGAGTCATGACGGAGAAGAGAGCTTTTCAAAAAGTATATACCAGACTTACCAGGATTACCAAGGCAACATGTTCGGTAAGGGCATCAGGCGTGGGCTATGATGAGCTTGCTCTTGTGAACGGCCGCCTGGCACAGGTGGTTAAGATCATAGGCGATGAGGTGACCCTTCAGATATTTTCAGGAACAGAAGGTGTTCCCACCAATGCCGAACTGGTGTTTCTCGGCAAATCGCCGGCTCTGAAGGTTAGCGACGATCTGGCAGGCAGGTTCCTGAATGCCTATGGCGAACCTATCGACGGTGGCCCTGCTCTTACAGGCATGGAACTCGAAATAGGAGGACCTTCGGTAAACCCGGTCCGCAGAAAACAGCCATCACAGCTTATTGCAACAGGTATAGCGGGGATCGATCTCAACAATACCCTGGTGACCGGACAAAAGATACCATTCTTTGCCGATCCCGACCAGCCTTTCAACCAGGTTATGGCGACTGTAGCCCTCAGGGCTCAGGCTGATAAGATAATTCTCGGGGGAATGGGATTGTCGAACGACGATTACCTATATTACAGAAACGTGTTTGAAAACGCCGGGGCACTCGAGAGGATAATAGCATTTATCAATACTACCGAGGACCCGCCGGTCGAAAGATTGCTTGTTCCGGATATGGCACTGGCCGCCGCAGAATTCTTTGCGGTGGAAAAGAATGAAAAAGTGCTGGTGCTGCTTACTGATATGACTCTTTTTGCCGACGCACTTTCAATAGTATCCAACAGGATGGACCAGATCCCTTCCAAGGATAATATGCCCGGATCACTATACAGCGACCTGGCAAAGATCTACGAAAAGGCAGTACAGTTCCCCGACGGAGGATCTATAACAATAATAGCTGTAACAACTCTGTCGGGAGGAGATATTACACATGCCATCCCCGATAATACCGGGTATATTACCGAAGGCCAGCTTTTCCTGAGACGCGATTCAGAGATCGGTAAAGTGATCGTCGACCCTTTCAGATCCCTCTCAAGGCTCAAGCAGCTGGTTATCGGAAAACAGACAAGAGAAGACCATCCGTATGTAATGAACAGTGCGATAAGGCTTTATGCTGATGCGGCAAACGCAAGGACAAAGCATGAGAACGGATTCGACCTTACCGAATACGATGAACGAACACTCAAATTTGCAAAAGACTATTCCCAAAAGCTGCTCGCTATCGATATCAATATAGATATCGATACAATGCTCGATACCGGTTGGGAATTATTCGGAAAGTACTTTTCGCCCGAAGAAGTGGGTATGAAGGAGGATCTTATGAAAAAATACTGGCAGGGTCTCTCACAGAATTAGAAAACAGAGCCGATGGCGATCAGATTCCAATATAACAAGATCTCACTGCAGAGTCTTAACAAACAACTTAAGATAAGGACTCAGGCTCTTCCTATTCTCAAAAACAAAGAGTCAGCCCTGAGAATCGAGGTTAAAAAGGCAAGGGATGTTGCAGATGGTTATAAGAGTGAGTTCTCGTCAACCCTTAAAAGGTACAGCGAGGGAGTTAGGCTCTGGGCGGAGTTTGACCCCGGCCTTCTGACGATCAGGGAAATTAAAGTCAGAACAATAAAAATTGCCGGGATAAAAATTCCTGAATTTGAAGATATATCTTTCAAAATAAAGCCTTTGAACCTTTTCGGTAGTCCGGCCTGGTATCCCCGTGGAATAATGATAATGAGGGAACTGTATACTATTATTACCAAAAAAGATCTGGCCCTCAGGAAGATGGAACTGCTCAATACTGCCAGGAAAAAGACAACCCAGAAGGTGAATCTCTATGAGAAGGTGCAGATACCGGGTTACGAGGATGCAATAAGGAGGATAAAAAGTTTTCTGGAGGATGAGGAGAACCTTCAGAAGTCTTCACAGAAAATTATAAAAAGCCGTCAGGCCGCGGTCGAAGAAAGTGTTGCAGCATGGTAGCAGAGATCAGGAAATATAATTTTGTCGTTTATCATCAGGATTACGACGACCTGCTTCGGAAACTCAGGGATGCAGGAGTTGTTCATATTGTCACGAAAACTGAATTCAGCGAGTGTAAAAGCGTGGCGGAGGATATGAACATGCTGAAACGATACAAGAAAACAACAAGACAGTTATCGTTTACCGCACCCCGTACAACACCCTCTGAACCCATGGGAGATCCTGAAGAGGTTCTTACCCTTCTCGAATCGAAGTTCAAAGAGATTGAAGGGGCAGGCCGCAGGCTCGAAGTGCTGAAACCAGAGTCCGAAAAGGTTGAACCTTGGGGAGATTTTAATCCTGAAACGATTAAAAAGCTGCGCGATGAAGGATGGGACATCTCACTCTTTTCGTGTACTATCAGCAAATATGAGAACAGATGGGAAGAAGAGTATGCCCTTGAGGAGATCAGTCACGACAGGGGAATAATACATTTTGCCATTGTTCACCCAAAAGACGAGGTGCCTGATATTGATGCTAATACGGAAAAGCTGCCTGAGAGGGCTGCCGGACAGGTATTTGAAGAGATTGTCTTAAATCAGACACAGATAAAGGAGGCTGAATCGTGGATAAGGGAAAACGCCCGGGCATTACTGGCCGCACTCAATAAAGGGTCAGAGGATACAATAAACAGGATCGAATATCTTGGAACAGCAGAACAGGCTGATAAATATGCAGAAGGCACTCTTTGTATCCTGGAAGGCTGGGTCCCTGTATCGGAGGAATCAAAGGTTGAGGAAGTAATTCAGGGTACCGATTGTTATTCCCTTGTTTCGGAACCCGAAGAAGGCGATAAGATACCGGTGATTCTTAAAAACAGCAGGTTTGCATCGCTGTTTGAACCCATTTCAAAAATGTTTGCACTGCCCGATTACAGGGAACTCGACCTTACCCCTTTCTTTGCACCCTTCTTTATGATGTTCTTCGGATTCTGCCTGGGCGATGCAGGTTACGGGCTCCTGTTCTTTGTTGCGGGATTCTTTATTAAAAGGAAGGTGAAAAAAGAGTTAAGGCCAATCATCACCCTTTCCCAGTACTTCGGTGTGGCAGCGGTACTTTTTGGTCTGATCTCAGGTACCTTCTTCGGGATTAATCTGATTGATTCAGGCTACACGGTAACCCAAAATTCTGTTACCCGGATGCGGACTGACGGAGTGCCCGAAAAAATAATTTACAGCCTGAACGACATTAAGGATCAGAAATTCAGGACAAAGGATAGCTTTGTGAGGGAAGCGGCTAAGATCATTGGCGAAGAGGATTTCCAGGCCTACAGGAAAAAGATCCTTAAAAGCGCGGAATCAGATCTTCCTCTTGCAGGTTCAATAAGGAGCTTTATGCTGGATTCAATGAATCTTTTTTACCTTGCATTGATCATAGGAGCATTACAGATCATTTTCGGCATGATTCTGAGGATAGTGAACATCGCCAGAGTAAAAGGGTTCAGATACAGTCTGTCAACGATAGGGTGGGTTATCCTTGCTTTTACGCTGATCATCTTCAAAGGCGGGAGCTCAGTCAACCTGATAGACGATGAAAAGTTC
The DNA here is from genome assembly GCA_964633195.1 of uncultured Rikenellaceae bacterium. Lineage (GTDB taxonomy): Bacteria > Bacteroidota > Bacteroidia > Bacteroidales > VadinHA17 > LD21. The sequence goes on along the minus strand of CAZWFL010000019.1, from coordinate 14,634 downwards.
AGATCATTGTTTATCCTGCTGCTTATTATTGCGGGTATCCTGATCTTCCTGTTTAATACTCCTCATCTGAATATCTTTGGCCGGATAGGCAGTGGATTATGGGAATCATATACTGTCGTTACCGGAGTTTTCGGCGATATACTGTCATATATAAGACTATTTGCACTTGGTATCTCATCTTCGATACTGGGATTCGTGTTCAATCAGATATCTTTGCAGTTGCTTGCTGTCCCCTATGTGGGATGGCTCTTCTTCGTGGTGTTGCTGCTGTTTGGTCATTCACTCAACCTGGCAATTGCAACCCTTGGAAGTTTTGTTCATCCGATGAGGCTGACATTTGTGGAGTTTTACAAGAATGCAGGATTCAAAGGAGGCGGAGTTGAATATAAACCATTCAGAATTAAGAAATAAATACCTAAAAGAAAAACTATTATGGAAACAGCAGTTGGTTTGGGGAGTTCGGGGGCGCTTATATTTTCGAGCATCGGTCTGGCTTTAATGCTTGTGCTCAGTGGTATCGGAAGCGCTATTGGTGTATCAATCGGAGGAAACGCAACCATCGGGGCGCTGAAAAAGAATCCCGATGCTTTCGGCAGCTACATGCTTCTGAGCGCTTTGCCCGGCACACAGGGACTGTACGGATTCGCGGGATTCTTTATAATAAACAGCAGCGGTGATGTCAGCACTCAGATAAACATGCTCCAGGGAACTGAAATATTTGCTGCAGGACTGGTGCTCGGCATCGTGTCACTCTTCTCTGCAATACAGCAGGGCAGGATATGCGCCAATGGCATTGCATCTATTGGATCAGGCAATGATGTATTCGCCAAAACAATGGTTCTGGCGGTGTTCCCTGAATTATATGCAATTATTGCTTTTGCTGCTACATTCATCATAAGCAGTACGATTTAAATGACAAAAAAGGCTCTGCTAAAAGTCCGGATCATTCAACCGCAAATGACTGGTTAATATGTCCGGGGAAAACCTGATATGATCATAATTATGTTTATTCAGGCAATACAGCTCTGGCAGCCATTAAATATCTTTGCAGCATTAACAAAAAGTGATATTGATTGTTATAATATTGCTTTATGTAGTTTATTTTTAACGGTGCAGGAAAAGGCTAAATGGAGAACGAGCACGAGAGGATACTGAACGACGTTACTACGGGGGAATACAAGTACGGCTTCTATTCAGACATCGAGATGGAAAAGATCCCGAAAGGTCTGAATGAGGATGTTGTAAGGATTATCTCTAAAAAGAAGAATGAGCCTGAATGGCTGCTTGAGTTTCGTCTTAAATCATTCAGGCACTGGCTGACAATGAAGATGCCGGGATGGGCTAACCTAAGAATACCCGACATTGATTATCAGGATATTATCTATTACGCTGCCCCGAAACTGAATAAATCCCCCGATAGCCCTGATGAAATTGACCCTGAACTCAAAAGAACGTTCGACAGACTGGGCATACCGCTTGAAGAACAGAAACATCTTTCCGGTGTGGCTGTTGACGCCGTAATGGACAGCGTATCTGTTAAAACAACATTCAGGGAGACCCTGGCAGAGCTGGGCATTATCTTTTGCTCTTTCAGTGAAGCAGTGCAGGAATATCCCGAGCTGGTGAAAAGGTACCTGGGGAGAGTGGTCCCCTATACCGATAATTTCTTTGCAACCCTTAATTCGGCTGTTTTCAGCGATGGATCATTCTGCTATATACCGAAGGGTGTGAGGTGCCCGATGGAACTCTCAACCTATTTCAGAATTAATGCGGCCAATACGGGCCAGTTTGAAAGGACACTTCTCGTGGCTGATGAGGAGAGCTATGTCAGCTATCTTGAAGGCTGCACTGCACCGATGCGCGACGAGAACCAGCTTCATGCAGCTGTTGTTGAGATAATTGCAGAAAAAAATGCAGAGGTTAAGTACTCAACGGTACAGAACTGGTATCCGGGCGACAGGGAAGGCAGGGGAGGGATCTTTAATTTTGTCACCAAGCGCGGAATATGCAAGGGTGAAAACTCCAGAATATCGTGGACACAGGTTGAAACAGGCTCTGCCATTACCTGGAAATACCCCGCCTGCATACTGAAAGGCGACAACTCCACAGGTGAGTTTTTTTCCGTCGCTGTCACCAACAACCATCAGCAGGCAGACACAGGCACCAAGATGATTCATATAGGGAAGAACACACGATCCACAATAGTCTCAAAAGGGATCTCGGCAGGAGAGGGACAGAACAGTTACAGAGGTCTTGTGAAGGTACTTAACAATGCTTCGGGCGCAAGGAACTTTTCACAGTGCGACTCACTTCTTCTGGGCGATAAATGCGGTGCCCATACATTCCCGTATATAGAGATCGATAACCCCACGGCGATAGTGGAACATGAGGCTACTACCTCCAAAATAGGCGAAGACCAGATCTTTTACTGCAACCAGAGGGGTATATCCACAGAGGATGCTATAGGGCTCATAGTGAACGGGTATGTAAGGGAAGTGATAAACAAGCTTCCAATGGAATTTGCTGTTGAGGCACAGAAACTTCTTCAGATAAGCCTCGAGGGAAGTGTCGGGTAATTAAAAGATAATGATTAAAAATTATGCTGGTTATTAATAATTTACATGTTGCCATCGGTGGTAAGATAATACTGCGAGGTATTAATCTCGAGGTAAAACCCGGGGAAACACATGCAATAATGGGCCCTAACGGATCGGGGAAAAGCACTCTTGCAGCCGTTATTGCCGGAAGGGATTTTGCCCAGGTAACAGAAGGAACAGTTGAGTATTTTGGAAAAAATCTTCTGGAAATGGCTCCGGAGGAGCGTTCAAGAAAAGGGATATTCCTTGGTTTTCAGTATCCTATAGAGATTCCCGGTGTCAGTATGGTGAACTTCATGAAGACAGCTGTTAATGAACACCGGAAATACAGAGGACTTGAACCCCTTTCAGCATCTGACTTCCTCAAGGTTATGAGGGAAAAAAAGGAGATGGTCGACATTGACTCGAAACTGGCTAACAGATCGGTAAATGAGGGATTCTCAGGTGGTGAAAAGAAAAAGAATGAGATCTTTCAGATGGCTATGCTGGAGCCTACCCTTGCCATACTTGACGAAACTGATTCAGGCCTCGATATCGATGCCCTTCGCGTTGTGGCAAACGGGGTAAACAAGCTTAAACGCCCCGACAGCTCAGCTGTCGTAATAACTCACTATCAGCGGCTGCTCGATTATATCGTTCCCGATGTCGTTCATGTGTTGTACGACGGACGGATAGTACGAAGTGCCGGTAAGGAGCTTGCTCTGGAGCTGGAGGAGAAGGGTTATGAGTGGATCAGGAATGAAGTGAATAATCAGACAGGCTATGGAGACTAAGAGCCAGTTTTCAGATCGGTATCTCGACCTCTTTGCAGAAAACAGGGAAAAGATCGAGACACAGTCAGCTGATATAATGAACTCCTTCAGAGGCGAGGCGATCGAAAAATACGGGCTGCTCGGTATTCCTGCAGGGAAGAATGAAATGTACCGTTATACGAACCTCGATGCTTTCTTCATGCACGAATTCAGAAATTACCTTCTGCCAGTTGATGAAGATCTTGAAAAGGCTGAACAGTTCAGGTGCGATGTGACTGATCTCGATGCTCACGGCCTGGTGCTTATGAATGGTTTTTACCCTGATCTTAAACATAAGCTGAGGGAACTCCCCGGAGGAGTGTGGATCGGCAGCCTGAAGGAAGCCTCGGTTAAATTCAGCGATCTCGTGGATAAACATTATGGCAGGTATGCAAAGAGTGAATCGGACGGACTTGTTCACCTGAATACTGCCATGGCATCCGACGGGGTATTTGTTTATGTCCCCGAAGGAACCCGTCTTAACAAGCCGGTACAGGTTATAAACCTGGTCTATTCAAAAGACGATATATTCAACCAGCACAGGAATCTTATAATTGTTGAGAAGAATTCCGAAATATCGATAATTATCTGTGACCACACCCTCTCGCCACAGAAATTCCTCACCAATGCAGTAACTGAAGTATATGTCGGAGAGAATTCCCGTTTTGATATTATAAGAGTGCAGAACGAACATAATAATGCCGGCAAATTAACCCATACATTCATACACCAGGAGAGAAACAGCCATGCCTCATCGAATAATGTGACTCTTCATGGCGGACTGGTCCGTAACAGCACTTACCATTATCTCGGAGGAGAGGGTGCGGAGAGCAATTCTTACGGTCTCTACCTGGCCGATAAATTCCAGCATGTCGATAACTATGTGAATATTGAGCATGCTTCTCCCCGGTGTACGAGCAACCAACTCTTCAAGGGAGTTCTTGACGATATGGCATCAGGAGCCTTCAACGGCAGAATATTTGTGGCGAAGGACGCCCAGGGTACTTATGCATACCAGAAGAATAACAGCATCCTTCTTACCGAGGACGCGAAAGTGTATACAAAACCGCAGCTGGAGATTTACGCCGATGATGTTAAGTGCAGCCACGGAGCAACAGTAGGCCAGCTCGACGATAATGTCTTCTTTTACCTCCGTTCAAGGGGCATTGACCAGAGGGAAGCAAAGCTGATGCTGATGTTTGGTTTTGCGCATGAAGTTATTCAGAATATAAATATTGAACCACTCCGCGAAAGAATGGACAACCTTGTTATGCAGAGATTAAGAGGGGAACTTTCGAGATGTGCAAGCTGTATGGTCCGCTGCGGATAAATAGGATTATGAAGTGAAAAGTATTTCTGACATACGCGCCGATTTCCCGGTTCTGAACCGAACAGTCTACAACAGGAAGCTTGTTTACCTCGATAACGGTGCCACAACGCAAAAGCCTCAATGTGTTATAGACGCAGTCAGTGAAGTATATGAATCATACAACAGCAATATTCACCGAGGTGTACATGCACTCAGCGATATCGCTTCCGAAGCATACGAAGAATCAAGGGAAAAGGTCAGGGCTTTTATTAATGCAGGAGAGAAACACGAAATAATATTCACTTCGGGAGCGACCGGATCGATCAATGCTGTTGCCTTCTCTTTTGGCGAGAGGTATCTGGGACCCGGCGATGAGGTGATAATAAGCACTCTTGAGCATCATGCCAATATCGTTCCGTGGCAGATGACCTGTGAGAGAAAAGGCGCCTCCCTGAAGGTGATACCCGTAAATGATGATGGTGAGATCATTTTCAGTGAGTATCTGAAGCTGATCTCTCCAAAGACGAAAATCGTGGCAGTGACTCATGCATCAAATGCCCTGGGTTCAATACTTCCTGTTAAAGATATCATTGATGCAGCGCATGAGGCCGGAATCCCGGTCCTTGTCGACGGGGCACAGGCAGTTCAGCATGGCGTTGTCGATGTAAGCTCTCTCGGATGTGATTTCTATGTCTTTTCAGGTCATAAGGTATACGGTCCGACAGGCATCGGTGTACTCTATGGTAAGGAGAAGTGGCTCAGCGAAATGCCCCCCTACCAGGGTGGCGGAGATATGGTTGAGAGCGTTACCTTCGAAAAAACAACTTATAACAGCCTCCCCTTCAAATTCGAAGCCGGAACAACTAATTTTGCCGGCGCTGTGGGTATGGCCAGAGCATTCGATTATCTTAGTGAACTCGGGAGGGAGGAAATAGCCGAAAGAGAGAGAGAACTTCTCTCGTATGCAACTGAAAAACTATCAGCCATACCGGGATTGAAGATATACGGTAATGCGCCTGATAAAATATCAATAATATCGTTCACCCTGAGTGATATACACCAGTACGACGCAGGTATGGTGCTCGACAAAATGGGAATTGCGGTCAGGACAGGAACCCACTGTGCCGAGCCTGTAATGGACAGATATGGCATTGAAGGAACAATCAGGGCATCTATCTGTTTCTATAATACCAGGGAGGAGATCGACCTGCTCTGCGAAGGAATAGAAAAAGTTAAATTAATGTTAGGTTCCAAATAATGTCTGTTAACGATATACAGGAGGAGATTATTGAAGAGTTTTCCCAGTTTGATGACTGGATGGACAAATACAATCTTCTTATTGACCTGGGCAAAAACCTGCCAGCTATCGATCCGAAGCATAAAACCAGGGATTACCTGATAGAGGGATGCCAGTCGAAAGTATGGCTCTATCCCGATTATGACGGTGTGAATGTCAACTTCACGGCCGACAGCGACGCAATCATTACAAAAGGTATCATTGCACTCCTGCTCAGGGTTCTGTCAGGACGTGCACCTAAAGAGATAATATCATCCGATCTCTATTTCATCGATCGTATAGGTCTGAGGCAAAACCTTTCGCCTACGCGATCGAACGGACTGCTGGCAATGGTTCGGCAGATAAAGCTCTATGCCATTGCCATCGATGCAAAAAGATGAAAATGACGCTATGGAACATTCAGAAAAACTAGATATCGAAACAAGGATAGGAGAAGTGCTGAAAAGTATCTATGATCCAGAGATACCGGTTAATATTTATGACCTCGGCCTTATTTACAACATAGATGTCGGCGACGACCATGTTGCACATATCCTTATGACACTTACGGCACCAAACTGTCCTATGGCAGAGGATCTCCTGAAGGAGGTCAGAACAAAAACAGCAGGGGTGGAGGGAGTAAAGGAAGTCGACCTGAAACTGACATTCACTCCGTCATGGAATAAAGACATGCTCAGCGACGCTGCAAAGCTTGAACTCGGATTCATTTAAATTACTGCGCTTTGTGACTGAAACAGAAAAAAGAAGGATCTCGCTGCTTATAAAGGATAAAGCAAGGGAAACAGGTTTTGATCTCTGTGGAATTGCGGAGGCGCGCTCCCTTTCCGAATATTTGCCGGTGCTGAAGAAGTGGTGCGGTCAGGGGATGAATGCTGATATGGCTTTCCTCGCCAGAGATTTTGAAAAACGGTTTGATCCTTCTCTCCATCTTCCGGGAGTGAAGTCAGTTGTTGTTACAGGGCTGAGCTATAACCTGGAAATGATGCAGAAAGAGTCCGGAGTGCCCCTTCTCTCAAGATACGCGTACGGCATCGATTACCATGAGGTTATCCGGGGTAAACTTGATAGCATACTTGGTTTTATAAAAAACCTTGCTCCTGGGACCACCGGGAAGGTTTTTGTTGATTCCGGGACAATTGCTGAGAAGATGTGGGCAAAAGAAGCAGGCCTGGGCTGGCAGGGACGCCATTCCATAATTATAAATGACACCATCGGATCATTCTTTTTAATAGGCATAATCCTGATTGACCACGAACTTCTGCATGATAAACCTTATATAAGTGATCATTGCGGCGACTGCCGGCTCTGCATCGAAATGTGTCCGACCGGGGCAATAAATGAAGACAAGACGATAGATGCCAGAAAATGCATTGCAAACCTCACCATCGAGAACAGGGGACCTATACCTGAAGAGATCGTTCCAAAACTGGGAAGAAGGGTTTACGGCTGCGACAGGTGCCAGGAAGTGTGTCCCTGGAATAGCAAGGCCCTGCCATGCAGAACACCGGAATTTTTACTGGATGATGAAATTTCATCAATGACCGCCAATGACTGGAAATCCCTGACAGAGCAAAAATTTATGGAGCTCTTCAGCAGATCTGCAATAAAAAGAGTAAAGTACGACAGGTTTGTCAGGAATATAAAAGCTGCTCTTGCACCTGACCCGTGATGAGAGTTAATTGTCACCCAATATGCTTACGACAACCTCCCTCTGATTCCTGGGGCCATCGAATTCACAAAGAAAAATATTTTGCCAGGTTGACAATCCCGGCTCTCCGTTAATAACGGGAATGGTTTCAGAAGGGCCGACTATCCCTGCCTTCAGATGCGCATCACCGTTATTGTCCTGGCGGTCGTGTTCCCATACACCGGATGGAATAAGCCTGTTAAGCAGGGTAACGACATCGTTCTGGACAGACTCGTCCCAGTTCTCCTGTATCATTATCGCTGCAGTAGATCCCCTTGCATATACCGTAACAATTCCCGACTGAACCTTGCTTTCACTGACAATTGCCGACACCTTTTCCGTAATATCATATAATCCGTTTCGCCTGTCGGTCCGAAGTGTAATTATCTTTTGCATAACAGTTTATTTTGAATTTCACCATAAATTTAGTATTAGTTTCTTGCCATTAATCCAAAATTAAGTAAAATAAAGAGAGGCTGAAATTTCAGCCTCTCTTTCAAACCCGCTAACTATTTATAAATTACTAACCTTCCGTTTATTTTGCATAGTCTCTGAGCATAAGCATCAGCTTCTGGCGCGTGAAGAAGATACGGCTTTTAACGGTACCTATCTTCAATCCGAGCTTTTCCGCTATCTCATGATATTTGTAACCCTCCAGATGCATCCTGAAAGGTATCCTGAATTCATCGTTAAGCGAATCGATCGCCTTTTCAATCTCTCCCGCGGAGTAATCTGATTCAGGAGTAACATATCCCTTATCGTGGGGCATATTGAGGTAGTAGAGATCCTTTGTGCCGTCAATTATTGTATTTTCCTTAACGTTCCGGCGGTAATTGTTTATGAAAGTGTTTTTCATTATGGTAAATACCCATGCCTTCAGGTTTGTATAATCAACAAACTTATCCTTGTATGTGAAGGCCTTGAGGTAGGTGTCCTGAACCAGATCGAGGGCCGATTCCCTGTCGGACGTCAGGCTCATTGCAAATCGCTGAAGATTGCTCTTCAATTCTATCAGGTTGTTGTTGAATTCATATGGTGTCATGGCTTTATTGTATAAGTTATATGGAACAAATATATTACAATAATAAAAGAAATGCAAATCTTAATATCTTAATATCCTTATATTCTAAGAGAATTCTAAATAAGGACAAAATGTAATCGCATCATAATTGAACCAGGATCAGTTATATACAGAGGTATCCCGAAAGGTTGTACAAATTTTGTATAAATAATCAGCAGTCTTCGATAGCAATGGGAAGAAAGAGGGGGCATTCCTTAATCCATCGATTTATCCGGCATTGTTCAATTTGTTCAGTGCCGGCTGCCCGTTACCATTTAATAAGTTAAAGTCAGTTTGTTAAAACAAAAAAATCAATACATTGATTATTTTGAAGTAATTGTGCTTTTCCGGACATCTTTTGTACATTTAGGGGAAAAAGAATATGGATTTCAGTATCAGGTTTGCATAAAAAAAGAGTATCTGATGGAACTCAGGACTATTGTAAAAGCAGATCCTTCTTCCTGCAAGATCGGATATGATACGGGAGTAATGCTTATCGGTTCGTGTTTTGCAACCGCGATAGGGATGAAGATGGGGGAGGGGAAGTTGCCGGTTATGATTAATCCTTCGGGGACACTCTTCAACCCTGTCTCTGTTTCTGATACCCTGGATATCATAACCGGTAAGAAATATTTCGGAATTGAGGACCTGCATAATCACGATGGCGTATGGCTCAGCTTTTCTCACAATACTGAATTCTCCTCGGAAGATCCGGAAAAAGTAGTGCAGAGGATCAACAGAATGACTGAGGAGGCAAATGGGTTTTTAAAGTCAGCGAAATTTCTTTTCATAACCTTTGGCACTGCGCGGGTTTACCGATGGAAGGAAACAGGTCTGATTGTTTCAAACTGCCACAAGATGCCCTCTGCCTGTTTCACACCGGAGTTACTGACAGTTGAAGATATTGTTACGGTATGGAAAAGGCAGCTTGATAATCTCCATATCCGATATCCTGACCTTAAAGTTGTCTTCACAATCAGTCCTGTAAGGCATTGGAAGGATGGGGCTCATGGTAACCAGATTAGCAAATCAACCCTATTCCTGGCAGTGGAGGAGTTACTCAGGCATCCGGCTTCTTTGGGCTATTTTCCTGCTTATGAGATTGTAATGGACGACCTTCGCGATTACAGGTATTATGGCGCTGATATGGTCCATCTTTCAGAAACTGCATCGGATTACATCTGGAACGTTTTTTCGGAGAGTTATCTTGATAGTGGAGTAATGGGGGTGTGGAAGGAGGTTGTTAAAATAACGAAGGCATTGCAGCACAGGCTTAAGAAGGATGCGCCCGGATCAACAGTAAAGTTTGCTGAAAGGATACTTCAGCAGATTGAATTTGTTGCTTCAAAAGTTCCGGAAGTTGATCTGGAAAGGGAGAGAACTTATTTTAACGGCCTTCTTACAGGAAACGGGCCCTCCGTTATCTGAGTGCTGAGAGTGCTTCAATGAAATCAGAAGGTGTTCGGGTAATTATTATATTTTCGGGAGCCTTTTTCTCTGCCTGTTCAGGATAGTCCGTCAGTATAATTTTTTTTATCAACAGTGACCTGCCTATACTGCTGAAGTATCCGGTTTTCTTCCTCGCAAAATCAAATGAACCTGAATTGACAACAAGGTATGCAAATGGTTTGATCTTGTGGATTTCGATCACTTCGGAGGCAGGAAGGATCCCGCCGGTGAAAATAATATCAAAGCCCCTCCTTTTCAGGGCATATTTATAGAAAAGGAAATTATTGTCAGTAAGATTATCTGAAGTGTTTATCATGGCAACAGGAGGCTTCGGCTGGCCTTTGTATGGTTTAAGCTTACTGTCCTCGATAATTATCAGCTGACGCAGGGTATTTCTGATGAACTGCTCCTGGGCGCGCGAAAGGCTTCCCGTCTGCCAGAGTATCCTCGATTTGAGCAGCAGAGGATAGAGATATCTGGTATAGGCATCCTCCACGCCATGGCGCTCAATAAATGGCATGAGAGCATCCATGAACTGCTCTTCGCTGAACCTGATGGCAGACATCAGTATCTTTCCGGGCTGAAAGTTCTGATCAATATCATCCTGCTTGCTGCTGAGGGTCATCACCTTCCGGGTAAGTTCATCTTCATTCAGCTTCGCTATTTTAGATATCTTCAGACCATTTCTGTTAAGGTAAGCAACATTGAGGATCTTCTTAAGCTCAGATTCATTGTATGTTCTTATGTTTGAATCAGTCCTGTCGGGCTCAAGAATCTTGTACCTCTTCTCCCATATTCTTATTGTATGAGCTTTTATCCCTGAAAAGTTCTCGAGATCTTTGATCGAAAAAACATTAATTCCATCTTCCATAATTGCTCGAATCAATACCAGATTAAAAATATACCCCAAAGGGCTAAAGTAAAACAATCACATTAAATGAATGTTTAATAAAAGTTAATAATTATTAAAAACAATGATTTCAAAGCGGATAATTCCCCGGTAATCCGCTTTGTTTTTCCTCCACTTCAGTCACCCTGTTTACTCGGGTTCCTCTACCATTATTTTCCTTACGAGTCTTGTTCCGTCGTCGAAAAGAAGCGTCACGAGGTACATTCCTCTTTTAGGATTATCGAGCCACACCTTAACAAGTTGCTGCGGATTATTATATTGGATACGGTAAATATCCTGTCCGATCATATTTGTTACCTTCACAAACGCGATATTCTTTTCAGCCCTGATGGTGAAATTCTTATCTCTTACGGGTACGGGGTATATATTAACATTTACGTTTGCGGTCTCCCTTATGAAGTTCTTCTGTGCCTGATTATTTAAAACAGCCAGCGTATCCTTCTGAGCATGAAGGACTCCGGACATAAGAAGAAAGAATAACAGAGGCAGAACCTTCTTCATAACAGCTGTTTAGATAACTCCTTCAAAAATTGTGCTAAAGTTAGTAATATTTTTTAATTATTTATCGCTAAGGTAATTAATTATTTATCAATAAGAGATTTTGCTTTTTCGAGATCGCCCGGCGTATCGATCCCGAAGCTTTCCCATTCAGTTATTGCTGTTCTGATCCTGAAGCCATTTTCTATCCATCTGTTCTGTTCAAGCGATTCAGCTTTCTCGAGCGGGCTTGACGGCAGTATGGTTATTTTCCTGAGCACCTCTGTTCTGAATGCGTAGAGACCGATATGCTTGTAGTAAGTGTGCCTTTGGGTCCATTCATACATTTCGGCGTCCCTGTGATAGGGTATTGCTGCCCTGCTGAAATATATCGCATTTTTCTTTGTGTCGAGGATCACCTTCGGATGATTGAAGTTAAAGATATCCTCACCCGGTCTTACTTTTCTGGCAAGAGTGGCAATTTCTACACTTTTATCACTGAAGCAGGCAACAAGAAGCGAAATCTGTTCAGGCTTGATAAAAGGTTCATCTCCCTGGATATTTATAATGATATCAGGCATATATCCCAGTTCCTCCGATATCAGTGAAGCTGCCTCGGCGCATCTGTCTGTACCGCTCTGATGGTCGGGTGAGGTAATGACTGCTTTGCCTCCGAAACCAACAACAGCATCATATATTCTTTTGTCGTCGGTTGCCACATAGACTACATCGAGAGCTTTCAGTGTCTGCTCATAAACTCTCTGTATCATTAGCTTGTTCCCTATGGTTGCAAGTGGTTTTCCAGGGAACCTGGATGATGCATACCTTGCCGGTATTATGCCGGCCAGCTTGATAGAATCAGGTTTCTTCATTCTGCGAATTTACAAAAAAGGAATTTCCCGATGTCCTGAAAAAATCTTAATTTCGCACCTGAAGAGGAAATTTAATGAAGGATCTGCAAAGCATAAAGCAAAGGTTCGGTATTATAGGAAACTATGACGGACTCAACAGGGCTATCGATATAGCCGTACAGGTAGCCCCTACGGACCTTTCGGTACTTATTACGGGCGAAAGCGGTACCGGTAAGGAAGCCTTTCCTCAGGTTATTCATCACTTCAGTTCCAGGAAGCACGGGCAATACATTGCAGTTAACTGCGGGGCGATCCCGGAAGGAACAATCGACTCAGAGCTGTTCGGCCATGAGAAGGGATCCTTCACCGGTGCAACGGAAAGCAGAAAAGGCTACTTTGAAGTGGCAGACGGTGGCACTATCTTTCTTGACGAGGTGGCCGAACTGCCCCTTTCAACACAGGTGCGCCTGCTAAGGGTACTCGAAACAGGTGAGTTTATCAGGGTCGGTTCATCCAAAGTCCAGAAAACTAATGTCAGGGTTATCGCGGCAAGCAATGTTGATGTAGTTAAAGCGGTAGAGAATGACAGATTCAGGGAGGACCTCTTTTACAGGCTCAATACGGTGCCGGTTAAGATCCCGCCGCTTCGGGAAAGAGGTGAAGATATATTCCTTCTTTTCAGGAAATTTGCCGTTGACTTTGCCGAGAAATACAGAATGCCTGCAATACGGCTCAGTAACGAGGCAAAGAATATCCTGCTCAATTATTCCTGGCCCGGCAATGTAAGACAGTTGAAGAACATTACTGAACAGATATCAATCATTGAAAGGGAGAGGGAGATAAGTATCGAAACTCTGCGGGCATATCTTCCCGACTATACCGGAATCAAGCTCCCGGCAATTATCAGGCGGGAAGATGAGAAATCTTATTCATCCGAGAGGGAGATACTCTATAAGATCCTCTTCGATATGAAAAGCGATATGAACGACCTGAAAAAGCTGGTGTTCGACCTGATACGGAGTGAGCAGATCGATATCAGCTTTCACGACACTAATTCAGGTGTCATCAATAACCTGTTTCATAAGAATACCGCTGAGGAACAGCCGGCAGGTGCTCCTGATAAGACAGTTGATTTTACCCAGCGTCACGGACGGACAGATATTCAGGATACTGAGGAAGTGGTGGAAGAATCATTGTCGCTTGCCGGCAAAGAGGTGGAAATGATAAAGAAAGCTCTCGAAAAATATAGCGGCAAAAGGAAACTTGCAGCACGGGAGCTTGGTATTTCTGAAAGGACACTCTACAGGAAAATCAAGGAACATGAAATCGAACTCTGATAAATACGGAAAGCTGCCGGGAATACTTATTATGCCGGTGTTGATCATGCTTTGCATACTGGCAGCAACCGGCTGTAAAATAAGCTATTCATTCACCGGTGCAAGCATCTCTCCCCAGGCAAAAACGATCAGTGTCCAGTATTTTCAGAACAGGGCCAGCCTTGTGCAGCCCGGATTGAGCCAGTATCTTACCGATGCCCTGATAGATAAATGCAAGGCACAAACCAACCTGGGATTGATAAACGGTATCGGTGATATGGATTTTGAAGGCGAGATAGCCGATTATAACACCCGGCCACTTACTGTATCTGCTGATGCAAGAGCTGCCACGAACAGGTTTACCATCACTGTAAGAGTAAAGTTTACAAATGCTGTAGAACCTGAACTGAGCTATGAACAAACCTTTTCGAGATATGAGGATTATGACAGCTCCTCTGACCTGAGCAGTGTTGAGAAAGAGCTGTCTGATAAAATTATCACCCTGCTGGTTGAGGATATCTTTAACCGCGCCTTTGTAAACTGGTAACCGGTCATGAATAAAAGCGATTTTATCAGAATGATGGAGGGGACTCATCCGGCAGGACGTCAGATGACCGGTGAGATAAATGAGCTGATCGGTCTCTTCCCTTATTTTCACAGTGCTCACATACTGCTGCTGAAGACCCTTCAGGATTCTTCTGATATCAGGTTTGAAAGCCAGTTGAGGAGTTCGGCAATACATATTGCCGACAGGGAGGTGCTCTATCATAAACTTCGTCGTGAACCACCGGTGGCTGAGGAGCCGGTTCGCGAGGAGCCTGTTCGCGAGGAGCCTGTTCACGAGGAGCCGGTTCACGAGGAGCCGGTTCACGAGGAGCCGGTTCACGAGG
>CAZWFL010000018.1:66795-71366 GCA_964633195.1 uncultured Rikenellaceae bacterium | reverse complement strand
CCTCCTCTGTTCAGACAGTTAAAGAATTCATTTCTCCTGAGGAACCTGAATACCGCCTTATTAAATTCACCGGGTTGTTCAACAGGAATGAGGTGACCGGAATTCAGTATAACCTCTCTTCTCGCTCCGGGTATCCCGAATTGTATTACTCCGGCATGAGAATGGACGTCAGGAATATCATATTCACCCACAAGGACAACCGCAGGCACTTTTATCTCGTTGAGAAAGCGGGCCGCAATCCTTTCAGGTGGTTTATTAAATTGAGGGTTAAAGGGGCGATGAATATTCCTCTGAAGAATTTCCGACACTTTTTGTTTTGTTGCCGTGTTCTCAGAGTATATCTCATAGGGATCTTCCCATACAAAATAGCTGGCTGCCTTCACAGGATCATCCATATCTGCAGGTGACTTCAGATGTCCGCCCCTGTATGTCATATGGGAGGTGTATCCATACCCGCCGACTACTGCTCCGACGAGGATAACAGATCTGACCTTTTCGGGGTACTTCAGTGTAAAATCTATTACACGACCACCCCCGGATGACATCCCGAAAAGGACAGCCTTTTCAATGTCAAGCTTCAGAAACAACTCATTCAGGTCTTCAATATCGGAGTAGGGAGCCTCCGGGTCCGATGATTTACCATAACCCCTGCGGTCGTACCTTGTAACCCTGTAATACTTTGCCAGTACAGGAAACTGGAAATCCCAAATCTCATGGCTGACCATGCCATCGTGGAGCAATACGATATTCCCGCCCCTGCCGCCGGCTTCGTAAAACAGTCGCCCGCCGTCGACCTCAATATAACCTGAGTCAATATCAACAGGAGTGTTTTGCCCCAGGCCGCTTTTAAGAAAAGCACAGAGCACGACTATGATCAATAGTGTTTTCTCCATGTAGTTGATTTTTTATCGTGAATTAAAAAAACCTATTCTTTAACATTCTGATTCAGCCAGTTAATAATAAGGTAATCGAAATCGATCCTCCTTTTTGTCTCAATATCCACCGGTACATGCCCCATCCCCGGAATGATTGCTACATTGCAGTTATGATTTCCGCTCAGCTTCATAAAGCGATCGATGTTACTTACGCTTTCGTCTGTGGGGACGACTCTGTCTTCTGCTCCGAATATGGCAAGCCATTTTTTTGTAAAACGCTCCATCTCCATCATATAATCAGCACCAAGCGAGTTCCAGGTGGGAAGGATGATTCCGAACGCCGGGATGCTGTCCATTTCACCTTTTGTGAAGGGGATGTAACCTCTGGGATATATTTTCCTCAGTTGCCGGATCTCTTCATCAGCTTTTGCATGCTCCTCCGGATCGTTACTGGCCCAGGCCTCGAAGGAGTTTCTCCAAACTGGTTTTACAAGTTCAGCAATTGAATCATTTATTGTTCCGTTGTCGATCATTCCGTTAATCTGTGCATTCATCCTGTCGTCGATGGCGCTTACCACGGTACCCGCCTGGCTGATGACAAAACTGAAGACCGGAAAACGGCTGGCGGCAATCACTGCAATTCTTCCGCCTTCGCTTGCACCCATAACACCTATCTTATTTCGATCGATCCTCTCGTGTTTTGAAAGGAAGATGGCACAATTTCCTGCGTCTGTAATATAATCATCATAGGTTGTGTTAACATATTCACCTTCTGATTCTCCTGTTCCCCTTTTATCGTGAACGAAGGCAGCATACCCGCAATGGGCAAGTATCGGTGCCATGAAATCGGAGAATGACCGTATTGCTCTCACAATATTCCCGCCACCATTTGTAAGTATTATCAGCGGACATTTCTTATCTCCCGGGGGAAGGTAGAGCCACCCTGTGATAAGGTATCCTTCGCTTTTGATGCTAATCTTTTCAACTGTAAATGTACTGTCCAAAGTGAATCCTCCATTTCCGTCGGGTTTTCTGAGAGGTCCGGCCTGCGCAGGCTGGTATTCACCCATGCTGACTGGTTTTTTCATCAACATTTCAAGCTCTTCCTCAGTAAACAAGAAGGTATCTCTCTCAGCTTTTTCAGGAAGACTCTGAGCACAGGAGCATAAATTAAGCGCGATGAAGAGTCCGGCTGCTGAGATAACCCTGTATCCTGAGATAAACACTGATTTATTCATTTCATTTCTTAATAAGTGAACATGTCAGATTTAGTGTATGATATCGATTAAAGATATTTTTCCCTCAGAATTGAATAATAAGTGCGGCTTAACGAAACGGGCTCAGTGTGATTTTTGATATATACCCTGGCGGTATTTGTTGAGTTCCGGACAATCTTTTCTATATGGTTGATATTCACTATATAGGACCGGTGTATCCTGATAAAGTGTTCAGAAGGAAGCCTGTTCATCCATTCCGCCATCGATCTCATCATAATGCTTTTCTTCCCATCCATTGTTTCAATCAGTGTATAGTCTCTTGCTGCGGATATTACAGTTATTGTTTCAAGCAGAATGAACCTTATCTGGTCTCTCTCAACAACAAGTATCCGGTCGGAGTATCTGAACTTTGAACTGACGGATTTACCTTCTGAGGATTTGTAATACTCTTCTGACTTAATTCTTTCAATTGCAGATGACAGTCGTTCAACCGAAATCGGTTTAAGCAGGTAAGCTACGGCATTTATTTCAAATGCCCTGAGAGCGTATTCATCGAATGCAGTAACAAAGATTACTTTACCAGTATAGTTAATTTTGTTAAGAAGGTCGAAACCCGTGCACTCAGTAAGCTGTATGTCAAGAAAAAGAACCTCGGGCTTCATTTCACTGATATCATTTAAAGCCTTCTGCATCCTTGTTGCTTCCCCGATTATCTCGATTTCGGGGAACTTTTCAAGCTTCCTCCTTAACGACCTGATTGCCAAAGGTTCATCGTCTACGATATATCCTGTGTATGATTTCATGTCTCTTTGAATAAGAGAGTGTTTTGCTGTTCAATCGTTAGATTAACGGAGACATATCCTCCGCTTTTTGAGATATTCAGGGAATATTGACCGTTGAAAGCATTCTTAAGCCTCTCAAAAACATTTTTTATGCCAATCCCTTCCTCCTCAGAGTCAATCCACTCGCCATTGTTCTTTATTTCAATTGTCAATTTCCCATTTGTTATTGCAGCGTTAACGGTTATTTCAAGAAAATCGGGGGATGATTTCATTCCATGTTTGATGGCATTTTCAATAAACGGCTGAAGGATAAAAGCAACAACTTCCCTTTCTGCAGCTTCATCAGATACGTTTATTGAATACCTGAGCCGATCAGGGAATCTTACACTTTCCAGGGAGAGATATTCTTTAACAATTTTTATCTCCTCGGCAAGAGGTATCAGAAGTCTCTCCTGGTTTCTAAGTGTATATCTCAGGAATTCTGAAAGTTTGATTAACATCCTGTCAGCGCATTCCGGATCCTCATAAATCAGTGCCTGAATGGAATTTAAAGAATTGAAGAGGAAATGCGGATTAAGCTGGTAGCGTAGCATCTGTAACTGCGATTGCTGTGCAAGTAGCAGTGCTTTTTCACTCTTCTCCCTTGTTTCTCTCAGGTCTGTCAATGATTTGATCCCAAAATAAAGGACGCTCCAGAGCACTAATAAAACATACCAGAATATGTTGTTGTGATAGAACTGACCTGCATCGAAATTCTGCCATGTTTTGATGAACTTGTCCCTCATAGTTTCATCCCAGAAAGGATAGTTTGAAAGACCATCAAAAAAACTGAGAAGAAGCATTAAAATTGCTGAGGAAATGATTGTAGTTGCTATGACCAGTAAGATAGGCTTGCTCTTTCTGAAGATCCGCTTATATACGAGTCTTAATCCGGATGTTAATAAAAATCCGATAAAATAGAAATTGAAAAACTGATAGAAGGTGAGCAAATTGGTGACCTGCATGTTTGGGAAATAGAGCTTCATGCCCACCGCAAAAAGTAACCACCCTGTGACCTGGAAAAACCAGAAACCGGGTTGTCTTAGCAGTATCGATTTGATATCAAACTTCCCTGCTTTCATTTTTTTTATCAAATTTAAGAATAAATACTATCCTGTAAATCAGCAATAAAATTAAAGAATCAATTCATAAGAGTAATAATTATTCGTCAGAATGTGGCATTATACGACGAAAGACAAAATAGGTCTGCGAGTGGCAATATCTTAACATAAAAAGGAATATTTTTGTTGGTTAAAAAGGAGTGTCATGTTTAATAATCTACCCTTCTAACCTATGAAGTGCAGGGAGAACTGTGGAGCCTGTTGTATTGCCCTGTCGATATCATCGCCCATACCGGGAATGCCTGACGGGAAGCCTTCAGGAGTAAGATGTATTCATTTAATAAATGATTACAGGTGTGCACTGTATGGCGGTCCCTCACGTCCTAAGGTATGTTCTGATTTTCAGGCTGAAGAAGAGTTTTGTGGTACCAGCCGGGAGGAAGCGCTTAAGATTATGCAGGCACTGGAAGATGATACTGCAACTGTCTGAAGTACCCCCCCCCCCCCCCCCCCCCCGCCGGGGGGGGGGGGGGGGGGTAAGGATAAAAATTATTTTGTGTTTGTGTGTGTAAATAAAAAATAGGGGGGGTGGGGGCG
>CAZWFL010000018.1:0-66785 GCA_964633195.1 uncultured Rikenellaceae bacterium | reverse complement strand
GGTTGCCGCCCATAATTATTTGCCCGCACTGGAACTTGTATCTGCAATTTTTCTTTTCACCCCCCCCCCCCCCCCCCCCCCGGGAGGGGGGTAATACGCTATCATTCAGATACATTTGAGTTAAGTTTGGTGATTCATCTCCCTTGAAGGGGAGATGGCGCGAAGCGCCAGAGGGGTTAATTGTCTGACTCGTAAACAATCCTGCCGCCTGTGATCGTATAATCGACCTTTGTCTTCATGATCTCGCTTTCGGGTATGGTAAGAAGATCCTTGTCGGTTATGACAATATCAGCAAGAAACCCTTTCTTTATCATTCCCTTGCGATCCTCCATGAACTGGGCGTATGCTGATCCGAGTGTATAATATTTTATAGCTTCTTCCATGGTTAGCTTCTGCTCGGGGAACCACCCGTCACCTTCTTCACCCAGCCTGTCCTTTCTTGTTACAGCTGCATAAAGCCCCTCCATCGGGTTAAGCGGCTCAACCTGGTAGTCGGTTCCAAAAGCCAGAACGGACCCGGCATCGATGAGACTTCTCCAGGCATAAGCTCCTTTGCATCTCTCAATACCGACACGTTTCTCATAGAATCTCTTATCCGTTATACAATGTGTGGGCTGCATTGAGGGTATAACTCCCAGTTGTGCAAACCTCGGTATGTCCGTCATAATGAGGGTCTGGGCATGTTCACTCCTGTGCCTGCTGTCGCGTCTGCCATTCACCTGTTGAGATTTTTCGATTGCATTAAGGGTCCAGTTGTTGCCTTTGTCGCCTATGGAATGGACTCCGATCTGAAAGCCGTGCTTATCGGCGGCAACAACCATCTCTTCAAATTCTTCATACGGCATCATCGCCAGTCCTGCTGAAGCGGGGTTGTCGGCAAAAGGTTCGAACATGAGGGCCGTACCTGAACCAATCGTTCCGTCAATAAATGCTTTCAGGTAGCCAAACCTGATCCAGTTACCTTCAGGAGGATATTTTGCAGAGAGCTCCTTGTAGCTCTCCAGCAGTTTCTGATCGCCGGTAAGGGATTTCCCTATATCTATCCTGCTTGTCAGAAGCTCTTCCTCCCTGAGTTGTTCATACATGCCGAAGCTGGCATTACCCGGAATCTGTATGCTGGTCACTCCATACTCCCTTGCTTCCTTAAGGGCAATGAGATATCCGTTACGACTTCTTTCAGCCTCTTCCTCAGGTGTTCTCTCTACTCTTACAGCTCCTGACCTGACAAGATTCTGAGCGGTCTCTTTCAGGATCCCTGTAGGTTCCCCTGTTACCGGGTCTTTCATTATCTCACCTCCAAAAGGATTTGGCGTATCCTTAGTAATTCCGGAATTTCTCAGAACATAGCTGTTTACCAGTACAGAATGTCCGTCAGCCCTGCTGAGAACAACGGGGTTATCCGGAGATACAGGATCAATCAGTTCCTTTGCGGGCCATTGCCTGTCGGTAAACATTTCATGTTCCCAGTGTCCTCCCCTGATCAGCTCACCTGGCTTTGACCTTGCAACCTGCGCCTTTACTTTTTCGGCAATAACAGCCGGATCGGTTGTGTACCTTAGTTCGACGTAATCTGGGTCGAGCGGACCAAAATGCACATGAGCGTCATTGAAGCCGGGGATCACAAGCCTGCCCCGGGCATCAATAACTTTCGTGACACCCTCTTCGATCATCCTTGATATTTTTCCTGTCGTACCGACAGCAATAATAATCTCATCTTTTACTGCCACAGCTTCAGCCATTGGATGGGCATCATCTATTGTCAATACCTTGCCGTTGATTATGACAAGGTCGGCTTTTTCTTTCTGATTGCAGGCAACAGTAATCATCATCACAGAGACCGTTAAAATGGTAATAAAGTGTTTCATGGCACGATCGAATGTTATTTGTTTCAGAGTTTCAGAGTTTTAAAAGTTACAGTTTTAGCGTTCCGGGACCCTGACCTATGACCCAGCACCCCGCCTTCGCTCAAGCTTCGCCGGTCAAAGAAGGCTATGGCGGACAAAGCCAGGACCCAGCACCCAGTATACGATAACTTTAACTTGGTGTGCATTGTAAAGTTTGATATAAAGATATAAATTCACAGCAATTTTTATGTTCTTTAATTTTAACAGCAAGTATAAATGAGAAGATTAATTACAGCAGCTTTTGTAATGTCTGCCCTTATCAGTCATAGTTGCACGTCGGATAACAAACCATGGGAGGGAGCCAATCATATAAGGCCTTATGAAGGCAACCGGAGTTACTGGCAATATAAAGGTAAACCGGTTCTGTTACTGGGTGCCACGGATAACGATAATCTTTTTCAGAATGATAATCTGCTTACACATCTCGACAGTCTTAAAGCGGCGGGGGGCAACTATATCCGAAATACTATGAGCGACAGGGATCCGGGAGACTTGCATGCTTTTGGAACTACAGCTGAAGGGAAATATGATCTCAACACGTGGAATGCAGAGTACTGGGACCGTTTTGAGAATTTGCTGAGACTTGCCAGGGAGCGCGACATTATTGTTCAGATAGAAGTATGGGACAGGTTCGACCACTCCCGCGATCCATGGAGAACAGATCCTTTCAATCCGGTGAATAATATAAACTACTCATTTGCAGAGGCACGACTCGATTCTGTATATCCGCTGCATCCGGGATCTAATGTCCAGCCATTCTTTTTTACTGTTCCTGAACTTGACAACAATATTATCCTCCTGGAATATCAGCATAAGTTTGTTGAGAAGCTTCTTTCGATCTCCCTTCAATACGACAATGTGTTGTATTGTATTGATAATGAGACGAGCGGCAAAGAGGAATGGGCAATTTACTGGGCTGACTTCGTCAAATCAGTCGCCGGGGAGAAAGATATCTATATAACACAGATGTGGGACAACTGGGATGTAAAAACAGCCACTCATAAGCGCACCCTCGATCATCCCGGGCGATACCGGTTTATAGATATATCCCAGAACAGTCAGCTGGCGGGTCCTGTCAACTGGAGCAATGCACAATATGTTTTCGATTACATTAAGGATAATCCCCGTCCGGTTAACAGCACAAAGATATATGGAAGCAACAGGGGAAGCTGGCTCGACAGGGGTATCACAACGGAGCATGCGATCAATACATTTTTCCGCAATATAACAGGAGGTTTTGCATCCAGCAGGTTTCACAGGCCACCCTCAGGTCTTGGTCTCAGTGATATTTCAATTAACTGCATTAAAACAGTCAGAGACATTGAGAAGATAGTCAAAATGTGGGAGATTGTCCCTTCAATGCACATATTAGAGGTTGACGAAGAAGGTGAGGCTTATCTTTCTGCAGAGGAAGGGAAGTGCTATATTATCTATTTTGTCACAGAGTGTAAAGTCAGGCTCGACTTAAGCGGGTATAACAAGAGATTCAGAGTTATGTCTGCAGAGGTTGAAAAAGGTGAATGGAGCAACATGGAGACTATCCGGGGCGGAGCAGCTGTTCAATTAGATGGCAATAAAAGAACCGTTGTTGTATTATACTAAAAAACATCACACATGAACATTGCGCTAATAGGCTATGGCCGTATGGGCCATGAGGTTGAGTCAGCTGCTCTTGTGAGGGGTCATGTAATAAAGGTTATTATTGATGAAATAAACATAAGCGATCTTAAACCTGAGAATTTCAGAGAAGTTGATGTTGCCATTGAATTTACTGTACCACATACTGCGTTCACCAATATCACCAAATGTCTTAAAATGGGCATCCCGGTTGTTTCCGGAACCACGGGCTGGCTTCATGATTATGATAAGGCAGCTCAGATTTGCAGGGATTGCGGCACCTCTTTCATCCATTCCTCCAATTTCAGTATAGGAATGAATATTTTCTTTAAACTTAACAGTGAGCTGGCAAGGCTGATGGAGCCCCACGACGCTTACAGACCCTCAGTGGAAGAGATACACCACGTAAAAAAGCTGGATGCTCCGAGCGGAACAGCCATAAGTCTTGTGAATGGGATAAGTGCCCTCCATAAAAAATATAAGGGATGGAGTGCCGGTGATATCCCTGGTGAGAATATTATCCCCATCCATTCAGTCAGAGAGGGAACAGTTCACGGCACGCATATTGTAACATGGGATTCGGAAACAGACTCCATAATGATCAGGCATGAAGCAAGGAACAGGAAAGGTTTTGCACTCGGAGCAGTAATTGCCGCTGAGTTTATAAGCACAAGAAAGGGTCTCTTTACAATGGATGACGTGCTTAATTTCTGATTATTATTTTTACTTTTACAGCTTCTTAATCTAAAAGAGAATATGTTTGAATTCATAAGCCGAAAATATGTCCGTTTTGCAATCGCGGCACTTATTTACCTTCTTATTGTGATCTGGATAGGCAATTACTGGCTTATCCTGGGGTTGGCAATAATCTTTGACGTTTATGTGACGGAGAAAATCAACTGGACCTTCTGGAAGAATCGAACAGGTAAAAACAATGCCTTTATCGAATGGCTTGATGCACTTATATTTGCGGTGGTGGCAGTTACGCTCATCAATATTTTTCTGTTCCAGAACTACCGTATTCCGACCGGATCGATGGAAAAATCGCTTCTTATCGGCGATCATCTTTTTGTGAGCAAGCTGGCTTATGGCCCTCGCATGCCTAACACGCCGATTGCTTTCCCGTTTACACAGCATACCATGCCTCTTACAGGGGGAAGATCGTGGTCAAACCTGGTTCAATGGGATTACAGACGCCTTGCAGGGACGGGCAAGGTAAAGAACAACGATCCCATTGTTTTTAATTTTCCGGCAGGTGATACCGTTGTTCTGGAGGAACAGGAGACAAGCTACTATGAGATAGTCCGAAGAAGAGCAAGGGAGCTCCGTAACATGGACAGTTACGGTAATTCGCGTATGAAGCCGTGGCAGGATTATGTCCCGATGGCAAGGAATGAGATCTGGTCGAGATTCAATATCGTTTACAGGCCGGTAGACAGGAGAGATAATTATGTAAAAAGATGTATCGGGATACCGGGTGATACAATCAGAATAATGGCCGGTGTCGTTTTCGTGAATGGGGTAGAGGTGCCTGAGAATGAGACACAGCAGACTACATATTTTGTAAGCACAAACGGAACCACCATTAACCCGAAGGCTTTTGAAAGGCTTAATATTTCAAGAGCAGACCAGGCTATGAGCTCAGGATCAACTTACATTCTGCCACTTACAAGAAGCAATGCTGCCACTATTGCAAAATTCTCGAACGTAAAGGAAGTTGCACCAATATTAGGGCGCAGTGGCGAGTTTCAACCACATATATTTCCATATAATCCTTCCTACAGCTGGAACGAGGATAATTTTGGTCCCATATGGATACCTGAGAAAGGTGTTACTGTGAAGATTGATACCTCAAACATCTGCCTGTACGAAAGGATTATCGATGTTTACGAGAACAATGACCTGAGAACAGAAGGAAGCATTATTTATATCAATGGTATGCCATCAGATAGTTACACCTTTAAAATGGGTTATTACTGGATGATGGGGGATAACCGGCACAACTCAGCAGATTCGA
Source organism: uncultured Rikenellaceae bacterium (assembly GCA_964633195.1). Taxonomy (GTDB): domain Bacteria; phylum Bacteroidota; class Bacteroidia; order Bacteroidales; family VadinHA17; genus LD21. The sequence goes on along the minus strand of CAZWFL010000018.1, from coordinate 61,247 downwards.
GGTACTGGGGTTTTGTGCCTGAGGACCACATAGTTGGTAAGCCAAAATTTATCTGGCTTTCACTCGACAAAGAAGCCAGCGGCCTGAGAAAGATCAGGTTGAAGCGTATGTTTATGAGGATAAGGTAATTATTATTTAACCTTCTCGACAATGGCTTTGAAAGCTTCGGGATGGTTCATGGCCAGGTCTGCCAGGGTTTTCCTGTTTAACACTATACCTTTCTTATCGAGTTTCCCGATAAACTCTGAATAGCTCATGTCGTACTGGCGAACACCGGCATTGATCCTCTGGATCCACAACGCCCGGAATGCTCCTTTTTTCTTCTTCCTGTCACGGTAAGCGTATCCCAGCCCTTTGTCAAGGGTGTTTTTTGCTACTGTAAAAACATTTTTTCTTGAGAGGAAGTTGCCTTTTGTCTGTTTGAGAACCTTTTTTCTCCTGGCCCTCGATGCAACTGAATTTACTGATCTTGGCATAATCTTTACATTGTGACTGCCAGCGTTCCTCTTACGGACTCTTTATAGCTGAACAATCTGTTAATAATCTGTTTTGGTTGCAGGCTCTCTGCCTATTTCATTGCTAGCAGAAGCTTGATGTTCTTCTCATCCGTTTTGTCAACCAGGCCGAAATAGGTAAGATTTCTCTTACGCTTTGTTGATTTCTTGGTAAGTATATGACTCTTATATGCGTGTTTCCGTTTAATCTTTCCTGTTCCGGTGAGTGAAAACCTCTTCTTTGCACCGGGGTTTGTTTTCATTTTTGGCATCTTATTATCTTCAAAAAAGTTACTATCTCTATTTCTTTTTCTTTGGGGTAAATGAAATAATCATCCTTTTACCCTCCAGTCTTGGTAACTGCTCCACTTTTCCATACTCTTCGAGGTCGTTTGCGAACCTCAGAAGGAGTACCTCTCCCTGCTCCTTGAACAAAATTGACCGTCCCTTAAAGAACACATAGGCTCTTACTTTCGCTCCCTCCTCAAGGAACCTTATTGCGTGGCGCAGTTTGAAGTTGTAATCGTGATCATCAGTGTTGGGACCAAATCTTATCTCCTTTACAACAATTTTTGTTGTTTTTGCCTTTATTTCCTTCTGTTTCTTTTTCTGCTGATAGAGAAACTTCTGATAATCAATTATTTTACATACCGGGGGATCTGCATTTGGTGAGATCTCCACAAGATCGAGCTCCATTCTGTCAGCCAGGCTCAGGGCATCCTGGATGCTCATGATCTTTGCTTCAACTTCTTCGCCGACAACCCTTACCACTCTCGCGGTGATACGGTTGTTGATCCTGTGAGCCGGCTGCATGTTCATACCCTGGCTTCGCCTGAATGGTCCGGTAATAATTCTGTCCTCCTTATTTTAGTTAATACCAAAATTAATTATTTCAATCAGTCTGCAAGTTCCTGATTGATCGCATCGTTAATAAAAGTTACAAATTCATCAATCTTCATGCTTCCTTTGTCTCCTTCTCCCTGCTTACGGACAGAAATTGTTCCGTTCTCAACCTCTTTTTCACCTATGATCAGAAGGTATGGGATCCTCTTTAATTCATTATCCCTGATCTTCTTACCTATCTTTTCATTTCGGTCGTCAATCAAGGTGCAAATATCGGAATTATTTAGAATTTCCAAAACTTTTGATGCATAATCGTTGAATTTTTCACTAATCGGGAGAATAACGGCTTTTTCGGGTGCAAGCCAGAGCGGAAATTTCCCTGCACTGTTTTCTATCAGGACCGCAACAAAACGCTCCAGGGAGCCGAAGATTGTACGGTGTATCATAACAGGCCTGTGCTTCTGGTTATCGCTTCCGTTATAGGTAAGGTCGAACCTTTCAGGAAGGTTATAATCTACCTGAATTGTGCCGAGCTGCCATTTCCTTCCGATGGCATCTCTGACCATAAAATCGAGTTTGGGCCCGTAAAATGCCGCTTCCCCGGGTACAACAGTTGTTTCAAGGTTCTTTTCTCTGGCTGCAACAATAATATCCTCCTGTGCTTTTTCCCAGTTTTCATCCGATCCGATGTATTTCTCTTTGTTGTCAGGGTCGCGCAATGATATCTGGGCTGTAAAGTCTCTGAAATTTAGTATTTTAAAAACATAGAGAATGAGGTCGATAATGTTTTTGAATTCTTCCCTGAGCTGATCCGGACGGCAGAAATGGTGGGCGTCATCCTGGGTGAAGCTTCTTACCCGTGTAAGACCGTGAAGTTCCCCGCTCTGTTCATAACGGTATACAGTTCCGAATTCTGCCATTCTGAACGGGAACTCCCTGTAGGAGTGGGGCGTTGCACTGTATATTTCGCAGTGATGGGGGCAATTCATAGGCTTAAGCATAAAAAATTCACCTTCCTGTGGTGTAGCCATGGGTTGAAAAGAGTCAGCACCATATTTCTCATAATGGCCTGACAGCTTATAGAGATTCACATTACCGATATGCGGCGTTGTGACTATCTTATAGCCTCTCTTCTTCAGTATCCCTGTCAGGAAATTAATGAGGTTCTGACGTATGTCAGATCCTTTTGGCAGCCACAGAGGCAGTCCCATCCCCACCCTTTGTGAAAAAGTGAATAACTCCAGCTCTTTACCAATCCTGCGGTGATCTCTCTTTTTTGCCTCTTCGAGGAACACAAGGAACTCATCGAGCATTTTCTGCTTCGGAAAGGTTATGCCATATATCCTGGTAAGCATCTTCCTGTTCTCGTTGCCCCTCCAGTAGGCGCCGGCAACATTAAGGAGCTTGATGGCTTTGATAGGGGCCGTCGAGGGAAGATGAGGCCCGCGGCATAAATCTGTGAAACCGCCCTGTGAATAGAGAGAGATGGTCCCGTCTTCCAGCTCGCTTATCAGCTCGGTCTTGTACTCGTCGCCTTTCGATGAGAAGAGATTAATGGCATCTGCCTTTGATACTTCCTTCCTGTTATAGGTGAGATTCATCGCTGCAAGATCCCTCATCTTTTCCTCAATAACAGGCAGGTCGGCATCGGTGATCATCCTGCCGTCGCCCGGATCAACGTCATAATAGAAACCATTTTCAATGGCCGGGCCGATACCGAATTTAATGCCGGGATACAGGGATTCCAGCGCCTCTGCCATAAGGTGGGCCGAAGAGTGCCAGAAAGCATGCTTTGCCTCCTCATCCTCCCATTTGTGAAGCTTCAGAGTGGCATCGCTGAGAATCGGTCTTGAAAGATCGTATACATCACCGTTAACGGTAGCTGCAAAGACCTCACCCGCCAGCCTCGGACTGATCTCTTCCGCAATTTCAAGACTACTGATGCCCCTGTGGTATTCGCGTAAGGAGCCGTCAGGAAAAGTTATTTTGATCATATATGAGCATCATTATTAAAAGGTCTGCAAAGATAATTATTATTTTTTTATGTTGATCCGGGCAAATAATCAGGTAATGGTGCAACACTCAAAAATTCATCCGGACTTTATAACAATGGCACGCAATTTGGATTAATCTGTTATTACAATTAACACTTACTGATATGAAAAAGCAGTTTTACATGATAATGGTCCTCCCCTTTTTTCTTCTGGCATGCGAAAATAGTCCCAGAGCATATTTCACGGCAGCACCGGGTGACCCGGTAGTAGGGGAGGAAGTTGTTTTTACAAACAAGTCTGATAATGCTGTCAGGTTTGAATGGGATTTCGGTGACGGATTTATTTCCGATGCGCCACATCCTGCACATATTTACACCGGAACAGGCTCATTTCAGGTTATCCTGACAGCCTGGTCATCAACGGGTCTGTCAGATCAGGCTTCGCTGATTATTGACGTAAAAATTCCAACACTTCTTGAGATAGAGGTTCTTGAATATTACGATGAATATGTTGTGCCCGGGGCCAGTGTGAGGTTATACCCTACACTTCCTGACTGGGAGAATGAGAAGAGTATGGAAGCAGAAGGATATACCGATAATGATGGTATTGTTGTTTTCTCACACCTGGGACCTTATGTTTATTATGTTGATGTATGGGAAGAGAACCACGACAATTATGCACTTAAAGTTGAGGATATTGGTTTCATCAGGACGGACGAAGTGATCCCAAACAAGATAAACAGGTTCACCGCATGGGTTGATTATGTTGATAACGGTAAAGGCGAATCAGCTCGTGACAGATCAATTGTTATCAGGAAGCTAGAGAGGAAAGTAACAGATAAAGGGTCCGGGAGTGCCGAAGTGACTGACAAAGGCTGGGAAGCCCTTTATGAGCGCAGTATAAGAATAGATTGAAATTTGGCATAGTAAAGGCTGTATCAAAAGCCTTTTTATTGCCCCCTGCCTCCTGCCTTGCTTCGCCGTAGCGGCTACGCGAAGGCGAAGAAGATGGTCGTTAAATATCAGATAATGAGCAAGTTCCGCCTTGGCGGAACTTAGGGGCGATTTAAAGGAAGCGGGCTTTTGATACACCCTCCTCTGCTACACCGCAAAATCATTTCACCGGAAAAGCAATCGTTCCTTCATACGTTAACAATCCTTTTTCCGTGCGTGTTGACATCTGGGGATTGCGGTTGCCCTTCATGGTTGAACAGCCAATCTCTCCGAAACGGTTTATTGCAACAAATTTCTCACTCGGATAGAAATCGGGATTTACATTTTTATATCTGTCGATGATCATTCTGAGTGCATCCTCGCAGGCCTGCTGGGGTGTGCGCCCCTCCTTCATCCTCAGCACCATGTAATATGATGCACACGATTTTATTACATCCTCTCCTCTTCCGGTTGCGGCGGCGGCTCCCACCTCGTTATCAACGTAGAGTCCTGCCCCGATGATCGGTGAGTCACCAACTCGTCCGTTGAGCTTGAAGCTTAATCCGCTGGTAGTAGTACAACCTGCTATGTCACCATTTTTATCAATTGCCAGGACATTTGTTGTGCCGTAATGATGTTCAATATCAGGGAAATCGCGCCAGTAAGACTCCATCTTACTTATATTCTGAAGGTGTTCAGGTTCTCCCCAGTCGTCATTCGGACTCAGCTCCTCCTTCCATCTCAGCCATATCCTGCGGGCTTTATCAGTCAGGAGGTTTTCCTCGGGAAATCCCCATGCCCTTGCAAACTCGAGCGCCCCTTTTCCCACCAGGAGAACATGATCAGTCCTCTGCATAACCAATCTGGCTACCGAGGATGGTGTTTTTATGTTTTCCAGGCATGCCACTGCACCTGCCGAATATGTTTTACCATCCATGAAGGATGCATCCAGCTGAACCACACCACGCTCATTGGGCAATCCGCCATAACCAACACTGGTGTCCTCCGGATCAACCTCAATGATATTGGCGGCTTTCTCCACCGCGTCAACAGCAGTCCCTCCATTCCTGAGGGTTTCCCACCCTGCCTCCATGGCATTATGCCCGGCCTCATTTGTGTGACTGGTAATTATCAGGGGTGTAGTTCCCTTTGGTTTTCCCTGTTGTGTGAATGCAGCCAGTGTCGGCATAATGAAGGCGCCAGCACCTGCCCCTATACTTTTAAAGAAAAAATTGCGTCGCGTTAAAAGGGATTTCATAATTCTGATATGTTTTGATTTATAAATGAACACAATTAACTACCCAGTACCCAGTACCCCACCTTCGCCACAGCCTCCGCTAAAGCTACGGCTGTCGAAGAAGGCTACGGTGGACAAAGCCAGTACCCGGTACCCCTTTTATTGTCCTGCCAGCTGTTCCCTGAGCCATCCTGGCCGGTCTGTGGTTATACCTTTAACACCCAGTCCGATAAGCCTCTGTGCCTCTTCTGTGTTGTTGACAGTCCAGACAAACAGTTCCATATCCATATTACTGACCATTTCAGCAACCTCAGGTGTGATTATGCTATAACTGAGACTAACACCCTGCAGATCAGCCTTTGGCACCAGGGGCAGGTTTTTGTTAAACAGTTCCCTGTTACTGCATAGCCAGTAGCATGAGTTTGCGGGGAAGATTTTTCTGGTATCGGTAATAGTCTGAAAATCGAAGCAAATAAAAACAAACCTCCTGTTCTTTCCGTATCTGTCTATATCTCGCTTCAGACAGGGCAGTACCTCGCTGCCGCATTTAAGTTCAACGACCAGCTCTTTTCCCTCAGGGATGCTCTTAATAACATCCTTCAGAAAAGGGATCTTTTCGCCTTTGTATTTTTCATCCTTGAATGAGCCCGCATCCAGCTTCCTCAGGATCTTCGAAGAGGTTTCCTTAATATTATGATCTCTTCCCGTGGTTCGTTTTGTATTGGCATCGTGCAGGCACATTACCTTGTTATCGGCGGTCAGGTATATATCCACCTCAACAGCATCAGCCCCGAGTTCCCATGCAAGCTTTGCTGATGCCACGGTGTTCTCAGGAGCAAGGTATGATGCTCCTCTGTGACCTATTATCTGTACCTGCGCAGTTGTCAGGCCTGAAACAAATATCATTGTTACAAGAGTTAATAAACTTCTCATTTCACGAAATTAAAGGGTATAGAAAATTATCTTAGAGGCATTCTGTCACCAAGAACATTCATCAGTTCATTTTTTATCACGCCGGTCCATATCTTATATCCATCGGCATTAAGATGAAGTTTGTCAGTCACAAAAAGCTCTTCCCTCGGTTTCCCTGAAGCATCCCTGAAGAGATGGTCGGTCCGGATATAATATGTGTTTCTGGTTGTCTCACAGACATGCCTGATCAGATTATTTGCCATGTTGATATCCTGCCAAACTACCCATCGTGCCGGAGTGGGTGTTATTCCGATCCAGAAAACAGGGGTGTCCCTGTGCTTTTTTCGTATGGTCTTAAGTACCTGTCTGAATAACCTGGATACCTCTTCGGGAGTTTTGTCCTGCGAATTCCCCGTTATATCGTTTGCTACAAAGAGTACAATGGCGCTGCATTTATGAGGATTGATGATCCTGTCGGCATAAACAGCGAAATCGCTCAGCTTAGCTCCGCCATACCCTCTCTGTATAACATTGAATGGTTGCATGTCCTGGGCGAGGGTTGACCAGAGTCTGATACTTGAGCTTCCGGCAAACAGAACGGCATCGGAGGGGTAGGATTTTGCTACATCAAGTTTTTCGAATTCCAGGATATCTTTTTCCCATGCTTTCACCTCGGGAAGATCCTGATACATCTTCAGGGGTGAGCAGGCAAGAGTCAGCGACAGAAGTAGCAGTAAAATTTTCCTCAGCATAATAAACAGGTTTTTAAATTGAATGATCCGTAAATTTATGCTTTTATTTATAATTTTAGCGCCAAAATTGAGAGGTCCTGTACAATTAAATAAATAATTAATACAATAAGTGTATGAATGAGCCATTCTCTGGCGAACGCGACAGTTTTACCAGTAAGTTCGGAGTTATAGCGGCAGCCGCCGGGTCAGCAATAGGTCTTGGAAATATCTGGAGGTTCCCCTACGTTACCGGGGAGAACGGAGGCGGAGCATTTCTGCTGATCTATCTTTTGTTTGTGATGGCAATAGGTTTGCCTGTAATGATATCGGAGTTTGTTATCGGCAGGTCTGCCCAGAAAAATCCTTATGGTGCCTTCAGGATGCTGGCTCCGGGCAGGCCATGGTTTCTGATTGGCCTGATGGGAGTTGCTGCAGCATTTATGATACTGGCCTTTTATACCACAGTTGCAGGATGGACACTTGAATATTTTTACCAGGCGCTGACAGGAAACCTTTCCGGGAAGACTGACAGTGAGCTGACACAGATGTTTAATGATTTTCAGCAAGGTTCATTTCGCCCCCTTCTCTGGTTTTTAATTTTTATGGGATTCACCGCCATGATAATCTTATCAGGCGTTAGAAAAGGGATTGAAAAATACACGAAGATACTTATGCCGTTATTGCTCATCCTGCTTATAACATTGTGCGTCAGATCTGTAACTCTTGAGGGTTCCGGTGCCGGACTCCGTTTTCTTTTTAATCCCGATTTCAGCAAGATCACACCAAAGGTCATTCTTGAGGCTCTGGGGCAGGCCTTCTTTTCACTTAGCATAGGAATGGGAACCCTGATTACATATGGTTCATATATCAGGAAGAAGGAGAATCTTGCATCATCGGCCTTTTATGTTGTGACTGCTGATACATTGATTGCCATAATTGCAGGGATCGCAATATTCCCGGCTCTTTTTGCCCTCGGCGGTTCTCCTGCTTCAGGTTCGGGGCTGGTTTTCATAGTGATACCTGCCATTTTCCAGAAGATGCCTCTCGGAGATGTTTTTGCCCTTATATTCTTTATTCTTCTTGCAGTAGCGGCACTTACATCGACTATTTCGGTGCTTGAAGTTATTGTAGCATATCTGGTTGAAGAGCTTAAGATGACAAGGCGGAACGCGACTGTTGCAGCCACCCTGGCCGTATCGGTGCTGGGACTGCTTACCGTGTTGTCACTGGGAAGTCTTGGCAATATTAAAATACTGGGAAGGAACATTTTCGGATTGCTTGAATATCTCACCTCAAATATTATGCTGCCTCTGGGGGGGTTCTTTATAGTTCTTTTCATCGGCTGGTTCTACAGCCGTAAGAAGACACGTGATGAGCTTACAAACGATGGAGAACTGAGGGCAGGGTATATGCCGGTGTACATGTTCCTCGTTAAATTTGCGGCACCGATAGCTATTGCCATCGTCTTTTTATATAGCCTTGGCATTCTTAAATTCTGACAGAACTAACTTTTATAGTTTCAGTGTTTCAACGTTTGGCTTCGGACTTCGGCCAACATAGTCGGCTACGTCCGACGAAGTCGGCAAGCCCGGCGGAGTTTATCACGCAATGCAGGTCCTCGGTTCAGGCTTTTCCTTCCGCTTATTGCCTTCAGCCTTCAGCTTCAGTTTTTACAGGTCATCTGAAAAAACTGACCGGGGAAGATCCCTGAGGTTATACCTGCTGGCCATTGATTCACCATAGGCTCCTGAGGATCTGATCGCTATCAGATCACCCCTTTTCACTTCGGGCAACTCAATGAATTTCCCGAATGTGTCCGATGACTCACAAACGGGCCCGACAATATCGTATCTCTGCAAAGGTCCATTTGATGTAAGGTTTTCTATCTTATGACTGGCATTGTAGAGTGCGGGACGAATAAGGTCAGTCATTCCGGCATCAATTATTGCAAATGTCTTGTTAACTCCTTTCTTGACATAGAGTACCCTTGAGATCAGGCTCCCGCATTGGCCGGTAATGGATCTGCCGGGTTCTATGTGGATTTTTTGTCCTGGATTCAGTACGATCAATTCGTTGATAAGAGATAAATACTCTTCAAATGGCGCATGTTGATCAGGGCTGTCATAATCAATTCCCAGTCCGCCGCCAACATTTATCATTTCAAGGTTATAATTGCGTCCGTCAAACCATTCCTGCAGCTCGTTGATCCGTGCACAGAGACTCCTGAATACATTCATCCTGGTGATCTGTGAACCAATATGGAAGTGGATCCCGGTAAGCTTCACGTTTTTCAGTTCAGCCACTCTTTTTGTAACCTCTTCCAGTTCTCCCGCATTTATCCCGAACTTGCTTTCTTCGATCCCGGTTGTAATATATTTATGGGTGAGTGCATCGACAAATGGGTTTATGCGTAAAGCGATGGTTGCCTGTTTGTTGTTTTTAAGTGCCAGTGAATCTATCACCTCGATTTCCTGTATAGATTCACAGTTAAAACAGAAAATATCAGCTTTCAGTGCTGCTTCAATTTCCCTGTCGGTTTTCCCCACACCTGCGAATACAATCTCTGAAGGTTTGAATCCGGCCTTGATGGAACACTCGATCTCGTTCCAGCTCACACAGTCGGCACCGAAACCGAACGTTGCAATAAATTTCAGTATCCTGGGATTTGGGTTTGCCTTTACGGCATAATGAACCGAATAACAGTATTTTTCCGATCCCTCCTTTACAATCTCACAGGCCCTCTTAAGGACCTCCAGATCATAATAATAGAAAGGTGTGGTAAGATCCCGGAATTTCTCAATTGTCTCTCTGGATATCATTTGCCTGGTTAAAGAGATGTTCGCTCAGTGATGTCAGTGCGTTTAACTTGTCTTTGGTATCAATCAGCAGTGAAAGGCTGTTGGGACTTCCTCCGTATGAGATCATCTTTAAAGGTATTTTGTTCAATGCTTCGAAGATCTCGGGCGCAGATCCGGTTCGTTCAGTTCTGAAGTCGCCAACAATACAGATAATAGTCTGGTTCTCTTCTACCTCAACCGAACCCAGGGTTCTTAGGTCTCTGGCTATTTGGTTAAGATGCTGAGGATTATCAATGGTAATAGAGACAGCAACCTCAGAGGTCGTTATCATATCTATTGGTGTTTTGAAGGCTTCGAAAATCTCGAAAACCTTTCTCAGAAAACCATAGGCCATCAGCATTCTGTCCGAACGTATCCTGATGACTGAGATCCCGTCTTTTGCTGCAACGGCCTTATAATCAAGAAGAATACTGGAAGATGTAATAACAGTGCCTTCGTCCTTTGGTTCCATTGTATTTTTCAGTCTTACGGGTATGTTCCTGAGACGCGCAGGATTGACACTTGACGGGTGCAGTATCTTTGCTCCGAAGTAAGCGAGCTCAGCTGCCTCGTCAAATGATAACTCCCGTATTACCGATGTGTTTTTGACGAATCTGGGGTCATTATTGTGAAAACCGCTTATATCTGTCCATATCTGTATCTCATCAACATCAAGTACCGCTCCTATCAGGGAGGCACTGAAATCGCTGCCTCCGCGTTTTAGGTTATCAACTTCCCCAAATGCGTTGCGGCATATATATCCCTGCGTTATAATAATATTTTCTGAAGGATGGTTATCCAGTTCCTGCTTTAGCTTTTCCTCGATGTAGAACAAGTCCGGTTCCCCGTCCTTATCGATCCTCATGTAGTTCAGGGCGGGCATGAGGGCAGAACTTATTCCTTTCTCGCTGAGGAGGATGTGGAACAGAGATGTTGAAATAAGTTCACCCTGCGAAAGTATCGCTTTCTCCTGCAGTTTCGTAAAGATCCTCAGAGTGAAATTCCTTATATAATCAAAGTGAGAATCAATCAGTTCGTGTCCTTGTTTTTTAAAACTGTCCGAAGAATACAGATCTTCAACGACAGTGTGATAGAGCGATCTCATTTCTTCAATTTTCTGCGAGCCCTGATCCGTATTGCCTGCGTACAGAAGGTCATTTATCTCAACCAGGTTGTTGGTTGTTCCCGACATGGCGGAGAGGACCACGATCTTCCTGTCATCATCAGTGATCAGCGGAATAAGAGCCCTCATTCTTTCAGGGCTTCCCACCGATGTCCCGCCGAACTTCATTATTTTCCTGATTTTCATCGCCGTATTTTATTAAAAAAGATGAGTATCGGAAATCAATTACTCCCTTTAGGGTCGGGGCAGATACTTGATTTTCAGATATAACATCATTCATTGCTAATTATTTCAAATAATTATATTAAAAAAAGACCTGCATCTTTTTGCAGGTCTGTATTATCTTTAAATAACTATCAATATGAAAAGATTATGCAGACCTTCAGCAAGGATGCATGATAAGCCACAAAACCTTTTTTATTCTGTAGTTCATGATATATCAATCAGGGAGCAAAAATATATTTTTAATTCATACACGGACTTCTATTAGAAATATTTTTTCTTATTTTTGCATCCGCAATTATCTGAAAGCCCAGATGGCGGAATTGGTAGACGCGCTAGTTTCAGGGACTAGTGTCAGCAATGATGTGCAGGTTCGAGTCCTGTTCTGGGCACGAAAAACGGTGTAACGGCGCAACGGCATAACGGTACAGCGGTACAGAATACTGAAGTTCTTTGCAAATAGGTAAACAGGTATACGGACACTCAGCCTTTGCGCCTCTACGCCTTTAAGCCGTTATACCTTTTATTGCCCAGGTGGTGGAATTGGTAGACACGCCAGCTTGAGGGGCTGGTGCCGGTTACGGTGTGCAAGTTCGAGTCTTGTCCTGGGCACAAAAACGGTGCAATGGTGTAGCGGCACAACGGTAAAAATGATTAAACCGCTTACTATCTTTTTCCTTTTGTCTTTTATCTTTAATTTTTGGTCGTCAGTTTCATGTTCCAGGTATAGACGAGATCTTCCCTTTCTGATCCTCCCTTTAATTGTTTCTCATTTGTCTTTCTGCCTTCTCCGCCAAATTGGGTAATCCCATTGCCCGATTTTACAAGGACATCCGGCTGTATTTTGGCAGATTCGGCTGTTTGTTCCGGCATTGGAAGGATGATCGGGATTTGGGTTGCTTTTTTTTCTCCCACCTTATCCTTTAGATATTCGGTCATCCAGTCAGGTTTAATATTTCCTGCAGGGTCAGGCACAGCATCTTCAACGGGACCCACACCAAAGGAAAGGTTATTCAGGATCCTGTTTTTTGTATATGAGGGGTTGCTCCTGTCCTCAGGCCATTTCCTGCTCTGAAGCGATTCTTCCTCACTCAGATCATAATTGACAACATAGCCACCGGGAATTATTTTCAATGCTTTATTGGTTTTTGCATCATAGGCTACAATCCATTTTGTCATTTCTACCGGAGGATTGCCGGCAATTCTTGAATTTTGCAATATCTTTTTTCTGCTGAGGATGGTCTCAAATCCGGAATTTTCACAATTACCTCCAGTCAGACTCCCGTAACTGTATTGCCTCTCGCTGGATGTTAAGTCAAATTTTGTTACACTTACAGTCACGGGTGAATAATATACCCATCTTTGATTATAAAGAGGCATATCGGCAGATCGCTCAACCTTCAGGCTAATCTTTATTGTTGCATCTATTGTTTCCTGCAGATCATGACTTTTCCTGGTTTCATTCGTACAGCTTCCGTCAGGTCTTTTTTCATGCTCAGATGTTCTGATTTCCCTGTTTGATCTTTTTGTAATCGTTAATAATGCATCAAAACAATTTATTTTTATCTCTTTCTCCGCAATTCTTTCATCCATTGATGTTTTCTGCAATGGTGTTTTGGCTTCCGGCAGGACATCACATGAGTTGTAAACAGTGATCCTGTCTTTGGCAGCCTCGCAATCGTCGGGTGCATTGTATTGCACTGTTATGGTCCCGTCTTTAACCTGAAATACTTTATAATCGGGACCAATATCGCAATTCTCTCCGTTTCTTATCTTACCATAAAGTGCATGAACAATTATCCGGTTAAACTCACGGGAATCCTGGGCGAACAAATCTTTAAAATTATCTATCTTCACTTCGATGCTTTCTCCCATTGCAACCTCTTCTTTCTCAGGGCTGATTGTGCAATTGAGAGGTCTTTTTTCGAAGCGTTCTATTATCTCCTCTATATCCGGACCATTTTCATAAGAGCTTCTTAGTTTATTACCATGACCACTCCAGGAGGTCCCACTGTTATTTGATATTTCCCACGTTCCCAAAGTTTGCCAGCGATGCACAAACTCACGCTGTTCACCGTTGAAATACATACTTATTGTCAGTTTGGATCTTACAGGCCTTCCTTCATCGTTATACTCGTCAAGTCCTGAAACGAAATCAGCATCAAACGAATACTCGGGTTCGCGGTAATCTGTCAGCCAGTCTGAAACATCAATTCCATCATCCTGTGCTTTCCTCATCTCCTCCTCGATAAAGGCTTTCGTGGTAAAATGGAAACATGGCTGTGTCATCATTTCAGCAAGACGTGTAAAGATGGAATATGGGAATGCCTCCGGATTGACTATTCCCATTGGGTCATTCACTGTGGAATTATCGAGTGTTGCTGTTCTCCGGCAATCTTCACAGGTTCCTGATTGTGTATAACACCACAGAGGTATTAACAAGAGGCAGAGTATTGTTGCCAGGTTTCTCATATGTAAATTGTTTAATTTTTTCAATCAGACTTTTGTAACCGGATATTCTTATAACTGTCAATACTGAGTTTCAGATTCCCGTCAGAAAATTCCAATCCTTTGCCTGTGCCTATTGTTACTTCCTCAAATCCACCTATGCCCAGGTCCTTTGAAAGTTTCTCAGCAAGTTGTATATGATCCATATCAGATGCTTCCAGGAGTATATCCGTCACTCTGAACTGAAACGTGACACTATTGACTGCAGCATTATCATCATATAATATGTCGATCTTATTGCTGATGCTGCCGAATTCATTATCTATCTTTATCTGATCGCGATACTGACCGGGCTCCATGGAGACATATTGTGCCACAGGAACCTCTTTCATCCTGTTATAAATGGTTTTAACCTCATCTTTTGTCATTCCCAGATGGAAATCAAGTATCTTAAAGGATTCCTGAGCCTGAATGAGTGTTGAAACCATAAATACATTCAATAAAATACAAAATAATTTACTCATATTAAATGGTTTAAGTTATGTATAAATCATCTGGTACCATTTTGCCCTCAAATCCGGCCGATAAACAATTGTCTGTAAATATTTACAGAATGTTACTCCGCTATTCGACTTTGCAATTTAGTATTGCCCGAAAAAGTTATTCAATTAATGGAATCAGGTCAAGAGTTAATGAGTAAAGAGGGCTTCTGACTTAGAATTCGGCCCCGGCAGAGAGTTTTTGAATATCCTTTTTATCGATTGAATCATACAGCACCTGCAGAATATTTGTCCTGATGTTCAGATCCGACAGCAGATTATTGTTCCTGGTCGGGTAAACCCTGTTGCTGAAGAAGACATAGCTGATATTATATGCCGGATCTATCCACACAAATGTTCCTGTATAGCCTGAATGTCCGAAGCTTTCCGGGGAGGCTCCCTTTGCGGGATAGGTCTTTTCCTGAGGCAGTTCTGCATTGTCCAGAAGTGGCTTGTCGAATCCAAGACCTCTTCTGTTCTTGTTCTCAGGGAACTGGACACGGGTATATTCTCTGAGGATCTCTTCGGCGATCAGCTGTTCACCTCCATAGTTGCCCATTCTTCTGTAGAGTTCCATAAGTTTCATGAGGTCGTTGGCTGTTGCGAAAAGTCCTGCATGGCCGGATATTCCACCCAGCATTGCCGCACCCTCGTCATGGACTGTACCGTGAAGAAGCTGTCTTCGGAAGAGTGAATCATATTCAGTCGGAACTATCCTGCTGAAAGGGTATCGCCGGTAAGGGTTAAATACTATGTCGAAAGCGCCGATCTTGTGATAGATGTTCTTAGTGACAAATCCGTGCCATGGTTCTCCTGCAAGTCTTTCGATTATCTCAGGAGATATGATGAATGTGAGGTCGGAATAGACATATCTCTTTTCCCCCAGGGGACTCTTTTTTATTTCCCTGAATATTCGGTTCCTGTAATTATTGTTAATGTAAAGATGATCCGCTACTTTTTCCTCAAAGCGTGCTGACGGCTCTAGCCTGAAGACGCTTCTCTTAAGATTTTCGTCCCTTCTTACCGTCTCTCTCCAGAAGGGAATCCAGGCCGTCAGCCCTGCCTGATGTGTGAGAAGATCCCTCATCAGAAGATCTTTCTTATCTGAGTGTCTGAATTCATCGAGATAATAACCGAGTGTCTGATCAGGGGAGAATCTGCCCTGGGAATTGAGAAGCATAAGTCCGGGCAGCGTGGCAGATACTTTGGTAACTGAAGCCAGGTCGAAAATATCATTCTTCTCTATCCTGATCCGGTTCTCGTAAGTATGGTAACCGTAAGTTTTGTGAAAGACCACTATTCCGTTTCTCGCCGCCATCACCTGGCATCCGGGATAGGCTCCTGCCTGGATTCCCGCAAGAGCGATGGAATCGATTTTCCTGTTAAGGAATTCTGATGACATCCCCGCACTTTCAGGGAGACCATACTGAAGCCTTATATTACCGGTGGTTTGTATCCCGTAACCGGAGGGCCACCTGTCGTTGATCGTGACGGGCAGTGTGCCTTTCGCTCCGATGCCACCAAAGATAAGCTGTGCGGCAAGGTCTTCCGTATATTCGTTTTCCTGGTAGGCAATAACCAGTCCCTCACTTTTCCAGACCGGCTCCAGTCTGTTTATTGCATACGGGTTCCCGAAATAAGTAATTATTGTTCTGGTCAGACCAGTGAGGTTACGCAGGAGATCCAGCATCTCCGGCCGTATCCCGTATCCTGTCTGTGGCCGCTGATCAGTCCTGAATATTCCGGCTATCACAAAATCATATCCTGCAAGCTTCTCCATCAGTCCGGATACAGATTTAAAATCAGCCGGATCGGCAAAGAAATGATCGGCCGGGAGATAATCCGAAATCCTTTGCTGGAAATTTGTCATCTCATTCCTGTTGATGGCAAGTGTAGCAATCTTTAGCGATTGCAGGTTCTTTAAAGGGATAATATCCCCGTCGTTGTTCAGCACTGTAAGAGAATTAGAGTAGAGCTCCCTGATTAGCGCTTTCAGCCTGTTGGAAGAAATATTTCCAGTTATGTTTCCTGCAGCAACAGGCCCATACCGGTTCAATCCTGCCCAGTACTTAACAGCCAGTATCTTCCTGCATCTCAGCGAGATCTCTTCGGTACTCAGTTTCTTCGTATTGATGTAATTGCGTATTTCCCTTATTGCGGCATCGACATCGGTCACGAATTCGATCACGTCGTTGCCAGCTGCCAGAGCTCTGGCATCGGCCTCACCCGGTCCAAAATACTTTGTTACGCCTTTCATGTTCATTGCGTCGGTTATGACAAGACCTTTGAAGCCCAAACGGTTTTTCAGCAGATCGTTTATGATAACCGGGGATAAAGTAGAGGGAAGAGATGAAGTGGTGTCGAGTGATGGCAGGCTGAGGTGTGCGGTCATCACAGCTCCGGCACCCTGATTTATCAGGTTCAGGAAAGGAAAGATCTCAATACTGTCGAGCCTGCTGACGGGGTGGGTTATTACGGGAAGATCGTAATGTGAATCGACACCGGTATCTCCATGTCCCGGGAAATGTTTCGCAGTGGCCAGCACCCCGTTATCCTGCATGCCTCTGACATACATAAGGGCTTTTGAGGTCACATTTTCCCTGTTCTCTCCGAACGAGCGATAGTTAATGACCGGATTAGAAGGATTATTATTGATATCGGCAACAGGGGCAAGGTTTATATGTACCCCAAGTCTTTTGCACTGATCAGCCACGGCTTTTCCCATTAGATAGATCAGAGAATCGTTCTGTATTGCCCCGAGTGTCATCTGGAATGGCAGTTTCTCAATATTATCCAGCCTCATTCCTAATCCCCATTCAGCATCCATTGAGATCAGGAGGGGCACATTTGAGATCTTCTGGTAGTAATTTGTAAGTTCAGCCTGTTTCTCTGCGGTACCCTGAAAAAACACAATGCCTCCGATACCATATTTCCTGATAAGATCAGATACTCCCACCTCGTGCGAGACACCCCGGTTGGAGTATCCTGCAATCCAGATGCACTGTGCAATTTGTTGTTCGAGGGTCAGGCTCTTCATTACCGAATCAACCCAGGGGTGATTCATGTATTTCAGGAAGGGAGGCTCTGTTGTCTGCGGTTTAAGAATCAGGTTTGACAGAAGAAAGAAAAGAGCGATCAGCAAAATCCGGTGATATTTATTCCTGCCCATATTGTCTGGTATTAAACAGGTTACACATTAATGATTAAATTGCCTTAAAAATAGTGAAATTTTCCCCAAAAGGAAGGGTTGCGATATCCTCTTTAAATATTTTGAAATCCTGGGCTCAGGTTATTCTGAAATTTCCATAAAGATGGATCAATTACAAGATCCACATGTCGCATCTACGGAGCTCACAATGGTATATGTCGATACACAGCTACAAACATGTCGTCCCGACGGGCCTGCAAGCATACCGTCCCTACGGGACTCAAAACATTATCATGAAACTCACCTAATCTACAAACATACCGTCCCTATTGGACTACAAAAAGACCTCTCCGACGGAGCTCGTCACTGGATAATATGCCTATTCCTTCTACAACCATGTCGCTCCGGAGCTATGTTCAGGGCACTAAGCACACGAAACAAAGCGAAGCCACGGGAATCGGTAGGGCCCAGGGCTCTCGCCTTGCCAGCCCCCTGACCTTAAAAATCCCATCCTCCGGCAGAAATCCCTTTTTTCTTTTGCGGAAATAGTTACATTTGTCTTTTCAGCTTGAAAATATTAACAACTTGATTCCGTATGATGCATAAAATCAATGACTTCCTTGTAATGCTCGATGGCTATATCGGCGGACACCCCTGGTTTGTTTTTCTCCTGCTGGGTACCGGTGTCTTCTTTACAATTTATTTAAAATTTCCCCAGTTCCGCTATTTCAGGCATGCGGTGGATGTCGTGAAGGGAAAATATGATCATCACCTCGATGTGGGTGATACTTCACATTTCCAGGCACTGTCGACAGCCTTATCAGGCACAGTGGGTACCGGTAATATTGCCGGTGTGGCCCTTGCCATTCATCTCGGGGGACCGGCGGCACTCTTCTGGATGCTTGTAACTGCAGCAATCGGGATGTGCACAAAGTTTGTCGAGGTTACCATCTCGCATAAATACCGCGATATCCTTCCCGACGGAACAGTTTCCGGAGGTCCTATGTACTGCATGAAAAAGAGGATTTTCATCAAGACAAAAAGCGGTAAGATAATAAAGATAGGGGCCATTATGGGAGCCTTTTTTGCTGCAGCAACCGTCCTCTCTTCCTTCGGAACGGGAAGCCTTCCCCAGATAAACAGCATCTCCAACTCGATATTTGCAACTTTCGGGATAAAACAGATCATAACGGGGGCTGTGCTGGCAGTCCTGCTTGCCCTTATAATCATCGGGGGTATTAAACGAATAGCCAAGGTAACTTCCAGGCTGGTCCCGATCATGGCCATATTCTATTTTATTGGTGCTCTGCTGGTTATAGGGACAAACTATCAGAATATTATTCCGTCAATCATAGCACTCTTTTCGACTGTCTTTACCGGAACGGCAGCTGTCGGAGGTTTCATGGGTGCCACCATTGCCTTCGCGATCAACAGAGGTGTCAACAGGGGGCTTTTTTCAAATGAATCGGGTCAGGGTTCAGCCCCGATAGCGCACTCCGCAGCAAGAGCTCCGGAGCCGGTTTCTGAGGGCATGGTAGCCATACTCGAACCATTTATAGATACTATCATTATATGTACTCTGACAGGCCTTGTGATCCTCTCCTCGGGTGTATGGACACAGAAAGTGGAGAACCAGTTCCAGAACGCTGATATGATATTCCTGAATCAGTTGTATGATGAAAACATCCCTGACCAGAAACAGAAAGTTGCAGATTATATCACCAGGGGCAAGGCTGTACCTCTGTTCAGCGGACAGCTGGAAGTAGTTGAAGGCAAAATGGTTACTCCTGTCACTCTCGTCGCTTCAAGGTCCATAGCAGAAGATTTCAGGTTTACTGATAACAAAAATCCGTTTACAGGGAAAATTAATGTTGTAAACGGTAAATGGCAGCCGCCTTCAACCTCGGTAACCGTGTCCGGCAAGTCATTGATCCACAGCGCGCCGCTTACGGCCGAAGCATTCAAGAAGAGTATTATGGGCGATTATGGTAAATATATTGTATCGATCGGATTGCTGTTATTTGCTTTCTCAACAGCAATATCATGGTCATACTACGGCGACAGGGCTCTTACATATCTTGTCGGACCCGGCTATGTAATATATTACAGGATCGTTTTTGTGGTAGCATTCTTTATCGCTTCATTTACCGACACAACTATTATCTGGTCGCTCTCATACATCACCATTGCCCTGATGACTGTACCCAACCTTATCAGCCTTTGGATCCTGCGAAAGGAGATCAAAAGTACAATCGCTGAATACTGGATTGATTTCTCCGCAAAACATGCTGATGACCGGATGTCGAAAAAATTCCGCCTGAAAGGAAAATTATAGAACAAATGAACGAAACAGATTTAATATCAGAAGGTTACAGAGCATTATTCGGACTGAGGGATATTGAGATCACTCCTTTACCACGATCAGGGTCCGACCGGAGATATTTCAGGATAACCGGAGGAGAGAAGAGCATTATCGGAGCCTATAATGCCAACAGGGAGGAGAATGAGGCATTCATAGGATTCACTCATCACTTCAGGTCAAAATCCCTGCCTGTCCCGGAAATTTATGGGTATATCCCGGAGAAATTTGTCTATTACCTTCAGGATCTGGGGGATGATAATCTTTATACCTGGCTTCATAAGAGATCTTTTGCAGAAGGATTCGACAATGCGACAATGATTCTATACCGCAGTATTCTTGATAACCTGATCCTTTTTCAGACAAAAGGGATTGAAGGACTTAACCTCGATCTGTGTTACCCTCACCGCAGCTTCGACAGGCAGTCGATGATGTGGGACATGAACTATTTCAAGTACATGTTCCTGAAGCTGGTTGCGGCACCTTTCAATGAAAGAAGGCTTGAACATGATTTTGAGAAGCTGGCTGATTATCTTCTTGAACCGGGTCAGGACTATTTCCTTTACAGGGATTTCCAGACGGCAAACGTGATGGTGATGGGGGAGGAGGAGCCCTGGTTCATCGATTACCAGGGAGGAAGGAGGGGGGCGCCTCAATACGATGTAGCCTCGCTTCTCAATGATGCCAAGATTGAGATGCAGGATAACGACAGGCAGGAACTGCTTGATTATTATATTGAAAGGTTTTGTCCGGTATCCGGAGAAAATAAAGAGACATTCAGGGGGTATTACACAGGATTCAGCATGATAAGGCTGATGCAGGCTCTGGGGGCATTCGGATTCAGAGGATTATATGAGCAGAAACCAACATTTACGGAAAGTATAGTGCCTGCAGTCGGTCTGCTTCAGAAGATATCCTCAGATGCCGGTAAGGACATATTGCTGGCGGAATTATACGACGCAATAAAATCAATAAGCGGAACCCCCCTGTATAAAAAACTTCTGGAAGTCCACGGAAGAGAAAGAAATATCTGAAAGTTCCGGAAAGGGAATAATCAGTATAAATTAGCGCAGATGAAGGCAATGATCCTTGCAGCAGGGAAGGGCACAAGGCTTGGCGAAATAACAGAAAAGATACCAAAAGCTCTTGTCGAAATAAACGGGAAAACCATTCTGCAGATGGCAGTTGAAAAATGTACTTCAGCAGGATTCGGAGAAATAATCGTCAATGTTCACCATCTGGCAGATATTGTTGAGAATGAGGTGTTTAGGCTTAATAAAGCCGGATACTCGATTGTTGTTTCCGACGAGAGGGAGGCTCTTCTCGAGACAGGGGGAGGTCTTTTTAAAGCCAGTTATTTTTTTAATGACGAGCCATTCCTAATCTATAATGTTGATATAATTACTGACCTTGATCTCTCCGCCATGCTTAATTATCATTTCAGGATGAAAGGGCTGGCAACGCTGGCGGTACGCAACCGTGAGGGTAACAGGTTTTTCTTAGTTAATGGCAACGGACTTCTGCATGGCTGGGTCAACAGGGCAACAGAAGAAAGGACAGTAGTCCGCAAAACCACAGATGAATTGAAAGAGATCGCTTTTTCAGGAATACATATTATTGATCCTGTGATATTTAGTTTCATGGAAGAGGGTGTCTACAGTATGACATCGCTCTATCTGCAGCTGGCCACTGGTCAAAATATATACACCTTTCCCCACGACGACGGGTACTGGTTTGATATCGGCACACCCGAAAACCTGAAGCAGGTAAAGCGTATTTTTAGCGACGAGAGGAGAAAATGAATGTTTCACAGACTTGTGGTAGTGTTCGTTTGAAGGGTTATGCTCAGGGCTCCAGCCTACGCTGAAGCTTCGGCTGGCAATGCAGGGCTCAGGGCTCAGGGTTAATGAGCTAATGTACTATTGCCAACTGCCCACTGCCAACTTATTCCTGTCTTCTTCCTTCCGACTTCGGTTCCGCTGTCGCGGAATCTCCGATTCGCTCCGATCTTCGGTCTTCGGTCGGTCTTCGGTTCCGCTGTCGCGGAATCTCCGATTCGCTCCGATCTTCGGTCTTCGGTCGGTCTTCTGTCTTCGGTCTTCGGTCTTCCCTGCCCGACTGACTGCGTCAGCGGTCAGGCGGGGGTCTTCTGTCTTCTTCAAAGCTTCCAGAACGACCTGGTAAACAGGATGAATACCGTATAGATCTCGAGCCTGCCGATGATCATAAGGAGACTCAGAAAAAGCTTATGGAACTGGTGTAAGTGGGCATAGTTGAAAGAGGGGCTGATTTCACCAAGACCGGGACCTATATTACCCAGTGATGCCACCGATGCAGTAGCGGCAGTCAGCGGGTCCAGACCTGTTATTACGAGTATTATTGTTCCAATAAGAAATATAAAAATGAAGAATACGACAAACGAGATTATTGATATGTTGGAACGTTCCGATACAGGCCGGTCGCTTAGTTTTATCTGCGACACAGCATTTGGATGTATGATTTTTATGAACACACTTCTTATATTCTTGATTACGAGCAGGTGCCTCGCCATTTTTATGTTACCGGTCGTTGAACCGGTGCTGGCACCTGTAAAGAACAGAAGAAAGATGACAACTATTGCAGGTCCCGGCCATAAAGAATAATCTGTTGTTGTATAACCTGTTGTTGTAATAAGTGAAACGACCTGGAAGAAACCCTCGCGGAGAGCCTGCTCAGGAGGCCTGGAGCTTGTTGCATATAAAATTCCCGTAACTATTGTGCCGGCAATAATCACCGTTGACAAGTAAAACCAGAGTTCTTCATTCCTCTTTACCTTCCTGAAGTTGCGCTTTACCAGGTAATAATAGACCACATAGCTTATTCCTGCAAGGAACATGAAAGCTGTTATAACATACTGGCTGTATGGAGAATAATATCCTATACTTGCGTTTTTTGTTGAAAATCCACCGGTAGCCACAGTTCCGAAAGTATGACAGATACTTTCATAGAGATTCATTTCCCCGAAATTGAGCAGGATTATTTCTGTAACTGTCAGGGTCAGGTAGATGAACAATAATCTGAATCCTACTGCTTTTGTGCGTGGATGTATCTTTTCCTTGAGCGAGGATTCAAGACTGAGAAGCTGATATGCGGTGATCCTGAGAGAGGGAAGGATAATAATAACCAGTACAATGATCCCGAGCCCCCCGATCCAGTGTGTCAGACTGCGCCAGAAAAGGATGGAATAGGGAAGTACCTCAATATCTGTTAATATAGATGATCCGGTTGTTGAGAATCCCGATGAGGCCTCGAAGAATGCATCAATGAACGAGGGGATGGTACCACTTATCAGATAAGGCAATGTGCCGAATGCCGACATGGTGATCCATGAGGCAGTAACGGCAAGGAATCCTTCCCTGTTGGTGACCTTTTCAAATATAATTTTTCTTGAAACACTAAAGAGGATTACCGAGATAACGACTGAGATAAGGGATGACAACAAAAACGGATATGGTGATTCATTATAAATATGTGCAACAGGCAGACAGAAAAGGTAGAATATCGATTCTATGAAAAGAATTGTACTGAGTATCCGTAATATCACCAGCGGGTTGATCAGCTTCATCTTAGAAAAGGATCTGAGGAGTCAAATATAAGCAGAATAAGAATTATATTTGGCTTATTGAAAATTATAAAGAGTTTTAAACATATGGGAAAAGTACTGGTAATAGGAGCAGGCGGGGTTGGTACAGTTGTGGTTCATAAGATGGCCTCTTTGCCCGAAGTGTTTTCGGAGATAATGCTGGCCAGCCGGACAAAATCAAAATGTGATGCCATTGCTGAAAGGATTGGCAGCGACCGCATAAAAACAGCACAGATTGATGCCGACAAGGTCCCGGAACTGCGACAGCTTATCAGGTCATTCGGGCCCGGTATAGTTGTCAATGTGGCATTGCCCTATCAGGATCTGCATATAATGGATGCCTGCCTGGCAGAAAAGGTCGCTTATCTCGATACGGCAAACTATGAACCCCTGGAAGAGGCAAAATTTGAGTACAGCTGGCAATGGGCTTATCATGACAGATACAAAGATGCCGGAATAACAGCGATACTGGGCTGCGGATTCGATCCGGGAGTAACATCAATATTCACCGCCTATGCCGCTAAACATCATTTTGATGAGATACACTACCTCGATATAGTAGACTGCAACGCCGGTGATCATGGAAAGCCATTTGCAACAAATTTCAATCCCGAAATAAATATCAGGGAGGTAACACAGAAGGGTAAATACTGGGAGGATGGTAAGTGGGTCTACACCAAACCTCACCAGATCCATAAACCCCTTACTTATCCGGATATAGGACCAAAAGAGTCGTATGTTATTTATCATGAGGAGCTTGAATCACTTGTCAAAAATTTCCCGACACTTAAGAGAGCAAGATTCTGGATGACTTTCGGTCAGGAATACCTCACACACCTGCGTGTGATACAGAATATAGGCATGGCCGGTATTGAACCGGTTATGTTCGACGGAAGAGAGATAATACCGATACAGTTCCTGAAGGCAGTCCTGCCCGATCCCGGTGAACTTGGCGAGAATTATAAGGGTGAAACATCGATCGGATGCCGTATAAGGGGGATTAAGGACGGTAAGGAAAAAACATACTACATATATAATAACTGCAGTCATGAGGCAGCATATAAAGAGACAGGTGCACAGGCTGTAAGCTATACGACCGGTGTTCCGGCAGCCATAGGGGCAATGATGTACCTTTTGGGCACATGGAAGAGGCCGGGAGTCTGCAATGTTGAAGAATTTGATCCCGATCCCTTTATGGAACAGCTTAACCTGCTGGGCCTGCCGTGGAATGAACTGCACGATATTGACCTTGAAGTATAAAAACGGCATAAAGGCTCAATGGCACAGCGGCACAGCGGCAAAACCACCTTTATACCTCTACGCCGTTACGCCTCTACGCCTCTGCGCCATTACGCCTCTATGCCTCTACGCCGTTACGCCTCTACGCCTCTACACCTCTGCGCCTCTGCGCCTCTCCAACATTCACCTCAAAATTAGATCAGATTGATGTCATTAAACTATGATTCAGTACCGTCTCCGTGTTACGTTATTGACGAGGAACGGCTAAGAAGGAACCTTTCTCTTATCAGGCACGTCGCTGATGAGTCGGGAGCAGAGGTTATTCTGGCATTCAAGGGATTCGCCATGTGGGGCGTTTTCCCCATTATCAGAGAATATATTACGGGAGCTACAGCAAGCTCACTGCATGAAGCCCGCCTCTGCTTCGAAGAGATGGGTTCCCAGGCTCATACCTATTCACCCGTATTTATTGAGAGCGAGTTTGAGGAGATCCTTAAGTACAGCTCATATATAACCTTCAATTCACTGAACCAGTACCGGAACTATTCGGAGTCAATGAAAAAATCTCCGAAAAAGATTTCGGCAGGATTACGGATCAACCCTGAATTCTCAGAGATAAGCTACGGATTATATAATCCCTGTTCACCCGGATCGAGGCTGGGGATAACGGCTGAGGATCTTGATGACAGATTACCGGAAGGTGTGGAGGGGTTACACTTTCATGTGCTGTTCGAATCAGATTCACGTGCCCTTGAGAAGATTCTTCAAATAGTTGAGATTAAATTCGGCAGGTTCTTCCCTCAGATCAAATGGATCAATATGGGAGGAGGACATCTGATTACCGGGAAGAATTATGACACCGATCATCTGATAAGTCTCCTGAAGGCATTCAGGGAGAGGACGGGTCTTCATATAATTATTGAACCGGGGAGCGCTTTCGTATGGGAGACAGGTGAACTGGTTTCTACAGTTGAAGACATTGTTGAGAATAACGGTATCAGAACGGCAATACTCAATGTATCTTTTACTGCTCACATGCCCGACTGCCTCGAGATGCCCTATAAGCCAAAGATACTCGGGGCAACAGACCCTGTGCCTGGCAAACCGGCATACAGGCTCGGTGGGAATTCATGCCTTTCAGGGGATTTCATGGGTGACTGGTCATTTGACAGGGAACTCAGACCAGGCGACAGGGTCGTTTTTCTCGATATGATCCATTATACCATGGTCAAAACCACGACATTCAATGGTGTCCAACACCCTTCGATTGGCTTGTGGACCCTTGACGGAGAATTCAAACTGATACGGGAATTCGGCTATTACGATTACAAAAACCGGTTATCATAATAATTTTGCTTCCTGCTCTTCGCCTATTAGCTCAGGGCTCAGGGCAATAACCTTTCTCCTTTCTATCGCCTATCGCCCATCGCCCATCGCCTGTCGCCATCAGGCATTTATAACACCTGAACCGATAACCTCGTCATCATCGTACCAGACGGCAAACTGGCCCGGTGTGATACCTCTCTGCAGATCGTTAAAGACTATATAGATTCCCTCTTCCCTTGCAAATAATTTTGCTCTCTGGAGGGGCTGGCGGTATCTTATGCGTACATGGTATTCACGGCTCCCGCCGGGCTTCATTTTAATATCTTCCCTGATCCAGTGGACCTCATTGCTGCGTATAAAGAGTCCTTTTCTGTATAATCCGGGATGTGACTGACCCTCGCCGGCATAAATGATATTCCTTTCAATATCGGTTGCCAGTACAAAGAGCGGCTCCCTGTATCCACCGGTGTTCATTCCCTTGCGCTGACCGGTTGTGAAAAAGTGGGCACCGTTGTGTGTTCCAATTTGTTTGCCGGAAGCCGGAACAAACTTGTGCGGAACAGAAAGCGACAGGAGCTTCTCATTTGTAATATTGTCATCCGGGAGACCGGTTTCGGGGTATTCAGAAACGGTTGTCCGGGGTATTTCTATAATATCACCCTTTTTTGGTTCAAGTTTTTGCTGGAGGAAAGTAGGCAGGTGTACCTTTCCGACAAAACAGATCCCCTGGGAATCTTTTCTTGTTGCAGTGGCCAGCCCCAGCCTGTCAGCTATTTTTCTAACCTCAGGTTTTGTTAGCGCTCCAAGGGGGAACAACGATATTGAAAGCTGTTTCTGGGACAGCTGGCAGAGGAAATAGCTCTGGTCCTTATTATGATCTTTGCCTGCCATTAGCCTGTAGATTAGGCCATTATCGGTATTGATCATCTCCCGGCGGCAATAGTGGCCTGTGGCAATCATGCCGGCATCCAGCTTTTCTGCTTCTGCAGCGAAAGAATCAAATTTTATTTCCCTGTTGCAAAGCACATCGGGGTTCGGAGTACGTCCCCTGCGATATTCGGCGAACATGTAGTCCACCACCTTTTCGCGGTAGGTTTCACTCAGGTCGACCATATGAAAAGGTATATTCAACTTGTCTGCCACCATCTCTGCGAACATCAGATCATCTTTCCAGTGACAGTCGCTCTGCAGAAGACCTGTTGTGTCGTGCCAGTTTTTCATGAAGAGCGCAACAACATCGTAACCCTCCTCTTTAAGGACCCAGGCAGCCACGCTTGAGTCGACCCCGCCTGATAAACCTATGACTACCTTCTTTTTCACCCTGCAAAGATACGAAAGAAATTATCTGTTTCGCTGAGGCGGTGACCTCCGGCCACTCTTCGGTTAACAGAATTTTAATGCTCAGGGAAGAGAAAAAGACATAAAATGGTAACTTTAACCCATAATGGGAGAGGGCACGTTAACCATCTACAGCTCATCAGCAGGTTCGGGTAAGACATTCCGGCTCACTGTGGCTTACCTGACACGTCTATTCACTGCGACAAGCAGTTACAGACGTATGCTGGCAGTTACCTTCACCAACAAGGCAACTGCCGAGATGAAAGAACGAATCCTGGGTCAGCTCTGCCGACTTGCATCAGGTGATTCATCTGATTACCTTCCTGAGCTTGTTAAGAATACCGGAAAATCAGAGGAGCAGATAAGGAAGGGTGCCCGTGTTGTTCTCAGGACCATTCTGAACGATTATGCACGATTCCAGGTAAGCACAATCGACAGTTTTTTCCAGAGAATTCTCAGGGCTTTTGCCATGGAGACTGGTCTGCATGCCGGCTTCAGCGTGGAGCTTGACCATAATCCTGTGCTTTTGCAGGCTATTGATGATACAATTGCCTCGGCTTCAGAGGATAGCATTCTCAGAAACTGGCTCATCAATTACGTTAAATCGAACCTGGAAGAAGAAAAGGGGTGGAATCTGAAGAATGAAATCATCACTCTTTCGGGAGAACTCTTCAGGGAGAAATATAAGACCCTTACTGTTAAGGAAAGGGAGGCCATTACCGACAAACAGCTTCTTTTGGAATATATTGCAACAATGAAGTCGGTAATTTCTGATTTTGAGGATACTCTGAAAAGTTTTGGTACGGAGAGCGAATCTATTTATACCGATTTTGACCTTTCTGACGATATGTTTTACCAGAAAGGGAGAGGAGTCCCGGCTCTTATCCGGAACCTGGCGTCAGGCGAAGTAAAAGAGCCCAATTCCTATATGCGGGAGATAATGAAGGATCCTGCCAGATGGTGCAGCGGGACTATGCCGCCAGGGCTCTCTGCTGCGATGGAAGCCGGACTGGAAGAATTACTGGTAACTGCAATTCTCTATTATGATGATAATATAAGCAATTACAGGAGCGCAAAAGCTGTACTTGCCAATATATTCTCACTCGGGATATTGTCAGATGTACTTAAAAACGTCCGGCGGATAAATGCTGAAGAGAACAGATTCCTCATAGCTGACACGGGCGAATTCATCCAGGGGATAATTGCCGGTGACCAGGCTCCATTTATCTATGAAAAGACAGGCAGCCGTTTTGATAATTTCATGATAGATGAGTTTCAGGATACATCAGTTCTTCAGTGGGAAAACTTCCGGCCACTGATTGACAACAGCATGTCGGAAGGGTTTGATAACCTGGTGGTAGGGGATGTGAAGCAGTCGATATACAGGTGGAGGAACAGCAACTGGAGGATACTCGGATACGATCTGAAGAGAAAGATCGATAACAAAAGGTTCCTGCTTCAATCCCTCGACACAAACTACAGAAGCCTTTCAAACATTATCAGCTTCAATAATCTGCTTTTTTCCGCGATACCGGAGCTTATGGACAGGGAATTTGAAACCGGCAGGGTTCCCGTAAGCTTCAGTGAACTCTATTCGGAAGCAGTTCAGAAAGACCCGGGCGGGAAGAACGGAGGATTTGTCAGACTCGAGTTTGTTGAAGACAGTGACACAGGGTGGAAAGATGTTGTGCTGGGAAAGCTCCCTTCCGTTATAGAATCGTTGCAGGACATTGGTTACAGACCTTCCGATTTCGGGATTATAGTCAGGGATAACCGTGAAGGTGCGGACGTGATAAGAAGGATCATCGACTACAGCAATTCAGTTGATCCTGTATTGAAGCAGAAATATGATTACAGTATTATTTCAAACGACTCTCTGCTTCTCGACAGGTCATTCGCGGTGACATTCCTTCTGGCTGTGATGGCAGTACTCAACGATCCGGATGATATGATAAGCAAAGCCCTGATGATCAGGTATTACCTCCTTGCAACAGGAAACGATGAGGCTGAGAGTGTATCCCTTCTGAGTGATGAGCTTGATGAAACATCACGTAAATATTTCCCTGAAGGGTATGACTCTTTCCTTCAGGAAGTGAAGCTTTATCCCCTCTTTGAAATGTGTGAGCGCATTACAGGGTTTTTCGGGCTTGACAGGCACCCTTCCCATGCATTATATCTCAATGCCTTTCAGGACCTTACGCTTTCATTCACCGGGAGCAGATCATCAGGAATTAAATCATTTCTCGAGTGGTGGGAATCTGCCGGGTGCAATAAATCAGTTGTTCTTCCTGAGTATCAGGATGCCATGCGGGTAATTACCATACATAAAGCCAAAGGGCTCGAATACAGGGTCGTGATACTCCCGTTCATCTCCTGGAACCTTGACCATGTGGCCGGCAAACAGCCGGTGCTGTGGGCAAGAGCTTCCGTGCCTCCCTTTAACGCTACTCCGATAGTGCCTGTAAGGTACAGGAAAGAACTGGAAAACACCATATTTGCTGACGATTACACGGATGAGAAATATTCCACCTACATTGATAATATCAACCTTCTGTATGTTGCCCTGACAAGGGCAAAGGATGCCATATATGGTTTTGTCCCGGCCTCCCCTAAGGCCTCCAATGGTATTGCAAAAGTTATAACGGAAGCTGTCAGGCATGTCCCTGAACTTGTGGCCTGTCAGAACACTGAAATGAATCTTTTTGAATATGGTGCACTGACCCCGGTCGAAAGAAAGCCGGTTCCTGACCGGGGATTTGAAGCGCCCGGCTATCACGTCAGCTTCGGAATGAAATCCCTGAAACTAAGGCTTCAGGGTGAAGATTATTTCACGGCGGGAGCAGAAACGGTTCGTGAACGTATAAATTACGGAAGACTGATGCACGAGGTGTTTCAGGAGATAATTAATTCTGACGATACAGGCAGAGCTGTCAGGAAGATGGTGGCAGAGGGTACCATACCGGAAAAAGATGCCCCGGATCTGGAAGAGAGAATAAATTCGCTTATCAGCTCTCCCGGAGTAGCTGAATGGTTCAGCCGCAAGAACCAAGTTTTTACTGAGCAGCCTCTTCTGCTTCCCTCGGGTATCACCCGGCGGCCTGACAGAATTATTCTCATAGACGGAAAGACAACAATCGTGGATTTCAAGTTTGGCAATGAAGATCCGAATCATGCAGCTCAGGTAAACTATTACCGCAAACTGATGAGTGAGATGGGATACAGCAATATTGAGGCATTCCTCTGGTATGTAGATATTAACAAGATAGTAAAAGTATAATGATCTCTGATTCCCGCACCGAAATGAGACGTTTATGGGGCGATGAAAGACGCTTTAACTCTTATTCCGGCTATTTCAGGAGGAAGTTCGGGGCAAGGTTACAGAAAGTGTCGGTAGATGCAGGCTTTTCATGTCCCAACCGCGATGGCACAAAAGGCTATGGAGGTTGCATCTTCTGTGATAACGATGCCTTTAACCCTTCCTATTGCCGGCCGGGAAAATCAGTCACTCAGCAGATCGGTGAGGGGATTTCGTTCCTCGAAAAGAGATACAGAAGAACCAGTTCATACCTGGCTTATTTTCAGGCTTATTCAAACACCTATGCTCCGCTTCCCACCCTCAGAAAACTGTATGAGGAGGCCCTGCGCTACCCCGGCATCAGGGGGCTCGTTATCGGTACACGACCTGATTGCATTAACAGCGGGATACTGGATTATCTTCAGGAACTATCGGAAAAGTACTACCTGTCAGTTGAATTTGGTATTGAATCATGTTATAACAAGACTCTTGAGAGGATCAACAGGGGTCATACATTTGAGGA
Source organism: uncultured Rikenellaceae bacterium (assembly GCA_964633195.1). Taxonomy (GTDB): domain Bacteria; phylum Bacteroidota; class Bacteroidia; order Bacteroidales; family VadinHA17; genus LD21. The sequence continues at coordinate 30,085 of CAZWFL010000018.1, read as the reverse complement.
AGCAGAAGAGGCTCTGGAAATGACTTCTGAAAGAGGTATTAACACAGGAGCCCATTTCATTTTCGGACTGCCTGGTGAAACACGCGATGAGATGCTGAAAGAGGCTGAAATTATATCGGGATTACCCCTTACAACGGTTAAGTTCCATCAGCTTCAGATTATCAGGGGTACACGGGCAGAAGAGGAACATAATAATAATACAATTGATTTTAAGCTTTTTACATGGGATGAGTATCTGGATTTCATAGTCAGATTTCTTGAGAGGCTCACCCCGTCAATAATAGTCGAACGTTTCACCGGTGAAGCTCCGCCAGGGTTCCTTACAGGGGAGGGGTGGGGAAAGAAAAGGACCGATACTATTGTTGCACTGATAGAAAAACGGCTGGAAGAGCTGGATACCTGGCAGGGCAGGCTCTATCAACCCCGGAAACCGGTAAAATCATAACCAGACATTTAAAATGGACTATTTTCTTCAGCATATAGCAAAATCCATGCACTCTGAATTCGGCAACAACCTGAACCGTCATTGCATGATATTTCCAAGCAGAAGGGCAGGCCTCTATTTTCTTAAATACCTGGGCAATGAGATAAAGAAGCCGGTATGGTCACCATCGGTGCTGACCATAAATGATTTCTTCAGGAACCTCTCCTCACTGCAGGTTGCAGGTAATGAAATACTTCTATTTGAACTCTATAAGGTATACCGAAAAATCAAAAAGTCGCCCGAGTCCTTCGACGATTTCTTTTTCTGGGGCGATATGCTGATAAACGATTTTGACGATATTGACAAGTATCTGGTCGATCCATCACAATTATTCAGGAACATTCTGGATCTTAAGAATATAGATCAACAGTTTGGCAGCCTGGAAAAGGAGCAGGTTGAAGTGATCAGGCAGTTCTGGATTAATTTTGACCCGGGAAGCTTAACCGGAGAAAAGTCAGCATTTCTGAGTATATGGGGTGTCCTCAATGATATTTACACAACCTTCAGGGAATATCTCAGAGAAAAGAACATAGCATATGAAGGGATGATTTTCAGGGAAGTGGCTGATGCTATTCCTCAAAAGTTACCGGGAAACAAATGGGATATGTTTCACTTCGTTGGATTCAATGCCCTGAACAATTGTGAAAAAAAGGTGATGGAGTGGCTTAGAAAGGAAGGCAGGGCACGGTTTTACTGGGATTACGACAGTTCATTTATTACCGGAGGCCTCTTTACTTCAGCAGGTCTCTTCATCAGGAATAATCTCGCATCTCTTGGAAATGATATGCCTGATGGATGGAATTACAGCACTTTTTTATCATCGGGAAACCGGCAGGTAGTCCGGCGGGCTATTGAAACCTCGTCGGATGTTGCACAGGCTAAACTGATACCAAAACTGTTGAGGGAGATACCAGGTCTCACGGCGGAAAATTCTCACCATACAGCTGTTGTCCTGCCTGATGAAAACCTTCTGATACCTGTGTTAACCAGCCTTCCTGAAGAAGCAGGAGATATTAACGTCACAATGGGCTATCCTTTGAGGCAAACCCAGATATATTCACTGGTGAAGGCCCTTCTGCTACTGCAGAAAAATATAAGGACAGATAACGATAAAATGTTTTTCAATTATACTGATGTGCAGACAGTACTGAGGCATGTCATGACTATTACCCTCACTGAAGGGGACGAGCGTGAAATTCTTGATGAGATAATCAGTTCCAATCTTTTCTGGGTTCCCGCCAGCCTGTTAATAAAGTCAGAGAGAACAGCCAGGATCTTCAAACGAGCCGCAACACCTGAAGAGCTGTCGGATTACCTGAGAGGCTTGCTGACAGGTTTGGCATGTGCTGAAAGTACTTCAACACCAGAGGGCGGGAAACCGGATGTTCAGAAAAGTGTTACCAACGAATTTATTTACAGAATAATTCTGTTGCTGAACAGGCTTGACCAGGTGATCTCGGGGGAGGGATATGATTTTACCACAGGAACATATTCTGCCATCCTTGATACTATGCTGAAGAACCAATCGGTACCTTTTTCCGGGGAACCCCTAAGCGGCATTCAGATAATGGGTCTGCTCGAGGCAAGGGCTCTCGATTTTAAAAACCTGGTTATACTTTCTGTTAATGAAGGGATCCTTCCGGGTGCATCTGCCGGCTCATCTTTTATTCCCTTCTCTCTCAGGGAATCCTTTGGACTGCCTGATAATGAACACCATAATGCTGTTTATGCATATCATTTTTTCCGGCTTCTTGAAAGGGCTGAAAATGTAACCTTTGTCTACAATTCAAGCTCGGAAGGTCTGAGGAACGGCGAGATGAGCAGGTACCTGCTTCAGATGAAGTATGAACCTTCTTTGTGTCCTGAATTTCTGACCCACGGTTCAAAGATCAGAACGAGGGGCCCGGTGAAAGAGAGTCTCTCAAGAACCGGATACCATTCAGCTCTTCTCAAAGGCTTTTATTTTGATTCAGGCAATGGCAGGCTTCTTTCTCCAACAGCGATAAATACCTGGCTGAATTGCAGAATGAGGTTCTATTACAGGTATGTGAACCGGCTTAAGGAACCCGGGATGATCTCGGAAGAGATCGATGCCGCCTTGCTGGGAACTCTTCTGCATGACATTATGAAGAACCTTTACAAAGATTTCGTGGGAAGAGTGCTGCAAGTATCAGACTTAGAAGCTATTATTAAGAACAAACAGGCTCTGGAAGCAAGTATTAAACGAGCTATAGAGACCGGATTCAGGTGTGGTGTCAAAAGTTTCACATCAGGAAATGAAATAATCGCAGCCGATATTCTGATATACTATCTGACCAGTATACTGAAGAAAGATCTTGAATATGCACCATTTACGATAATTGACCTTGAGGAGTTTTATAGTTTCGGGATCACATTCGGTGACGGCGAAGATAAAAGGAAGGTTGTGGCAGGGGGCAAAATTGACAGGATTGATCTTAAGGACGGAATTGTAAGGTTGGTCGACTACAAGACAGGCACTGCAGCTGAATCGGTAAATTCGTCAGAGGCGCTATTTGAGGACGACCGCAGGAAGGATCTTGATGCCTGGCTTCAGACTTTGCTTTATTGCGAAGCATTTCTGGAAAAAAACCCGGGCCGGACGGTCCGGCCTTCCGTCTGCAGGGTCAATAAACCGGGAAGCGCTTTCGGGTCAGACAGGCTCAGGCTGCGGCCCGACAGGAAAAGTGAAATAATTGTCGATGATTATTCGATTGTGAGAGATGCTTTTTTAAACGGACTCCGCTTAACCCTGGGCACTATCTTCGGAGATGATGAACCTTTCAGAATGACTTCACATACGTTAAAATGTGGTTATTGTCCTTATTCACGGCTGTGCCAGCGGTGATTATTCATTTTCAAGTTCACGCTGAAGGGCGACCATCTTTATAGCTGTAAGAGCCGCTTCGGTCCCTTTGTTACCGTGTTTTCCTCCGGCCCTGTCTGTCGCCTGCTGATGAGTCTCTGTTGTGAGAACCCCAAAAATAAATGGAATATTGTAATCGAGATTGAGCTGCATTATACCCCGGGTAACTCCCTGACATATATATGTGAAATGAGGTGTTTCTCCCTGTATGACACAGCCGAAACAAATTATTGCATCTGAGTCGGTGTTCTCGGCAAGAAGCTGTGCCCCAAGAGGGATCTCAAAACTTCCGGGAACATGCTTTACGGTAATCTTGTTGTAATCAGCTCCATGCTTCTTAAGGGTTGAGAGTGCTTCTTCAAGCAGAGCCCATGTGATGTCACGGTTCCAGTCGGAGACCACGATCCCGAAGCTCATATCACCCGCATCAGGAACTGAATCGGGATCATATACTGATAAATTGGATGTGCCCATTAGTTTATAAGGAGTTGTACCCTGGCAATATATTTATCAATGGAAGAGCCTTCAGTGCTTTCCGGAAACTCTGTTTTGATCCTTTCGTACAACTTCAAAGCCTCGCTATAATTGCCATTAAGTTCATAGATCTCCCCGGCTTTCATGAGAAAAAGAGGCGAATTAAAATCGTTTGAAGCAAATTCTGCCGCTTCCAGGTACTTTTTGATTCCCTGCTCAAGATCTCCCAGTTCCACGTAAGCATCGCCGGTAGCTCCAATTGCCAGGGAACCTATTACCTTGTCCTTTTTTGAATATTTGTCGAGATAACTTATTGCCTCTTCATACTCTCCCAGGTGAAGCAAACAAATACCTGCACCGTAGCGCGCCATATTGCCTGTATGCGTCAGCTTGTAATCGTCAGCTATGTCAAGGAATCCAAGGTAATTGCCGTCGCCGTAAAGAGCCAGCCTCAGAGAGTCCATCTCCAGGTATCTCTCAGCCTGATACATCTGGGACTGGGCCTCGTCATTCCTGCTGTTTAGATACATCCTTGAAAGCCAGAATATTGCCACAAGTCCGACTATAACTGCCAGGAGTGTTAAAAAAGTCTTGTAATTCTCCTCAAGATACTGTTCGGTCTTTGTCAGGGTCTGCTCTACATTCGTTATTGTCTTAGGACTTTCGACCTTCTTCTTTTTTGCCATAATAAAATTTTCTTTAAGCTGCGAAAAATAACTTCGCAAAAGTAATCTATTTCGGATAATTTTAAAACAATAATCAGATTAGTATCTTTGTTTGAATATTTCTTTGAGATATGTATCTTAAAAAGCTGTCGCTGACCAATTTCAAGAATTATGATCATGCCGATCTGGAGTTTTGTCCCGGCATAAACTGCTTTGTGGGGAACAACGGTGTAGGTAAAACAAATATTCTCGATGCCGTTCATTATTTATCGCTCTCAAAGAGTTTTTTCAATAATCTGGATATAATAAACATCAGACATGAGGAAGAGTTTTTCCTTATTCAGGGATTCTTCGAAAGGGATGGCGAGGAGAACAACATATTCTGCTCTTTTAAAAAGCAGAAACAGAAAGTATTAAAGAGGAATGGCAAGGAGTACGCCAGGCTCTCGGAACATGTAGGGAGATATCCTGTCGTGATGATCTCACCGGCAGATAGTTCCCTGATCAGTGAAGGCAGTGAGGAGCGGCGTAAATTCATGAATAAGATAATAAGCCAGTATAATCCCGAGTATCTTGATTCAGTACTGAAGTACAATAAGGCCTTACAGCAGCGCAACAGGCTGCTGAAGGACTTCACTGCATCGGGCCGTTTTGATAATGAAATGCTTTCAGTATGGGATTCCCAGCTTATCAGATATGGCAGTGTGATTTACCGGGAGCGGGAACTTCTGGTGAATGATTTGATTCCTGTTTTTCAGGAATATTATTCTTTTGTTTCCAATAATGCTGAGCCGGTAAGGCTCTCATACCAGTCGCATCTCAGAGGGGGTGAGTTTGAAACACTGCTCAGCGGTGCGATCAGCCGCGACAGATTTCTGGAGTATACCACGGTGGGGGTGCACAAGGATGACCTGATCCTGGAAATGAACGGATATCCTGTCAGACTGCTGGGATCGCAGGGCCAGCAAAAGTCATATCTTGTTGCACTGAAGCTTGCCAAATTCGATTACATAAAGGCAAAGGCTGGATTTGCCCCGATACTGCTTCTTGATGATATCTTCGACAAGTTTGACGCAGTAAGGGTAGAACAGATCATCCGTCTGGTCGGTAACCATCGGTTCGGCCAGATATTCATTACTGATACTCACCAGAGCAGGCTTCAGGAGATACTCAGGAACCTTGATGCTGAATTCAGGCTCTTCAGGATAAGCAACAGAGGTGTTGATGAAATAGTTCAGAAAGGAAAAGGGTAGCGATGAGACGATCAAAGACTGTCACGATTGCCGAAGCCATGAAGGATTACCTCAGGGAGATGAATCTTGAGGATAAGCTGAGGGAGATAAACCTTATTGCTGCCTGGGAGGAGATGGTTGGAAAAGCTATTGCCACACGCACCAGGAAAGTCTGGATTAAAGAAGGGGTTCTTTATGTCCATCTCAGCTCCTCGGTAGTAAGAAGTGAACTGCTGATGCTCAGGGAGGCACTCAGAAAAAAGCTCAATGAGAAGGCTGGTGCAGAAGTTATTAAGGATATAGTCCTGAAATAAAATCAGGAAGCCTTTTTAAGCAGTGCCCTCAACCAGGTAACTTTTTCCTGACACGGTTATTCTTTTTCTGAAATTCCTGAAAGATTTGAAAATGAACTCTTCAGAGTTATATTTCAGAGTTGCATTGTTTTTATCCAGTTCAATAGTGACGGATGCCCCCGTATCACTACTGATAATATAGTTTGCCAGGAGGATGGCTTTTTCTGCACCGTCGCCACGCTGGAAGTTCCACACCTCGTCGGGCTGGGCCAGCCTGTTTTGATCATATATTGATTGATCCGGGAGATCAGTCAGTATGCTGTAAATCTCAGATACAGGCATGCCCTTAAGATCATCGTGGCAGACAGGATTTCTCTCTATGGCTGCTTTAATGAAAGGGAGCCATTCGATCATATCCATCTGCCTGTAAACGTAGAGGGTCAGCCTGGCCAGCTCTGAAGTGCTTCTCATTTCCTGAATAGTGTCGCTTATTAACTCACGGGAATCATCAACCGATATTTCCGGTACCGGATATTCTGAAAAATCCTTGTCAGGATCAGGGATAACAGGGGATACTGAAATAAAATGGGAGATATCTTCAAACATCTCGTCGATCAGTTGTCCTGGTATCTCTCCTGAAATACTGATGATCTCGTTTTTGTAGAAATCGAGACTTCTGCATTTCTTTTCGGTAAGTATCCTTTCAAAATCATTCAGGACAATCCTGCCCTCAAGAGGGCTGAGCTCGAAATCATCTTCATGGATCTCCTTTAACAGAAGGGCCCTCTTCTCAGAAGAAACATTATTCCTGCTCGTATGCTCATATTCAAACATCTTCTCAAGCGCTATGTATTTGTTCATTCCCGAGCAGTCACGGCAATAATACTGGAAAAGGTTTTTATATTTCGATTTGAAGCGCAGGAAATTGATAAAAATTATGTCTGTCAGGGGTGTATTCAGAAATTCTTTAAGTTTTTCGGTAAACACTCCGTACATTTCCCTGTCGATAGTAGCATGTCTGTAAACCAGGTGTATATATCCTGAAATATGAGATACAATGGTGACACGTTCATTTTCGAGAGCTCTTCTGGCCCTGGTTGACATTGAAGAACCATTGTACCACATATTCTTTGTTACAATCCTCCTGTTGTTTGTTATGAGTCCCTCTCTTTCAGTAATGAAGTTTTGCGAATGAAGGGGTGTTGCAACAAGAAAGATCTTATCCAGGGGAATCCTGCCAATGATAAACATAGCAGCAGCATAAAGAGCCGAAAGAGAAACACATTCCCCGGCACCAGTTGAAAAATTATGCTTGTGCCGGAATGCTGTCATAGCTTCAACAGTCTCGGTTTTCCAGTATGGGATAATATCTGAATTAAATTTATCGAGGCCGAAATGCCTTCTTATATCAATATCAAAGTAATATTTATCGCCCTCATAGCCAAAGAGTGCATTCGATAGTTTTAGCAGGCCTGTATCGAAGAAATCAGCAAACCTGTCCAGTTCCTGCTTCTTGGAAGTTAGTCCCCAGGTGGATAGATCGAGATTGAAGATGTAGTTCTGGATGATGTACTGTTTAATCCTGTTGGTCTTATATGTGAAGTTTCTGTTCTCAATATCATTGAACCACGGATCATCGCGCCATTTCCAGATAACCGGCGACATAATGTTGGCAAGGATAAGAGGATAAAAGAGCTCCGGAAAGATAAAGATCTCCATATCGGAGAGAGTAAAAGCGGATGAGTATTTCTCTAAAGTTTTCTTGTCGGAAAAATCAGGTACGGACATAGATGTAACCGGGTTTGCTAAATTTTTTGCAAATCTAATAACACAATTTGATTTGTAAAGATTTTTCAGTAAAACCTTTCCGTTCCTGCAAAAAAGAAATCAGCTTCCCTGTGGGCATTCTCAGTTGAGTCAGAACCGTGAACCGCATTCATCTGAACCGAAACGGCAAAGGTCTTTCTGATGGTACCGGGTTCTGCCCTGTTTGGATCTGTTGCCCCTATGAGCTTACGGAATGTCTCAACGGCATTTTCATGCTTAAGTATCATTACTATAACAGGTCCTGAGGTCATGAACTTGATCAGACCATCATAGAAGGGCCTGCCCAAGTGAACAGCATAGAACTCCTCAGCCTGTTCAGGAGACAACTTCAGCATTTTCATCGCAATTATCTGAAATCCACCTTCATTTATCATAGCAAGAATCGGTCCGGTCTTACCGGTCCTGACGGCGTTCGGCTTGATTATCGATAATGTAATATCATCAGTCATAAACAGATAGTTTTGATATTTAATAATCTGACCGGTCAAAAGGAATATTTTTTATCTTTGTCCCCTCTGACAAACAGCAGAATAGTGTTAGATCTATCCAAATATACAAAACAATTATCGAAACTTTTCTCATCATCAGGTAATATATTGGTGATTTGCCATGTTAATCCGGATGGTGATGCCATAGGCTCACAGCTGGCACTTTATCATTACCTTGAGGCAAAGGGCAGGAAGGTGACAATGATCTCGCCCAATTATCTTCAGGAATTCCTTAAATGGATGGAAGGCGCTGATCTTATCAATATTTACATCAGAAACAGGAAGAGGTGCCGGAACCTTATTAGTGAGGCAGATCTGATAATTATGGTTGACTTCAATCAGACAAACAGACTTGGGGAGGCAGAAAAAGCTGTAATGGCGTCTTCTGCTTATAAGGTTCTTATTGATCATCATCTTGATCCTCAGGATTTTGCTGATCTGGTTATTACAGATCCTGCAAGATGTTCTACCGCAGAGCTTGTGAATGACCTGATATCCCTCTTAAATGGAGGCCAGTTTCTGACAAGAGGATACACAGAAGCTGTTTATACAGGGATAATCACCGATACTGGTAATTTTGAGCACGGATCCTATTCCGGGGATACTTTCAGGACATGTGCTTTACTGCTCGATTATGGTATAGACCGTGAAAAGATATTCAATGTTGTATATAACAACTTCTCTGAGCAGAGGATGAGGCTGATGGGTTATGCCTTAAACAGCAGAATGGTTGTTGTTCCGGATTATGGAAGTGCATATATTGTTCTGACAAAGGATGATCTTGAGCAATATAAGCATGTAAAGGGAGATACCGAAGGATTTGTTAACCTTCCGCTTTCCATCAGGGGAATAAGGTTTTCAACCCTTTTTGTTGAAAAGGATGATCATATAAAACTCTCATTCCGCTCCCAGGGAGATTTTCCGGTAAACGAATTTGCTTCTCTGTATTTCTCAGGCGGAGGTCATCTGAATGCATCAGGCGGGGAATATTATGATACCCTTGAGAATAGTGTCAGTTATTTTCTCGGTGTATTGAAAGAATTCGCGGAGCGATTTAAAAAGGACGATCAGGGATCATGATAAGCAGGCTGGTTATTCTTCCTGCAATATTTATATTGCTTATCTCCTGCGCGGGCCGCAAGGAGGAGCCGGCCCGTGTTCCTGTACCCGGCAGGGATGAGATGGCGGACCTGAACAGGTATCTCATTATGAAAGACAGGGAGAGGATTGAGAACTTCATCGAGCGGAAGCATCTCAGAATGGAAGAGACCTCATCGGGTCTGTGGTATCACATAAGAAAAGAGGGTGAAGGAAGCCTGCTTACTGACAACGACAGGGTGATTTTCGATTATGAGTGTACCCTTCTTGATGGGACTTTCTGCTATTCATCTGAGGATAAGGGACCCAGGAATTTCGTTCTCGGCAGGAGCGAACTGGAAACAGGATTGAATGAGGGACTGAGGCTCCTGAGGAATGGAGGGGAGGCGATCTTCATATTACCGCCCTATCTCGCCTATGGACTACCCGGCGACGGCAATAAGATACCCTCAAGAGCCGTTCTGGTATATGAGATTAAGATAATATCAGCTACACGATAATAATTCGGAACGATTTTTGTTGAAAGAAGAAAAATCATTAATATGAAGAAAAGAAAGATCCAATACCTGACAATGACAGCTCTTGCAGTTCTGCTGTCAGCACTTATTATTTCATGTAATCCTTCACGAAAGTATGAGAAGGAAGAATCAGAACTGATAGAGAATTTTCTGGCAAGTAATCCCAGTTTTGAGCAGAAGCCCGCAGGTTACTATTACAAGGAAATTGTGACCGGTACAGGGGAACTGGCAAAGACCCGTGATACAGCATTTGTTATGTACACAATACAATTTCTGGGCGGAGATACAATCTATACAAATGTAGGAACGACTGACACGCTGATTATACAGGGTGTTAATGAAGGGTATAACCTGATCTGTTTTGAAGAAGGGTTAACCAACATGAGGGTGGGCGGAAAATCAATGTTCCTGCTTCCATCCGCCCTGGCCTACGGCACAACAGGGTTATATGATTATTATTATGGCTATATGATAATACCGGGATATACTCCATTGCTATTTGAAATTGAGCTTAAACGGCTGATCCCTGGTCCTTAGCACCATTATTGAATAATAAATATTACACGTTTCCCATTAAGGTCCGGTATCTTACTTTCCCAGTATGAGATTTTCATGGTTCTTATTGATTCTCCCGGAAGAGTAATTTCAGAAGCTATGCAAAGCTTTGTGTCAGGATGGCACACCTCAAGAATGGTTTCAAGCATCTGCCTGTTTCTGTAAGGCGTCTCCATAAAGATCTGGGCATACCCTTCTTTAGCTTTCCTCTCAAGTTCCCGTAATTTTGAGTAACGTTCGGCAGGCTTGACGGGCAGATAACCATTGAATGTAAAGTTCTGGCCATTCAGTCCTGAAGAGATGAGTGCAAGCAGGATTGATGAAGGGCCGGTAAGTGGTACCACCCTTATATTCCTGCTGTGTGCCATGGCCACGACGGCCGCACCCGGGTCTGCTATTCCCGGAAGCCCCGCTTCGCTCATAAGTCCTGTGTTATTGCCCTGCAGCAGCGGCTCCAGGCAATTTTCAACCTCAGAAATGCCGGTATGCTCATTGAGTTCCATGAACCTGCACTCGTCAATTGGAAATTCTCTGTCTATCATCCTCAGGTATCTTCTCGCGCTGCGTATGTCCTCAACAATAAAATACCTGAGCGACCGCGTCAGCGACAAAACATTGGCGGGAATCACCTTAAGGTAATCATTTCCCCCAAGTGTAACAGGAACAAGATATAATACACCCATTAATAGAAGGATCAGAGGGTAAAAATAATAAAATGGGCCGAGCTGTTGCCTGTTAGGCATTTTTAATTTAGGTTTGCTGATAAAAGAACTCTTTAGTGGAAATTACATTTCTTGGTACAGGAACATCTCAGGGTGTGCCGGTAATAGCATGTGAGTGTGAGGTGTGTTTATCTGAAGATCAATATGATAAAAGACTCAGATCTTCAATCCTCATCGAGATGGACAATACTACCATGGTAATTGACGCAGGTCCGGATTTCAGACAACAGATGCTGAAGGAGAATGTAAAGAAGCTCGATTCAATATTGCTTACACACGAACACAGGGACCATATATCAGGAATGGATGATGTAAGGGCTTTTAATTTCAGGAGCGAAGATGCAATAGACATATTTGCAGAAGAGAGAGTAATGAGAGCAATCAGAAAGGAGTATTCATACGTGTTTGCGGAGTTTCAGTACCCCGGCATTCCAAAAATGAGGCTGAATACCATTTCTGATCACGAATTCAATGTAAATGGCATTAAGATCACACCGGTAAGAGTATTTCATTATCGCCTCCCCGTTTATGGTTTCAGGATCGGGGACTTTGCCTATATTACTGATGCCAATTATGTCCCGGAGGAAAGCAAGGAGAAATTGTATGGTGTCAAATACCTGGTGATCAATGCACTGAGAAAAGAAAAACATATTTCACATTTCAATCTGAGGGAGGCTGTCGATTTTGTCAGGGATATTTCGCCACGGAAGGCCTTCATTACTCATATTAGCCATCAGATGGGATTTCACATGAAGGTTCAGGCAGAACTTCCGCCAGGGATCATACTGGCTTATGACGGATTGAGTTTCACCTGCTGAGAATCAAAGGGATTTACTGCTTGCGCTTATAACTTTTAACGAGCTTCTTCTGGTACTCGGAAGAGAAAAAATACCTGTTCCTGCCGAGCTGAGTTGTGTTTACCCGTGAGGCTTTGATCCTCTTCTGATAATAGGGGTTTTTTCTGGTGGGAGAGCATGACGAGGATAAAGCCATCAGAACTACAAGAAGAAATAGAGCATATTTTAATACTCTGACAACCTTTGACATCAGTAATAAATGTTAAATGCCTCTTTAAAAGTACTATATTTTATTTTATATAAAACTATAGCTTCAATTATTAATCTCCTGGTAATACTTAAAACACGTTATTTAATACATTTATTATATCAGTGTTGAGTATATTTACAGAAAATTTCATATTTAATCCCATTTTGTCCATGGCTTACATCTGGTCAGTTTCACGTAGCCTCCTCCTGTTTGTTTTACTGAACCCTTTCTTTATGGTTAATGCCCAGACACTTCAGAAAGTGGTTGTTTCCGAAAAGCCAGGACTGGTTGCAGACAGCATTCTTCTCGCTGACAGTTCATCTTTAAAGTTTATACGATATAAACCTCTTCTGAGTTTCCATATTAATGATAAAAATTTTACTACAGCCGGTTATGAAACTGCTAGAGAAGGGGAATATTTTACCCTCACCATTGATGGCAGGGTAAGGGTACTCTTCACTGAACAGAACAATTCCGGTCGAGGCTGGAAGGGAGAGGTGATCTTTGAGAACATTTCGGCAGACACTATTGCTATAAGCAATGTGATCCCGTTTGAAACCGATATTGAGACAATATACATAACCGGGGAGGGGTCACCCGGTCTTGCACGCGCACACCTTTTCCGGCCGGGCTACAGACCCGTCAGGGTTATTCTTCCGGATAATGCCTGGGAAATGGGTTATACCTCGTTTCATGTAAGTGGAGAATACTCATTATGTGCCCTGGCCCGGCGGCTGAAAACAGACGGGGGCATAAGGCAGAGATACCAGACGGTTCTCCCTCCGGCTACTAATGTGGCATATAATATATTTGCGGATACATTTACCGGTGAGTGGCAGAACGGACTGCGCATGATGTTTCGTGACAGATACCTGTATGATCTGGAGAAGTTTGACAACAGCCTCTTTGAGCGTCCAGATCTTGCCTGGATCAGAGAGAGTTATCTTATTGTTCTGCAGATGGCGTGGGACAGGGATTTTTATGACAGGATGCAGGGGAAATATAATTATTCTAATGTTATCAGGAATGGGATTGAGATCTTCGACAGCATTGATGTCGTAGGGATATGGCCTACCTGGCCAAGGCTGGGTCTCGACCAGCGTAACCAGTGGGACCTTTACCGCGACCTTCCCGGGGGAACAGCTCAGCTGAGGAGCTTTGCCCGGATGTCGAGGCTTGCAGGCACCAGGTTATTCATTGCATATAATCCATGGGATAACAGTACAAGAAAAGAAGATCATTACAAAGGCATGGCACAGCTTATCAAGGATACAGAGGCTGACGGAGTGGTGCTCGACACCAGGGGTAGCTCAAGCCATGAACTCCAGGCCGCAGCTGACAGTGTAAGAAAAGGAGTGGTCATGTATTCCGAGGGTATGGCCATTCCGGCCGATATGCCCGGAATCATCTCCGGAAGGGTACATAATGCGATCTATTATAGTCCCGAACTCAATCTGAATAAACTTATCAAGCCCGATTTTTCCATATTCAGAGTTTGCGATGTGGGAGAAGACCTGCTTAACAGGGAGATAGCAATAGCCTTTTTCAACGGATACGGAACGGAACTGAATATGTTCAGACCGGGGGGAAGAAACGATGATTACAGGAATGATCTTGACTTCCTGTCACGTACAACATTTATACTCAGGCAGAACAATGATGCCTTTCTTGACAATGAGTGGACACCACTCGTTGAAACCACTATTGACAATGTTTATGTCAACAGGTTCAGCTCGGGCGACAAGACTATATATACTGTACTTAATATGAGACCTGAAGGTTTATCGGACAATCTTTTCAGAGCCGAAAAGAGTGACGGGAAACACTGGGTATCTCTCTGGAATCATGAGATCCTTACTCCTCAGTACAAGGGTGGAACAGCCTATATACAGGCTCATGCTCCGGGATGGCCCGTTACCCATTCAGGCACCCGGAAGGAGGGGTCGGTTGACTGTATAGCAGAGCTGCCTGATATCCTGCAGTCGGAAATCAGCGGAGATTCTGTCAGAATAAAAAACCGTGGAATGGGAAGCGTGATAATCTGGAAAGGTAACCCTTCAAACCAGACAGAGCGAAAAGAAATCGGCCCCGGAAATGATACGGTGATTTGCGTGAAAGATATTTTCGGATACTATGAGGGGAAAATAGTTGTGCAACTTATTGAGAATAAAAGGCTGAAGGATGAGAACATACTCTATCTCAAAGGAGGGACCCCATGGCTTGTAAGCAGGATCGAAAGGACTGAACGAACCGTTGATATTCCTCCCGGAATGGAACTGGTACCCGGTACACGCTTTTCGTATAATGTTACAACAAATGAGGATTTTATTCCTTATCCCGAGGTAAGCAATAAAATAATTGAAGTAGAGAGCTTTATGATCGACAAGTACCCGGTGACCAACGCCCGGTATTATGAGTTTCTGGCAAATACGGGGTACCGGCCGGCTGACACATCGAATTACCTGAGGCACTGGAGGTCTGGCATGTACAGGCAGGGTCAGGATAATTATCCCGTTGTTTACGTCAGTCTTGAAGATATGAAAGCTTATGCCTCATGGGCAGGAAAGAGGCTTCCGACCGAAGCTGAATGGCAGCTGGCAGCCCAGGGTACGGACAAACGCAAGTGGCCCTGGGGTAATGATTTTCATGGAACCTACTGCAACAATGCTTTCGACAGACCAACGCCGGTAGATGCTTTCGTAAAGGGACAGAGTCCGTACGGTATAGCAGACCTTGTGGGCAATGTGTGGCAGATGACCGGTGATATGTACTTCAACGGTTCCAATTACTTCTCTGTTATAAGGGGTGGAAGTTACTACAAACCGGAATCGAGCTGGTGGTATGTTGATGGCGGCCCTCAGCCCTTAGACAGGACACAGATACTCCTGATGGTGTCACCCGGATTCGACAGGAATGCCACGCTCGGATTCAGATGTGTCAAGGATGTTAAGCCTTAGACCTTAAGTTTCTTTTCGATTTCGTTGATCTGGTTCCTGAAATGCTTGTCGGTATCGATCAGATTATTGACTGTTTTACAGGCATGTAGAACAGTTGCATGATCCTTTCCTCCGATATGAGAACCAATGCTTGCAAGAGATGCCTTGGTAAGGTTCTTTGAGAAGTACATCGATACCTGGCGTGCCTGGACTATTTCTCTTTTTCTTGTCTTTCCCTGTATCTGATCGATCGGTATCTTGTAATACTCACAAACTATTTTCTGTATGTATTCAATAGTGATCTCCCTTCGGGAGGTGCTGATCAGTTTCTCGACCATCTGTCTCGCAAGGTCAAGGGTAATTTCCTTGCGGTTGAGGGTTGATTGTGCGTAGAGAGATATAAGGACTGCTTCAAGTTCCCTGATGTTGTTGGAAATATTAATTGCAAGGAACTCAAATATTTCTTCCGGCAATTCAATTCCATCGTTGTATGCTTTTTTCTTGAGGATGGCAAGTCTGGTTTCATAATCGGGCCTCTGGAGGTCGGCCTGAAGTCCCCATTTGAACCTCGAAAGAAGCCTCTGCTCCATTCCCTGAAGCTCCACGGGAGGCCTGTCGCAGGTAAGGATCAACTGCTTTCCTGACTGATGGAGATGATTGAATATGTGGAAGAAAGTATCCTGTGTCTTTTCCTTGCCTGCAAATTCGTGGACATCATCAAGTATCAGCACATCGATCATCTGGTAGAAATGGAGAAAGTCGTTCTTGTTATTGTTGCGGACCGATTCGATGAACTGTGTCTGGAACTTGTTAGCATTGACATAGAGCACAACCTTGTCCGGATGCTTCTCCTTAACAAGTATTCCGATGGCCTGTGCAAGGTGGGTTTTGCCCAGTCCTGAATCCCCATATATCATCAGTGGATTGAATGCTGTTCCACCCGGGTTATTGCCAACGGCAATACCTGCCGATCGTGCCAGCCTGTTGCACTCTCCCTCAATAAAATTGTTGAAGTTATAATCGGGATTAAGCCTCGGGTCAAAATGAACCTTTTTTATACCGGGTATGACGAAAGGATTCCTGATCGAGGGCTGAGTTACATCAAATGGCACCTGCACCGGCTTATTGTTCAGATCGGCCTTGTTCCTTGACGGATATCTAACAGTATATGGCTTTCCGTCGGAATAGTTGGCATTCTCCATCACAACGTTGTATTCAAGTTTAGCGTCGGTACCTATCTCACGCCTCAATGTCTTCCTTAGTATGTCGATATACTGCTCTTCGAGGTATTCATAGAAAAAAGGACTCGGAACCTGAATCGTGAGGACATTATTCTCAAGTTTCAGTGGAATAATCGGTTCAAACCATGTTTTATAACTGATGGATGGAATAATATCTCTTATTATCTGCAGACAATTATTCCAGACATCGTTGTGCGTTTTATTCATGGCAGGTGGTAATTTTTTTTTCGGGTCTAATCTTGCGTAATCAGAAAGCAATATTTGTAAAAAAAATTCTTAAAAAAAAAATTATTTTCTATTGACTTTTTCAAAAAAAGTATATGTTTTTAAACATCAAATACTTATCCGCAGAAAAAAATTGAAATTAATTAAAATACACGTAATCAATATATTAACTACGGATTTTAGAGTTTAACAGTGTTTTCCAAATTGTTAGAAGCGTTGATCAAAATTTAACAACGACCGGATAATATCACCATTATTTTGCCCTCAATTATTCGGAAATAATTAATGTCAAGATAATCTGAATTTTAGTAATTTCCAATTAATTTGTGTTGTTTTTTCTGCCGAAGAGGGAAAAATGGACATATCTTCTGGGATTTTCTCTGAGATCCTGCAGGAGAAGGTCAAGGCTGCCCAGACTTTTTGAGAGATTATTATATAAGGTATCGTTTGTGATAAGCTGCCCGGCCGTTCCCTCTCCCTGGTTGATGTTATCAAGGAGGGCAGAGGTTCTCTCAAGGCTCTCTTTAAGACTTAGTGCTGATGCATGGATATCGGAAGATGCAAGCGTATCTGCAATTGATTCAAGGGCACTGAAAGTATTGCTCATCTTCTCCGAGTTGTCAGAGAGCATTGCGCTGAACTGGCTAATATTGTCGAGGGTTGCCTTCAGTTCATCTTCCCTTGATCCTATTACGTTGTTCAGACTGCGGGCAGTTCCGGTAAGCCCGGCCATGGTTTCCCCTATATTCTTCTTAAAATCAGCATCGAGTATGTCGTTCAGGGAGCTAACCACGGAATCCAGGGAAGTTATAAGATGAATCACCTTGTTGCTTAAAGGCACCATCTCACCTTCAATTTTTGCCAGTATGGATTCTGCGAGTCTTCCCGGGATAGTGTCATGGCTATTATATGTACCCGGACCATCTCCATAGATGAATTGTACCTTCATGCCTGCCACAAGGGTGGCCGTTGTTATTTCGGCAACGGTATTTACAGGCAGCCTGAAGTTCCTGTCAACGGTTAGTACAACAAGCAACCTGCCGCTTAGCGCATCGATGAATTTTATAGATTGTACAATTCCTACCTTATAACCGTTAACCTCTACCGGGCTTGATTCGGCAAGGCCTCCTACCTTATCGTAGACAACATAATATGTTGCTTTGCTGCTGAACATATCTTTACCCTTAAGGAAGTTGTAGAGCCAGATAAAAACCAGAACTGTTACCAGAGCTGTGACGCCTACTTTGATTTCATTTGAGATTTTTTTCATTACCCGGAAGATGTTAGTTTCTTTTTGTCTGATCCAAAGCGTCCTGCAAAGGTAATATTTTGTTGTCTCTTACGGCAATCACAAAGGCATCGGGATAAATATTCCCGATTTTTTTTCTGAATTCAACGGCCGCAGGATAGTTACTGAAACTGCCGGTTGCATATTTATAACGGTCGTCAGCCCTTATCTCCCTGATATCTCTAATACCCTTGAAATTGTCCGGTGTCAGTTCTTTTTGCGTGCCTGATGTGGCAATCTGAACCATGAATGATATTTCACTCCGGACTTCAGAAGCAGTAGCTGTAACTGACAGGTCCGGTTTGGGTTCATTCCTTACAGCTGATATGCCGCTCCTTACATCCATCTCGTTTATATAGTCCCTGCAGGCCCTGTATATTGCAGAGGCAATATATTCCTGGCCCTCCTTTGAGTTTAGGAACTTCTCCTCGGTCGTGTTTGTTATAAAACCGGTCTCGGTAAGTACGCTGGGCATTGTGGTCATAAAGAGAACCCAGAAACCTGCCTGTTTAACACCCCTGTCGACCCTGCTTACCCGCTCCTTGAACTGGCTCTGTATTCTTGATGCAAGATCGGTGCTCTGCTTCTGGTAAACATTCTGCATTATCGAAAACATTATGAATGATTCAGGGGACTGGGGATCAAAACCCTCATACTTGGTCGAATAATCTTCTTCAAGGAGTATTACGGCATTCTCTTTCATGGCAACCTGCAGGTTCTGCTCATCCTTGGTATGGCCCATGATAAATGTTTCTGTGCCATATATATACTTCTGCTCTGCCCCGTTCGCATGTATAGATATAAAGAGATCAGCCTTATTCTTATTGGCGAACTCGGCTCTGTCCTTCAGGTCTACAAACACGTCGGTCTTTCTGGTGTAGAGTACTTTCGCATTTTTTACATTCTTTTCAAGGTATTCACCCGTCTTAAGGGCAATGGCAAGTGTAATATCTTTTTCTTTACTGAATGATCCCAGTGCTCCCGGGTCTCTTCCTCCATGACCCGCGTCGATTACTATAACCCATTCTTTCGGAATTGCCTCACTCTCTGACGGGATCATTAAAAGAAGCAGGGTGAATATGACGGGGAGTAAATTAAATCGAGCTATATTATTGGTATAATCTTTGCCGTTATTAATTCCTGTGTCCATGTTTTGTTCCTGTTTTTTAATTAGTTTTACCGTTGATATCCCGAAGTCATACAAAAACGATACAAAAATAGTATTTAAGTTGTATTATATTAGTGAAAAACGGTTGCTGGCAGTGTTTATCGTGATGCTATGGTGTTTTCCACTGATTTCCCAGGAGGATCCTGTGATCCCCGTCACACTCTCCGCGGAGCAGGATACTCTGCTCCATTCACCCGTTTCTCCGAACATAAAGCGCATTTCAGCCAATTTTGTGGACAAACAAGTAATATACGATTGCGAAGGGATCAAAATCAACGATCTTGTCAACAAAAGAGCAATACTTATTGACAGGGCTAAGGTTGTCTATGGTGAGACTGAGATAAGTGCAGACTCGATTGTATTCAACATGGAAGATAATACTGTATTCGCAATCGGCAGAAGGGACACTTCCGGCGTGGTGACCGGGTCGCCGGTTTTCAGGGACGGGTCGCAGGAATTTGAAGTGGAGGAACTGACATATAATTTCAAGACCAAGAAGGCAATAGCACGAAACATTGTGACACAGCAGGATGAGGGGTATCTGAGAAGTAAGGTAACCAAACTGCTGGATGACGGTACCTCAAATATAGGCATGAGCACATATTCCACCTGCGATGCCGAGCACCCTCATTTTTATATTAATCTTCCAAAAGCTAAGATCTATCCTGGCAAGAAAATCATATCGGGCCCGGGTAATCTGGTACTTGAAGGAATTCCCCTTCCGATTGCCATACCGTTTGGTTTTTTCCCGATACAGACAAAAAGAGCTGCTTCGGGGATACTGATCCCCAGAGTTGGTCAGGAGCAGCAGCGCGGGTATAATCTGACCGAAGGCGGATATTATTTTGCCTTAAGCGAATATTTTGATCTTGCACTAAAGGGCAATATATATACAAACGGAACCTGGATGCTCACAGCCTCCACTAATTATAACCGGCTTTACAGGTACAGTGGCAATTTCCAGTTCAGTTATGCCAACAACATTTCGGGGTACAAGGGGTTGCCTGATTACAGGAAGACAACAAACTACAGGGTTGGATGGACATATACACAGAGCCCCAAGGCAAGCCCCGGATCAAGGTTCTCGGCAAGCGTTAACATGAGTTCCAGCGGGTTTGACCGCACCAACAGTTATGTTGTGGCAGAACACGTTACAACACAGAGGCAGTCGAGCATAAGTTACTCCAGAAACTGGGAAGGGACACCTTTCAACCTCTCTGCCAGTATGAACCACAGCCAGAACGTCAAAAACAAGACAGTAAGCCTGAATCTTCCTAAAGTGAACTTCAATGCTGCAAGAATCTATCCCTTCAAGGGAAGGAATGTCAGATCCACGGGAAAATGGTATCAGGATCTTCAGTTTCAGTATTCCGCTTCGCTCGATAACCAGATCAATACCTACGACAGTCTGCTGTTCCGGAGAGATGTTTTCAACAATATGAGAAACGGGTTCAGGCACGAGATGCCTGTAAGCATACAGTTCAGACCATTCAGGAACTTTTCTATTTCACCACAAATGACCTATACAGGAGTACTTTATACTCAGAAGATAACAAAAACATGGAACCCGGCATATTTTAATGAGGAGATAAACAGGGTTGTGCCGGCCGTAATCATAGATACGGCACGTGGTTTTTTTTACGGACATGCACTTAATCCATCAGTCAGCGCAGGCTACAGTCCACAGATATTCGGGATATTTACCTTTACCAGTCCAAATGCCAGGGTACAGGCAATCAGGCACGTAATGAAACCTACCATTGGCTTTAGTTATATTCCTTCTTTAAAGGGATTTAGTTCAGATATGTACAGGCAGGTTCAGGTTGACACTCTTGGGAGAATGGCAGAGTACTCAGTGTTTGAAGGTTCAATCTTCGGAACACCTTCACTGGCAAGACGCAGTAGCGGGATAAATTTCAGCCTTGTCAATATCCTGGAGGCAAAGGTTTTCCAGAAGAATGATACAACCGGGAAAGCGACCAAGATTAATCTCATAGAAAACCTTGGAATGAGTACCTCATACAACATTTTTGCCGATTCGATTAGATGGGCTCCAATATCAATGGTGCTGCGCACGAGAATAATGAATAATATCAACATTTCCGCCAGCAGCAATTTCTCTCTTTATGCTCTCGATAAAAATGGGAGGCTGACCGGTACTTTCCTGTATGAGAGTGAGAAGAGGCTTATGAGGCTTAACAATTTCAATTTCAGTCTCGATTTCAATATGGCAGAGTTATTTAAGGGCAGGGATACGGGAAGCCCCTCCCGTCAGATCCGGCAGCAAGGTGTTACCGAACCTGATCTGATGACAGAGCCTGGTGCAGGAGGATTGACCCGGCAAAGCCAGCAGACAGTTCAAGTGGATGAATACGGCTATCCGGTATTCGATGTTCCGTGGACTCTCAGTGTGAGGTACAACCTGACCTACAGCAAATCTATGTTCCAGCCCGGCATTACACAGACGCTCTCTTTGAATGGCACACTGTCACTTACAAAAAAGACGAACATAGTCTATACAAGCGGCTACGATTTCAGGAGGAAAGAGATAACGATGACACAGATAGGTATCTCACGCGATCTGCATTGCTGGGATATGAGCTTTAACTGGGTGCCGAACGGATCGATGAAGATGTGGAATTTCACAATAAGAGTCAAGGCTGCCATACTCTCCGACCTTAAATATGAGCGGCGAAAAGATTTTAACGACCAGTACTATTAATAAACAGGTAAAATGAAAAGGATTATTTCCACAACCAAGGCCCCTGCTGCCGGCGGCCCTTACAGTCAGGCAGTTGAAGTTAACGGAACACTTTACATCTCGGGACAAATAGGTATTGATCCCGCAACCGGAAAAATTGTTGAAGGCGATATTACGGCACAGGCACATCAGGTTTTCAGAAATATCGGAGCGATCCTGAGCGAAGCGGGTTACAGCTTTGTTGAGGTTGTCAAATCAACCGTATTTCTCAGCGATATAAATGATTTCAAGGCGATGAATGAGGTGTATGCCACCTATTACTTCGAGAACCAGCCTGCGCGTTCAGCATTCGCTGTTAAACAGTTGCCTCTGGGCGCTCTGATAGAGGTCGAAACGATCGCTATGAAATAGCTGATTAGTTATTCTGCAACTATATCAAAATCAATCTCCACCTTTACATCCCGGTGCAGCTTGATTATAGCTTTGTACTTACCTACCTCCTTTATCTGGTCCTCAGGAAGAGTGATATTTTTCCGGTCGACATCAAAGCCTTTTTCTTTAAGCGATTCAGACAGCTGAATGGTATTGACAGACCCGAATATCTTTCCTGATGAGCTTGTCTTTGCCCCTATAACAATATTAATCTGCGACAGCTTATCAGCAATTTCCTGGGCGGCTTCTCTGATTTTTGCCTCCTTATGCGCTCTCTGCTTCAGATTCTCGGCATGCATCTTTTTCACAGAAGGAGTAGCCGCTACAGCAATACCTTTTGGGATAAGATAATTCCTGGCGTAACCGTCCTTTACGGCTAACAGGTCATCCTTGTGACCAAGTTTGTTAATATCCTGTAATAATATGATCTCCATATAAAATCCTCCTTATTTTAAAAGGTCAGTCACATAAGGCAGAAGGGACAGATGGCGGGCTCTTTTGACAGCTGTAGCCACTCTGCGCTGGAACTTGAGAGAAGTACCCGTCAGCCTTCTGGGCAATATCTTACCCTGATCGTTAAGAAATTTCTTGAGAAATTCAGGATCCTTGTAGTCAATATACTTGATTCTGTTCTTCCTGAACCTGCAATATTTCTTTTTCTTTACCTCTACAGTGGGAGGAGTGAGATACCTGATTTCTGATTCATTCTGTGCCATGGCTTATTCCTCCAATAAAAGTTTTTCTGTTTCTTTCTGTTTTCTCTTCTTTTCCGCATACTCCACGGCGTATTTCTCCATTCTGAATGTCAGGAATCTTATTATCCTTTCATCTCTGCGGTACTGGATCTCAAGTTTTTCAACAAGATCGCCCGGACCTTCGAATTCTACCAGGTAATAGAAGCCGGTCGACTTCTTCTGAATGGGATAAGCCAGCTTCTTAAGGCCCCAGTTCTCTTCATGGACTATCTCACCTCCATTGTCGGTGATCACCTTTTTGAATTTGTGAACCGCTTCCTTCATCTGATTCTCAGACAAAACGGGAGTAGCAATGAAAACGGTTTCGTAGTGATTCAACATAATAATCAATAGTTTTTTAATAAAATAATTTGGCCTGCAAAACTACAACTATTTTATTTTATATAAAAATAATCCGGCTGAAAAATCAATAATAAGGGTTAGTCTTAATTTATTAACATATTGGTACCTGACAGGCTTTTTGGTTATATTTGTGATTCATCAATTTCACCTTATAAGGGTTTATGGAGAACTTTATCGTTTCAGCAAGAAAGTATCGTCCATCCACTTTTGACATGGTTGTCGGTCAGGATTCCATAACCAACACGCTCAGGAGTGCAATAAAAAACAGGCTTCTTTCGCAGGCATATCTTTTTTGCGGCCCTCGTGGCGTGGGTAAGACAACATGTGCCAGGATATTTGCCAAAACAATAAACTGCAGCAATCTGCAGGAGAATGCAGAGGCTTGCGATAAATGTGAATCGTGTCTTTCTTTTAATTCAATGCGCTCTTTTAATATTCATGAGCTCGATGCTGCTTCAAACAATTCGGTAACCGACATACGCAACCTCACTGATCAGGTGAGAATACCACCCCAGGTTGGCAGATACAGCATATATATAATAGATGAGGTTCACATGCTCTCATCGTCAGCCTTCAATGCATTCCTTAAAACCCTTGAAGAACCTCCCCCTCATGCTGTCTTCATTCTTGCAACCACCGAAAAGCATAAAATAATTCCCACCATTCTGTCACGCTGCCAGATTTTTGACTTTAACCGTATCAGGATTGAAGATATTGTGGGCAGGCTTGCATATGTGGCAAAGAGTGAGGAAGTGGCAGCCGAGGAAGAGGCCCTTCATGTCATAGCGCAGAAAGCTGACGGGGCACTGAGGGACGCATTGTCGATCTTTGACCAGATAGTAAGCTTAAGCGGTAAGAAGATAACTTACAGGGACGTCATCGAGAACCTTAACGTGCTCGATTATGAGTATTATTTCAAATGCGTCAGTTCAGCCCTTGAGAGTGATATTTCTTCCATTCTGCTCATCTGCAATGAAATATTACAGAAGGGGTTTGATGGACATAATTTTATATCAGGGCTGAACAGTCACCTTCGTGACCTGCTTGTCAGCAAGGATGAGATTACGGTAAGACTTCTCGAAGCAACACCTTCGGTGAAGCAGAGGTATCTTCAGCAGGCAGCTGCGTGTCCTGTGGAATTCATTATCAAGGCACTGGAGATTGGTAACAGCTGCGATCTTTCCTATAAGTCAAGCAAGAACCAGAGACTTCACGTTGAACTGGCCCTGATCCGCCTCTGTATGATAATGGAAGAGATTGAAGGGAAGAGTCAAAAAAAAAAGTCTGATGCAAGAGTGACTGAGTCAGCTGAAGAAGAGCTCACGCCCCCCTCAAGATCGGAAATCATACGAGAACCCGGTGAACAAGCCGTAAAAACACGAAGGTCTGTTCCTGAACAGAGCGTTAAACATTTTCCTTCGGTTGAAAAACAGGTTAAAAGCATCTCAATCAAAGAGATATTGTCGCCGGAGGATAAAATCGCAGACGATCCTCATGAAGTAGCAGAAACTCAGGAGATGTCAGCCGACTCAGAATCCCGTAAACCTCTTACTGGTGAAGCATTTTCAGAAGCATGGGGAGAATTTATCGGTCAGCTGAAAGGTGAAGGGACCAGGGTGATAAGCATGTTCAAGACAATCAGACCAGAGTTTGATGGTGGCCAGACTATCAGGATCCACCTGACCAATGCCGCACAGAAGGACCTTTTTGTACAGAATTACAGGAACAGGCTTATCGGTTTCCTTGATTCAAGGTTTAAAATAGATGATATTGATATTGAGACATTTGTGGATTTATCTCAGTCAAATGATATTCTTTATAGCGACGAACAGAAGTATAACTACCTCGTTTCGAAATACCCTAATCTGAAGGAGTTCAAAAAAGCATTCAATCTTGATATTCCCTGAAACAGATATTCCTTAATCTCACGAAAAGTGAAAAGGTACCTGAAAAAGAGTGATAAGCCCGGGACCGGCAAATCTGAGTCTGTTGAAAACAGGGTTTACAGCAGGGTGGTCGATACCTCCAGGTCGATGATAAGCGTTATAAACAGGAATTACAGATATGAGCGCGTTAACCGGACCTTTACACGCGCTCATAAGATCCCTTCCGGCAAAATAATAGGAAAAACACCCGGCGATCTGTGGGGCAGGGAGGCTTTCGAAAGAAACATAAAGCCCAACCTCGACCGCTGTTTTAGCGGAAAAACAGTAAAGTATGAGGCCTCATTTGACACACCGTTGTCCGGTAAGAGGTTTTTCGAGGTCTCTTTCAGGCCTGTAAGGACAGCCAAAGGAAAAATAACCCATCTTATTGCTGAAACACATGACGTTACAAGCCTCAGATCCTCACAGAAGGCGACTTCTGAATTGAAGAAGGAGCTGAGAAGGATGGAGCTTGATTACGAAAAGAGACTCCTGGATGCACGGAAACTTGAAGCGCTGGGTGTTCTTGCAGGAGGAATAGCACATGACTTCAATAACATACTGGCAACAGTATCTGGTTATACCGAGATGCTCCTTGAGGACCTGCCTGAAGAGTCGCCCTCATCGCATAAGGCCCGGCAGATACTGAACGCTGTCGGAAGAGCAAGATCGCTTACAGAACAAATACTTACATTCAGCCGGCAGGGAAAACAGAAGAAAGAGGTCACCTCCGTTGGCAAAATACTTAAGGAGAGCATTGAATTTGTAAGAGCAGGCACTCCGCCTCAGGTGATCATCAGAACAGAAATCATCAGCGGTGAGGTGAATGTAATGGCTGACCCGGCACAACTCTTCAGAATATTCCTGAACCTTATGACCAATGCCCTTCAGGCAATGGAGGGTAAAGCCGGTACCCTGTCGGTCGGGCTTGCAGTCGTTAATGGCAGTGAGCTGGAAAGCGAACTCAGGAAAGAAAAGGTTGCACCCAGATATGCTCTTATTACTTTCAGGGATACAGGCTCAGGGATAGACAGGGCCGTTATGCAGAAAATTTTTGATCCGTTCTTTACCACACGCGAAATTGGTAAGGGAACAGGACTCGGCCTTTCGGTGGTTCATGGTACTGTATCGGATATGGACGGAGAGATCTTTGTTTCTTCCAGAAAGAATAAGGGAACTCTTTTCAGACTTCTTCTTCCTGTCGTCATCAATAAGATTCAATAACCCGACAGATTTTATTTATTTTAGTGGCGGAAT
The DNA here is from genome assembly GCA_964633195.1 of uncultured Rikenellaceae bacterium. Classification (GTDB taxonomy): domain Bacteria; phylum Bacteroidota; class Bacteroidia; order Bacteroidales; family VadinHA17; genus LD21. Next base: position 3,528 of record CAZWFL010000018.1, on the reverse strand, counting down.
GATTAAATTTGAATTTTAAAAATTAAACAATGGCTGCGATCCTGCTGGTTGAGGATGAATTAGAGCTCAAGGAGATGCTGAAGATTGCCCTGGCAAGGAGAAGCTTCACGGTCATCGAGGCTGAGAACGGAAGAGAGGCAATTGCCCGGTTCAGACCCGGTATTACAGATCTTGTCATAACTGATCTTATCATGCCCGAAGAGGACGGACTCAAGGTGATCATCAAGGTCAGGGAGGTTAAACCCTCAGTCAGAATCATAGCAATATCAGGAGGAGGGAAGGCGGGTCCGGGCAATTATCTGAGCCTGGCAAAAGCGCTTGGTGCGGATGCTGTATTCTCCAAGCCTTTTTCCATAGCTGAGCTGCTTAAGAAAGCTGAGGAGCTGCTTGAGATTGAACAATAACGTCATGCTTGTTGTTATAGGAAATTATTATACCACAAATCACTTAAACCATTAAATATGTTGAAAAAGAAGATTGAAGAAATGTGTAACAGACAGGTTGAAAGGGAGGGTTATTCATCCAATCTTTACCTGGCCATGGCAATCTGGGCGGAAACATCAGGATTCGGAGGGATAGCCGAATGGCTCTACGCACAGGCTGAAGAAGAGAAGGAGCACATGATGAAATTCATCAGGTATATAAACGAGAGGGGAGGAAAGGCCGTTATCCCTGCTTTTAAAAAGCCACCGGTTGAGTACAAGAATATTGATGAAATGTTCAAGGAGGTTCTAAAGCACGAGGAATTCATCACCGCCAGTATTAATGAAATTGTTGCACTTACTCTCGGAGAGAAAGATTACAGCACACTGAACTTCCTTCAGTGGTTTGTTATGGAGCAGGTGGAGGAAGAGTCATCTGTCAGGAACATAATCGACAAGCTTCAGCTGGTAGGAAAAAATAATATGTACCAGTTCGACCGGGACATAATGAAGCTGAGAGGAGAGGAGGGCGAGACTGAGTCAGCCTCATGACAGGGCTCAGGATAATTATCCCGTTAATTTGGTTGATTTTTCATGTCTCCGGGCTGCGGGCACAGGAACTGATATTGAACTCTTCAGTGACCGGTGTTTGTTATGCCGGAACGAAGGTCAACAGAATGTATATTCCCCCGCCACCATCGTTTAAGAAGGGTGCTGATTCGAAAGGCGGAGCAGAGATCAATATAATCTATTCAGGGTTTCCGGCCGAAGCCAGAGTTCCGGCGGAGTATGCTGTTTCCATACTCAGGTCACTTCTGCCAGCAGATGCCGGTTTTACACTAAAGCTGATCTGGCAGAGAATCTCATCATCAGGAGTTCTTGCCAATTCTACAATAACAAGTTTTGCGGGGGGGTGGAGCATCGATGCTTTCAATCCGTATGCTTTTTATCCAGTCGCTCTGGCAGAGAAGATTGCAGGGAAAGCTCTTAACGACGAATCGGAACCTGATATTGAGATTATTTTCAACAGCTCGGTGAGCTGGTATTTTGGCACTGACGGCAATACGCCCGTAACACAATATGACCTGGTAACAGTGGTTCTTCATGAGTGTTTCCACGGACTAGGTTTCTTCGACAGCATGGATACTGACGGCACACTGGGCTGGTATGGTGCTGGTTCCATACCTGTTATATATGATACTTTTGTCGGGAACCTTACCGAAAAAAGACTTACCGATACCCTCATTTTTGAAAACTATTCCCCGGCGCTCAGGGATGAACTGACAGGGGGGCAGCTTTATTTCAGCGGACCCCTTTTCCGTAACCTCACATCGGGTTCCCGTGCCAGGCTCTATTCACCTGCTACCTGGGATCCCGGATCAAGTGTGTCACATCTGGATGAGACAAGGACACCCGCGGTTCACTCGCTGATGACACCCTTTATCGACCGCGGAGAGGCAATACACGACCCCGGCAGCTGGACCCTGACAATACTGGGAGAGATGGGATGGATAAACACCAGGATAATACATAAACCCCTCAATGATACTGAAGAACCTGTTGCACAGGTTGAAATAAAAGCTGTGGTCAGGTCGGATACCCTCTACAACAGGGATAATGTTCGCTTAATATACTCATTCGATGGTTTCAATTCATCTTCCAATTTGTTTATGACATCACTTCCGGGGCAGGATAATTATACTGCTTCAATTGCAATTCCCGGATATAATGTGCAACTCGAATACTATCTTTTTGCAGAGGACATTTTCCTCAGGGAGTTCAAACTGCCTTCAAGGGGAGAAGCGGCGCCTCTCAGGGTCTACATTGGTACCGATACGGTCAAACCCCGGATAGTACATACTCCTTTATCCTATGTCCTCGATCTGGCAGATACAATAATATTTGAGGCTGAAATAACAGATAATATTGGTGTTGATACTGCTTTTCTGGAGTACAGGATCAACAATGGCCCATTAAGGACGACCGGTATGTCTGTGAATGATTCGGTCAGTTACACTGCCGAGGTCAGCTTTAAATCAGAACTTATGCAGGGAGGTGACAGGATAGAATACAGAATAACTGCTATAGATAAAGCCAATTCACCAAATATCCGGATAATGCCTTTATCGGGGTATTATGAAATAGCGGTTGAGGGAACCAATCAGGTATCAGATCGCTATACAACCGATTTTACAGGTGCCGGCGACGATTTCTTCATGACAGGCTTCGAAGTTACAAAACCACCTTCTTTCAGCGATGAGGCGCTTCATACAAGGCATCCTTACGAGAGTCCGGATATGAATGATTCAACCCTCGAGTATACTGCATTGCTCAGATATCCGATAAGGTATGATGCCAATGGCATGTTTATCAGCTTCAGGGAAATAGTGCTGGTTGAGCCGGGGGAGGACGATTCGGTATATGGCTCTGATTATTTTTATGATTATGTAATAATTGAAGCAACAAAGGATTTTGGAAAAACCTGGTTCGGTCTGACCGACGGGTATGACAGCCGGTTCAATCCCGCCTGGCTCTCTGCCTATAACAGTACAATAGTCGGGATGAATTCCACTTATACAGGTAAAGAATCAGATTATATCAACAGGGTTCTGCATCCGGTCTTTCCTCCGGAGGTGAAGCAGGGTGATACGCTTCTGATAAGGTTCAGGCTCTTTTCCGATCCTTATGCCAACGGTTGGGGATGGGCAATAGATGATTTCAGGATCAACCCGCTCATCGGCTCTGTATGGAAGCCTGAGGTCCTTAAACTGACAATCTACCCCAATCCAGGCAACGGGATAATAAATGTCAGTGCAATGTCGGATCTCAAAGGAAGGCCGGTGTTTTATAGTGTCTTCAACTTCTCGGGTGTGTGTGTTATTAATAACCGGTCGCTTGATGATTCAGGCGGGATTGTCGACATTTCTGATTACCCGTCAGGCATCTATTTCATTTCCTTCAGGACAGGAGAAGGGGTTACGACCTTGAGATACAGCCTTATAAGATAGTGGCCATTCGATAGTCATTCGATAGTCATTCGATGGTCATTCAATAGTCATTGTCTTTATTAGTATTATATTGATCCTGATAGTCTATTTCATCACCT
>CAZWFL010000017.1:0-80805 GCA_964633195.1 uncultured Rikenellaceae bacterium | reverse complement strand
CGTCGCTGTCAACATGACATTCCATATCCCGCGGTACATCCTCGAATTGCGCCTCCACGGTCTCCATATCCGCGGGCATTTGAAGAGGCAGCAGCCCTGACGGCTCTGTCTGACCAGCAATAATCTCAAGGAATACTTTGTCGGGCAGCCAGGGTGATCTGCCACCGCCGAATCCCACAATGATTGCATCGACCTCCCTCTCAAATTCCCTGAACACCATTGGACTTGACACGTCCAGAGCAACAACGACCTTGTCTGCCGCAGATGCGGTATTCAGAACGAGATCCAGATCGCTTCCATTCCTGATGATTGCGGTCTTGCCGAAATATGAGCGATTCTCCTTTACCAGTGTCTTCATATCGCCATAACCCTCAGGAGATGTCTCTATAACCTCGATCATATCTCCACCAATAGACTCCCTGCGCACGAATTCTGAGTTTGCAGTGTAAGGACGATATTGCAGTGAGATAGGCAGATATGTATATTTCTCGCCTTCGTTCGTAATACCTCCGAATCCCATATATGTTGGATTCCCGTTTTGAGGACTGGTTATTCTGACAAGAGCGAAGTCACACTTTGCTATTTCTGCTGCAGATGCACGTATGATGTCTTTGGGCGATACCGTGCGATTGCCCTCGTTATCTGCCGGGCCGGTAAGTGTTTTGGCCAGCGCATCAGTTACGACATTGAAATACTCTCCGGCTGCTTCGAGATTAAATGCCGGGTTGGCAGATGCGGGTCTGGCTCCCCGCCCGGCAGTTGCAGGTGAATAAACCCTGGGGATATAAACGGTCGGTTTTTCAGCTCCTGCCGATGCCTGGTGAATGATACCACCACTATTTTTCAGCATCACGATAGATCTGAGCATCGCCTGGTAGCCCCGGGCGTTGTGCTCTGCATTGTTTGGAACGGTTTCTGCTTTTTCGATGCTGAGATATGGGTTGTCAACTATCCCGATGTTGAAGTGGGTTCTCAGGATTCTTTCGGTAGAGTGCCTCATAATCTCGTTCATTGCTTCTTCGCCGAGCTTTTTAACCCCGAGTTCATAGGCCTCCATAGCTACATCCACACTTTCCTGGAAGGAACGGCCCTCGCCGCCGTAGGCATCACATCCGGCCTCCAGGATCGCTAACATGCATTCAGCCGGAGTCAGATCTTCCACACCGAAATTCTTGCCTGTAATGATCCCAAAGTCTGTCAGGATATAGCCATCCCAGCCATACATTTCCCTCAACACGGTGTTGATCTTGTATTTGCTGTAGCTTGAGGCAACACGCTCTCCGCCAACTGGCCTGCCGTCGGCTTCAATACCTACGGAAAAGTTCGTCATGGCAGCCGTTACCGTTTCAGTCCTGCCCGGCAGGTCCATACAGGCAGCAAACGGCAGGGTATGAGTCCAGAACTGCCCGCCCGGGAACACGTTGTATGCCCCGTCGCGAGTATGCGACTCGCGTCCGGCTTCGGCGGCACCGTCTCCGGGCCAGTGCTTCATCTGGTTGTTCACACTGTGTTCGCCCCAGCCCAGATCATTACCGTCTTCATCGTAGGTAGATTGCCATCCGTTAATTACTGCTCTGGCCATATCCATTGACAGGGCAGGGTCTTCGCCGAAGGTACCCGGGATACGTTTCCAGCGCGGTTCAGTAGCCAGGTCCATCTGTGTCGCAACCTGCATGGATATTCCCATGGCCCGCCACTCTTCTGACATCAGCCTTCCATATTCGGCACCGACCTCCGGATCAAATGTTGCCGTCATAGCAACATTGCTTGGCCACTCGGATACGTCTCCTGTTCTTGGGTCAGCTATCCAGACCGCAGGAATACAGACGATATCACCAAGGGTCTCAATGTACTCCTGTACCATGTTGTTCCACGAAGCTTTTACTCTCCCCGATGTATTTGCACCAGGTGCCCGCAGCTGTCTGTAACCGATTTTCAAACTGTTTCTGATGACATCATCCAGTGCATCAGCGTTGACACTCCCAAGTCCGAACGGGTTCATCTTCATGCCCATCATCTGATCGATCGGGATTTCTCCAACCATAGCTGCCGCTCTGGTGTCAGAGTCAACGCGCCAGTCTTCAAACTGATCCAGCAGGTTGTTCCTGTTGAGATCTTTGAACGCATATCCGTCAGCCTGGATAAGCTGAAGCCCCGAACTCTTTGAATATCCGAGGGTAGCCCCGCCTTCATTTTTTACCATAGTCCAACCATCCGGTGTCAGCGTTTCCGTCCACTTGACTCTGCCGGATCCTAGACGGTCAGGTTCTCTGGGATAATCTTTGGTTTTACAGGAGTTAAACAAAGTAGCAACCCCTGCCAGTAATACCAGGGTAAACAAGATTTTTTTTAATGAAGTAATGTCTTTGAATGATTTCATTGTGTTTTCTCCTTCTTTATAAAATTATTAATATTCAACTACTGAAAACCTGGACAACAAGCGGTAGATTTTTGTATCAGAGCTGATCAGCCTGGTTATTTAAAGTTTTTTCTATCGAAGTTTTAAAAATAAGTGAAAAAATTGATTCCCTGAATACAATCAATTAATTTATTTGGTCGCTCATTAAAAAGGGATAAACATACCGCTCCCACGGAGCTCAAAACTTTCAGATGTTACGCATGATCTATAAACATATCGTCCCCAAGGGACTCATTCTGAGTATCCGCGGCTCCCTTAAATTTATACATGGAAAGGAGAAAAGCCTATCCAATGAACTTTTTTCACATTGTCTTGTTATATATTCAGAAAGAGTTTAAAATATCTGCCAGCACCCTTTCATAGCAGGTTAGGTTAGTTGTATTCAGGGTTATACAATTCATATTCAGGGGTGCTGGCTTCTTTTTTTCAATGCAGGAACGTAACATCGCCCACCAGGTCAAAGTATTCGCCATCGGCATAGCGGCCGGTTGCTTTCCACACATATACTCCCTGTAAAGCGAGATTACCGTCTTTGAAATATCCATCCCAGCCTTTGTAGAGATCATCGCTTTCATATATCAGAACACCCCAGCGGTTAAAAATCTGAAGTTTATATTCTATTACATTAACAAAGAATGGTCTGAATACAAAATCCATCTGCGGATTCAGACCTTCGCTCCAGTATCCGCCGGTCGGACCTGTCTCATTCCATTTGAAGACACTCGGAAACTTCAGGTTCCCCTCCTTCCATTCAACCCTGATCGGTGTTTCAAGAACCGATGAATCAATACATCCGTCTTTCGAAATTACCGTAAGGGAAACTGTATAGGATCCGGGCCTTTCATATTTATGATGAGGATTCTCCTCGGTTGAAGTGTGGCCGTCACCAAAATCCCACAGATATAAAGAATCGTAATGACTGTAATTATAAAAGACCACTATCTGTTTATTGTTTATCACTTCGATAGGATAAGCATTGAAAACGGAGGAAGGATTCTGGTACACTTTAATTATTCCGCTGTGAACCGACTGTCCCGTGATATTATTAACAATCAGTTTCACAATATAATTTCCCGGCACGTAATATGTATGGACCGGATTTTTCTCATCTGAGAAAACATTATCGCCAAAATCCCAGTAATACGATTCCCCGTGCTTGCTTTTATTAATAAACTGTATGGTCAACGGTGAGCATCCTGATGTATCCGGTTCAAAATCAGCGTAAGGGGCAGGCGGCATTATTACTCTGATATGTATAGTATCGAACCCCACACAACCATACCTGTCGGGCAGTGTTTCGTATTTTATTATGTGTAAACCCACACCTGCAGCAGCAGGGTCAAAAAGATTACCTGTAATTGCATCGCCTGAGAAAGTCCCCCCGGGCAGGTTTACTTTTAAACTAACAGGGGAGCTGTTAAAGTACAAAGTGCCAACACGATTTATTATTACCACCGGCAGAGGCATGACTGTTATCCAGGTGCTGTCTGCATCGCTGCACTCCGGATTTTCCAGCTCATATTTTATAAGATGGCTTCCGATACCTGCTATTTCAGGATAAAATTTATTCCCCGAAACACCTGCGCCTGACCAGGTTCCGCCAAGGTCGTGTGCCATCAGCCTTACCGGGGGGCTGTCGATACAGAGTGTATCAACAGGAGTAATGGTTGCATCGGGTGTGGCTACCGTAATAATCTTTTCCGCATAGTTGGTACACCCATTGGCATCAGTAACGGTATAGGTAATCAGATAACTGCCGGGGCCGGTAACAGACGGATCAAATGTATCGCCGATAACTCCGGGTCCCGACCATGTTCCTCCGGAGTCCGTTGCCACAAGTCTGATTATTGCATCCGTGGAACAAACAACATCGGGAGCGGTGATTGTGGCATCAGGTATCGGAAAAACGGTAATTATCGTTTCATCCATATCCTGGCAGCCATTGGCATCAATTAAATTATAGGTGATCAGATGGTCTCCGGGACCGGCAGAAGCCGGATCGAAAGTATTTCCTGTTACTCCGTTCCCGGACCATATACCACCCGGATCATGAGCCGTAAGAATAACCGGGGGTGCATTGGCACAAAAGGGACCGGCAGGTGTTATGGTTGCATCGGGATAGGGTACGATAAGAATTTTTGCTGTTGTAACCACGGGCGGATGATCACCGTTGACCTGATCAGCAGGAGGGCCGGGGATATCAGGATCATCATAGGGATTGCAATAATTCCAGTTGCGTAAAGTAACTTCGAAATACTGGCCCACAAGTTTGTCATCTGCCACGGTGATGACATCTGACCATACTCCGGAGCCGGTTACCGGGCCGGGAAGTGTAATCACGTCACCGGTAAGGGGGAACGTCCTGCTCCTGCCATCTATTGTAACAGGTACTCCGGTCATGGTATTATCTGTACCATAGATCCACTGAATCCACCTGGTGCTGACATTGGGGTTGTCTCTTTCCTGGGGAGGCACACAGTTGAATTGTGTAAGATCCTGAAAACGGGCATCGGCGCTGTTGCCAAAACAGATGGGGTAGATCACGGGATTAATGTGCATATTACCGCCGTTATGATCATCATCATCCCAGACGGTTACAATCTGTTCCTGTGCGGAAGACGTGCATAATACCCCGTTTACTACAAGAGTCGCCTTAGGATGATAGTTGCAAACGTTACCTCTGGATGTGTAAGTGTTTACAGCTGTAGCCTCAAATACTCCCACTTCCGTCTGGGTGGCAGGAACAGTAATAACCGATCCGTTATCCCAGTCGAATCTGATACTTACAGGTGTTCCGGCATTATTTACACCTGTGTAAACGACATGCCATGTTGCTGTTACAGGGGAACATAGTTTATCCGGAGTAATGCTGTTAGCTTTGGACAGGATAGTACAATCCTGTCCGGAAATTGCAAGCGAAAACTGTATAAGCGTTATATAAATAAGCCATCTTTTCATGAACCCGGAAGCTTTTCCCGTTCAGGAACCAAATACAACCTTTTTAACGGCTGCGGGTGTGTTCCGGTTTCAATATCAGCTGATTATTTTTTAACTAATCTCTTTTTCAAGGCATTCCCGATCCTAAAATCCTAAGATCACAAAAGCCTTGAAGCAATTGAAAAATAGATCAGCACACCCATGATATCGGCAATTGAGGTTATCAGCGGGGCACTGGCAGTTGCCGGGTCAATTTTCAGCTTTGTGAAGATAAATGGAACTACAAGTCCGGTAACACTTCCTGCCATAACCGTCAGTACCATTGTGAGCGAGACTATCAGGATGATCTGGGGGGCCCTGAAACTTGCGATAAGGGTTACTCCGGCGGCCATGGTTATCCCAAGCATAAAAGAAACAAGGAACTCCTTGCCAACAAGCCTGAACCAGTCTTTCATCTCTACATCACCGACTGCCAGTGAACGGATCATCAGTGTGGCCGACTGAGAGCCGGCATTACCGCCGCTGGCAATAAGCAACGGAAGGAAAAACATCAGAGAGACCATCGATTGGATGACATCCTCAAAGCCGGCAATAGCTGCCCCTGAAAAAACGTTCATAAAAACAAGAACAGTAAGCCAGAAGATCCTTTTTCTATACATGAATGCAGCTCTGGCTTTCAGCGGATTGATAATCACATCCTGAAACGATCCGAATTTATGAAAGTCCTCGGTAACCTCTTCCTCTTCTATATCAAGAATATCATCTACGGTCACTATCCCCAGCAGCGTCCCATCGGTGTCGGTTACCGGCAGAGCTACCCTGTCATAATCTTTAAAAACACGTACTGCTGATTCCTGATCATCCATTGCATTCAGGGCGACAAACCTGCTGTCCATCAGCTCCTCAATCTTTTGTTCAGGCCTGGCCAGTAGTATTTCACGTATCCTTATGTCATCAACAAGAACCCACTTGTTATCAACAATATAGACCACATTTAAAGTCTCAGAATCACGCCCGAATTTCCTGATGTGATCCAGTGTCTGGCTTACAGTGAAATCAGATTTAACCGCAACATATTCCGGCGTCATGAGCCTTCCGATACTCTCCTCCGGGTATCCCAGAAGCTGAATGGCGATCTTCCTCTCTTCAGGAGACAGCATCTGAATAAGCCGCTGGGAAACCTGTCCGGGGAGTTCCTCGAGAAAAGCGGTACGGTCATCAGGATCAAGATCGTTGAGAAGTTCTGATACCCTGTAAGCTTTGCTTGCCAGCTCTTCTATGATCTGTTCCTGCTTGTCGTGTTCCAGAAACTGGAAAGTATCCTTTGCCTGTATCTTCGACAGAAGACGAAATACAAGCACATCCTCTCCTTCAGGAAGTTCATCAATTATTTCAGCTATCAGCAGCGGATCAAGTTCTGATAGCTCATTTCTAATCTTCTTCCAATCCTTTTTTTCGATAAGCTCCCGAATTTCTTCTGTTGTTTCTATCATGGTTATGATTCCGGTATTTAAATCATATACCAGACTTCTGTACTGACCAGAGTCTGGCTATATGCGTTGATTTTAGTCTGTTATAAGTTTTACCACTATTTTCCTGACCATGGAGTTGTCACCCTTTTTCAGCCCCGGCCGATGGGCATCCTCCGGGAAAAATATGAAAAATCTGTCGGGGGAGGCCTCATGATTTTCTATACGGTTTACACTAAAAAATTCAATATCTCTCTCCGGATCATAAGCCTCCCGGACCTCCTGCTTCAGGGATACCGGTGCTATTCCAATCAGTTCCACACCGCTCACAACATATTGAATATCAATATACTTCCTGTGAGCCTCATAAGAAGCATCCTCCTCATTCTTTGTAAGATATTCGCTTACAGAGACATAAAGGTTATCACCGTCGATATCATATCGCCCCGGCGCAAGCTCTGCAAGATCATTCTCCTTCAGGAACCGGAATGCGGCATTCCATCTTTCAGGATTATTGTACCAGGAGAGTGCCAGCGACTTTCTGTTTACGGAGGCATCGGGAGTGACATTCCATCCGTTGAGCCACTCTCCTTTCTCAAACCATTTATCGGTTTCCGAAGAGCTCCATTTTGCAGGATCATCTTTTCCGGCACACCCTGCCAGCGCCATAAAAATTGTCAGAGCCATGTTTTTAACAAATAAGTGTTTCATAATAAAATAATTATAATGCTAATTCCAACATTGTATCTGTCCCCATATAATGAACAGTGAAATTATCAAGAATTATTGAGATATGGAACGATTGCGGGAAAGGAGTTAGGAGTTCGGAGTTCGGAGTTAGGAGTTAGTTAAAATTTTATAAATTATCGAAAAATATGATTTATATTATATGATTATCTTTTGTGGCACACCTGATTTTATGGTAATTTTACATATATACATAAAAAAATGAAAAAGAGAAATTTTGTCTTCAGGTTAGTGCTTGCTGCTCTGATTTTGATTGGTTCGGCAAGTCTCTATTCACAGGACTGGCCTCAGTTCAGGGGACCGGGACGCGACAGTAAGGTAACCGGATTCACCGCTCCTTCCGCATGGCCGGCTGAATTGTCGCAGCAATGGAAAGTTTCAGTGGGTACCGGAGATGCCACTCCCCTGCTTGTTTCAGGAAGGTTATATCTTCACACAAGACAGGGGGACGACGAGATTGTTATATGCCTTGATGCCGCAACAGGCAGGGAGGTATGGAAAAGCAGTTATGCTGCCCCTCCGGTGACAGGACCCTCTGCGTCTCATCCCGGACCAAGGAGCACTCCTGCCCTGTCAAACGGCCGGATTGTTACAATGGGGGTATCAGGTATCATTTCATGTCTTGATGCTTCAACAGGAAAGGTTGTCTGGAGGAAAGAAAATCCTTCAAATGCTGTTCCCCAGTTCTTTACCGGCATGTCACCTCTTATTGAAGATAATCTTTGTATAGTACATACCGGGACAAGAGACAAGGGAGAGGTTCTTGCTCTTGATCTTAAAAGCGGGAGCGAAAGATGGAAATGGTCGGGTGATGGACCCTCCTACGCTTCACCATCTGTTATGTTGCAGGGAGGTAAGAAAATAATAGTGGTACAGACTGAATCCAACCTTATGGGGCTTGATTTTGCAGACGGAAAAATGATCTGGAAAGTACCGACACAGCCGCAGCAGAGGTTTTACAACTGTACCAGCCCATATGTAAACGGGGATATTATATATTACACAGGTCAGGGTTCGGGTACCAGAGCTGTTCAGGTCAGTAAAACTGGCGATAATTATACCGTAAAGGAGCTCTGGAGCAACCCGCAGGCTGGTGCCAAGTGGACCACTCCGGTGCTAAAGGATGGTTACCTTTACGGATTTAATGATCAGAGAAGAATCTACTGCATTAACGCCTCAACCGGACAGACAGCGTGGACAGATGAGACTACCAACAGTGATTTTGCAACTATATCGGATTGCGGACAGGTTCTGGTTGGATTCCCCGGCACCGGCAACTTAATCGTTTTCAGGCCTGACGGAAAAGCCTATTCGGAAATTGTCAGGTACAAAGTCTCCGATACTCCTGTTTACGCTTTCCCGGTTATTGCAGGAAATAATATCTACGTCAAGGATGCAGAATCTTTGATACTTTACAGGGTTAATTGACAGCAGGGGCGTAGCGTGCTACGCCCCTTCTTATATCCGTTCCCTGAGGAGTATATTCCTCAATTCGTTGGGTGTGATTTTCTCTCTGGCGATACCGTTTTCCGCAACTGTAATACCGCCGGACTCCTCTGACACAACTATCACAAGGGCATCCGAATGCTCGGAGAGCCCAATGGCAGCCCGATGTCTCATCCCGAAACGAGCCGGCAGCATTACCTGATCGGTAACCGGGAGGGGGCATCTGGCAGCAAAGATCTTTCCGCCTTCAATCAGAAGTGCCCCATCGTGAAGGGGTGTATTCTTAAAAAAAATAGTTTCAATCAATTCAGCGCTGATCCTTGCATTAATCAGTTCACCTCCCTCTGAATAAAGGTCGAGACTGCTTTTTCTGCCGACAACGATAAGAGCCCCTGTCTTTTTGCCTGACATCGATTCGACAGCCCTCACAATCTCCTCAGCTTCCCTGGGGCTGCTTTGCTCGTCATCAACCGAGGCAAAGATTTTACTAAAGGAGAACCTTCTGCTGGTTATGTATCTGTTACCTATAACCAGAAGAAATCTTCGGACCTCCTGCTGAAACACAATTATAAGCGCGATCACCCCCACCCCTATTACCTGACCAAAGAGGGCGCCTATCAGCTGCATGTTGAGTGCCTTGACAAGCAGCCAGAAAAGGTAAATAAAAAATATACCGATGAATATGCTCATTGCAGCCGTGCCTCTTATCAGCTTGTAAAGCTGAAACAGGATCACGGCAACCAGTAAAATATCTATAACGTCAAGAACGGTTATCTGAAATCCCATAGTCAAATCTGTCTGATGTAAATTTAAACAATCATTTTTTCTTTTCTGAGAGGTTCTGTCAGCCTGATTGCCTGTACAGCCTCTTTCACATCGTGAACTCTCAGTATATCGGCCCCTTTAAGCAGGGCTACCGTATTAAGCACAGTACTTCCTGCAAGTGACTCTTCCGGTGTTATTCCAAGCGTTCTCCATATCATCGATTTTCTTGATAATCCTACCATCAGAGGCAGGCCGGCGATGGAGAAATCACTCAGGTTGTCAAGTATTTCGAAATTATGTTCAATGGTCTTTCCAAAACCAAATCCCGGGTCAATTATAACATCCCTGACTCCCGATGAGTGGAGCCTGTAAATCCTCTTCCCGAACCAGCTCAGTATCTCAGCCACAACATTCTCATAAACCGGATCAAGCTGCATCGTTCGCGGATTGCCCTTCATGTGCATTATTACATAAGGCACATTCAGTCTGCCTGCCGTTTCAAACATCCGGCCGTCAGCCTCACCTCCCGAGATATCATTTATCATATCGGCTCCGCAATTCTCAACTGCCTCCTCAGCAATAGCAGCCCTGAAGGTATCGACAGAGATTATGGCTTCAGGAAACTCTTTCCTCAGAAGTCTTACCGCCTTCGTCACTCTTTTTCTTTCCTCTTCTTCTGAAGTATCTTCTGCTCCCGGGCGCGATGAATAACCTCCGATATCAATAATGTCAGCGCCGTCGGTTATCATCTCCGAGGCAGCTCTTATGAGAGCCTCTTCAACGGTGAACCTGCTGCCACTGTAAAATGAGTCGGGTGTTACATTAATAATACCCATCACTCTCGGCCGGAAAAGATCGAGAAGTCTTCCCCTCAGGTTTATGTAACGCGGTTTTGCTTTCAAAACACCTGCTCGGTTTTCTCACCGAAAGTACCACTTTTTGAGCAAATGACAACACTCTTTATTTTTTCCTGATTGCCTTTTAAGTTTGAAGTGTGGTTATTACATTTGTACCGGATGAAATCACTGTCATAATGAGGCTTATTGTAATCGAGGGTGTTGACGGTTCAGGGAAATCAACGCAGATAAAACTCCTGAGAGATTTTTTTGCCAGCAGAAACTACAGAAGCGAATATCTTCACTTCCCCAGGACGAATACACCTTTTTTCGGGGAACTGATCGCCCGTTTCCTCAGAGGTGAATTTGGTTCGCTTAATGAGGTTGATCCCTATCTTGTGGCTATGATCTATGCAGGTGACAGGAAAGATGCTTCACCTCTTATTAATGAATGGCTTCAGCAGGGCAGTTACGTGCTGCTCGACAGATATACTTACTCCAACATTGCCTACCAGTGTGCAAAAATTGAGGATCCGGCCGAACGGGAAAAGCTAAGGAAATGGATTCTGGCTCTTGAGTTTGAACATTTCAGAATTCCTGAACCCGGGCTCAACATATTCCTTGATGTACCGGCCTCTTTCACCGAACAGAAGCTCTCGGCATCAAGGAACGGGTCAGACAGATCATACCTTAACGGCAACCGTGATATACATGAAGAGGATCTTTTCTTCCAGAAGAGAGTAAGGGATGTGTATGTCAATGCAGCCGGAACGGATAAGAGAATTGCCGTTGTAGAGTGCATGGACAGTGAGGGTAAAATGATGCCCCCGGAGAAGATCTTCGGAATTATCAACGGAATAATAAAAGAAAGGAAACTAATATAGGATGAGGTTACTTAAAGTTATTTGCAAAATAATAATCGGGATCGTATTTATTTTTTCAGGTGCGGTAAAAGCAGTTGATCCTCTGGGTTCAGCGTATAAGTTCGGAGACTATTTCCAGGCCTTCAATCTTGAATTCCTGCAATTTCTTGTACTTCCTCTCGGCATACTGCTTTTCACAACAGAATTCCTTGCTGGTTTCTCAGTACTCACCGGCTACAGGGCAAAAACCGGGATATGGGTTGTAATGATCCTCATGCTGATCTTCACCCCGCTCACTTTCGTCCTTGCTCTTACAAATCCGGTTTCAGACTGCGGTTGTTTCGGAGATGCTATCCACCTTACCAACTGGCAGACTTTCTTCAAAAACATAATAATACTGATTCCGGCAATCTTTCTTTTCGTGAAAAGAAATGAGTTAAAGGAAATTACAGTTCCTGCGGCGGAGTGGGCAATAGTTACAGTAATGGGAATTGCAGTAATAACATTTGCTTTCTATAACCTGAGGCATCTGCCGGTTATCGATTTCCTGCCCTATAAGCCGGGAACATATATTCCGGATAAGATGATCATTCCTGAAGGTAAACCGGTCGACCAGTACCAGACCACCTTTATCTATGAGAAAGAAGGGCAGAGAAAGGAATTCACACTTGATAATTATCCGTACGATGACACTACCTGGGTATTTATTGACCAGGTGTCGGTGCTTTTAAAAAAGGGTTATGAGCCTCCGATCAATGATCTGAGCGTCATATCCATCAATAACGAAGACTTTACTGACCGGATATTGTATGACTATGACTACTCTCTGCTTATGATAGCCAGGAAGCTCAGGGAGGTTGATGAAGAGAGACTTGATGCGGGTTTTGAACTAGGGCATCACTGCCTGGCAAATGGTATTTCATTCTATGTGCTCTCCTCTTCAGGCTCCGATGAAATGAGAATGTACGACAATGGACTGCTCTTCTGTTCGGTAGATGATATTACACTCAAAACCATGGTAAGATCCGATCCGGGCTATATCCTTATACGGAACGGTACTATTACAGGCAAATGGTCGTGGGCAGACCTGCCTGAAAAAGAATGGTTCACCGGAAACATGGAAGGGAAGAGTATCATGTCACTGAACAACAGAAGCGAGATGCTTACCGTTATTATATTTGTCCTGGCCCTGACGGCAGTAATTATATCATTACGGATGATGACAGAAAAAATCAACAAATTAAAACAGAATAAAATAATCAATTGAGTATGAGAAAGAAGATTGTTGCCGGTAACTGGAAAATGAACATGGACCTCTCCGAAGGCCTTGAATTTGCAGAAACGCTGAAAATATATTTCATGGAAAATCCGGCTGAGAAGGCGGAAGTGATCCTTTGCACACCCTTCATACATCTTGCAGGTGTATCAGAAATACTTAAGGGCAGTAACATCAGCCCGGGAGCACAGAATTGTGCATCAGAATCCTCTGGAGCATATACCGGTGAAGTATCTGCTTCAATGATCAGAAGCACAGGGGCCGGTTATGTGATAATAGGCCATTCGGAAAGGAGGAGTTATTACCATGAAGACGACAAGTTGCTTAATAAAAAAACATTACAGGCGCTTTCGGCAGGTCTGAAAGTAATATTCTGTTGTGGAGAGGTGATTGGGGAAAGAGAATCCGGAAATCATTACAATGTTGTCAGCCGCCAGCTTGAAGATGGTCTCTTTTCGCTTTCAGTAAATGACTTCAAAAATATCGTGATAGCCTATGAACCGGTGTGGGCAATTGGAACAGGGCTGACTGCGACACCTGAACAGGCTCAGGAAATGCATGCCTTTATTCGTGATCTTATCAGTGCAAAGTATGGCGGTGATCCTGCAAATGAGACACCGATACTCTATGGAGGCAGTTGCAAGCCATCCAATGCTGCCGAGATCTTTTCCCGTCCTGATGTTGACGGTGGCCTCATCGGAGGCGCATCTCTGAAAAAGGATGATTTTGTTGCAATAGTTGAAGCTATTTAATCTGTTTAATCAATGGACCGGGCATGACAGCGACGTTCAGGGTTATCTGCGTTTCGATTCTTTTCGCAGTACCTTTCAGTCTGTTTCCCCAGGCAAAGCCGGCCTTTACGGGAGACCCTGAAAAGTTCAGGGATGAGCTCCTTTCTTTTATGGGGACAGGCATGACAGACGAACAGTCAGCAAATGTCAATGCATTCATTGTCAGATGGGACAGTGCAGCTTTTGACAGGGTAAATATGTACCGGATCCTCGATCTCTCAAGCCAGCTCACAGGAAGACAGGTAAGAGCTGTTCCACATATGTACCAGTTCCTTATTACCCTGAATGATTTTGTTGACTTCAAACGTGATGAAGATTATTTATCACACTGGCTTACAGGTCTCAGCGAAATGCTTTTTGGTTCAGGGATTACAAACGAAGCACTCGTTACCTATTTCAGGAACACGAGTCTTCTTATCAGGGAAAATGTACTCTTTAATTCAGGCTCTGTAAGATGGAAAGTCAAAGATGAAGAGCTGAGATTTGAGCATGATACAGTCCTGAAGATCATGATCAACAATGCCACACTTACCTGTTATTCCCAAAGAGACAGTACTGAGATCTATAACGCTTCCGGAGCCTATATCCCCGACAAGCAACTATTTTTAGGCAGCAGGGGAATAGTAACCTGGGAAAAAGCCGGATATCCGCGCGATGAGGTTTACGCTGAGATACTTGATTATCAAATCAATGTGGCCAGAAACGGTTTCACCTGCGACTCGGCCAGGCTCGTACATAAGACCTATTTTAAAGAGCCTGTTTACGGGGAGCTCAGCGATCAGGCCTCAAGCATCTCTGTAAAGCAGAAAGCTGTCTTCCCGAAATTTGAAACCTATATAAAACAGTTTCGGATCGATAATATATATGAAGGCGTGGATTATGAAGGAGGCCTTCTCTTTGAAGGGGCAAACGTAAAGGGTAAAGGTGAGATCTTCAATCCTGCAAAGATCAGGCTCAGCAGAAATGACACCCTTTTTATGAAATTGACCTCCAATGAGTTCACTTTCACAATCAATACTGTGACTTGCGCTGAGGCTGAATCCTCCCTCTACCTCGGAACAGATTCAATTTTTCACTCCAACCTTGGATTCTCCTATAATGTCCCTGCCAGACAGGTCAGTCTTCTCCGGACAAACAACCCGATATCCAGAAGCCCATATTACAATTCATATCACAATATTGATATGTATTTTGAAAGCCTCCTTTGGAACATGAACGGGTCAGAAGTTATCCTTTCAAGAGCAAGGGGAGCATCGCTCGGACAGGCTGTTTTTGAGTCAGCATCTTCCTTCAATGCTAAATATTTCCTTCAGCTGATGGGACTTGACCAGTACCATCCTCTCAGCCGGCTTAAGCAATTCAGCGAGTGGTACTATTCGGAAACCTTCCCTGTTGCTGAATTTGCAAAATGGCTTAATAAACCGGAAGAGGCCGTTACGGGTCTCTGTATCGATATGGCCAACAGGGGATTCATATTCTACGACCGTGTCAACCAGGAAATTACACTGAAGAAGAAGGTAACTGATTTTATTGATTTTTTTACAGGTAAAAAAGACTATGACGTAATCACCATTTACAGTGAAACGAAAGCCCCGGTCGACAATGCAGTACTCGATCTCAACGACTTCAGGCTGAGGGTGAACGGTGTAAGAGGTGTATTCCTGAGTGATTCCCAGAGAGTTGCAATTTACCCTTATCAGCAGAAGCTGACAATTGGCAGAAACAGAAATCTGGAATTCGATGGAGTGGTCGAGGCAGGTCTCTTTACAATATTCGGGCATGACTTTAATTTCAGTTACGATACATTCAAGATCAGGCTTCAAAAGATCGACTCCATAAAAGTCGCCGTGGAAACGGACAAGAGAGATGATTACGGGAACCCCCTCTTCAGTGAGGTGAATAACATCATCCAGCTGGCAACTGCAGAGATCTTTATCGATGATCCCCAGAATAAATCAGGACTGAAGAGCCTGGAACAATATCCCATAATAAATTCATTGACTGATTCATATATTTTCTATGATAAGATACCCGGCCTCGAAGGTATATACGGTAAGGAAGATTTTTATTTCAAGGTTGATCCCTTCACATATGAAAATATTGACCATTACAAGATGGAGTACATGGATCTGCCGGGAGAATTTCATGGCGGCAATATTCTTGCACCTATGCGCCAGAATCTTGTCATTCAGGAAAATAACAGCCTGGGATTTAACATGAATATTCCCGAAGAAGGCATAGAGGTGTACGAAGGCAAAGGTAGGTTATATGACTTTATCAGCTTAAGCAATAATGGATTGCGTGGTAGCGGGAAGCTCAGTCACCTGACAGCCACTACAATATCCGATGAATACAGGTTCTATCCCGATTCAATGGTTGCCACGGCAAAGGTATTCAACATGGACAGGGATGCTTCCGGCATTTACCCGGAGCTGACCAGCCAGGATGTAAAGATCCGGTGGCTGCAGCCTGAAGATGAATGGCGGGTGGTCAACGCCTCCGGAAAACTCTTCAGCATGTTTGATAACGGTACCACTCTCGACGGAACAGTTACACTGACACCTTCAAACGTAAAAGGTACCGGAGTAATAAACACCCCCGACTCAAGGATAAGCTCAAACAGCTTCAGATTTACGTCAGAAACCATCCATGCGGATACTTCGGACTATAATCTTAAATCAGCTTCTACAAGCGGCGATGCATTCATTGCTGAAAATGCAGCAACTGATATCAGCTTTATCGATAACATTACCAGGTTCCGTCTGAACACAGGCTCATCCGTTGTAAAATTTCCCGAACTTCAGTATATCTGTACAATGACCGATTTTGAGTTTAACATGAAAACACGTATCCTGGAGATGGAACAACGCGGCAGATCATCAGGAGATTTGCTGACACCGGCACAGTTGCTGAGGGTGGATCTCAAAAATCCTGAAAAGCCCACTTTCTTCGCCACCAATGTAATCAGGGATACAATATCTTTTGCCTCAGGAAATGCCAGGTATTATGTCAATGAGGAGTATCTCGAGGCGGAAAATGTAAATTACCTTCGTATAGCCGATGCCCTTATTCAGCCGGAGAACGGGAGGATGACAATTGACAGGAGAGCAAAGATAAGACAGCTTCAAAACGCCATTGTTGCCGTCAATAACCGTCATATCCTTCATTCTGCCAATATTGACATAGAATCGACAAGGCGCTATTCGGGAAGTGCTGTTTATGACTATACCGGTGAAAATAAGGAGATTCAGCGGATAAGCTTTCCGGAGCTGATGGTCGATACACTCACAACAACGGCAAGAGGTTATATCCCTGTAAACCAGCAATTCATGCTCAGCCCGGCATTCACCTATGCCGGTGATGTGCTGTTGTCGGCCAGGTCAGATTTTCTGACATACACGGGAGCTGCAGGAATTGTGCATGATTGCAGCCCGATAAGAAGCTTTTCAGTGAAATTCAGTGGACCGGTTGATCCCATGAATGTTATGATACCAATAAGCGAAAAGCCACGCGATATTAACGACAACCTGGTATATTCGGGATCATACCTCAACATCGATTCCATACATATCTATCCCGCCTTCCTCTCCCCTCAGAAATCATGGAGTGATGTAGCCTTTGTAAATGCATCGGGTTTTCTTTATTTCGACAGGGGAAGAAGCCGTTATCTTATAACCTCACGCGAAAAAATAGCAGATCCTGCCATCCACGGGAACCAGATAGCACTCGACAAGAATTATTGTGTTTTGTCAGGTGAGGGAACACTTAATTTCGGGGCCAATTTCGATCTGATGAAAATGAAGAGTGCCGGCAGTGTCATTCATACGCTCGATTCAGGAAAAGTGACTATTGATGCGATACTTGCACTCGATTTTCATTTCTCTTCCGATGCACTTAATGTGATGAACAATGATATCAGAACAGTACCCTCACTAAGGCCCGTAAGCCTGAACACCGATCTTAACAACAAGGGAATGAGGGACCTGCTGGGTGAAAATGCAGCCAACCGGCTTCGGGAAGACCTTAATATGTACGGAACAGTAAGAAATATTCCGAAGGAGTACACCTACGAGCTCCTTCTTAATGATGTGAAACTGTACTGGAATGAAGCCACATCATCCTTCAGGTCAGAGGGCAGAATCGGTATAGGATTTATTGGCACACAGCCTGTTAATGTTTATGTCGACGGATATATAGAAATACAAAGACGCCGCACCGGCGATTTGATAGACGTCTACCTCAAAGCGAATGAATCCTCCTGGTATTATTTCTCATATTTCAGGGGCGTAATGATGGCACAGTCAGGCAATATGAACTTTAACTCAATAATCAGCAAAGCCAGACTTAAAGACCGGAGAGATCCCTCTGCATCAACCAGGGTACCTTATACTTATATGATAGCCGTGGAGGATCGTCTTTCAAGATTTCTGAGAAGAATGGTCAGCAGGGATGCGGAACAGGACCTGCCTGCTCTTGACGGACTGATAAGATAACGTGAAGCCGAATAATCATATACAATGCATATCTTTTACGCCCCGGAATCAAGCGGCAACACAATCACCTTAAGTGAAACGGAATCGAGACACTGCATAAGAGTGTTGCGGATGACCACGGGTAGTGTGATTAAACTAATCGATGGCTCAGGAAACCTTTACACGGGATATATAAGTGATCCCGACCCTCTGAGATGCAAAATAATTGTAACAAAAACAATTACCGGATTCGGGAAGAGGAACTACAGGCTGCATATAGGAATATCTCCAATAAAAAACAGAGAGAGGTTTGAGTGGTTTCTTGAAAAATCTGTTGAAATAGGAATTGACATTATCACTCCGTTAATCTGTCACAGATCGGAAAAAAACCCAATAAACGAGTCAAGGGCCGGTAATATTATCATCTCTGCAATCAAACAATCAGTTAAAGCATATAAACCGGAGCTTACAAAGCCTTACCTCTTCGATGAATTCACCGACACCTTTAACTCAGGAGTCTGTATGATCACACATTGCAGCAAAGCCTTTGAAAGGACTAAAATAGATAGTGTTTATTCAAGGGGCAGAAATGCTGTGATCCTTATCGGGCCGGAAGGGGACTTCACTGATGAAGAGATAATAAGAGCCATTGAGAGGGGCTATATCCCCGTTCACCTCGGCGAGAGCAGGCTGAGAACAGAAACGGCAGGCATAGCTGCCTGCCATTCTGTTTACTTTATCAATCAATAATGGGAATTAATCAGCCTACGAAGAAGTCGAAGACATCTCCCGCTTTCTTCGAAGACACATTAAAGAGCTCCGTGTACCTGCATTTTGTGCATGTAACAGAAGTAAATTTCCTGTTCTGGATATTAAATATTTTAGTCCAGAAACCGCCTGCAGTTCTAATCTCCCCTATCTCACATGTACGGGTTCCGCATTTCGGGCAGGTGTATTTATAAGGCTTATTCATTTCTTTCATTTCGGGAATTAGTTGATTTAACTTTCCATCTGCCTGCTTTCTTCAAGGCCTGATCAATAAGATACTCTATCTGTCCGTTTGTACTCCGGAACTCGTCAGCAGCCCATTTCTCAAGCGATTTAAGTTTCTCCGGATCGATCCGGAGGACAAATGGTTTTTTCTGCCCCATGACCTACGAATGTAATGTGCCGGCATTTACCACAGGAGTTGCATCTTTATCGCCGCAAAGCACAACCATCAGGTTGCTAACCATGGCAGCCTTTTTCTCCTCATCAAGTTCAACAATATTTTTGTCTGAAAGCTGTTCGAGAGCCATCTGAACCATTGAAACAGCTCCTTCCACTATTTTAAACCGGGCTGAAACAACTGCCGAAGCCTGCTGCCTTCTCAACATCGCATTTGCGATCTCCTCGGCATAGGCGATATAGTTGATTCTTGCCTCGATCACCTCTATTCCTGCTATTATCAGCCTCTCTTTGATTTCATTTTCGAGCTCATCATTTATCTCCTGTCCTCCGCTGCGCAGCGCGATGACCGCTTCATGATCCTCAAAATTGTCGTAGGGATAGAGTCCTGCAAGCTTACGCAGTGCCGCGTCGCTCTGCACCAGTACAAAATGCTGGTAGTCGTCTACCTCGAAGGCAGCCTTAAAAGTATCAGCGACCCTCCAGACCAGTACAAACCCGATCTTTATCGGATTACCCACCTTATCGTTTACTTTGATAGGTTCGCTGTCGAAATTACGGGCACGAAGGGAAATCTTTCTTTTTATATAGAAAGGATTAACCCAGAAGAATCCATTCTCCCGTATAGTACCTTTATAGGCTCCGAAGAGAACCATCACGCACGATTCATTGGGATTAACCACAGTGAAGCCTGGCGTGAAGAACACGAAGAGCAGAGTGCAAGCAATACCAAGCCAGATTATGGTAAATGCAAATCCGGCTATGGCTCCGCCGAGAAGGAGAAATTCGATCAGCAGTGCCAGATAACCCGAAAGGGGCCTGATTGTAAATTCCTGTTTCATTTCATTTGATATTATTTTAATATCACAAATATATTATTTTAATATTTATAAAACAAAAAAAAACACAGAAAAATATTTCTGTGTTTTTTTGTTTACGTTATCTGCCTGATTTTCTTAAGCAGTCTTTTTGTCAGACGTTTTCGCGGGACAACCCTGACCTTCCTGAGGAGGTCTGTCACATCGTGATACTGTGTATTGAGCCCCCATGCATCTTCAAAGAGATCAGTGTTTCTGACCTTGATATCCCGGTAAGACAACAGTTGAGTAGAATTTATCCCCATAGGCTTCATGATTTTGTTTTATCTGAAAACGGCCTGTGGGGTAAAATATTGTATTTTTCAGTTTAAGGTAAGGCTGATTTTCTTCTCTTCCATCATTTTTCTCATATTGATGAGGGCATATCTCATCCTTCCGAGGGCAGTATTGATACTTACCTCAGTGATATCGGCTATCTCCTTGAAGCTTAAACCCGCGTAGTGGCGTAGAATTACCACTTCTTTCTGATCGTCGGGAAGCTCATTGATAAGTTTTCTGATATCCTTCTGGATCTGCCTTTTTATCAAATGCTCCTCAATATTGGCTTCCGCAAGTCTCTTTGAATTGAAAAGATCAGATTCGTAATCGTCATTCGAAACCGTATTAAGCTGCTTGATCCGGCGGAAATGATCTATTATCAGGTTATGTGCTATCCTCATAACCCAGGAAATAAATTTTCCGTTGTCATAATATTTTCCGGATTTTACCGATTGTATTACTTTCAGGAAAGTATCCTGAAACAGGTCCTCGGCAAGTGCCTGATCGCGTATATAGAGACTTATATACGCAAATACCTTGTTCTTATGACGTTTGATTAGTTGCTCAAAGCCGGACTGCTCACCTTTTACGAACCTTTCGATCAGTTCATAATCGGAAATCGTTTTTTTCATCGCTCACTCTTTTAGTAAATCAAGAGTAGAGTTGTATTATAGGCAGTCCTCCTTTGGTTAAATTAGATATTATTCGTAATGCAAAGAAAACAATTTTTTTGATTTGAAAGTATTACTTTTGACTTTTTACGGAATTTTCATATAAAAGTTACAGAAAAGTAATGGAGGGGAGTATAGAGATTAAGGGAGCCAGGGTACATAATCTGAAGAATATAAGTCTGAAAATTCCAAGGAACCAGCTTGTTGTCATAACCGGTGTTTCAGGTTCCGGCAAATCATCGCTGGCTTTTGACACGGTTTATGCTGAAGGCCAGAGAAGGTATGTTGAAAGTCTCTCATCCTACGCGCGGCAGTTTCTCGGAAGGATGAACAAGCCCGAGGTTGACTTTATAAGCGGAATTCCTCCCGCCATTGCCATTGAACAGAAGGTAAACTCGAGGAATCCCAGATCGACTGTCGGAACATCTACAGAAATTTATGATTACCTCCGCCTGTTGTATGGCAGGATAGGCCGCACCTTTTCACCTGTATCGGGCCGAGAGGTGCAAAGGCACTCTCCCGATGATATTGTGAACTATATATCCTCTCTTCCTGAGGGAACAATATTATACATCACCTCACCAGGGGTTATTCCTGAGAACATTGAAACAGGCGAATATCTGTCATTTCTTGCCAAACAGGGTTTCAACAGGGTAGAAGCCGAAGGCCTCATACTGAGAACAGATGAACCCGACCCGAATCACTCTTTAAAGCCGGGACAGAAGGTAAATGTTGTGATAGACCGTATTATCGCCGACAGATCGGAAGACAATCTCAGCCGCGCAGCTGATTCGGCACAGACCGCTTTTCAGACAGGGAGTGGACATTGCCAGATTATTATTCATCATGATAACAGTATGTCAAGGGAGTATTTCTCCAACCGGTTTGAAGAGGATGGGATTGAATTTGAGGAGCCCACAGAGCATCTCTTCAGCTTTAACAATCCGATAGGAGCCTGTCCGGTGTGTGAAGGGTATGGCAAAATTATCGGGATCGATGAGAACCTTGTTATTCCCGACCAGAATCTGTCGGTGTACCAGGATGCGATAATGTGCTGGAAAGGTGAGACAATGAAGCGATGGAAGGAGAGACTGGTGCAGAATGCGGAACAATTCGGCTTTCCGATACATAAACCGTACTACCAGCTTACAAAGGAGCAAAAAGAATTATTATGGAACGGTAACAGGTATTTCTATGGTATCAACCGTTTCTTTGAACATCTTGAAGAGAAGAAGTTTAAGATTCAGTACAGGGTTTTACTCAGCCGCTACAGGGGAAAAACTGTCTGCCCTGGGTGTAAGGGATCGAGGCTGAGAAAAGAGGCGGGATATGTAAAGGTGGCATCAAAGACGATCCAGGAATTGGTGACAATGCCTGTGGGAAGGCTATATGAATTTTTCAGTTCGGTAAAGCTGCGTCCGGACGACAGCAAGATTGCCGAAAGAGTGCTGGCCGAGATCAGACAGCGGCTCCGGTTTCTGGTGGATGTAGGGTTACCCTATCTTACACTCGACCGTCTCTCCTCAACACTCTCGGGAGGTGAATCACAGAGAATAAATCTTGCCACATCTCTTGGAAGCAGTCTGGTCGGCTCAATGTATATACTTGACGAACCGAGCATAGGTCTCCATCCCCGTGATACGAATATGCTCGTGGAAGTACTCCGGGAGCTCAGGGACATGGGTAATTCAGTTCTGGTGGTTGAGCATGAAGAGGAGATCATAAGGTCGGCTGATCATATCATTGACATGGGTCCGGAAGCAGGGGTGCACGGAGGGGAGATCGTATTTCAGGGAAGTATGGAAGAATCAGGCGGAAAGGATTCACTGACTCACCGCTACCTGACACGAGAAATGATAATTCCTGTTCCCTCTCTCAGAAGGAGATGGAACAGCTATGTTGAAATAAAAGGAGCAAGGGAAAACAACCTGCGTGATATCTGTGTAAAATTCCCTTTGCATGTTATAAGTGCCGTTACAGGCGTTAGCGGATCGGGCAAATCAAGTCTGGTCACTGATATTCTCTACAGGGTGCTATCATCAAGAACCAACGGCCCTAATCTGCGTCCCGGTCAGTTCAGGGAGATAACGGGCGACATTTCGACAATAACAGGAGTGGAGATGGTCGATCAGAATCCGATCGGCAAGTCCAGCAGATCTAATCCTGTAACCTACCTGAAGGCCTACGATGAGATCCGAAAGCTATATGCTGAGCAACAGGCCTCGGTACAAAATAATTTCAGGCCCTCCCACTTTTCTTTCAATATTGATGGCGGAAGATGCGAGGAGTGCCAGGGAGAAGGGATTATAAAGGTGGAGATGCAGTTTATGGCTGATGTTGAACTTACATGCGAAAGCTGTAAGGGAATGAGGTTCAGGAAGGATGTCCTTGAGGTGAAATATCACGGAAAAAACATATATGATATGCTCCAGATGACTATTGATGAAGCTATTGATTTTTTCAGGAGTCATCCGGGGAAAAGTGAGAAAAGAATAACGGAAAAGCTCAGACCCCTTTCCGATGTAGGGCTTGGTTATATCAGGATGGGACAATCGTCAAGCACACTGTCGGGCGGTGAGAGTCAGAGGGTAAAACTGGCTTATTTCCTGGGACAGGACAGGGGATCGGGTCATATGCTGTTTATTTTTGATGAGCCAACCACCGGGCTTCATTTTCACGACATTAACAAACTTCTTAAATCCATGAATGCTCTTGTGGAGCATGGTCATACTGTCATACTGATCGAGCATAATCTGGAGATGATAAAGAGTGCCGATTGGGTTATTGACCTTGGTCCGGGCGGAGGCGAAGAGGGAGGAAAGGTTGTTTTTGAAGGGACTCCGGAGAACCTCGCACAATGTAAATTATCCCACACCGGGAGGTACCTGGCACAGAAGCTTAAAGCAGAGCCTATCTCCTGACCCTGAATCCGAACATGATGGCAACGCAGCCACTCGAAGGAGTTTCCCCGGACCTGTTGGATGATGTAACTTTAACGACAAGTTTGAGCTGCTGGCTCGATTCAAGTTGAAAGTCCCAGGTTTTTGCGTATTTATTCTCCTTATTTGTGTAAAGGACATTCCTGTTGGCATCAAGGACAGTAAATTCTATGGGTGGAATCTTATCCTCGCCACCAATGGATAACCTGTAATCCATATCGGAATAAAAAGTCTTATAGAGCTCAGCCTCTTCTCCCTCAACCAGCACTGCAGCATGGTAATTGCCGTCGTGTGTATAGGAGCCAAGCTCAGGAAGTACGGTTTTTTTTGCAAAGGCTTTGCATTGTGCATCCGCTGAATGGGTTGCCACAGCTAATAATATTGTTAGAACCGGTATTATTCTAAGTATTCTCATGGCTATTGTTATTTAACAAAACTACTTCTGATCTCATCGACTACGGTTGCAAGTTCCCTGAACACCTCGGGTGTCATGTCTGATTTAACCTCCGATCTCAGTACGGTTACATTGGCACTCTGGTCATATGCGGGCCTGACAGGCGATGTGGTCAGGTTAATCTTGTCGAAGATTAGTTTAATCCTGGTGATCTGTTCAATCAGTTCATCAACTGCAGGGTTTCCCTTGCTGCTTTCCAGAAGGCTGAGTAGAATATCAATCGACAGTTTCTGATCTATTATTCTGCTTACCAGCTTATTCCCGTTCAGGTCCTTTATATCGACCAGCTGAGTTGAGATATAGAGACCTTCCATCCATCCTCCGACAAGAACAATTGCTGCAACTGCCGGTTGCCCGTTTTCCTCGAGATATGCATTGGAATTCATGAATGTTTCGGAAACAATATCCATTATGGCCTCTCTGTTATTAATATTCTCCTCGAGTCTGTTGATCGTCTCTTCCTCGATAGCATCAAGTATTCCGAGTCCGTCGGCCATTTTCTTGGCAGCATTCATGTAATTTATTATCAGCTGTGTCTGGTCATAAAGACTGGCCACGCTCAGATCGCAGGTATAAATACCCAGATTCAGTGCCATACTCTTATTGGTTATATAGTTTCTGGTGTTTTCCACAGGATTGAGAAGGCTTTCATTGAACTGGGCACCGGCCGACTTAACCAGCATTGCTGATTCCAGGGGTGAGGGAAGAGCATTGAATATTCTTTCTGCTTTCTGTATATCTTCATAAATTGCTGCATCGTCCATTATTACCTCAACTGATCGATCCCTCTCAGAAGTTTTTCTATCGCCGGAACGGCATCCGGCAAGCATGCCGGAAAACAGAAATACCAGCATCAGTAACCTGAAGCTGATTCTGACTAAATTATTCATAATCCAAGTTATTAGTTATCAAACCTAATTCCCGACCAAATTAGTACATTATTTTTATTTTTCAAAAACGGCAAAGGTTATTACCTGCAATTCTGTTCAGTCTGCTTTTAACCACAATAGGGCCATTCTGAAAAACAATATAACGATGTCAGTCCGGTTTTATTCTTCCGATGAGAAGTATTTCATGAATTGTGTCCTTTCGTATACCGAAGGATTACCAATATTACCATGATTAAGCTTGCCCCTGAACTGACTAATCGCTGTAAAACCTTTTTTGTCCATCCACTCTTCTATACTCCTGTTCATTGTTTTAAGGTACTGAACACCTTTCTCGTAAAATACCGAGCAAACCTGTACTGTATGGGCGCCGGCAAGTAAATATCTCACCGCGTCCTCACCACTGTGAACTCCGGTTGTTGCTGAGATATCAATTTTGATGTCCTGCGCACTTGTCATGCCGATCCACCTCAGGACATAACGTTTCTCACTCTCGTTGCTGAAAACCGATGCCGGGACAATTTCCATTCTGCTAATATCAATATCGGGTTCATAGAATCTGTTAAACATTACGACACCATCAACACCTCTCATATAGAACTGGTCGACCATGTAGAGTACATTTGAGAACCTGAAGCCTATCTTGAGGGATAACGGTATCCGGAGTATTTTCTTAAGTTTCTCAATAAGCTCAAAGTAAACCTTTTCAACTTCACCGGATGTTTTTTTACGATCCATGGGCATAACAAACAGATTTATTTCCAGTGCATCAGCCCCGGCTTCCTCGATATTACGGGCAAAACCGGTCCATCCTTCCGATGTATAACAGTTTATGCTGGGTATAACAGGAATGGAAATGTTTTGTTTTGCATCCCTGATAAGGGTGAGATACTCATCAACAGAATGAGATCTTGTATAATATGCTATATAGTCACCTGCTTCGGGATAGGCCGAGGATGAAGCAACAGAATTGATATAGTAGTTAATCTGTTCCTCGAAAAGAGATTTCAGGACCACTGCCCCTGCCCCGTTATCTTCAGCCTGCTTTAAGTGATCGAGGGTAGAGGTAAGTCTGCTGCTGCTTACAATCAACGGACTCCGCAAATTGAGCCCCAGATATTTTACTTCAAGATTTCCCATAATAATTTATATTAATCTGTCTTTTAGTCTCTTTTACTTTCTTTCGCCAAATATAAGGGTTCCGATCCTTATTATTGTACTGCCCTCCTCAATCGCAATTTTAAAATCGCCCGACATTCCCATCGAAATATCGTTAAAATCTTTACTGTCAGCAAAGTAGTTATGCTTAAGTTCCCTGAAATAATCTGCAAGCAATTTGAATTCCCGCCTTATCGTCTCCTGATTGTCCGTAAAGGTAGCCATTCCCATAACTCCGCATATCCTGATATTCTTCAGGTCATTAAATCCCCTGTTGTTAATAATCTCCTTCAGTTCATCCATACTGAATCCAAATTTCGTTTCCTCCTCGGCAATATGTATCTGGAGAAGGCAGGGCATAACCCTCCCGCATCTGTCAGCTTCCCGGCTGACGACAGAAAGAAGTCTGTGTGAGTCAATGGATTGTATCATGTTCACGAACGGCACAATATATTTGACCTTGTTGCTCTGAAGGTGTCCTACAAGGTGCCATTCTATATCAGAAGGCAATTTATCTTTCTTGCCCAGGAGTTCCCTGACCCGGTTTTCGCCGAATATCCTGTGTCCGGAATTATATACCTCAAGTATATCATCCACGCTTCTGGTTTTGGAAACTGCGATTATTTTAACAGATCCGGGGATCTGTCTTTTGAGGGTTCTGATATTTTCCGCGATAGTAGCCAAACCGTATCCGGTACTTAATCAAGCAGATGAATTACCAGTCCGCTTCGCAACTTAGGTTCAAACCATGTGGTTTTAGGTGGCATTATGTTACCTGAATCTGCTATATCTATAAGTTGTTTCATCGAAACAGGAAAGAGAGCAAATGCCACTTTCATTTCTCCGCTGTCGACCCTCTTTTTAAGCTCACCAAGCCCCCTGATACCTCCCACAAAATCAATCCTTTTTGATCTTCTGAGGTCCTGGATATCGAGTACCGGCATAAGAATGTGGTTTGTCAGTATTGTCACATCCAACACTCCGATAGGGTCACTGTTGTCGTAGGTACCATCCCTGGCGGTAAGAGTGTACCATCTGTCACCGAGGTACATGGAGAATTCATGAAGCCGGCGGGGTCTGCAGGTTCTCTTCCCCTTATCTTTTATAATGAAGCTTTTGTCGAGCCGTGTAATAAATTCCTCCGGCGTCAGGCCGTTAAGATCCCTTACGGTTCTGTTGTAATCGATTATCCTCAGCTGGTTATCCGGGAAATGAACTGCCAGGAAATAATTAAACTCTTCGGATCCGTTATATCCGGGATTATTTTCTCTTTTTTCCATTCCCACCAGAGCTGCTGCTGCCGTACGATGATGGCCGTCAGCCACATAAGTATTTGGCACTTTTGTGGCAAAGAGGTGCTCGAGTTTAATATTTGTCTCCCTGTCACGAACGACCCAGAAATGATGTCCAATCCCGTCCTCCGCAACGAAATCATATTCAGGCTCTCCATTTGAGGTAACATTCTCAACGATCCTGTCAATCTCATCCACTGCAGGATAAGTAAAAAAGACAGGTTCTATATTTGCGTTATTCACCCTGACATGCATCATTCTGTCCTGTTCTTTGTCCGGACGTGTAAGTTCATGTTTTTTAATCACGCCATTTATATAGTCGTCGACTGATGCACATCCTGCAATTCCATACTGTGTTCTCCCTCCCATTGTCTGGGCATATATGTAGAAGAACGGGGCAGGATCCTGCACAAGCCATCCTTTTTCCTGCCATTTACGGAAGTTATTCACCGATTGTGCATAAACCTCGTCTGAATGGGTGTCACTCCCCGGAGGTAAATCAATTTCAGCTTTTGTAATATGCAGGAGGGACATCTCCTTTCCCTTAGCCATAATGGCTGCCTCCTCCGAGTTCATCACATCGTAAGGAAGGCATGCAATTTCCTTCACTATGTTGCGGGGAGGCCTGACTCCCCTGAATGGTTTCACAACTGCCATTTACTTCCTGATGTAAATTATTTATTCACTCTGAATTTCTGGTTGCCGGTGGCAAAAAAATCAACTATCTGCCGGGCAGCAGCTACCCCGGCATTTACGTTTGCCTCTTCAGTCTGGGCTCCCATCTTCTTGGCGGTGAAGATGAACCTGCCCCTGAATTTTTCCTCAAAGACGGCTTTGCAGTCAGGTTCCACATCGGAGAGGTACTTAAAATCCGGACGTTCCTCAAAAATTTTCAACAGATCTTCCTCATTTATTACTTCCTTTCTTGCCGTATTTACCAGCACGGCGTCATCAGGCATTCTTTTCAGCAGATCATACCCGATCGATTTTTTTGTTTTCTCATTGGCCGGTATATGAAGGGAAACATACTGGCAGGCTGTATAGAGTTCTTCAGCTGTCCTGCAGAGTTTCAGTCCTGCCGATGTAATTATGTCTTCGCTGATAAAAGGATCGAATGCATAGATATCCATTCCAAATCCTTTTGCTATTTCAGCAACATATTTCCCCACGTTCCCGAATGCATGAAGTCCGATTGTTTTACCCCTGAGCTCTTTTCCGGATTTACCGCCGAAACCGCCACGAGCCTGATAAAGCATCATTTCAAAAGCCAGCTCGGCTACTGCGTTGGCATTCTGTCCCGGAGTATTCATGGCCACAACGTTATGAGCGGTACAGGCTTCGAGATCGAGGTTATCATAACCTGCTCCCGCCCTTACCACTATTTTGAGTTTCGGTGCGGTATCGAGAACCTGTGAGGTAACCTTATCGCTGCGGACAATCATGGCGTCGGCATCCGACACAGCAGAAAGAAGCTCCTGAACATCGGTGTAATTCTCAAGTAATGCGAGCTCATGGCCTGCCGCATCGGTCACTTCCCTGATCAGCCTGACAGCAGCCGGAGCAAATGGTTTCTCTGTAGCAACTAGTACTTTCATCTGAATAATCTTTTTAGTGTGTTGATTCAAACTCTTTCATTGCGTCAATAAGAGCTATTACGCTCTCTTCGGGAAGAGCGTTGTATGTTGAGGCCCTGAAACCTCCTACCGAACGGTGGCCTGCTATTCCGACCAGGCCCCGCGATTTGGCAAGATCCATGAATGATGCCTCAAGTTCCTTATATTCATCTGCCATAACAAAACAGATATTCATCACTGACCTGTCCTCAGGATCATCCACAGTCGGCACGAATAATCTGTTCCTGTCAATTTCGTCATACAGCATCGCAGCTTTTTTGTTATTCTTCTCCTGCATAGCAGCAAGACCTCCGAGATCTTTAAGCCATCTTAGTGTCTGTTGCGCCGAAAAGACGGCAAATACCGGTGGTGTATTAAACATCGATCCGGCTTTTATATGAGTCCTGTAATCAAGGATAGTGGGTATTGTCCTTGTTACTTTTCCAAGTACATCTTCCCTGATTATTATGAGTGTGACACCTGCCGGGGCAAGATTCTTCTGTGCACCTGCATAAATTATGGCATATTTCGAAACATCAACCGGACGGCTGAATATATCGGACGACATATCAGCAACAAGAGGAATCTTAACATCAGGATCCTTTTTCAGCTGTGTTCCGAATATGGTGTTGTTGGTAGTAATATGGAAATAGTCAGCATCGTCCGGAACCTGGTAATTCCCGGGTATATAACTGAAATTCCTGTCTTTGGATGAAGCCACCTCGACGGCTTCGCCGTATATCTTTGCCTCCCTGAATGCTTTTGTTGCCCATTCACCGGTGACAAGATATGCAGATTTCCTCTCCATGAGGTTCATTGGCACCATTGCAAATTGGAGACTGGCTCCTCCACCGAGGAAGATAACCTGATAACCTTCAGGAACATCAAGAAGTTCCTTCACCAGGGCAACCGTGTCGTTCATACAGGCAATGAACTCCTTGCTTCGGTGAGAAATCTCGAGGAGAGATAATCCCGTACCCGCAAAATCTCTTATTCCTTCAATACTCTTTTCAATTGTATACTGAGGCAGAATAGAAGGACCTGCATAAAAGTTGTGTTTTTTCATACGCGTATAGTTTTATTTTTAAAGGTCATATAGCCTGTCCCGCAAAGCGGGAGAACCCACATGAGAAAATTATTATTGATGACAATTGATCTGATTATTAACAAAAATATATAATAAAATTGCGTAGTATGCTATTCAATTAACATTAAATAATATTATTTATTAAATATTATTAACAAGAATTCCGTTTTCTATAATGGGAATCTTATCGGTATAATCTGCTGTAAAACAGAATAGTATACAATCATCCAACCCTTTGTCACGCAGGCGTGTCCGCTGGGCTGCCTTGTCGATGTAGCCCTGCAGATCATCCTTTGCGAGTGTCCAGAGATCGAGCGCCGCAAGTGCAGAATCACAGATAGTTGAATATAATGAAGTCTTCATGAGTCTTTCAGCGATGGCTCCTGCACAGATAGTATCCTCGAGGTTGAATCTGTTTTTCCAGCCCGCACAGAAAAGAACGACGTCTTTATTCTGGTTTTCAAGCCAGCCGGTCAGAGAAGTAATATTCAAAAACGAGCCTATAATAATCTCAGAAGCCGAATCAGCCATTTTTATGATCCCTGTTCCGTTTGTAGTACTGTAGACAATTGTTTTTCCCTCAACCCGTTCACGTGTAAAATTAAAGGGTGAATTACCGAAATCGGCGAAATCGAGGACAAAGCCGTCCCGTTCGGCGGCCACCAGAAAGCCCCGTTCCTTGTATTTCCTGGCTTCTTCAACGCTCTCAACGGGTATTATTGAATTCGCGCCATGTTCAAAAGCTGTGCATATAGCTGATGTTGCACGCAGCACATCAATAATCACCACGATTGATCCCTTGTGTTCCTCCGGTTCATAGAGCAAAGGCGAAAGGCATATTTCCAGCTTTCTTTTCTTCATAGGTCAACATCAGATCAGTCAGGATTATAAAAAGGTAAAGTTACAACCTCCGCTTTAAGCTCCTTATTTCTTACCCTGATGAATATTTCCGTTCCGGGTTTCCAGAATTCCTTTGCGAGGTAGGCCATTCCTATACCCTGTTTAAGCATAGGCGACATGGTTCCCGAAGTAACCTCCCCGATAACTTTTCCGGAGGGATCGACCACCTCATAGTGCTGGCGGGGTATGCCCCTGTCGATCATCACAAATCCACGCAGTTTTTTGTCAACACCTTCACTCTTTTGTCTCATAAGCAGTTCCCTGTCGATAAAATCCTTTGAACCGGTGAATTTTGTTATCCACCCCAACCCTGCCTCGATTGGTGATGTTTCATCATTTATATCGTTGCCATAAAGGCAGTAACCCATCTCAAGCCTCAGGGTATCCCTCGCACCCAGGCCCGCAGGCCTTATATTAAATTCTTTGCCTGCCTCAAAGATAGCATTCCAGAGAGCGGGACCCTCTTCGTTGCGGATATAAATCTCACAACCTCCCGAACCTGTATATCCCGTTGTTGAGAACAGCACATCCTTTATGCCTGCAAATTCAATGACACTGAAGGTATAGTGATCCATTCCTGAAACAGGGTAACCGGTCAGTTTCTGCATGGCTGCCATTGCCAAAGGACCCTGAATGGCCAGCTGGGCCGTACGGTCAGATTCATTGACCAGCTCCTTCCCTGCCCTGATACCAAACCTTCCGGCATGCTTCACACACCAGTTCCAGTCTTTTTCAATGTTAGCGGCATTAACCACAAGCAGGTAATTGTCGCGGCTGAACCTGTACACAAGAAGATCATCCACTATCCCCCCCCTGCCATTGGGGAAACATGAGTACTGGACCTTTCCGTCGACAAGGGCCGAGACATCGTTTGATGTTATGTATTGCAGAAAATCGATGGCATCAGGACCATGAACCCTGATCTCGCCCATATGAGAAACATCAAAAACGCCAACTCCGGTTCTGACGTTAATATGCTCATCGTTAATGCCGGTATATTCAACCGGCATATTATAACCGGCAAATGGAATCATTCTGGCCCCTGCCCTAACATGAAATTCAGTAAATGGCGTATTCTTCATATATTTCAGATTATCCGGTATTCTCAAAACCGGCTTATTAATTATCCGGCAAGATTGTAAAGATCCTGCAGGAATTACATGATGATTCTCAGAATCCAAGAATTTTGAATTCAACCCTCCTGTTTTGAGCCCTGCCTGCAGCTGTGCTGTTGTCGGCCACCGGCTGGCCCGGGCCAAAGCCTCTGAACTCGAGTCGTTCTCTCTCTGTTCCTTTCTGCACCAGATATTCGACAACTGCCCTTGCCCTCTCTTCTGACAGCTTCAGGTTAAGGGCAAGACTACCCGTATTATCCGTGTGTCCTGAAATTTCTATTCTCATCAGCGGATTCTCCAGCAAAATCTCATGAAGCCGGTTAAGCTCCTCATACGAACCTGCTGACAGAATTGCCTTGCCGGTTTCGAACAGGATATTTCTGAGCACAACCTTTTTTCCGACTTTCACCTTTATAAGGGAAGTGCTGAAGTTGTAATCATCGCCGGCATATACTCCGGGTATATTTATCCGTTTCATATCGGAAAGGAACCCCGGGCTCTTAATGTCAACTATCCACGACTGTTTCGCAGGCAGTCTGAGCCTGTAGCTCCCGTCGATATCGGAGCTGGCGGTTGTTACTGCAATTTCGTTAGTGGATATATCCAGAATATCAATCTTTGCAAGCACTGGTTCTCCCGTTTCCGAATCGGTTATTTTACCGGTCAGCCAGATCCCCGGATCGTCAGGTTTGGGAACCCCGGCCGGCTCGGCAGGAACAGTCACTTCCCTGACGATTACAACGGTATCTCTTATTACTACAGTATCAGGTTCAGGAGCCTGAAACTCTTCCATAACAGTCACGCTTTCAACCTCTTGGGGAAGGTAAGAGCCGGAATAGAGGTCAAGACCTCCGAATCCTCCGCTACGGTTGCTGACGAAGTAAAATGAACCGGGATCAACAGGAGAAGGATAATAAAACAGATCATCCCATGGAGTGTTTAAAGGATACCCTGCATTGACTGCCTTACCCCACTCTCCTAAGGGGTTCCTTACACTGTAAAAAATATCAAACCCACCAATGCTGTTGTGCCCTTTTGAGCTGAACCACAAGGTGTCTCCATCAACTGAGAAGCGCACAGACTCTTCATCAAAAGGAGTATTGACTGAAGGACCGGCATTCTGAGGTGCCGACCATTTCCTGTCATTCAGCCTGCGTATAAAATAAATGTCTTTCCCGCCAATGCTTTTCTTCCTTCCGTCAGAAACGAACCATATCTCATCTCCTGCCGGGGAATATGTAAAAGAGGATTCAGCTCCCCCCGTATTAATCCTGTAAGAGATATGGCGGGGCTTCCCCCATACTCCTTTCTTTCTCTGAGAGACCCTTATATCTCCGCCATTCTCATAACCCGAATAAATATACAGACGATCAACGGCTGCATTAACATAAAGAGGTGCCTCGCACAGAGGGGTTGTAAGTTTTCTGCCTGTTGTTGTTGCCGGCTCCCAATTACCGTTATTATTGCCGGAAATAAAAATATTTTCGTCGAATTTCGAATCGGGATAGGAATTATTTGATTTTTTAAACATCTCTCGCCTTGAAGCGAAAAACAGAGTATTGCCGTCAGCAGATACGATAACCGAATAATCATCAGAGTTTGAGTTGATGTCAGGTCCCAGATTGCTGATAGTGACAGGCATTGTATCCTTTGTAACTATTATGGCCGAGTTGCACTCTTCAATATATTTCTCAGCCATGGCAACATCAGATCTGGTTTTCTTAGTGGCAGACCCGAGGTATTGCTCAAGTTTCACGACTGCTTCCGGAAATTTTCCGGAGTAGTGCAATGCCCGGCCGGCCAGAAGAAGAATATCATCAGCAACGTCGTTTTTAAGATCATAAGCTTTAAGAAGATAAAAGGCCGCTTCATCTTTTTTGTCGGAAAAAAGGGCAGAAGCCCCGGTTTTGTAGTTCAGCTGAGGATTGGAATTATTATAGGCCATCGCTTTTCTGTACTCTTCAAAAGCATAGCCATACCATATTCCCTTTCCTGCATAATAATTATCCCCGTCGGAAATATTT
This sequence comes from uncultured Rikenellaceae bacterium, assembly GCA_964633195.1. GTDB lineage: Bacteria > Bacteroidota > Bacteroidia > Bacteroidales > VadinHA17 > LD21. Next base: position 46,341 of record CAZWFL010000017.1, on the reverse strand, counting down.
TTCCAGGCAGCCTCAAATCCCGACATATCAGTTCTGAAGTCTTTCTTCTGGATAGCCACATTTAATTGCCCCTCAAGTGATAATGGCAGAAATAAAACAGCCGCCAGCGCTATTTGAAGATATTTTACCATAACCTGATTTATTACCACATAAAAATAGTATATATTTCCTTTTTACGAAAGAGGGTTTCAGTTATTGGGCTCTAATAAAAACATACTTCTTAAAATATATGACATCAATAAAAATTTACTATTTTTGTTAAAGAATCGTGCTCTTATTCACTAATTGTTATTATATTAACAATAATGGATTACAGGTACATCAGAACTGACTATCTCGAAACGGTTTCCGGGGGTGATATGGGTATCGTCCGCGAGCTGGTCAGTATGTTCAGGGACCAGGTTGCAGAAATAAACATGGAGATGAAATCCCTTCTGTCAGTCAAAGACTTTTATTCGCTTGGTTTGCTTGCCCATAAGGCTAAGTCGTCGGTTGCGATAATGGGTATGGAGGATCTTGCAGCGCTGTTAAAGACCTTTGAACTACAGGCTAAGGAAGGCAGGAGCAGTGAGCTTTATGAATCTTACATATCAAGGTTTGAAACCGACACCAAAGCAGCTGTGAGCGAGCTTGAGGATTTAATTAGAAACAGATAAAAACCCGACTGAAATGATCAATATTGAAAAAAGGAATAAGATTGACATCATATCCTTCTCAGTCAACAAGATAAATGCAACGGTTATAGATGAGATCAGAGAAGGGGTAAGCAAGGAATTTGAGAACCCCAATTCCAGAGTGATTGTAGACCTGAAGGGAGTCGATTATGTTGACAGTTCAGGCTTTGCTTCCTTCCTGTCGATGAACAAGGCGGCAAAAAACAATTATGGCACGCTGAAGTTTGTTAATCTTGAGCCGCGGGTCAGGGAGCTTTTTCAGGCTCTCCATCTTCATACCGTTTTTGAGATGTACGACGATATGGAAGAGTGTGTCAGATCGTTCAGGTAATCCGGCACCACTACCCGGATCCTGCGAACCGCAGATGGTTACCTTCGACCCCGACAATTATTTTGTCATCCCTGGTTACATTACCTGCAATAATCTCCTTCGACAGAGCATTAATAATTTCCTTCTGAATCAACCTTTTAACAGGCCTTGCACCTGATTGCGGATCATATCCCCTGTCGGCAAGCCACTCAATGGCCTCTTCATCAGCCTCAAGACTCATATTGTTCTTTTCAAGTATCTCCTGTATGCCCATAAGCTGCATCACCACTATTTCTCTTATCTGTAGGCGGGTAAGTGGCCTGAACATTACCACCTCGTCCACTCTGTTGAGGAACTCGGGTCTGAGTGATCTCCTGAGCAGTGTGAATATTTCATTACGAAGTTTTTCCTCCTCCCTTTCAGGTATATTGTTATTCCATTCATCCATTCTGTCTCTTATTATATCAGATCCCAGGTTTGAGGTCATGATAACGATTACATTTCTGAAATTGACTGTACGACCCTTGTTATCAGTCAACCTGCCTTCGTCGAGTACCTGCAGGAGCAGATTAAAGAGGTCAGGGTGTGCCTTTTCAATCTCATCGAGCAGCACAACAGAGTAGGGTTTATGCCTTACTGCCTCTGTAAGCTGCCCGCCTTCATCATAACCTATATAACCCGGAGGTGCACCGATCAGTCTCGAAACTGAGTGTCTCTCCTGGTATTCTGACATATCAATTCTTGTCATCAGGTTCTCGTCATTAAACAGGAAGCCGGCGAGTGCTCTGGCAAGTTCCGTTTTGCCCACACCTGTGGTCCCAATAAAAATAAATGATCCCACCGGTCTTTTCTGGTCCTGCAGTCCCGCTCTTGATCTTCTCACCGCATCAGCCACTGCCCTTATTGCTTCATCCTGGCCCACCACTCTTTTGTGGAGCTCCTCCTCCAGTCTGAGGAGCTTTTCCTTCTCACTCTCAAGCATCCTGGCCACAGGTATCCCTGTCCATTTCGATACAATTGAAGCAATATCCTCGGAGCGGACCTCCTCCTGCACCAGTGATCCTTTACTTCTCTTTTTCTCTATCATCTCCTTCAGTTCCCCTATCTCTTTCTCGAGGGTTATTATCCTGCCATATCTGATTTCAGCCACCCGCCCGTAATCGCCTGATCTTTCAGCCTGGTCAGCCTCGAACTTAAGGTTCTCAACTGCCTCCTTCTTCTCCTGAACCCTTTCTATCATCTCCTTCTCAGACTTCCATGCTGCCATAAGCTCATTACGTTTGTTCTGAAGTTCAGACAGTTCGCGCGACATCTGCTCTTCCCTTACTTTATCGCCATCCCTTTTTAAGGCTTCCCGCTCAATCTCAAGCCGTGTTATTGCCCGGTTGGTCTCATCGATCTCCTCCGGAATGGAATTCATCTCAAGCCTCAGCCTCGATGCCGCCTCATCGATCAGGTCAATGGCCTTGTCGGGAAGAAACCTGTCGGTAATATATCTGGTTGATAGATCGACAGCTGCTATGAGTGCTTCATCCCTTATAATAACTTTATGGTGTGTCTCGTACTTTTCCCTTATCCCTCTCAGTATGCTTATTGTATTATCCCTGTCGGGTTCATCGACCATTACCACCTGGAACCTGCGCTCCAGAGCCTTATCCTTTTCAAAGTATTTCTGGTATTCATTAAGTGTTGTTGCACCAATTGCCCTCAGTTCACCCCTGGCAAGCGCAGGCTTCAGTATATTGGCGGCATCCATTGCCCCTTCGGATTTCCCGGCTCCCACAAGGGTGTGTATCTCATCAATGAAAAGAACTATCTCCCCATTGGAGGATATCACCTCGTTAATCACCGATTTGAGCCTCTCCTCAAACTCACCCTTGTATTTGGCACCTGCAATAAGAGCACCCATATCAAGAGAATAGATGGTCTTCGATTTGAGATCTTCCGGGACATCTCCCCTGATGACCCTGTGAGCTATTCCTTCGGCGATAGCCGTCTTTCCGACACCTGGTTCCCCTATCATTACAGGATTGTTCTTGGTCCGTCTGGTGAGAATCTGAAGTATCCTTCTTATCTCCTCGTCCCTGCCTATAACCGGATCGAGCTTACCCGACCTGGCCTGCTCATTCAGATTTATTGCATACCTGTTAAGCGAATTGAATGTTTCATCGGAGGTCTGCGTTTCAACGGAGGCTCCTTTTCTGAGTTCGGTGACAGCCTGCTTCAGTATCCTGAGTGTGATACCCTGATCCCTGAGGATCTGTGATGCCCGGTCATCAGTATCAATTATGCCCATCAGTATATGCTCGGAAGTAACAAACTTATCCTTCATAGCCGTTGCCTGATCGTTTGCCTTCCTTAATGCCTGCGATGCTGTCGATGAGAGATACAATTCACCTCCGGATACCCTGGGATAAGAATCAATAAGCTTCATGACACTCATTCGCAAGGCATTTTCATCAGCTCCTGATTTGCCAAGCAGCCAGCTGGTTATGTTCTCAGCCTGACTCAGGACACCCATGAAAAGATGTGCACATTCGACTGCCTGCTGACCCTTTGAAGTTGCTATGTTGAAAGCCTGCCGGACCGATTCCTGAGCCTTCAGTGTGAAGTTGTTCAAATTCATATCCAAAATCTTTTTTCTAAGGACGACAAATTTCCTGCCATTTGGTTCCAATGCCGGCCAGAGGCCTTTTTGACACTGGTTTTATGAACCACTATGCCATTATGACAATTGCAGGCACCTGAGTATAATATTAAAAACGATGAGTTTTAAGATATGACATCTTAGTCTGTAAGACTTAATTTGAACATAAATTAGGAAAATTTAGACCAATTATATAAATTCATGCCCTTAAATCCGGCATATAATTTATTCGTACAGAAATGAGTGAGAAGATCCTGGAGACTCTGATGCAGTTGTTTGCCATTATTGGCAAGCCTCAGAAGGATGCCGGTGAGAGGAGAAGCATTGTGGAGGCATTTCTGAAGCGGCTTCTCAACCAGGAGATGGTAATCAGGTATCTGAGCACCTATGATTCAGCTTATGAAAATGCAAGGATGAAGCTCGAAAAGAGCAGTGAGGAGAGACGCGAAGGGGCTATCGCCATCAGGATAAGGAAATTGTGCAATGAAATAAATGAGCAGGGGCAGCTTGATCAGCAGCAGAGAATAGTGGTTGTCATCAATGCTCTGGAATTCTGCAAATCTGGCGGTACAAGCGTCAGCTCTCTTGAGTTGGGTTTCATTAATACTCTTGCTGAAGGACTCAATATCAGCCAGGTAGAATATGACCTGATTGAGAAGTTTGCACTGAATCCCTTCTCTGATGTTCCTGTATCTCCTAATATTCTTGTAATCACAGGTAAAAAGGAGTTCAGGGCAAAAGGTGCCAAGGTACTCTACAGGGAGCAGTTAAAAGGTCAGTTATGGATATCTTTTATACCATCAGTGAAGATGTATTTCCTGAGGTTCACCGGCTCCGGTGAGCTGACAATGAACGGCCAGATACTCAATGAAGATAAGATATACCCCTTAAGTCAGGGCTCATCAATAAAAGGTTACAAGATCGCCCCGGTTTATTACTGGGATGTGACAATGCAGTTTATCAGTGAAGAGTTCAGGGAGTCGAGAGTGGTATATGATGTCCATAATCTTGAATACAGGTTCAGAAGCGGCCAGGTCGGAATTCATCATATGAGCTTCGGGAGCGAATCCGGAAGGATGGTAGGCATTATGGGAGCCAGCGGGGCAGGCAAGTCGACCCTGCTCAGTGTTCTGAACGGGATAAATCCTCCCGACGAGGGGGAAGTGCTTATTAACGGAGTCAATATTCATTCAGAGAGTGATAAGGTAAAGGGACTGATAGGTTATGTTTCACAGGACGACCTTCTTATTGAAGAGCTGACGGTATTTGAGAATCTTTACTTTAACGCAAAGCTCTGCTTTAATAATCTGAACGAGGAAGAGATAAGCCAAAGAGTTGACAATGTTCTGAGGAACCTGGGACTCTACGAAATCCGGAACATGAAAGTCGGGACCCCTCTTAACAAGAAGATAAGTGGTGGTCAGAGAAAGAGGCTCAACATATCACTTGAGCTGATAAGGGAGCCCGCCATAATGTTCCTTGACGAACCGACATCTGGTCTCTCCTCGAGGGATTCAGAAAACATACTCGACCTGCTGAAAGATCTGACAAGAAAAGGGAAACTGCTCTTTGTCGTTATCCATCAACCATCTTCTGATATCTTCAAGATGTTTGACAAGCTTATCATTCTTGATACGGGTGGTTATATGATCTACAACGGTAATCCCGTTGAATCAATTGAATACTTTAAGAGAAAAATAGAACAGGCTGATTATAATGAGAGTGAGTGCCGTGTTTGCGGCAACGTAAATCCTGAACAGATTTTCGATATAGTCGAGACCAGGGTATTCAATGAGAGCGGCAAACCAACCGAAATACGCAGGATCTCGCCAAAAGACTGGAACTATCTCTACCAGGCAGAAAAGAAGGAAGAACCCCTTGAAAAGGGAGGAGCACTTCCTGAGATCAATTTCCAGACACCCGGAAAGCTGCGGCAAATCGTTATATTCGTCAAACGTGACATCCTGTCAAAGGTATCTGATCTTCAATACCTTATAATAACACTTCTTGAAGCTCCCGTGCTTGCATTCTTCCTCGCTTTCCTGATCAGGTATTTTGATGAGAGTGTCAGAAACCCGAAGTATACACTGTACGAGAACAGCAATCTGCCGGTATATTTATTTATGTCGGTAATAGTTGCAATATTCATAGGGCTCAGTGTCAGTGCGGAAGAGATCATAAAGGACCGAAAGATATTGAGGCGGGAAGCCTTCCTCAACCTCAGCTGGAACAGCTACCTCTTATCGAAGGTTTGTGTCCTGTTCCTTATTTCTGCAATACAGGCCTTTGCTTTTGTACTGATTGGAAATACCATTACCGGTATCAGGGGAATGATGTTTGAATACTGGCTGGTCCTTTTTGCATGTTGGGCATCAGCTAATATAATGGGTCTTGTAATATCCGACAGTTTCAAGGCTGTTGTGACAATTTATATCCTGATACCTTTTCTGGTTATCCCTCAGATTATACTGAGCGGTATACTTGTCAAGTTCGAAAAGCTCAATCCGACCATTTCTTCTCCCGTGACAATTCCTGCTTACGGGGAAATGATGACTGCCCGCTGGGGCTATGAAGCACTTGCGGTCCATCAGTTCATTAATAATAAATACGAGCACCAGTTCTATATTTACGACAAGGCAATGAGCCGGGCAAAATTCAAGAGGGATTACTGGAACGCAAAGGTAAAAGGGAATCTGGACAAGATATTGAATGAGATGAACAGGGGAGCCAGGGGGTCAGATTTTGATGATAATCTCATGCTTGTTCAGAATGAGATAAGGAAGGAGATGATCCTGATGCCCGGGTTCAGTTTTGATCATGTTGAAGATCTTACGCCTGAAAAAATAACCCCTGATATAATCCATTCGGCCCTGACATATCTCGAACAGGTAAGAAGGTATTACGTTGCCTACTACAACAATGCCGGTAACAGGAAGGATGCCATTATAACACAATATGAACAGGAGGATAAAGAGGCTTTCCAGAAACTCAGGGATGATCATTACAACCTTGCTCTGGAAGAGTTTGTGCTTGCCAAGAATGAGACTCAGAAGATAATTGAGTTCAGGGGAGAGATTGTTCAGAAACTCGATCCCATATATATGGATCCTTCACATCCCTTCATCAAGGCACATTTCTATGCTCCGGTCAAGAACATTTTCGGCCTGCAGGTGAGCACTTTTATCATCAACATTGCTGTGCTGTGGCTAATTGCGATTATGTTATATGCTATTCTCTATTTCAGGCTTCTCAAGAAACTGCTTGATTCCGGCGAGATGATCCTTGGAAGAAGACAGAAATACCCTGACATTGCGGATTAACAGAAGAAAGAGCCACCCCGTCCGGGGCAGCTCTTTACAAGATTTTATTTCACCGATCGTCTGAACCAGAAGGTACGCTATTCAACAATCTCGATCATCTTGAAAGGCACCCTGATAATTGACTCATAGTCTTCACCCGCTTCAAGCATGTCCTCGTCGTCCTCCTCATAGTACCAGTTCACTTCAACCTCATTCTTAGCCTTATGTATTGCTTCCAGTTTCTTGAATACGTCAAGAATGCATTTTGAAGAGCTGGTATTAAAGTATTCAAGTCGGATATTTACCACGGTCTTGTCAAGAGGTGTTTCCCTGTAACTGTCGAGCCAGTCGACCAGAGGCTTGTAAAATTCAACAGAGTTCTCGGGAATAGACCTGCCCTTTATTTCAAAAATTCCTTCTGTAGCATCAAACCTTACTGTTGGTGTTTTCGGTGTTCCTTCGATAATGATCGGTTCCATATGTAACATTTTTATTTTTAAATCAGTATTCTTCGTTTACAAAAATATTAAGAAAGAAGAAGGAGTAATTGTCATCATAATTCCTGAAGGAGTAATCAAGTTTGTTCCCGGTCTTTCTTGCTATATCTACCAGACCGAGTCCTCCGCCTCCCTTGGCTGAGATCCTCTGGTGGTTAAGAATAAATTTATAAAGCTCCTTGATCTCCTCGTGAGTTGATCTGTTTATCCTTTTAATCTTCTCTTCAAGCTTTTCAACATTCGAGGTTTTCACAAAATTGCCTGTCATTATCTTATATCCCTTCTCAACCCTCTTTACTTCAACTATCCCGTATTTCTCTGCGCTCTGGTCCTCAAATCCTTCAGGCACTCTGTCAACATGGTGATAAAGGTTCTGAAGGCTTTCTACCAGCACATTATAAACCTTTTTCCTGAGTTTCGACTGCTCATTAACTCTTAAAAGCTTCTCTTCGACCTCATCGAGCACATTGTTAATCGCATCGGAATCAACATTACCCTTATAAAAAAGGATAACATTTCCGTTCGACTGGTCAGTGAAGAAGTTCTCTATGCTAAAGCTCATTTAAGCTTCATTTAAGATAAGATCACAATTTTTCTGAAAACAAATATAATAAAAAAGTGAAGTTAACAAATTATAGATTAATCATCGTCTGTTTTTTGAATAATGAGTCATATTTTTGATTAAACCTGCATTTAGTGGTGATTAACGAATATTTAGCCACCATAACCGGAGGTTCTTCCAGGGGGTGATTCATGTGCCTGACATGTCTCTTTTTTTTGTCCCTTCATACAATTCATACCTGGCGAACAGGCATTCAATTGCACCGTTATAAAGGCTCTTTTTACTTTTTGGCTTCAGTCCTATTTCGTTCAGTAAATCTTTTCCTGAAGTAATTATGAAAGCATCCCAGCCCGCAAAATTATGTTTCAGAGTAGTTCCTATCATATTGTATAACTGACTGACGTCACCCGGTTTTATTCTTTCTCCGTAGGGTGGATTTACGATTATCACCCCCCTCTCCTGTTCTTTGTGAAGATCCTTGAAATCAGCCACGCTCAGGTTAATATAATCTTCAAGTCCGGCATTGATAATGTTTATCCTGGCCTGGGATATCGCCTGCTGAGAGATATCACTTCCGCGTATAATGACAGATGAATTGACCATTCTTCTTTCCGCTCTCTCCTTTACATTAAGGAACAGATCCTCATCAAAATCCTTCCACCGGGTGAAGCCGAAGGAGGGTCTGAATTTACCGGGAGGTATCCTGAAGGCTGCAAGAGCAGCCTCCAGAAGTATCGTACCTGAGCCGCACATAGGATCGAGAAGCGGTTTATCTGAGTGCCATCCTGAGAGTCTTATCATTCCTGCAGCAAGCACCTCATTAAGGGGTGCAGCATACTGTCCGATCCTGTATCCCCGCTTATATAACGGCACCACGGATGAGTCGAGAGAAACTGTAACTTTTTCATGACTGACATGGAGGTTAATGAGGAGGCCGGTATAAGAGGTACTTATGGAGGGTCTTCTCCCGGTTTTATTGCGGAACCAGTCGGCAACGGCATCTTTTAGTACAAGGCCCGCGTAACCTGTATGCGGAAAGAGCTCCGATTTTACCACCGGAGTAACCGAAAAAGTATCGTCACATCCCAGATATCTTCCCCAGTCGATCTTAGAGCAATTGAAGTAAAGGTCCTTTGACGATTTTATGGTGAATTCGGCAATAACGGCGAGGACTGAAAGAGCTGTTGCGGAACAATAATTCACCTTGTAAAGCAGCCGGTTATCCCCGTTAAACACTACTGCCCTGTTAACAGGAGTAACATTTTTTGCCCCGAGCTCCAGCAGCTCTTCAGCAAGAACTTTTTCAAGACCATAGAGGGTTTTGGCGATCAGTTTCATGTACAAGATCCCGTCTGACTATCGGGGATAACCCAGCAACCTGTTATATGTTGCCCTGTCGTTGATAATTTCAAGTGCCCTGTCAATGGATTTATCACCCTGGTTCAGAATCATAAAATATTCATTGGTATGCCACAGGTTTGAGGCCAGCAGGGCCTTAAGGCCTTTAAGTAACTCACTCTTTGATATATTGAACTGACTTTCATCGAATTTAATTCCTGCATTCTCCCCTTTTTTGACCAGGGCCTTTATTTCATCCTCAGAGAATTCGAATCCTTTCCTGAAATCCTGGAAGGTTTTGTATGAAGCTCTGATCGAGTTTCTGTTCTCATCGGCGTATTCCAGAATATATGTGTTTAGTATTCCCCTGCGCACCAGGTTCCTGAAATAGTCGGAATTTGATGAAGTATCTACGGCAACAAACACATCGGGCATTATACCGCCTCCGCCGTAAACAGTTCGCTTATTGATAAGTGTTTTAAACCTGAGTGAATCGGGGAAACGGATGCTGTCGCCCGACATCAGCTCACCGTTGGTATAGCGTCTGTAAAAGTTCTCAATGTATTTGTCGTATCCCTCGTCGTACGGGCTCTGAATAGAGCGTCCGGTTGGTGTGTAGTAACGTGCAACGGTAAGTCTGATCATCGACCCGTCGGTAAGTGAGAATCCCTGCTGCACCAGTCCCTTTCCAAAGGTACGTCTGCCCAGTACAATTCCACGGTCCCAATCCTGAAGTGCCCCCGCAAGTATTTCGCTTGCTGATGCTGATCCTTCATCCACCATTATCACTATCCTGGCATCCGACAGATTACCGCCCCCTTTTGATTTATAATCCTGTCGCCGGGTCTTGCGGCCCGAAAGATAGACCAGCAGTTTCTGATCGGCAAAGAACCTGTCAGCAATTTCAGTGGCCGCCACCATATAACCTCCTCCGTTTCCGCGCAGATCGAGCACCAGGTTCTGCATATTGTTCTTTGTAAGCATCGCAGCTGCATCGGTAAACTCCTTGATAGTAGGTGAGGCAAACCTGTTCAGTTTAATGTATCCTGTTGATTTATCAAGCATATAGGCCGCATCAAGGCTGTTGATGGGAATTTTATCACGTATTATCGTAAATTCGAGAATATCTTTCTGCCCTTTCCTGTAGATACCCAGGTCAACCTTTGTGCCTTTAGTCCCCATCAGTCTGCTTCTGACTCCTGCAGTAGAGATGCCTGTACCGGCAACTGTCTCACCGTCAATAACGATTATCCTGTCGCCGGCCCTTAATCCTGCTTTTTCAGACGGACCTCCCGGAATCGGTTCAATTACTAAAATGGAATCGCGCAGAAGATTGAATTGTATACCAATGCCTTCAAAATTCCCGTTAAGGGGTTCATTCATCTCCTTTACATCCTTGGCAGAAATATAAACCGAATGCGGATCAAGATTCCTGAGTGTCTCAATAATAACTCTCTCGGTAATACCCGACAGGTTTACAGAATCAACATACCACGCATCTATGAGACTGATTGTCCGGCTAAGCTTGAAAGTCTCCTCATTGAGCATCTGCGCTGAGATGTTATAACTTAACAGAAAGGCACTCAGCAATGCCGGCAGCACTATATTCTTAATAATTCTCATAACCCATTTTCCTCTCTTTAAGTTTCACTTAATAAACAGTTATTCCCACTCGATTGTTGATGGTGGTTTTGAGCTGACATCATATACAACTCTGTTTATACCCTTCACTTTATTGATTATCATGTTAGATACCGACCCCAGGAAGTCATAGGGCAGGCGTGACCAGTCGGCGGTCATTCCATCGGTCGACACCACTGCCCTTAGCACCACTGCATATTCATAGGTTCTTTCATCGCCCATTACTCCGACAGACTGAACAGGAAGGAGGATAACTGCTGCCTGCCAGACTGAATCGTATAGTCCATTTTCCCGGAGCCCTTCGATGAATATTTCATCTGCCTCCCTGAGCATCTCAAGTTTTTCATCTGTTACTTCACCGGGTAGTCTGATTGCAAGGCCCGGACCTGGGAAAGGATGCCGCCTGAGGATGTAATCAGGAATGTCAAGGGTATTTCCTGCTCTTCTTACTTCGTCCTTGAAAAGAAGCCGCAGGGGTTCAACCACCTTCAGGTTCATTCTTTCCGGCAACCCGCCCACGTTATGATGCGACTTAATGGTGGCTGACGGGCCGTTTACCGAGATTGATTCAATAACATCCGGATAAATTGTACCCTGGGCCAGCCACTTAACATCTCTTATCTTATGTGCCTCCTCGTCGAATACTTCAACAAATATTCTGCCTATGATCTTCCTCTTGGCTTCAGGATCGCTTACTCCCCTGAGTTTGCCGAGGAACCTTTGACCGGCCTTTACACCACGGACATTAAGGCCGAGACCCAGATAAGATTCAAGTACCCGGTCAAATTCGTTTTTCCTGAGCAGGCCGTTGTCCACAAAAATACAGGTCAGGTTTCTTCCCACGGCCCTGTGGAGAAGCGCTGCAGCTACTGTAGAATCGACACCACCGGAAAGGCCGAGTATCACCCTGTCGTCTCCTATTATCTCCTTCAGTGAGGCAACCGTTGTTTCAACAAACAATTCCGGTGTCCAGTCACGGGAACATTTACATATGTCAGCAACGAAATTAAGAAGTACCTGTTTGCCGTCGGTAGTATGATAAACCTCCGGGTGAAACTGTATACCCCAGGTAGGCTCATTATCTATTCTGAAGGCAGCAGCTTCAACGTCACGGGTCGAACCGGTGATCCTGTATCCTTCCGGAACTCTTGAGATAGTATCACCATGTGACATCCAGACTCTTGTGCCCGGCTCAATTTTTTTTAGCAACTGATCATTTTTCTCAACATAATCAAGATAAGCCTGCCCATATTCTCTTGTTTGAGAAGATATTACCTCACCACCGGCAGCATGCACCAGGTATTGGGCCCCGTAACATATTCCCAGCAGGGGAATTTTTCCCTTAACCGATCGGAGATCGGGAAAAGGAGCATTTTTATCACGAACCGAACAGGGGCTTCCTGAAAGGATCACTCCTTTAACGGCAGGATCAGGTTCCAGATTATGGTTATAGGGAAGAATTTCGCAATAGACGTTCAGTTCACGAATTCTCCTTGCGATAAGCTGGGTATATTGTGATCCAAAATCAAGAATCAGAATTTTTTCCTGCACCTTCCCAAATTTCAGGTTTCAACGATTGCAAATATAGGAATTCTTTTGCTATTGCGGAATACTATTACCAACCTCATAAGAGCGTCCGTCAATGGCTGGCAGTGTTGCCGGAAAAATTTTCCTTGCCTCATCCACAAGGAGGGAAATATTTTTATAACGGGCTGAGAAATGGCCTATTACGAGAGTTTTTGCACCTGCCTCCAATGCGGTTCTTGCAGCATCGACAGTCGTTGAATGGCCGGTTGTCCTGGCAAGCTTTTCGAGTGACTGGTCAAAGGTTGCTTCGTGATAAAGGAGGTCCGCTCCTTTCACAAATGTTGCCAGCCGGCTGAACCATCTCGTATCGCTGCAGTAAGCATAGGAAAGCGGTTCACGCGGAGGTGTTGTTATCTCTTCATTCTTGATCACCGTTCCGTCATCAGTAACAAAATCCTCTCCTTTTTTTATTGCAGGTATCCTTACCACAGGAATGTTATACTGTGCAATAGCCTCTTTTACTATATTCCGGTCGGAAGGTTTTTCTCTGAAAAGGAATCCGTATGATGGTATACGGTGCTTAAGCGGGAAGGATGTAACAGTAACATATTTGTTATCGAGTATCTTAACAGGATCCTTTCCGGAAAGTGGTGTAAATTTTATATCATAATCGAGATGAATATCAAAATCGGCAAGATGTGATCTTAATATTATATCGTATCCCTGAGGGGCGTAGAGATTGACCGTGTTTTTTCTTCCCATCAGGCTGAATGTGGAAAGCAGTCCGTAAAGACCGAACAGATGGTCCCCGTGAAGGTGGCTTATGAAAATGTGGTTTATCTTTCCCGGTCTGATCCTGCATTTTCTGAGCTGCATCTGTGTTCCCTCTCCACAGTCGATCAAAAACAACCGCTCATGCACATTAAGCACATGAGCGGTAGGATATCTTTCAGACGTGGGCAAAGCAGAACTGCTACCCAATATGGTCAGCTTCATCGGCACACCTCAGCCTGATCAGAGTCAGGAGATCATTTTCTCAGCCTCATCAACCGATTCTGTAATTGTGAGAACGGTGTCGAGCTGAGAAATTGTAATAAGTCTTTCCACGGCTTCATTCAAGCCGCATAGGACAAACGTGCCGCCAGCGTTCTTACATAGTCTGTTGGCCACAAGGATCGCACTCAGGCCAGAAGAATCACAATACTGGCAGTTCTCAAGATTGAGGATGATATTCTTTTCTCCTTTTCCTGAGATAAGCACCAGTTCTGATTTAAGCGCCGGGGCAACGTGAGTATCGAGCTTTTCTGACTGAATCTTAACTACCGTGCTGTTATTACGGTTCTCAATGTTGAAATCCATAGTGATAAATTTAATACCCTAAATTTAACTAATTTTTCTATTTCTTCGAAGCTTTGTTCTGTTTTTCTTCCATTTCTTCTTTCAAAGCTGCAAGCTGTGTGATATCCCCGAGAGTAGTCTTTTCAACTGACGACTTGCTCTTTCTGCCCGGTCTTTTTGATGTTTCCGGTTCACTCTTTCTGGCAGAAACTTCAGAAGCTTTCTTCACATCTTCATATACTCTGCTGTGAGAGACGATGATCTTCTTTGCCGATTTATTGAACTCGATGACCTTGAACTGAAGTTTTTCATCGATTCTGGCCATCAGTCCGTCTTCCTTCACAAGATGTTTGGGTGTTACAAATCCCTCTACACCATACGGAAGGGCCACAACCGCTCCCTTGTCAAAAAGTTCAACCACTGTACCCTCATGAACGGAGTCAACGCTGAAGAGGTTTTCGAATACATCCCATGGGTTCTCTTCAAGCTGTTTGTGACCGAGGCTGAGTCTCCTGTTCTCCTTATCAATCTCCAGTACAACCACTTCAATCTCAGCGTCAATTGCCGTAAATTCCGCAGGGTGTTTTATTTTTCTGGTCCACGAAAGGTCAGATATATGTATAAGACCGTCGACTCCCTCTTCAATCTCAACGAAAACGCCGAAGTTGGTAAAATTACGTACCCTTGCTGTATGCTTTGATCCGACAGTGTATTTTTCATCAATATTCTCCCATGGATCCGGTTTCAGCTGCTTGATACCAAGTGACATTTTCCTTTCAGCCCTTTCGAGTGTCAGAACAACCGCTTCAACCTCGTCGCCCACTTTCATGAAATCCTGTGCGCTTCTAAGGTGTTGCGACCACGACATCTCCGATACATGGATAAGTCCCTCAACTCCTGGTGCAATCTCAACAAAAGCTCCGTAGTCGGCCATTACAACAACCCTGCCTTTAACAGAATCACCTACCTTCAGGTCGGGATCGACAGAATCCCAGGGATGGGGTGTGAGCTGCTTGAGCCCCAGTGCTATCCTCTTCTTATCATCGTCAAAATCGAGAATAACAACATTCAGTTTCTGGTCAAGCTGTACTATTTCTTCGGGATGATTGACCCGTCCCCATGAAAGATCGGTAATATGTATCAGTCCGTCAACACCACCAAGGTCGATGAATACTCCGTAGGATGTGATATTCTTTACTGTACCCTCGAGAACCTGGCCTTTCTCAAGCTTGGCTATAATCTCTTTTTTCTGCTGCTCCAGTTCAGCCTCAATGAGCGCTTTGTGCGACACAACAACGTTCTTGAATTCCTGGTTGATCTTAACAACCTTGAACTCCATAGTCTTCCCTACATAAACATCATAATCACGGATGGGTTTTACATCTATCTGCGATCCGGGAAGGAAAGCCTCTATCCCGAAAACATCCACAATCATGCCACCTTTGGTGCGACACTTTATATATCCTGTAATAATTTCGTCCTTTTCCAGCGATTCATTCACCCTGTCCCATGAGTTAATAGCACGTGCCTTCTTATGAGAAAGGAGGAGTTGACCTTTCTTGTCTTCCTGGCTCTCAACATATACCTCTACAGTATCACCTACTTTCAGGCCCGGGTTATAACGGAACTCGTTAAGGCTTACAACACCTTCAGATTTGTAGCCAATATTAATTACGACCTCACGGGGTGTCATCTGTATTACCGTGCCTTTTACCACCTCATCAACAGCTATGGTTGAAAGGGTCTTGTCATACAATGCTTCATACTCTTTATAACGGGGGGTATTATGCTGCTCCTCACTTTCGAAGCTCTCCCAGTCAAATTCATCGGGACTGGTATGGGCCTGAGCTTCAGCCCTGATTTCTTTCTCCGGTACAGGTTCGACCACCTCCTCAGGTTCAGATTTAGTTTCAACCTCTTTTTTTATGTCCGGCTCAACGATCTCTTCTGCCTTCTCCGGTTCCGCTTCCTCCTGAGATTCTTCCGTTTCAGCAATAACTTCTTTCACGTCCCTGTCTCCTTTCTCTTCCTCAGCTTCAGTCTTTTCCGAAACCAGTTCCGTTATCTCCTCCTCAGTCTCTTCTTCAACTAATTGTTTAACAGGCTTTTCTGACGTTTCTTTAACTCTCTTGCGTTTTACAGGCTTTACAAGCTCTTCATCTTTCTCAACTAATTCCTTCTTAGTTGTTTTTTTCTTGCTTTCAGTCATAATGTATTTTAAATTGACTAATAATTAATAAGTTAGACATTATATTTATGAAAAATTGGATGCAAAGATATGTGTTTTTTATATTATATTTGCACACAATTACAAGTTTTTAACGACGTTACGAGTAAAAAATGAAAGGAATAATATTAGCCGGGGGGGCGGGAACCAGGCTATATCCCATAACAAGTTCAATTTCAAAGCAGATGCTTCCGGTTTACGATAAACCGATGATCTATTATCCGCTATCGGTGCTGATGCTTGCAGGAATAAGGGATATACTGGTTATATCTACGCCCCGCGATCTTCCCGGGTTCCGGAATCTCCTCGGTGACGGAGCGTCGCTCGGCATTAACTTCAGCTATACTGAACAGCCTTCACCCGATGGGCTTGCACAGGCTTTCATTCTTGGAGAAGAATTCATCGGCAGCGACCCTGTCTGCATGATACTTGGCGACAATATCTTCTACGGTCATGGTTTCGGTGACACTCTATTGAACACGGCCAGACTTACGAAAGGGGCATGCGTTTTCGGTTACTATGTAAACGATCCTGAGAGGTACGGAGTGGTTGAGTTCGATTCGGAAAGAAAAGTGGTAAGCATCGAGGAGAAACCGGCAAAACCAAAATCAAATTATGCTGTTACAGGACTCTATTTCTATGATAATACTGTTGCGGAGAAGGCGAAATCACTGAAGCCTTCCCAAAGGGGTGAACTGGAGATTACCGATCTTAACCGCCTCTACCTGAAGGAAGGAAACCTCGAAGTAAGAATAATGAGCAGGGGAATGGCATGGCTCGACACCGGGACCTATGAAAGCCTGCTTCAGGCAGCCAATTTCATAGCAACCCTGGAGCAGAGACAGGGACTCAAGGCATCGTGCATAGAGGAAATTGCATTTAAAAGGGGATTTATAACAAAGGATCAGCTGATAGCCCTGGCTGAGCCTGTCAGGAGCAGCCAGTACGGAAAATACATCTTAAGGATAGCTGCCGAAGAGAATTAAAATTGTTTACCGGATAAAACAAACAGAATGAAAATTTTTAAAACAGGCTTTGAAGGGCTTCTGATAATTAAACCGGATATTTACAACGATACAAGAGGTTATTTCTTTGAATCCTATAACAATAAGAGTTACCTTGAGGCAGGGCTTGATTTCCTGCCCGTTCAGGATAATGAATCAAAATCATCCATTGGTGTTGTAAGGGGTTTGCATTATCAGCTTAAACCATTCGACCAGGCCAAGCTTATCCGGGTTATTGAGGGAAAAATATTCGATGTGGCGCTTGACCTTCGCAGAGGCTCCCCTACATTCGGTAAATGGTATGGCACAGAACTCGATTCGGAGGCTAAAACCCAACTCTTTATCCCAAAGGGATTTGCTCATGGTTTTTCTGTACTGAGCGAAAAAGCGATCATACTCTATAAATGTGATAATTTATACAATCCCGAATATGAGAGGGGGATATCGGTTATGGATCCGGGCCTTAATATTGACTGGAGAACCGGAGAGACTGAAATGATAATCAGCGTTAAAGATTCCGGTAACCCATTGTTCAGGGATGCGGAATACAATTTCTAACATTACCGGGAAGCATAAATGGCAACTATTCTGATAACGGGAGCGTCGGGACAACTGGGAAATGAAATCAGGGTTGCCTCGCAAAATTATTGCGGTTACGATTTCATCTTCACCGATGCAGACAGCCTCGATATTACCTCCAGAGAAAAAGTAAAAGAGTTTATAGCTGATGCCGTGCCCGGCTGGATAATCAACTGCGCCGCATACAATGCAGTGGATAAAGCTGAGACCGAATACGAAAAAGCTCTCCTTGTGAACGGCACTGCCGTAGGATACCTGGCAGAAGCAATAAGGGGATCGCAGTGCAGATTAATTCATATCTCCTCTGATTATGTATTCAGCGGCGACTCAAGCGTCCCCTATAACGAAAATGATCTCCCGCAACCGCTCACTGCATACGGTAAATCTAAACTTGAAGGGGAAAAATATGCACTTCAGCACCATGCCTCAATGGTAATAAGAACATCGTGGCTCTACTCCTCTTTCGGAAACAATTTTGTTAAAACGATCATCCGCCACGCCTCCGCCAGGGATGTACTGAAAGTGGTTTATGATCAGACAGGCACACCTACCTATGCCGCCGATCTGGCAGAGTCGGTCCTGATCATTATTGCAGGTGTAATCCGCAATAAGTTTGCATTTAATACAGGTATTTATCATTATTCAAATGAAGGAGTATGCAGCTGGTTTGATTTTGCATCTGAGATAGTCCGGGAATCGGGTATTGACTGCAAGATTGAACCAGTTCTCTCGAAGGATTTTCCGGCAGCAGCTAAAAGGCCGTGGTACACTGTAATGGATAAAAGCAAGATAAAAGAGAATTATAATATCACAATACCGCACTGGAGAACCAGTCTGATGAGATGCCTCAGCATAAGGAACTAAACAAAACAGATATGTTAACAACTGACGTAATAAGGAGGAAAGCTGAACAATGGCTTGGAAGTGAATTTAACGAAGAGACCCGAAATGAGGTGAGGGAGATGCTTGACAAAGATGAAAAGAAACTTACCGATGCCTTTTATCAGGATCTTGAATTCGGAACAGGCGGATTGCGTGGTATTATGGGAGCAGGAACGAACCGGATGAACATATATACTCTGGGAATGGCTACCCAGGGCCTGTCGAATTATCTTTTAAAGAATTTCGGCAATGAAGGGATAAAAGTTGCAGTGGCCTACGACTGCCGTAATAACAGCCGGTTATTTGCCGAAACAACTGCCTCCATTTTCTCCGCCAACGGATTCGATGTATATCTCTTTGACTCACTAAGACCTACACCCGAACTCTCCTTTGCAATACGACACTATAAATGCAGGAGCGGGGTAGTCATCACAGCATCACATAACCCTTCCGAATACAATGGGTACAAAGCCTACTGGGACGACGGAGGGCAGGTTGTTGCCCCACACGATACAGGCATCATCGGGGAGGTAAGGAAGATCACTTCGGTAAAACAGATAAGATTCGATAGAGATCCGAAAAGAATTAAAATAATCGGCAAAGAGACAGATGACCTTTTTCTTAAGGAGGTTTTAAAAATGAGTCTTAACCCCGATATCATAAGTAAATATAGTGAAATGGGGATCGTTTTCACCCCGATTCACGGCACCGGAGTGCCTCTGGTTCCCCGGGCCCTGAGACTTTATGGCTTCACGAACATTATTTCCGTCCCTGAACAGGATATTGCTGACGGCAATTTCCCTACGGTGAAGTCCCCGAATCCGGAAGAACCTGCTGCAATGGCGATGGCTATTGATAAGGCGTATGAAAAAGGTGCTGAGCTTGTAATGGCAACAGACCCTGATGGCGACAGGCTCGGTGTTGCGGTTAAAAACAACAGCGGGGAATTTGTTCTTCTGAACGGCAATCAGACAGGAGCATTGCTGATTTATTATATCCTCTCACAATATGAGGAGAAAAAACTTTATTCAGGCAATGAGTATATCATTAAAACTATAGTAACGACAGATCTTCTTGACAGAATAGCTGAAAAGTACGGTGTGGAGTGTTATAATGTACTTACCGGCTTCAAGTTCTTTGCCGGTCTGATGCGTGAACTTGAGGGAAAGAAAAAATATATCGGGGGCGGTGAAGAGAGTTACGGATTTCTTCCGGGTGATTATGTCAGGGACAAAGATGCAGTTGCTTCGTGCGCTCTTGTAGCTGAGGCGGCTGCATGGGCAAAAAACCGCGGAAAATCACTGTACGAGTTACTGATCGAAATCTATAACGAATTCGGCCTGTTCAGGGAGAGACTAATCAATATTGTCAGGAAAGGCAAAGAGGGCGCCGATGAGATCAAAGCCATGATGACGGCTTACAGGAGCTCTCCTCCCCGTGAAATAAACAACAGCAGGGTAATCAGAACTGATGATTACCTGAAGCTGGTCTCACACAATTGCATCACCGGCGAAGAGATGAAACTGCATCTTCCCAAATCAGATGTCCTTCAGTTCTTTCTCGGGGACGGCACAAAAATATCTGTAAGACCCTCAGGGACAGAACCCAAAATAAAGTTCTACTTCAGTGTGAATGAAAAACTTGAATCTCCGGCAAAACACGAAGAGACGGACCGTATGCTTGAGGCAAGGATTGAAGGGATTATAAGTGATATGAAATTGAAATAAACATTATCTTACCTCAAAAACAGAATCCTATGAAATCGTATCGGAAAGAATTATGGTTTGAGGCACCAACCAGAAGGGCATTTATTAATATAACCGGACAGGTTGAGAAATGCCTTAATGAGTCAGGCATCATGGAAGGACTGGTGCTCGTAAATGCCATGCACATCACAGCATCTGTATTTATCAATGATGATGAATCGGGACTGCATCACGATTTTGAAGTGTGGCTGGAAAAACTCGCACCTGAAAAGCCATACAGCCAGTACAGGCACAACGGATTTGAAGACAACGCCGACGCTCATATTAAAAGAACCCTTATGGGCAGGGAGGTTGTGGTTGCCGTTACCAATGGCCGGCTGGATTTCGGCCCGTGGGAACAGATCTTTTACGGAGAATTCGACGGTAAGAGGAGAAAGAGAGTGCTCGTCAAGATAATCGGAGAATAAAAACATTTATATTTGCGTTTTATCCATTAAACAAAACTGATGCCTGACAATATTTTTAATCTCAACAACCCTGACTTTTATGGTATCCTCATCAGGTTCGCAATCAATACTACCTTTTTGCTGATCCTTATCCGGTTCATATATTTCAGGTACTCACGAAAGGAGAAATTCCTTTTCACATTCTTCATGATGGGGATAACGGTCTTCTTTATCACATCAATGCTTAAGTCGGTTTTCATCGAGTTTGGAATGGCTGTCGGACTATTTGCCATTTTTGCCATCCTGAGGTTCAGGACAAGGAACTTCAGCCTGAAGGATATGTCGTATATTTTTACGACAATCGGCATTTCGGTTATCAATTCGCTGAAGCTGGTGGGATTTCCTGTTCTGGGGGTTATAATCTTTAACGTGATGATTGTTATAGCGGCAATCATCCTTGAGGAATTCTCGATCAAACACAATACCGTCTCACACGAGATTATTTATGATGATCTTGAGTTACTCAAGAATTGCAAAAAACAGAAGATCCTTCGGGAGATGTCTGTTCTTTCGGGTAAGGATATTCTGAAATACAGGGTCAGGAGAATAGACTATCAGAAAAAAATAGCGGTAGTAGACTTATTTTATAAGGAATAATCCGGCCCTGTCAGATAAACCAGTCGTCGGGAAAATTCACAAGGTAAACCCTCTCCGTTGAGCGGGTGAGTGCCGTATAGAACCATCGGAGGTAATCGATGGTGATCTCCTGTCTGTTAAACATTCCCTGGTCTATAAAGACCCTCTCCCACTGTCCGCCCTGGGCCTTATGACATGTTACCGCATAGGCAAACTTTATCTGAAGGGCATTGAAATAAGGATTGTTTCTGACGGCTTCATACTGTTTCCTTCGGGTTTTAAGGTACAGATAATCGGCCAGGACATTATGGAACAGTTCCCTGTTCTTTTCAGGCTGCAGGGCCGGCGTGTCAAGATGAAGAACATCCATCATCACCTTCGAATCAGTCTCGATGTCATAATCAATGAACCTGAGGGTCATGTCGGCAAAGCGGAATCCGTAGATCTCCTCATATTTTCTGATCTTTTTTACCTCAGCAATATCACCATTGGCTATAAAGCCTGCCCCGTTCTCCTCACTGGTAATGAAATAGTTGTTTTTCACCACCATAACCATATCGCCCGGACTTATCTCTTCCTCCCTGAAAAATATTTTATTCCTTATTCCCTGGTTGTATCGGTTTGCCTGTTTGTTTGAATTTACCAATATGATCGTTCCATCCAGACCGCATGTCCCGTAAGATACTGATATCTCATCAATCAGATCCTCGCCCGACACCCGTATCAAATCGTTGAAATTAACGGTGTCGAGGGAAGGGCGTACAAGCTGGTTTTCAGCAATCTGATGCCTGACCCTTGTCGCATTCATAAGCACACCCGATGATTCGCTCTGTCGCACCACCTGTTTAATCTCATATGATACTACTCCGAATCCGTATTCCGCCAGAGCCTTTTCATCGAGGGCAGGGCTCACCGTAAAGCCAACCGGAGGAAGCTGTGCCGTATCCCCCACGATAACAAGCTTACAGTCTGTGCCGGAATAGACATATTCGACAAGGTCGTCGAGCAGTTTACCGCTTCCGAAGAGAGAGGTGTCATTCGAAAAGTTGGATATCATCGAAGCCTCATCCACAATAAAAAAAGTGTTCCTGTGGATGTTCCTGTCAAGCACAAAACTGCCCATACCGTCCTTCGATGATTTCTGGCGGTAAATCTTCTTATGTATGGTGAAAGACTGCTTGCCGGCGAAGGAGCTGAGCACTTTGGCTGCCCTCCCGGTCGGAGCCAGCAGTACTGATTTTATTCTGAGCTGATCAAGAGTGCCCACGACAGAACTTATTATGCTTGTCTTTCCGGTGCCTGCATAACCTGTCAGCAAAAAGATAATATCATTTGTATTCTCACAGATATAGCCGGAAATCTTTTTAAGGGCTGCCGACTGATCATCTGTGGGGATATATCCCAGATTTTTACAGAGCTGATTGAATATTAGAACTTCGCGCATCTTTGCGGGTATAATTTTCTTTTAACAGAGCCTCCATCGATTATTTTTATACATTTGTTCGTAAACTTAATCATTCCTGTTAAAAAACTGACATTAAATAATAGCAGACAGATGCCATTTCTGGAACTTGTTGACGAGACCCTTGATATCAATTCCTCTGAGAACTATGTGTTATCACTTGAGGTATCTTCGGCCGGACTGACATTCTGCATTCTCGACACACTAAGGAACAAATACATCCTCATACGCCGTTACGAACCGGAAGAAGGCAAAGAGTTTACTTTTGAGCACATTTCGGATATTCTGGCCACCGATGATCATTTCAAAAACCGGTACAGGAAGGTGAATATTTTGGTCCCCTCCGGGAAATTCACACTTGTGCCCGCCCCTCTCTATGAACCTGAAAGGATTGAGGATTATTTCTGGTATAACCATTTACGAGACGAAAGCAGTGCCATCATCAGCAACAGGATAACCATGCCTGATGCATTTATAATCTTCAGCCTGCCCGCTCCTTTAAAGACCATGCTTGGCTCATCCTTTCCCGACACACAGCTCAGCATACACCTGCGGCCTCTTCTGCGGCATATTGCATACAGGAGCAGGAATCCGGGTGGCAGGTACATACATGCTCATCTTGAGAAGAGTTTCTTCAATCTTGTAATATTTGATCAGAGCACCCTTAAATTGTGCAATACTTTCAATTACAGGAACACCTCAGATATTCTGTATCATGTCATGAATGTATTCAGGCAGATGGGCATAGATCAGGAAGAGACACTTTATTTCAGCGGCAACATTGGAAGGCATGATGATCTTATCCCGGAGTTTTCATCTTATGTCCGGGACATTAAGCTGGCCGAACCGGAAGGTAATTTTACCTTCAGCTATGTTTTCAGCGAATCGGTTCTGCATCGGTTCCTTAATCTTTTCAGTATAGTTAATTGCGAATAATCGGAGGCAGATACGGGGGAAGGAGGATTAATCCGCCTGCAGGTTTAAGGGCAAGGCCCACCACTGACTTCGCCCGTGAGGGACTCTTTAATGTGTTAAATAACCGGATTGATTTTGAATCGGTTACTGTTCTTGACCTCTTTTCCGGAACGGGCAGTATCAGTTTTGAGTTTGCGTCACGTGGTGCTATTGAGGTTCACCTGATCGAGCAGGATCCCAGGCATATCAACGGTATAAAAAGCATTATAAAGCAAATGGGATTCAGGAACATAAAGCCGGTACACATTGATGTTAAGGCATATCTTAAGATCTGCAACTATCAGTATGACATCGTCTTTGCTGATCCCCCGTATGACATTCCGTGGTTAAAGGAGATACCCGGTCTGGTGTTTCAGTCGGGAGTCATGAAGAAAGACGGCATTTTTATCCTTGAGCATCCGAGGCGGATGGGATTTACTGATCACCCGTCGTTTTATGAGCACAGGAGTTATGGGGGAGTTAAATTTAGTTTTTTCAGGCAGCAGGGCTGAGTGCGGGGCGGGGAGCGGGGAGCGGGGAGCGGGGAGCAGGGAGACAGAGCAGTGCAAAATGCAAAAGGTGAGGATGTTTGATTTTTGAATTGTGATTTTTGAATTGTGATTTTTGATTTAAATCACAAATCTAGACTCACGAATCACAAATCACAAATCATATTCACTTTCTTCTAAAGTCTTTAGCGGAATTGCGTCGTTTTGCTGCTTATCTTCGGTCTTCGGTGCCATTTCCTGTGAGTTCCCGACAATATTTTGGTTAAACACTTGTCATAATTAAAAAATCGTTTAATTTTGCAACGCTGAAAATTCCGGTGCGGTAGTTCAGTTTGGTTAGAATATCGGCCTGTCACGCCGAGGGTCGCGGGTTCGAGTCCCGTCCGCACCGCAAGAGATGCAAAACCCGATGAGCAATCATCGGGTTTATTATTTTCCGGAATCCGTCAAAAACTTGTTTTTGTAAGGATGACGGAAAACAATAAACCATTTGCTGCGCAGCAGCAATGGTTTTGCATCTCTTGCTCAGGTAACCCGTGGAGGAGAGGGTCCGTCCCGACCGGAGCGTCGGGACAATCCTGTCCGTTATCTTTAAACCATTTGCTGCGCAGCAGCAATGGTTTTGCATCTCTTGCTCAGGTAACCCGTGGAGGAGAGGGTCCGTCCCGACCGGAGCGTCGGGACAATCCTGTCCGTTATCTTTAAACCATTTGCTGCGCAGCAGCAATGGTTTTGCATCTCTTGCTCAGGCTTGGCTGTCATTTCTTTTCGTCCTGGTATTTCATCGATAACAATTGCATCTGTACACCAGGCAAAGTATTGAAGTTAGATAGAATCTATACCTATAAGGAAGGAGATAATGTTGATATTGTGAGACTTACAGATGTCCACACAGAAAGAAGGTACCTTTACTGTAGTCTGTTTTTCTTCTCTATGAATAAAGTAATCAACGTCCGTCAGACTATGCTGAAAGATGCGCCTGTAATTTGGAGCCTTTCTGACAATGGAGAGTTTGATGAGATTGTGTCCATCAGGCTTTGGAATGCAGTAAACAAGGAAAAAGAACTTCTGGAGTTTGATTTCTGATTAAAAACTTTCGTAACCATTTATATCTTAATATCCTATGGAATAGGTTGCACTAAAACGCAAGGGGTTAGCCTGGGCAGAACAGAAAGTATTATGGTATGATCCTTTGGTTAACGGATCTGATCCGCTATTAAATGATCATCACAAAACCCATCTTTTTAAAGAGTTCCTGAAGGAATGGCAGTAACTGGAATGAAAAATGTATCCTAATATTTTTGAGATAGTTTAATTAAATCTTCAACAGCCTCTCCAATAATTCGTTCCCCTGCTTCCTTTAGCTCATCCACTGTTACACTTTTGGAAGAAAGCAACCCGTACGCACATGTATGATGTGCTTCATCCAAATCCTCGCTACTATTAATGAGTTTGTACAATCCAGATCCTGCATTATTAGCTAGAGTATTAAATTCGGCAGGAAAACAAAAATATAAAGCTGTAAACCAGTCCTGTGCCCATGAATGGAAATCAGGGGTTCCCTTTTCTTGTTCTAAATATCCAATTGCTAAAACACGACCCAAGTCTTTGTTGCTTCTCTTTATTTCCCGACCATTAAAAAGTGTGCTCATACGCTCTGGTTTTATTTCGGGATGTTCGAGCATATTTGCTAATGCCATCATCTGAGGTCGTGCATAGTAGACTCCTAATCTTTCATCTTTTTCTGGAAGATAAGTTGCGATTGATAGATATCGGAACGATGGTATGCCAAAGTGTCCATGATTAATTATAATACGCATCCAGTTTTTACCAACATCTTTGGAGGATTCTGGTTCTACCAGAAGTTCTATAAACCAAGCGTTCTCATCTTCTGGATTAATCCCAGGGGGATAAAGACGTATAGCTGGTAATTCATTCTCAGGTGTTTCTGAATTTCCAGGTTCAATGTGGTCACCAAGAAGTCGTCTTGTCCATCCCGTATCTATTAAGTGAGTTGCTATTGCTTGCCCTTTTTCAACTGCAACACCATGCGGTCGTATACAGCAGTCTATATCTTTTGTTTTTACTGGTATACTCTTCTTATTACCAAAGTAAGCAAATACGGTGGCAAGACTACCAATAATCACCAGATTTTCTAAACAATCTGGTGGAACTGCTTCGGCTACAGTTTTTATTACTTCTTTGGGAATTATGTTATTCATTTTTCCTCTTATGCATTAAAAACTGGAGTAGCTCTGATGCCTGTTGTTCTAACCGTGATTCATGAAGATCTAACAAACATTCTAGTTCATCCGCAAACAACATGCTGCCATCATTTACAAATAATGGTTCATTCCTATGTATGTTGTGAATTACTATTTGGGGTAATTGACCTGGTTGTACTTTTTTTAGACCAGGGTCCAAACTCTTTACGAAGTTTTCGATTTTACTATTGCTCCATTTTTGCACAGTCAAATCGAGACGAGGTATCCCAAGAAGGTCTATCCCTGGGAAATAGTGTTTGGTACCAATAATACCTCCAAATCCAACTTCAAAATTAGTTTTATTAAGAATTTTGTTTTTAAAATATTCGATATCCCTTGGCTTGTTCGCCCAAAAACCTTGTGGTAAACGCACATTATCTGATGCAGCTTTAAGTTTAAACCAGAGATCTTGTGGAAATGATTTTAGCTCTACACTTCTGTTAGAATGCTTTCTAAGTTGTAAC
The DNA here is from genome assembly GCA_964633195.1 of uncultured Rikenellaceae bacterium. Classification (GTDB taxonomy): domain Bacteria; phylum Bacteroidota; class Bacteroidia; order Bacteroidales; family VadinHA17; genus LD21. The sequence goes on along the minus strand of CAZWFL010000017.1, from coordinate 19,375 downwards.
TCCATTTTCTCCAATGCTGAAGATACTGCAGGATAAGAATATCCTGAAAGTTGACATATTTTGTTCACTTGCAAAGGCCCATTTCCTCTGAACCATTGAATAATTAAAATTCGTAAGATCTCAAAAAAAGCATCTGGTTTTCGGACATTCTTTTCTATGGATATTTGGCTGTACTTTTCGTGAATATCAAGAACTATATCTGTTTCATCTTTAGTAATATCACCGATTTTTTCAGTCACTTCATATTTAGATAATACAACCAATTTGAGTCTTGAAAATATATCTGGTTTAACAAATCTTGAAAAATTATCCCATTCTTCTTTTAACCTTGGCCCGCTTAATTTTGTTTCATCCAGAATTAGAATTCCAGTATGATTAGGCATATCTATTAAAATACTACTTAACCTGATTAGGGATGATTGAAACAGCCGAATATCCTTTACATTGTTTTTAATTTCGAATATTAGTTGTCCACAAATGGCGTCTACGCGAGTCTCTTGCTTTATACCAAGCCTATAATCATATTTTATTTTTTCCATAAAACAAAGTTGCGAATTTAATTTTAAACTTGCAACTAAATTTAATGTCGCGCTTAAATATTAATGTCGCGACTAGATATATCTAAGGCTAATAATATATGGTTAATATAATGTATTATATAATAGTCAATTAGATTCTTAAGTATTCAGTTGTACACTCCTTTAATCTTGGCAAGCTGAATCCCCTCATATTGACGGTTTTTTTTCTGATTATTCTCCATCTCGGCACCAATACTCAACATCTGCAGCAACATTTTCGCAACAGGATTCTCCTTCCCATTCTCCATAGTTTTAACGACAGAATAAACTGATAACACCCTTTAAATGGAGTTAAATTAATAGGAGAAGAAGGCCAATTTAAGGAGTAGAACCATAAAACTGATATTTGGCACTAATTCAGAGATTGATCTAATAACAGGCCTCAACTAATTTTTTAATCTGAACACCTCATGAAAGATAGACTGTAGTGCTTCTATTTCGTCATCCGTTAGCATATGGAAAGTGTTTCTTCTCCTTTTTGGAAAAATCCCATTATTCTGATGAGTAAACCGGATAAATACGTCGATAAGTTTATCCGGCATATCTATCCTCTGCTTCATCAATTCTTTAGCTTCATCATAATTTTGTAAAAAATCCAGTTCATTTGGAAGGTCATGGCAAATAGCTGTTTCAATTACTTTACATAAATATTCAGTTTGTGTGGTTAAATCCGGGAACCTGTAATATCCCTCAACTTCAGAAGCATTTAAAACAACTAATTTCTGTTTTTCATTCTTTGTGTACCTGATTAATGACATAAGCGGCTCAGAATAATCCTCAAGAGCATCATTATAAAGTTTAATATTTTTTACCATGTGAGCAGAAACCGGAATGATCATTCCGGAAGGTAAAAAATTATCCCTCGATAAAAAATCATGTATCAGAAATCTGTGAATTCTTCCATTTCCATCTTCAAACGGGTGAATGAAAACAAATCCAAAAGCAATAGACGTTGCCCGGATAATTGGATTGACGCCTTCCATTTTAATGGCAGCATTTGAAAGATCTTTCATTAAGTCTGAAAGAAATTCCGGTGGTGGACAAACGAAATAAATGATCTCATCATAATTCCATGTTGTCTGGCCAATATAATTTTGAAAATCCCGGAAGCCTGTGGCTGCAAAACGTGGATCAACAATTTGATTCTGTAACGCTACCAAAAATCTCTCACTAAGCAGTTCCCTGATATCTTTCTTGCCAGCATCACTTAATAAACTTACAAATCTCTCAATTCGTTCAGGAGTTGGTTCTTCTTTTTCGATCTGGTAAGATGAACGTGTTTCCTTTTTATATAAATAATTATTAGCCCTGTTTAATATCTCAGGAGTATAGTTTTTTGAGAGCTCCCTGAGCATCTCAGAAAAATCAAGCTCCAGCGCTCTTGAAATAGCTTTCGTTCTCTTAATAACAGGACAAAAACCAACATCGCCCAGTAAATTATTATTTATGCGCCACCTGTTATTCTTAACAACCACACCAGTAAAATACCGTTTAGAATCTATTAAATCAACATAGTTAATGCCTGGCCTGTCTTCAATGGAGAGACGTTCTCCGGTTAAGAATTCGTACCAGAATCCAATCTTTCTTGAATATTTAGAGTTAGGAGCAGATTTTATATATTCAACTATATCATTTCCCGGGATACGTTTTATAATGGCCTGAAAAAAACTAATTTGAACATCGTCATATTTCAGGGCAAACTCAAAATGGTTTAAAGGATTATCTGCTTTAAGAGTATATTGCGCCTTCTGATAAGTTTCTATTGTCGTCCCATCTTGTAGTACTTCAACTTTCGATCTTGTACCAAGATAAGATTCATGAGACAACTTAAAATCTGAAAGCTGATAGTTTTGTTTCAACCAGGTGCTTCCAACAGGTTTTTCAGGCATCTGATGATATTTTTAAATCTTGATCTTTTTGCATAAAACCAATTTATATTGCATAAATATAGTTATTTATTTGACATGTTGCATAAAAACAAATATAAATAAATCGTGCAATTCCCGATTCACTTCGTTCATCGGGATTTCGTCGCGTTGCTCCTCGCGTGCGATCATGTTATGAACATTTGGCAGGAAAGAGTGTTTCATCAATGAACAGTAAAATTTTTAATAAATGAGCAACATCACCAGGCACACAATAAAGATATGCATCGTACTGATGCTGGTGACTTTAAATGCAAAGGCTCAAAACTGGCCGCAGTGGCGGGGACCGAATGGCAACGGAATTGCGGAGAAGGGGAACTATCCTGTCAGCTTCTCTGCAACAGAGGGTATCCTATGGAAGGCAGAGCTGCCCGGGAAGGGCGGATCAACTCCCATTGTGTGGAATGACCGTATTATACTTACATCGGCTATAGGGGAAGGCCCTGAAGCTGAGGATGGTGTACTCTGCTACGACTGGACAGGGAAACTGCTCTGGCAGGTTAAGCTCGGCAGACAGACTCCCGGCAGACATGCAAGGGGAAGCGGAAGCAATCCCTCTGCCGTTACCGACGGTGAACGGATATTTGTTTTTTTTAAAAGCAGTACCGCTGCTGCTCTTGATTTTAACGGAAAGGTACTCTGGAAAACCAACCTCCGGGAGACTTATGGTGAAATATCATATTTCTGGGATCTCGGTTCCAGCCCGGTTCTTGTCAACAAAAATGTCGTTTTTACGGTTATGCATGAAGGCAGTTCCTACCTCCTTGCGCTTGATCGAGCAACCGGCAAGGTAGCCTGGAAGGCTGACAGGAACTACCCCGGTGGCAGGGAATCACCCCAGAGCTATACGACACCGCTGGTCATTAAGGAAGGCAATCAGACATCACTTGTTGTGTGGGGAGCTGATCACCTGACGGGTCATGACGCCGCAACCGGTAAACTAATATGGTCATATGGAGGATTCAACCCTGAGAAGAGAGCAGCATGGCGTACAATTGCTTCTCCGGCCCATTACCAGGGAATTATTGTAGTGCCATACGGAAGAGGGCGATTCACGGCAGCCATGAAAACCGGAGGCGGCGGCAATAAGACTGAGAAGGATTTCCTGTGGCAGAAGACCGATATAGGCGCAGATGTTGCCACACCTCTGGCAAGTAACGGAAGGGTTTATCTTCTAAGTTTTAACGGTATCCTAAACTGCCTTGATGTCGCGACCGGAGAAGAACTCTGGCAAACAAAATTACCGGATTCCAAAGGTGTGTTCTACAGTTCACCCACACTTGCCGGCGACAAACTTTACATCTGCAGTGATGAAGGATCATTTTATGTTTGCGAGGTATCACCCGCAGGAATCAGGATACTTAATCAGACCAGGTTCGAAGACAATTTTGTTGCTACTCCTGTGCTTCTTCGCGACAGGTTACTTCTACGGGGCACAAAAAACCTCTATTCCATCGGAAGGTGATGATGATCACGGCCATGGCATAAGGACAATTGCATCCTCAGCCAGTTTTTCAGCAAGCATTAATTCTCAATTCCTCTGGTCCAAATTATGTAATCTTTTTTTCAAAAAGTTGAACAATTTATTTTGCCCGTTGTTAAGTTCAAAAGTGATTTTGATAAAACTTAAACCAAAAAAGAAAGATTATGAAAATGAACAATTTAAAATTTATAAAATTTACAGCAATCCTCGTAATGGTTGCAGTATCTCTAATATCCTGTGAAAAGGAACAAGAGGAACCGAAACCGACAAAGGACATTGTTGAAATTGCCCAGGAAAACAGCAGTCTGAGCACTTTTGTCGCAATTGTCACTGAGGCCGGTTTAGCGAGCTCTTTGAAAGGTGCCGGACCCTTTACTGTTTTCGCACCTACCAATGAAGCATTTACAGCGCTTCTGGGAGCTATAGGTCAGGCTGATCCGACAAACATCCCTGAAGCAGTAGTTGAAAGAATTTTAAAGTATCATGTAATAGCCGGAGCGGCTATCAAATCAACAGATTTAACTGATGGACAAACCGCCTCCACACTCCTGGGAGCCAATGATAAAATTACTGTTGATATTAACGGGAATTCTGTTAAAATAGATGCAGCCAATGTAACAACAGCTGATTTATTGGCTACAAATGGTGTTTTGCATATTATAGACGCAGTCCTGGTCCCTGAACTGGAACTTAGCATTGTTAATACAATTGTTGAACCTGCATATTTCAGCAAGAATTTCTCAATTCTTACTGAGGCAGTAGTAACGGCTAATCTTCTGAGTACCCTGACCGACCCGGCAGCAAATCTTACATTATTTGCTCCTGATAATGATGCTTTTGAAGCTGCAGGGATAACAAGCCTGGCAGGACTGACAGCAAACGATCTGGTCCCAATCTTAACTTATCATGTGATAGGCAGTGAAGTATTTGGCAATACTTTACCTGCAACCGGATCGGCAGTGACCACACTTGGTGGAGATTTTTATCTGAGTATCAATACCAATGGTGCGTTCATAAATGGTTTAACCAAAGTGACTGCCGCAACAAACGCAGGTGGTGCCCTGGATTATGATAATGGAGTTGTACATCTCATTGACAGAACATTACTACCGCCTTCAAAAAATATTGTAGAAATAGCTGTTGCAGCTTCCCAGGCGGCACAGGGAGCAGAATTCGGACAATTGGTTGCAGCCCTCACCGCTGTTGAAAATGATCCACATGCAGCTAATTTAATAACTATACTCAGCGGAACAGGTCCGTTTACAGTTTTTGCTCCAACTGATGCAGCATTTGAATCATTGTATACACTGGCAGGAGTAGCTGATTTTAATGCATTAGTGGCTGCCGTTGGCATACCTGTTATTGAAGCTGTTTTAAAGTATCATGTAGTAGACGCACGAGTATTCTCCACTGATTTACCTAACTTGCCAAGTAACATCGTGGCAACTCTCGGTGGTTCTATAACCCTCAACCTGGGTAATCTGACAATAACTGATTCCGACGCTGCCCTTACTCTTGGTTCAGCTGATGCAACAATTGTAGCTACTGACATTCTTGGCACAAATGGTGTAATACACGTAATTGATGAGGTTATACTACCATAACCACTTTCTTTACTTTAATTTTCAAAAAAAATCTGCAACTAATGAGTTGCAGATTTTTTTTATACCCCATGGGAAAAATATCATAGTCAGAGGGGAGTTCGTTCAGGCAGGTGTAAGGAGGAAAAATAATTGGCATTAAAAAATAAATAATAGCAAATATTGAGAATATTCTCACTATCTTTGTAATATATATATAATGATATGCCACGTCAGAAGCAACTACGAAAGATTTTTGCACCACCAAAATTTATTGGGTTTAAACCCTATGGCTGTGCGAAAGGATGTAAAGGTTCAATTGATTTGTTTTACGAAGAGTATGAGGCAATTAAAATGGCTGACTATGATCTGTTAAATTATGAGGAAGCTGCTGTTTTAATGAGCGTGTCAAGGGCTACTTTTGCAAGGATCTGCGAAAGTGCAAGGCGTAAAATAGCAAGAGCACTGGTTGAGGGGAAAGAAATTAAAACAGTGTATGGTAATGCATACCTTGAAAAAGAGTGGTTTATATGTAAGGATTGTAATGCAAGATTTGATATCCAGGCAATAATAGTTAAGGATAATTGTCCTGTATGCCGATCAACAGACATTAATTCTTTAAATATCAATAATTAATATACCGGGAATCCAAAGACAGAATGATAATGGCAGATCTTATTAAAATAGTCTAAAGGAGATAATACTTTCCGTGATCTAATTATTCGTGAATAACTTACACATTTTCCAATAAAAGAAAGTACTGACCTGACGCCAATGTCAAAAACAAAGCCTTTTGACGAACATCCCGTTGAATACGAACAATGGTTTTCTGATAATCATTATGTGTTTGAATCTGAACTTGAAGCAATAAGAAGAGTAATTCCGGAAAAAGGAAAAGGAATTGAGATTGGTATTGGAAGCGGGATATTTGCTATTCCGCTCGGGATTAATGAAGGAATTGAACCATCAAAGGTAATGAGAGAAAAAGCTTTACAGCGAGGGTTAAAGGTTATCGACGGTGTTGCAGAATATCTCCCGCTGGCCGACAAAAGCTATGATTTTGCCCTTATGGTTACTACGATTTGCTTTGTGGATAACATCAGCCGGTCATTTGCTGAGACTCACCGGATATTAAAAAACGACGGGATTCTTATTTTGGGTTTTGTGGATAGAGATAGTCCTGTGGGTAAACTATATCTTGATTCAAAGGAAAAGAGCATTTTTTATAAAGATGCTGTTTTTTACAGTACAGAAGAAGTGTATAAGTATTTGTGGGAAAATAATTTCAGTATTGTTAAAACTTCCCAGACCGTTTTCGGCCATCTATACGAGGTTACCAGCACCCAGATGCCGGAAAATGGATATGGCAAGGGTAGTTTTGTCGTTATAAAAGCTAAAAAGAATAAAAATATGAAATTGCCATCGCTGCATTGACCATCAAATCTTCAGGGTTAAATGTATGAATAATATGAGGGCATCATTACAGTTTAAAAAAAGAAAAAGCATGCATACAGAAAATCTACAGATAATCCGGATGGCTATGGCAGTCGATTACAATGGTCAGCTTACACCGGGATATTTCGGTAATGCCGATAAGTATTTTATTTATGAATCAGGCAGCAAAGGGATTATCTTTCTTAAGGAAGAGATCAATCCGTATAAAGATGCTGATAAAGAGTCTGAGCATTGTTCGGTAAAGAAAGGCAGGTTAATGATGGAATTGACATGCCTTCCGGCAGTAACTCATCAAGCCAGTTAATATTTGCTTTTAAATTTGTCATTATTCCTTTGCAGATGGCCGGTCATATGCCATTCTACCGGATCACCCTCGGAAATTGCTGCATTAGGACACTCTTCGAGACATAATCCACAGGAAATACATTCATCTGTGATCATTAAAGCCATGATAAACCTCCTTTTAATGTTTTTTTTATATGCTGCAGGTCAAATGCAGCAATGTATTTATTAATTATTACCTTAATCTCCCCCACCCCCTGCCTTGTGCTTTTTCTGGTAATTTGCTTCTTTCCCGGCTTTTTCTGCCCCGTGAACCTGAGCCCTGAGGCATCTCACCGATTGAACCTGTGCCATGTCCGCCATAATTATAACCTGTTTTACGTGCTGAGTGAATGCTGTGTTTTAAGGTTGGCTCACTCAATGCAGGTATGTCACCATTTTTAACCTTTCTTATAGCTTCAGGAACCGGCATATTGCGGCACAGATATATTTTACAACCGTAAGCTGTCACCTCGTTGAATAATGAGGGGCCTATATTACCAACTATAACTTTGCTGATATCAGTAACAATGAATTCCTGAATGGTCTGATTATCATAATTACTGACACCCCGGAAAGCTTCATATCGCATTGTTGCGGGATCTACTATGAGGAAAAATCCGGAATGTCCGAATCTTCCTGATACTTTTGAGTCTAATGTATCGCCTGTTGATGCTACCAAATATTTTTCCATAAGTCATTCTTCAATTTAAGCCTGATTGAAAACCAACAATCCTTAATAGATCCTTACATTAAAATTATTTATAAATATAATGAGATTATTCTCATTATGCAAGCTTATTCAGAATTATTTTATTTTAAATGAAAGTCGTGATCTCATAACACTAACTCTCAAAATTTAATAAAATTACCAATATTGTCATATACAAAAAAAGATCTGAATTACTGTTGTTTATCCCTGGTGGGCACTTAAAATCCGTTGATTATTAATAGTCCGCAGCGGGCTTAATATTTATGTGCCACTGGATGCAATATTGACGCAGTCCGGAAGCCATAAAGGCTGTCCGGTAAAGTCGTACACCGGGTTTTCTGATACCGCCACTGGTTCTTGTTCCTGTAAATCCAAAACACATGAAGTTGTTCATGTTCTTAAATTCTTAATTTCAAACATGTTTCTGCTTTTGTCCCATATAAAATAGGTAAAATGGTTGGAGCCATCTTTTACCAGAGTTTTGTATCCTGATTTTAAAGCATTCTCATATATAATTTCCGGGCTTTGATAAGAGAGGCATATATGTGAGAAGAATTTGTTTTCCTGCCTGGTGTTTATAAAAATTTCAAATTCCAAACCATTCCGTTCCAAAACACAAACGTCTACACAACTATTTACATCGAATATCTTTCGGACAAGCAGACTATCCAGTGCAAATTTATGTTTAGTCCTGAAAATCAAAACTTTTTCATAGAAGTTTTCAATTTCATCCGATTCAGTAACCGATAATGCAATATGGTTTAACATAGGGGAATAAAATTAAGCAATAAACTTAAATGAACATTTGTTCATTTAAAAATAATCTGGACTAAAAAAAATTAACTTTACATAACTAAATATAATATTGATTATGAACGAGTTAATGATTTATACCCTTAAAATTCACTTATGATTACCGTCTTTGTGTTATTTATGATGGTAATTATAGAGTATATTAATGTTCAGACCAGGAGTATCTGGTCTGAAAAACTTATCAGATCGCCTTTTCTTCAGATTATTTTTGCAGCTTTGCTGGGGATTACACCCGGCTGTCCTGGAGTTTTTTAATCATACCTTAGCCGGGTTGATTCATCCGATATTATATGTTCAATTGATCTTTCAAGAAACTCATTATTCCATGTGTTTAGTTTTTCATGCGTTAATAGGTATTTCCGGGGTATGGGGTGGGTTCCGAAAATTACATGCATACCATAGTGTTCTTCTATGAATTTTGTCATCTCCCCCGCATTTTACCGGCGATTATTTCAGCTGTTTTTATAAGCGGATAACCAGCAGGTGAGGCAGTCAGGCAGGGATGTGTTCCTATCTGCGAAGTGAGTAATGAATTGACTGACATACGGTTTTGTATTGCCAGCCCGATTACATTTGTCAATTCTCCGGCACTTAATCCCCCGATTACTTCACCGCCGATAATGACACCGGAATGATGGGCTGCAATAAGCTTAACGAGTTGTTTATGTGCACCCGGCAGATTACCCGGATGGCGGTCAACACCCTCGAATATGCCCGTTATAGTATCAATTCCTTCCTCTTTAGCCCTTGCTTCGGTTACTCCTGCCGTACCAAAGCCGGTATCGCCAATTGCAGTGGAATAAATGGCTATTGTACCACTGAAGGTCTTCACGACATTCAGGTTAAAAAGATTCATTCCGGCTATCCGTGCCTCGGCGCATGCTGTTGAGGCGAGCATGGTAGGGACTCTGGCACGTGTCACAAAGTCGCGCTTCTGCGCACAGTCACCCACAGCAAATATATCTTTCACATGAGTACGCATATATTCGTCTGTCGCAATAAAATTACTCTCGTCAATATAGATGCCCGATTTACGTGCCAGTTCGACATTTGGTTTGTATCCTATCGACAGTATTACTGCATCAGTCTCAAATGATTCTCCGTCTTCAAGCAACACTCTTTCAACCTTTTGATCTCCCTGGATCTCTTTGATCCCGTTGCCTGTAATTATCCTCACTCCTCTTCCTGAAAGTATATCCTCGATCATTTTTGACAACTCTACATCAAATGCAAGCATAAGAATGTCGGGTAGTTTTTCTACCAATACCACTTCATGGTCTCTTTTAACAAGCTCATCAGAAAATTCCACACCGATGAACCCGGCCCCTATTACTACGATTCGCTTAAGTGAAGCCAGCCTTCTCTTCATTTCATCAAGGTAGATCTTATCCTTGGGAATAGTAAAAACATTTTCCTTATCACCTCCTTTCAGCCATTTGGGCAATACCGGGATTGACCCGGTGGAAATAACAAGTTTATCATATTTAATTATCTCTCCACTTGCAAAATCAACGGTTCTATTTTCTGTGTTTATTAATGTTGCTTCATCAACAATAGATTCTATCCCTGCCTTTTCCATCATGTTATCAACCGGCAGAATATTATGATCAGTGTCTTCCAGAGTACCGAAAATATATGGTATACCGCATGGAACCATCATATCTTTTTGCTTTTTGACCAGGATAAAACTCTTCCGGGGCCAGGAAGATTTTCCTGTAAGTGCAGCAACCATACCCGCTGCACTCCCCCCAATAATCAGAACGTCTGTTGTTTTCATATTTGCCTATTATTTAAATCGTTGATGATTTTTTTATTCTGTTTAATTTCCCGATAATTAGTTTTCTTCTCAGGCGGTTTATTTTATCTATGAATAAAATGCCTTCCAGATGGTCATATTCATGCTGAAAAATCCTTGCCTTTATCCCGTCCAGCTCCTCTTCATGGGTGTTGAATTGGAGATCCTGGTACCTTACCAGTATTTTTTCAGGCCTGCTGACTTCTTCGAAAATTTCCGGAACACTCAGGCAGCCTTCACGATATAATATTTCATCACCAGCCCTGTCAATAATTACCGGATTAATAAAAATGCCGGTAAAATTTTCTACAGTAATACTATCTTTTATCAGAGGTGTGGTATCGATTACAAAAACTCTTTTTAAGAAATTAATTTGTGGTGCTGCCAGGCCAACTCCTTCAGCTTTCCTTAATGTCTCAAAAAGGTCATCAGAAAACAGACTGATATTGTCATCTTCAGTTACTTCTTCCGAATTTTTCCTGAGAACAGGGGAACCGTAAAGTATAACAGGTACTATCATGATGGATGCATGCCGGAAATTTGATCTTTAAGAAACCATTTCACTAATCAAATAACATCAATCTCTTACAAAGTAAGTGAACATATGTTCATTATCCAAATATTTTTATGCTTTTTTATTTTAGTGGAAGTAAGAACACAAGATAGCGGATCAGCATGGGAGGAATTCCTTACTCAGGGATCACTACGCAAAAAGATAAGTTTAACCCCGTCAGATCTGGTATTCAGTCAATCCCAGCTTTTCAATCAGTTCCTGAAAACGTGGTTCCTTCCGGATTACATCAAAATCAGGATCGTTGTTGATCATGGGTATGGCGACATAACGGCTCCCGACAGCTTTTTCAAGGAAACCAAGCGCTTTATCCTTGTTGCCGCTTAATATATACCATACAGCGAGAAAATAAGGGTCGGGGTTGCTCTTATCAAGCTCCATTTTGATTAAAAGGTTTAACAGGCCATCAAAACCGGAACCTGGAAAAATATTATTAAAATCATTTAAATACTTCGCCTTCAGGATATCTCTTCTCAGATAGCTCTGAATTACTCCGCCAGCATTTACCTCGTCACCAAGTCTGAAATAAATGCGTATGGCCCTCCAGTACCCTTCATGGAAATGAGGGTTATTTTCCAATGCCTTCCGGCAATCTCTCATGGACTCTTCAAGCCTGCCTTCGTTATAGTATAGCTGAGCACTCAGCAGGTAAAGGTAAAAGAAGGTCGGGTCCAGTTCCAGAGCTCTGTTGATATGCACTCTTGCTTCTTCATTCCTGCCGAGAGAATCCATTAAACCGGCGTAATACTGATTTGCTCCCAGACATTTGGAACTCAGGCTAAGGGCCAATGAAAGCTCGGCTTCTGCCTCCTTATATTTCCAGTCGTAAGCACCATAAATCACTCCAAGAGCCGCATGTGCTTCGGCAAGGTTCTTGTCATAATGAAGAGCTTTCATAAGATACTCTTTTGCCTTTGAGATGGCTTCCTGCAACGGCAGCCAGCCAAAAGCACCCTGGGCATAATAAGACTCGGCCAATGCGGAACAAGCCAGCGCATAATCAGGGTCTTCCGACAATGCCTTATTAAAGCACTCCATGCTTTTCACCTGGTCGTCTTTTGTACCGTTATGATAGAAAAATCTGCCCTTCAGGTAATAATTGTAAGCCTCGAGGTTTCTTGTCAGGTTCTTAGAGATTGATTCCTTTTCCTCTGAAGAGATCTTAAGTTTGAGGGATTCGGCAATAGACCGTGCAACTTTTTCCTGTATATCAAAAATATCATCAAGTGTACCATCATATTTTCCCGCCCAGATATGCATATCTGTAACCCCGTCGATCAGCTGGGCTGTGATGCGCAGATTATTGCCAGCTTTCCTTACGCTTCCTTCAAGAACATATTTTACATGCACTTTATCTGCTATTTCCTGTATGGTGATTTTTGCACCTTTAAAAGTCATAGCCGAGCTCCGTGAGATAACGAAAAGATCATCAATATAAGAAAGATCCGTTATGATCTCTTCTGTCAGCCCGTCGCTGAAATACTCCTGATCCGGATCAGGGCTTATATTCTCAAAAGGAAGAACAATTATTGATTTTTCCCTCATCAGGGTTCTCGCTTCTGATTGTTTTACATCAGCTATGACCTGGGCCCCTCCCCTTCTTAATCCTGCGATAATTTCCTTTATTGCATTAGCTGTTTTGTTGATCTGGAGTCTGTATTTTGTATTGTTTAAATTCTTTCTGTCATCATCTTCGGCTGTGAGAGGTTTGTTTACTCCGGGTTCTTTATAAACGAATTCGATGCCACGGAGCGCTCCTCCCAGAACCGATTCACATAGTTTCAGATCATCATTATCCAGATCGTGGATACGGACAGGAAGAACCCGGCTTGCGACATTCCCGCCTGGCAGTTTCACCTTCAGTCCAAACGGATCTTTCCCGGCAAGGTCAATAAAAACTTTTAATTCGTGCTCCCATGCAAATGATTTCGGATCACAATAGGTGCGGGAGATGACCGGAATGAGTATCAGCGATTTCAGTTTGTCTTCCAGCGAGGCCCCTACATCATGTGTCTCCAGGAGTCCGTCATGTGGATTGATGTCAAAATATACGCTTATCTCCTCCTTGAATGTTGATTCTAATTCGGTTTTCAGAGCCTCGACAAATTGACTTACCCACCTGTCGCCTTTGTTATCCTTCTGGCGGTAGCTGATGAAGATGTCGTAGTTATACCCGGGGATGAGGCTGGTCATTTGTTGTTAAATGTTCATGTGGCAGGGTTCAGGGCTTATCGGGTTAAAGTTATCAAAGTAAGGGATAAAAATCAAATAAATAATGACTGCAACCAACAGTCTGGAACCAGTAGCCTGGAATACAATGGAAATTACCTTTTCTCTGTTCTTCTATGTTCTGATTTTTTTTCTGAGGAAAGAACCTGTTTTCCTGTCACCCTTCAAGAAGGTAACTTTTATTCTGTTTCACAGCCCCTTTTTTCATTGCATCAAGGAACGAGGACCTCAGAGTTTCGCTCATCAGAGCTCTTTTAACCGGAGGAAGTTTCAGAAATCCCCCGACAAATCCCTTAATCACCTTTTGGGTTATTTTCTCCGGATTTCCAAATAACTGATGCTGAAGTGTCCCTCGCTCAAGACTTTGCAGAATAACCCGCTCAAAGGTAGTTTCGGGGTGTATCACTCTCTTATCCCGTTTGACCAGCTTCATTGAGTCTGTTTTTACACATTTCAGGGAGCATACACCGCAGCCGATGCAGATTCCGGTATTGATCCGCGGCATTTTTCTTTTCCCTGTCTGATCATTTTCTGAAGGTATCATTTCAATAGCTCCTATCGGGCAGGCTTTTGAGCATTTTCCGCATCCATCACATGTACCGGTATTAACATGTGCGATAAAACCTGAAGTGACAATTGTGTTTGTGTACCCGAATCTGGATATCCCCAGAAGCAGATTGCAACAGCAACCGCAGCACTGGCACAAAAAAGAGACATTCTTTCTCGCATTATCACAGCTCAATACAAGCCCCATTTCCCTTGACCTGGCAACACTCTCCAGTACCCGGGTCTTTGTAACTTTCTTTGAGAAGTTATGCCTGACCATGAAATCGACAGAGTGTCCGAAAGTAATACATGTATCCATGGGCACATCACACTTTTTATCCCCTGTATGGTGCTTTTCATGACGGCACGAGCACAATCCTATTGCAAAATTATTTTGTGATTCGATTAACGACAATGCCTTCTCATAATCGAGAACTTCTGTGAATCCTGATTCAATAATGGTTCCATCGTGCGGCAGGGTCCGCATGGGAGAGAATCAAGCTTATCTCCCAGTTTCTGATATATCTCTTTTCCTACAAGATGACCCATATCTAGTATTTTAATTTATACGCGCAATTTTCTGCCCGAATAAATGAAGCACCGGATAGTCAGAGCTTAATCAAATTTACATTAAATAATCAAACGTTTCACATAAAAATCCCGCGTGCCGTTTGATAATTCAGGTTAGTAAGCTTTCTTATGAGAGCTGATTTCTCCTCTCCTGGCATTTCACTTTTTGTTTCCATACGTATTTTTTTCACGAGAAGAAATACAATCTGTAAGTGTATTATTTAATGAACAGCCGGAATTATCTTTTCCATGACTATCTTTATTATGCTCATCCAGTGTTCCCCGGCCTGCCGGTCGGATATCCCGCCTGTCCAGCATGTGGCAGCAACAACAAGCTGAAGGCCGGGAACAATCACAATAAATTGTCCGCCCCAGCCTATCGCCATATAATATCTATTACCCGAGACAGTTCCCAGCCATATCTGGTATCCGTATTCAGGACCGTATGGGATATCATCGTTTGTAGAGATCTTTGCGGTTGTCATTTCATTGATCCAGCTTTCCGGTACCACCTGCCTTCCTCCATATACCCCTTTGTTCAGGATCAGGTTTCCGAACCGGATCATATCGCGGGGTTTGATCCGCAGGTATGCAGCACCCAGGTGATAGCCCCTGTCGTCGGTGCTCCATTCGTACTCTGTTATCCCGATCGGATCAAAAAGGTTCTCTGCAGCAAAATCAAGGGTACTCATACCCGTGGCCTGACTTATTATTGCAGAAAGCAGATGGGATGCTCCGTCACTGTAATTGAACACTGTTCCCGGTGTAGTAACCAAAGGAAGGTCAATGATATACTGAAGATTATCTTCAGATTCATGAAAACACGCCACAAAGAGGCTGGAAGATGACGTACCGTTCCATGCATGTCCGAATGACATCTTAAGGAGTTGTTCAATAGTGATATTTCCTTTTACTTCATCAGGAAATGTAACAATCCCTGTGAGGTATTTTTTTATGGGGTCGTGCAAACTTTCAATATAACCTTTGTCAATCGCCAGTCCTGCAAGTACCCCGGTAATAGTTTTGGTTACCGACATGATATTTTTTATGCTGTCGGCTCCATAGCTTTGATAATTTGTGTATTCTTCGGCAACGATTTGGCCGTTACGGCAGACAATCAGACTTAATGCTCCCTCTACCTTTTTAAACTCATTGAAAGCCAGGGTAAGTTTTTCACCATCAATATAATATTTATCAGCAAGAGGAAACCGATTGAATTCCTGTTTATGACATGAAACCAGAAGGAATAATATTGCTGTTAACTTAATAATAGTATGATTCAGGTGGTGTTGCATAGTTTCATAATCGTAATCATTGTCATTATTAACCACAGAGTTAGACTGGTCTTCGCTCCGCTCTGCTCAAACAGACACAGAGTCACACTGTTTCCTGACAGTGTAACTCCGTTCTTACTCCGTGCAACCCCGTGGTTAAATTCTTCATTTTGGAAACAGTTTCTGTTATTCTAAAAAGTCGTGATTGCGCTTACCCTGTTATCCTGCTGCAACATTCTGCAATATTACAACTCCTGTCACCAACCCGGCAACAGGTACAGGTAAATTGAAAAAATCAACAACAGCTTTTTCATATTTTCTATAATCAGTCTGGTTAAGTTACAAAAACGACTGAATATTAAGTGAATGTAATTTACGAACTGATGAGATGAGTTTCCTGATATACAAATATCGGAAATAATACGTAAAAGATCACTGTGAGTTCTATTTGGTAATTATCGATCAATCATTGGCTTTATATATTAACTTTATATCGAACTCGCATTAAATTAATTACAATGATCAAGAAGTTCCTGATATTTACAGCGCTGGTTTTCAACGGATTTATCGCTACTGCTGATGAAATTATCCTTGAAACAACATGGTTCAGACTTGGCTTCAGCGACAAAGGTTTTGTTACCACTATTTATGACAAGTCTGGCAAAAGAGAATATTTACCCGCCGGTCAGAGTGCTCCCCTGCTCAGCATCAGATTTAATGGTATCATCGAAGAACCCTGTCAGCTGAGAAGAAGCGGGAACATTCTTGTTCTGGATTATCCCAACAAAGTAGAAGCCACAGTTAAAGCAGAGATAAAGAAAGATTACATCACTTTTGAACTTGTGGAGATCAAATTGTCAGACAGTGTTGAACTGGTAATATGGGGACCTTACCCGACAATCATCGGGGAGAGTGTCGGAGAGTGTGTGGGTGTTGTTCGCAACAGCAATTTTTCAATTGGCATTCAGGCTCTTAATGTAAAAACACTGGGAGGCTATCCGAGCGAAGAGAGTGATATAGAACCTTCTTATGACATCTTCGCTTCGGGTAATCTTGTTGATATTGAAAATGACTGGAAGAACAGAAAACACTACAGGGGACAAACAGCCAGGGTTATGGAGTACGGAAGCGTTCTTCAGGCTTACACCCGTAACCGGAGCCAGAAGAGGATCATTTCGAACTGGGGCCATTCCCACTATGTTGCACCTTCATTCAATGACGGAGGAGTGACCGGCAGTAAGATTGCCCTGTTCGGCTGTCCTGAAGAGAGGACTCTTGAACTGATAGGTCAGATTGAGGTTGCAGAAGGCCTTCCGCATCCACTGATTGACGGTGAATGGGCAAAAATTTCCAGGGGGGCCACATCATCGTACCTGATCATGGATTTTACCGAGAAAAACCTGGATCAGGCTCTTGAACTGACCCGAAAAGCCGGATTAAGATACTTATATCACGGCCATCCGTTCAAATCGTGGGGTCATTTTGATCTTTTGGAAGATGCTTTCCCCGATAACCGGACAAGCATGAAAAGGTGTGTTGACAGGGCGGCAGAGCAGGGAATTATGCTCGGAGTGCATACCCTTACCAACTTTATCAATACCAACGATCCGTATGTAAGCCCTGTTCCGGACAAAAGGCTGGCAAAGGTTGGCGAAAGCATTATCGGGCAGGACATTGACAAACAAGCAGACGAAATATATATTGAATCTCCCCTCTTCTTCAGCCAGATGGAGAACAATACCCTGAAGGCTGCAGTTATTGGTAATGAAATAATCCGTTACAGGGAGGTTACGCAATCGGAGCCCTGGAAGCTTACCGGCTGTGTAAGGGGAGCTTTCAATACGGTTGCTACGGAACACAAGAAAGGTGCTATGATCGGAAAGCTTCTTGACCATCCCTATAAGGTTTTTCTCAGCGATCCCGATCTTTCTGCCGAGATTTCTGCCAGAATAGCAAAGCTCTTTAACGAGACCGGTCTGAGACAGATCTCCTTCGACGGGCTTGAAGGGGTATGGTCCACCGGGATGGGGCAATATGCCAGGGCTCTTTTTACAAAAACATGGTATGATAATCTAAAGCCTGAACTGAGGGGAAAAGTAATAAACGACGCCAGCAATCCCGGTCATTTCAACTGGCACATAAACACCCGCTATAACTGGGGTGAGCCCTGGTATGCAGGTTTCAGGGAGAGCCAGACACACTACAGGCTCATGAACCAGGATTTTTATCGCCGTAACTTCATTCCGCCAATGCTTGGCTGGTTCTCAATGTCGGCAGCCACCAGCACAGAAGATGCTGAATGGCTGCTTGCCCGCGCTGCCGGATTTGATGCCGGATTCGCATTTAACCTGAGTATCAGGAATGTTGAAAGGAATGGTGCAAGCAATGCCATATTCGAAGCAATCAGAACCTGGGAAACGGCCCGGATGGCAGGAGCATTCACACCTGAACTGAAAATACTCCTGCAGGATATAAACAACGAATTCCATCTTGAAGAAGCAGGGGTTGGTGAATGGCACCTCTATCCCTTTAAAACAGAAAGGTATATCCACGAGCAGAAGAGCAGGCAGCCGGGAGAACCACTGCATAGCATCATGGAATTCAATAATCCTTACGAACCTCAGAATATGATATTCATTATCAGCCTGGTGTCCGGAAAAGATGAAACAGGTGTAAAAGCAGAGTCCATCTATCTTGAAATTAATAACCACGACAGGATAGAGATCCCTGCCGAAATCGAAGCTGACCAGTATCTTAAACTTAACCCCGACGGCAGCCTCATATTATTTGATGCGAACTGGAACATCAAAAGGCATATTCAGAGTACCGCAGAAATCCCGGAGCTTCTGTCGGGCCTGAACAGGATAATAGTGGATGCCGATTTTTCCGATGAAGGAAGATCCACTCTGAAGATAGAGTTAAAAACAAAAGGCAAGGCCCTTAAACTTAAAATCTGAACATGTAGGTGTACTTTACCAGAATGGTTCTCCCGGTTGAAAAAGGCAGTTCGGGAGTTACCCTGCCGGTATTGGTATTAAGTCCCTCATCATATACAATCCAGAAGTCGTTACCCTCGCCGGGATTAAACCTGAAAAGTAAAGATACTCATCATTGTATCCGATTTTTACAATTGATACTTCTGTTGGTTCTGACCCCGGCTTAGGCAGACACATCACCAAGGGAAAGGCTTCTGCCTGTTTCCACGCATCTTCATCGGGGATCCGGTCAAAGGTGATACCGCCCTGGAACCTGTATGCCTTAACCGACCCGGTTATGTTTGAATTCAAACTGGTTTGGGCATGCGCCAGGTCTGTAATAATAAAGACAAAAAGGATCAACTGAATCAGACTTGTTTTCATGTGATCATCTTTTTAGGTGAAGATCTTTTAAATTCTGAAATCGTTTAAGAAATATACCGGAGAGTGATACAGGAAATGAAAAATGTATCAGGGTCCGAAGAGACTGTCAGCCGGACGTTCGAAAATCATTTAAGGATTTTCCGGCTAACAATAAGCTGATTACA
>CAZWFL010000016.1:0-81094 GCA_964633195.1 uncultured Rikenellaceae bacterium | reverse complement strand
GCCCTATTAGTAAGAAGGTGGAAACTTCTACCGCACTAATTGTCACAAGTCAGGACAGGATACTGAGGCAGGAGCGCAAGCAGTTGAAAATACACAATGAGGCCGCTGAAGCCGGGCAGGCTGTTCGTCAAAGGGCAAGAACCACTGCATCGGGTCCCGGAAAGGGAGAAGCCGTCAGTCAGCAAGCCAGGATCAAAGGCGAAACACAGCAGGCCAGGATCCGTCAGGAGAACAGGGCATTGAGCGGTGCTGCTCCTAGGAACCAGGGTGTTTCAGCTACTCAGATGCAGAGAGCCAACATGAATATGACAAAAAGAGCCGGTTCAGGTAGAAGGTAGAGTTAAGGTTAGTTAATGGTGAAAGGGTGTCTTAAAAGGGCACCCTTTTTTGTAATTAACCCATCCCCCGACCCCTTCCCTAAATTCTTAATTAAGGGGAAGGGCCGGGGATGGGGTTAAGATTCCAGGGGAAGAAAAGTTTCTGTAATTGTTTTATTGCAATTTTTGTTAATTTTGCAGGCACGGTACTCCTTCGCTTAATCTACGGCGTACACGGCACGCCTTCGCCAAGGCTACGGCGTACACGGCAATCCTTCGCCCTTAGGGGCTTCGGATCACACGGTCGGTTTGCCGAGTGGCTAGGCGCTGGTCTGCAAAACCAGTTACGGCGGTTCGAATCCGCCACCGACCTCAACAAAATCCCCCGCGAAAGCGGCGGGATTTTTGTTTTAAGGCGACACCGGCTAGCCGGTTGGAGCCGCAAAAACAAAAATCCCGAATGAGCCGAAGGCTCAGGGATTTTGTTGATAGGTCCCCCCATACCGGATCACGAGCCCCGACAATGCGCTGCATTTGACGGGGCGAGTAATCCGCCAATTCGTCGAACTTGTTCGTTGGAGGGATTAAAACCTTAGCTCTCTTCCGTAACCTTCGGGGAAACCCGGTATTCCGGCACCAAAAGTACCTATCCCTACAACCATTTCGTACCGGTTTACATCCTCATCATCGTTAAAATATACGGCAACTATAACGGTAAAAAGACACATCCCGTTACCCGGACTGGTCTGTTGTTGTGTTTCAGGATCAATCCATATGAAATCTGACGGGAGAAGTGTAATCGACGGATTAAGAGAGGTGCCCCGTACTGTGATTTGCATCCTGTCACCTTCTTTCAGCTGGGCATTTTCAAAATTTACAATTTCCTGGGCGCCACTGCCCAGAACAAAATTGAATGTCCTGAAACTGAAACTTACCGTCATCGAAATTGATGACATAGGAGCATTATAGCCGTCGTACAATGCAGCGACAACCCCTATCGTTCCCCCCGGTATCTGGTTTGGAGGCTGAATAATACCACCGGACCCCATACCAGCAATTACTTCGGGGTCGGTTGTTGTCTCGGCGATGGCATTTCCTATGTCAGCGACCACCTGCTTGTCGCAACCGTTTATCATAAGTTCGGATTCCATTAGTGAGATACCCTGGCTTATTTTCCTGAGCGGTGATCCTAACTGTCCTGCAAGACTGATGATCGATGCAATATCGTAATCAGGATTATTTAATCCGCATATGGCAGCTTCAAGTATCAACTCACTGCTTAATCTGGTAACCTCTTCCTCGTAATCATGAAATTCCTGTTCCAGCTGTATTGCACCGGCGTATGCTGTAGCAATGATCTGATCATTGCATATATTTCCGCTTTTTTCGTTAACGGCCTTCGTGAACTGGCTAATTATGTTATTGAACCGGGCTGTTTTGAACTGGCTTTCTGCCGCAATTTCCCGCAGGCGGTTCAGCCTTTCGGCCATCGATTTCTCATTACAGAGAGTATCCGGCTTTTCCCCTGTAATGCCCTCTATTGCTTCGTCAATGCTCACGCATTTGCCTAGCTCCCTGATCAATTCGTAGCCATCTTTGCAGACACAATCATTTTTTTCATCACTCCACTCCTCATTTTCTCCGCAAGGCTTCCTGCTGCTCTCAACGTTAATAATTGCTCTTGCCACCTGGTTCATGTATGTAACGGATATGTTATGTTCCTTTGCTTCGGTTTTTTCCGTGGCGGTAAAACTATTGGTACCGGAACTCCAGGAAGTAGTCTCAAGTTCTGTTACATCCGTATAGCTTTGATCTTCATACACAGCCATTGCCCTGAAGGTAACACTCTCCCCGGCTTTCAGACTTGCCTTATCAGGGATGACTATAAGGCTGACGGGGACTTTTTCGTCAATTTGTTTTCCGGCAGCCTCAATTGCTGCCATTAAAATTTTTAGCTCCTCAATGAGATCATTAAGCTCTCTTGCATTACGCTCTGATTCCCTCCATGCAGTAGCCTCCTCAAGTTCTGCATTACGATTTGCCCAGGCCAGAAGATTCTTATGTAAATAATCTCTGTAATAACGGGCTGCAAATGATGGTCCTAATTGATTCCTGGCATATTCTGAATTTCTGTAGAAAACCCCAGCACCCTGCTCAAACTGTTCAGCTGAATCCCAGAACTCAGATAATCTGCCCTCAAGGAATGTTCCCAAGTCACCCTGCATTGACGGATAAGCCCAATTCTGTAAAAATCCCGGATATCTGGTATTGAGATATTCGCTGTATTTATTCCACCAGTATTCATCGTATTCATTCAGTGTGGTACTGATAAATTTATCCAGCGCGTAATTGATGAAACCCACACTTAGCATTGCAACATTGATATTCGGGAAATCAGAGGTCATCCAACCCATAACTATCTCAAATGTCGTGTGAAGAGACTTGAGTTTTGCCCTGTCGTCACCATTGATTGCTTCAATGATGCTGGAGCACAGGCTGTAGTATTTTAATCCTTTGCTTATTTTATCTGCATAGGCTGATACATTATGAAATGCAGTGGTAACATTCTTTTTTACCAGCCTTTGTACATTTTGCAGTTCATAAGCTCCCCATCCTCCGGGGCCTATATTTGGATTCCATTTCTGAACGGGGACATTCATTAAAAAATCAATTTGCTCTGTAAATGCTCCCCCGTTAAGATCGACCAGGAATGACATTAGATTTTCAGTTAGTCCGAATTCACTTTTAGCATGAGTGAAAATAAAGTTTCTGGAGGCTTCCTCTCCCTGGATCTTTTCAATTTCCGCTCTGTAGCGTTCCCATACTTTATCCAGATCCTGAGCAATTATGGATGAGTTGATAATTAAAAGAAGAAAAAGAATTAAAATAAAGTGGAGGCTTGGGGTATTGGTATTTTTCATTTCACATCCTGTTTGTTTTAATGTTTAAAACCGGTAGCTTATTCCTGCCAGGTAGCGAAAGCCTGATTGAGTCCGGACTGTTATCGGATCATCAGTCCCGGGTAAATCGAAATCCAGTGAATAGTATCTGAGGTCAAGCTGAATTTCGAACATACGTGCAACAGGGATGCGTGCACCTGTTGTGATCTCAAGTGTGGCGGGTTTTCGTGCGTCTCCACCGGTATTGAATCCACTGTATGCAAGATTCTGCTGATAGCGGACCGAACTGTAAATGGATGCCTGACGTATAATAAAATTGCCCCTGCCATCCACTCCTGCCCTAAAGCTGTTACCTGCCTGTTTCAGGTCAGGGTTGCCGGGATCGATCATTATATCTGCTCCAACCACCGGTCCTATCTGTATCCCTGCGAACTTAAACCCGAAGCGGCTGTAAGCACTTAAGCGGTGATCTATGCCGGCATCCTCCCAGTATCTTCCGAAAGCACTGATATCAAAGTAACTGGTTTTTCTGCTGACATTTCTGTCAAAACGAAGATCCACAAAGTTACTTGAGGTGCTGGCATCATTTGTGTGCAGAGTATACTCAATATAACCTGTTAATCTTCCGTAACGATCGGCGGATCGGTAATTCCTCTGATTCAAGATCCGGATTTTCAGGTTGTTATAGCCTTCATTGTTTGGGAAGGATCTGTTGATCACCGTCAATTGGGCCCGGTTCTTTTGATTACTGCTTTCAAGGTCAATCCGTACACGGTTGAAATTACCGGATTCGGCTGCAGAGCCGTATACCATCTGCTCGGCCTCACCATAAACCGACCTCTGTTTTTGTCCTGTTTTGTAAATTACCCTTAGATTTGGGATTATCCGGTGATAATCAAGGAAGGAGACGTCGCTCGACTGAAAACGTCCCCTGATTCCTGCATTGACAATGGTTTTTTTACCCGTGTAATCAATATATGTGTTGAATTGAATTCCCTGAAGATCGTTCCCGTCCTCTGTGTCGTAATAGCTTTTTGACTGGGCCCTTACATCTCCAAAAATCCGGATGGTTTCATTTAAAGATTGTTCAACATTCAGGCCTGCTCCGATATTTCTGTAACTGTTCTGGCTTGCCATGATGTCGCCGTAATCCTGAAAATTAACAGACGTGCCAAAGCGAGTTCCTCCGGAAGTCTCATGATAATAGGTCGCATTGACATTACTGGAGGTATAGGGTGTCCTTATTACATCTTTGTTATGGTTCAGTTGTATAGCAAGCCTTGACTGAGGATTGAAAAATATGTTACCGGCAAGGTTAATGTCCCTTGTGGTTTCCGATATTTGCCCTCCTGATTCGTAAGCCGAAGATCCGAACCTCACTGTCGCAGTTCCATCATAGCTGATTGTTTTTGATCTGGTGGTTTTTCCATATGTAATTACCTGTATAGGAGGTAGTTTCTGATGAAAATGATTGGTGTAGGCCATGGCGAGGTTAATTATTTCACGCTCCCTGTTCAGTTCTTCAATCAGTTTAACTGCATTACTTTGCCCCGCGGAAGAAGAGGAACGGTACTTTTTCTCAAAAGCACTGATGACCTGTTCCGTTTCCTGAAAAGCTTCAGAAAACTTCAGGAAAAAACTTTCAGCCAATAACCTGGTCTGATAATAAACATCAGGGTTCATTTCCTGAGTTCTTATTCCCCTGTCTTCTTCGTCATACAATTGCTGAACATCATCCTGATGTATCCATCCATCCCTTAAGTCAGGGAGTCTTACCACAAACCATTCCCTCTCCTTTCTCAGAACAGGTAAAACCGTGCCCTCCTGCATTCTGATCAATACCTCAGATGTGATCAGATCAGATCCCCGGATGGACGCAGACGGAATAATCACCCTGACGTTTCGTTCATTAATTATATCAACTGATCCAAGTTGTTTGGAGGTTATTAAGAAAGCGGTTGAAGTATTTTGAATGATGATCCTGCCGGCTTTAATTTTATCAAGTAATTCCGACAGCTCCTTATCAGGAGTGGCGTTAAGATTGGTGTGCAATAAACACATCCAGATAATTAAGGAGATAGCTTTTCGCATACCAAATGTTAAGACGCAATAAGGCCATTTTAAAATTAATATGACCCGTACGATTCAACAGAATTTTATTTCAAACGGCAATTTAGCATAAAAATCAGGATCTCCTAATAATATTGAGATTTCTTGGTAAATTTTGGAGAAACCATATGTTCATTGTTTTTAATTGGTCTCAATTCTCATTATCGTGCTGTACTATTGCCAGTTAACAGCGGAGGATTTTGAATTGTATTTATTACCTGTTTCCTGAGTTTCTGATAAATTGTTTTATCAAAATTTGTCCAGCTATTTAGGTTGAGGCAATAACTAATCATATGGCATTTTGGAATGTTATTGATAAATTTTGGTACAAATATTATGTCCCGTTTCATGTTAATAGCGTAATTTTAATAATTATTAATCAGTTCTTTGAACGCTATTATCAGTCGGCTTACATAAATTTTACACATATGTCCACAAAAATCGGAGTATCATTCAGCACGAGCCCACACTCCTTGGATGCCGGCAGGGAGATGGCTGAGACGGCAATGCACAGCGCCGGAACGGAGAGGGCAGACCTTGCATTGGTGTTTGCCTCATCCGAGCATGATTCAGAGTCGCTCCTCAAGGGCGTGAAATCAGTCATCGGGAATGAATGCATTATTGCAGGCGGAACTTCGACAGGTGTCATAACCAATGACTACCTGGGGTATGAGGGCTTTCATGCAGGCATAATGATTGTCTCCGATGTCGGCATCGATTTCAGGACTGAAGTAGTTGAAAATATATACAACGATGAATACCGTGCCGGGAAGGAGATGGGACGGAAACTAACCTTTCTGAAAGATTATGACGTTCCGGCACTGCTTCTTTTCTATGACTCAACGCGCAACCCTCCCGACCCCCTAAATATGTTCTATCAGGCAACCCCGATGCTGTCAGGTATAGATGAAGAGCTGGGAGGCTTGCCTTCCATGGCCGGAGTAGGATTGGTCTCGGGCATCATGAATATGAAGAAAACAGAACTGTGGGATAACCGGAAGATTTACAGAGATTCTTTAATGTCACTCGTACTCAACGGAAATATAAGACTTGACACTGCCATTATGCATGGCTGCAAACCGGCATCTGACTACCACCGGATAACCAGGGCCTCAGGTAACCTGATACTTGAAGTGGACAACAGACCTGCAATTGAAGTGGCAACGGAATATCTTGGTGACCCGGCATTAACTAACTGGAAAAAAGCAATGTTTTTCATCACCCTCGGAGTCAACAAAGGGGATAAATACGGGCCATTCATGGAGGAGAACTATGTAAACAGGCTGGTTATGGCTGTAGATGAAGAGACCGGGGCAATATCACTTATGGAAGGCGACCTGAAAGAGGGAGATCTGTTTCAGTTCATGAGAAGATCGATCCAGACAGACATGATCGCAAAGAGTGCCGGGCAGTTGCTCGATTCCCTGAAAGAGAGGGAGCCTCTTTTTGCATTCTACATCTCATGCCTGGGCAGGGTAAAAAGGTATTTCGGAACTGAAAGGGAAGAATCGGAAGAGATACAGGAAACCATTGGCTCCAGGATGCCTCTGCTGGGTATTTATTCAGGTGTTGAAATCGCAAGGGTGAAAGGTAAAGTCATGCCGCTCGATTGGACCGGGGTGCTGTGCATCTTTAGCAGAAAATAGGCAACCCTCAAAAACCTGCCAGAGATGAGCCGGGAAAAAAGGATTGAATATCTGGTTTCACAGAATAAGGAACTTGTAAGGGAGCTCACCAGGCTTGATTACCTTCTAACCAATACAAAAGCTGTTCTCTCCAGGCAGAAAAAGGCTTTCAAATTACTCGTTGGTATTCAGAAAGCAATAGGTTTTCCCAAGAGCGATAAGGAACTGCTTGATGAAGTGGCCAGTCTAATAGATTCAAATCTGGAAATGGCAGCAACTTATATTTACGAGCCTTCTGAAGATCATCCCGGAGAATTTAAACTAATGAGTTTCCATGATTTACAGATTGACGGAAGCATTGACTATAATAAACTTGAAATAATCCGACCGGCTCAGTTGCCTGAATTTGAAGAATATATTCTCATCAGCAGTAAAACAACGGAATGTCAGACAATTGAAGAGATAAAGAAAAGGTTCGGTTTCCTAAGCCTGATAATCTATCCTGTCTTTCACAATGATGACATAAGACTGGTAATAATTACCGGCATAAGGGTAATCGATGAAACCGTGTACCTTGATCTTACGGATGAAGATGTAGCTGCAATAGAGGCGGTGGTGATTCTTCTGTCGAGCTACTTCAGGAAAACAGAGTTTATAAAACTTTATGAAGCCGACCGGTTTAAGACAGAATTTATTTCGAATATCTCCCATGAGTTCAGAACGCCGCTGACACTGGTGCTCGGACTTCTGGAGCAATTGAAGGCCAATATGGGTACTGATGTTGACGCCAATATACTGGAATCACTGGGAGTAGTGATAAATAATGCTCTCAGACTTAAACAATTGATTGATCAGCTTCTCGACATGTCAAGCATAGAAACAGAATCGGAACGTCTTCAGGTCGATAACAGCAGTTTAGGCGATCTGGTAACCAGGATTGCCAAATCCTTTTTTGCCCTTTCCAAAAAGTCAGGAATCGAATTTAATTTATCCATCAAGGGAAATGTGGAAGACTCCTGGTTTGACGGGGATAAACTTGAAAAAATACTGACAAACCTCCTTGACAATGCTTTAAAGTATACATCAGAAAAAGGTAAGGTTGAGTTCTCGGTATCTTTTGAGAATTACAGAAATGATAAGACTTTTGCATATTTTGTTATTTCTGATACCGGACGGGGAATATCCGAAAGAGAAAGAGAAAGAATTTTTGACAGGTTCTACAGGTCAAAAGACAACGAAAACAATGCAAACAGCGGTACAGGTATAGGTCTCTATCTTGTAAGAAAACTTACAGAACTTCATCATGGCACAGTAGAGGTTGATAGCCGGAAAGGTCAAGGGTCAAAATTTACAGTGCGGATACCAATAAACAGAAAGTCATACTCTGACAGTGAACTAATGAGTACCTCCGCTAACGCATTACCCGTTCCCGGCTCTTCCGGAATACACTTAAGCGGTGAAGAAGCACAAAAGGCCCCCGGTAATAGTCCGGATAACAGGTCGTGCATACTGATAGTCGAAGATAACAAGGAGTTGAATTCCTTTATTGCCAGCAGCCTTGCAAAGGAATATATGGTTCTGGCAGCTATCGACGGAGAGCAAGGATTCAATTCAGCGCTTGAGAAGATCCCGGACCTGATAATCACTGACGTAATGATGCCGCTTATAGATGGTTATGAACTTTGCCACAAAATCAAGGATAATGAAAAAACAAGACATATTCCGATCATTATGCTGACAGCCAGGGCTGACAGGCAAAGCACTATCAGAGGCCTGGACTGCGGAGCCGATGATTATATCAGTAAACCGTTCGACATGCTGGAGCTCTCTATCAAGATCAGAAATCATCTTGAAACCTCCCGGAGACTTCGGGACAGATACAGGAAAGAGTTATTTACCGCAGTGGATGAGTCATCCATCCCCGTACCAGAAGACAAGCTGCTGAAAAAAGTCATCGGTATGATGAAAGACAATATCGCCAATCCCGACTTTCATGTGAATTTCATTTGCAATGAGTTATACATAAGCAGAACTCAGCTTTACAGGAAGATCGAGACCCTTACAGGCTATTCACCTGCCGGATTGATAAGGTTAATAAGACTGAAATCAGCTGCGGCTATGTTCAGGAAAGGTTATGATAATGTTGCCCAGGTGATGTACAAAGTCGGCTTCTCCAATCAATCCAATTTCGCACGAAACTTCAGGGAGTATTTCGGCATGAATCCTTCTGCCTATATTAACAGGCACTCAGAAAGGTAAATAATCACACCGATTGACACAAAACTGTCCTATTCCGGTACAAATCAGGTAGATTATCAAATCATTGTCTTCTAATTTTGATCTGTTAAACACTATCTATTAACTTAATTTAAAAGCTATGAAGGCAAATTTGTTCAAGTCATCCCTGAGTTATCTGGCGATAATGCTCATGGTCCCGGCTCTGTTACAGACCGGGTGTTCTACTTCAGAAAAGCAATTTTCCACCCTTAGGAATTCTATCGAAAACATTAACAGCAGTTTTGAGGAGGCCTTCAAGAGTGGTAATATTGACAACCTTTCTGAATTCTATACGTCTGACGCGCAACTGATGTTTCCGGGAGCCGCTGCAATTACCGGTGTGGACCAGATTATGGCCTACTGGCAGGGTGCTGTGAATGCCGGAGTCAGTAATGTTAAACTGCAGACAACCGATGTCTCCGGATCAGCCAACGAAGTCATTGAATATGGTGCCTACACTATTTTTGCCGGTGATAACATTACCGTGGACAAGGGTAAATACATTGTCATCTGGAAGAAGGAGGGAGAACAGCTGAAGGTATTCCGCGACATCTCGAACTCTGATAATCCACCTCCAATAGCCCGGGCTGGTGACAATGAAAGAATTATGATCATCCAGAATTATATTAAGGCAGATAAGGTGGAGGACTTTAAAAAATACAATCATGAAATCTTCATCCCACTGCTGCAAAAAAGTAATAATCCCGCTGGTAGAACCGCCAGATTGCTGGAACCAATCAAGGCCAATGATGACGGCACCTATACTTTCATTTATCTGATGGATCCGACATTGGGTGGTCCAGAGTTATATCCGATGCTTCCAACATTAACAGATGAATACGGTGAAGAGAGGGCCATGGAAATTTTTAAATCAGGTTTTACAGGTACATTCTCAAAGCCACAATCAATTAACTCTTATGTTGTACGGGGAATGGGACAGTGATCAGCAACCGATCCTAAATTGCGAACTGCATTGCGCTGAGATTGTGGCAGATACCTCCGTGTTTCTATGCTAAGGAGGTTCTGCCCTTCATGAATCATACAAGGTAGCTTCGCAGATTTCGCATTATCAAACCATCTGTAAAGAAAATTCAGGGAGTTAAGTTTCAATTCGTAAATCATACTAAAATCAGATTCTTCGGGTACAGAATCACATGGATTTATCAACATGAGAAGGTGGCAGTGAGTGATTTAGAGAAAACGATCGTTGATGCTGTCTCGAAGCCAGATCTGTGCGGCGGACTAACTGAAGTCGGAAAAGCAATATATGAATCGAGAACGAAGATTGATCATCAGAAATTATTTGATTATTTCACTCGCAATGAAATGCAGGTTGCCAAGAAAAGATACTTATTCCTTTCGGATTTGCTTGACTTAGAGTGGTCATTATATCATGAGAGTATGATGAATAATCTGGGATCCGGATATCCATTGTTAGATACAACAGGTTTGGACCAGGGACGACGGGATTCAAAATTTGGTCTTAGAATAAACGTTGATATGGATACCATTAAAAATGCAATATACACATGATTAAACCAGGAGAGATAAGCAAAACAGCCAATAAGGAATCTGTAAGGCCGCAACAAATAGAAAAGGATTATATTATATCCTGAATTTTATGGGGGTTTTATAATAATCATTTGCTAAAGGATGCTTTAATATTACAGTTATATATGAAACAAAAAGAAAATAGTTACACTTTAAGGCAAATAAATTACTCTAATTTCTATAAAAATCTAGTTGTTATCAGGAGTACTGCTTAACGGGGTACTTGTTGGGGGCAATTTTTCTGTCAGAACCTTCCCATACTCCTGCGCCTGAGTTCCTGCATCACTTTTTGACGTATCTGAGCCTCGGTCTGGTAGAGTCTTACTATTTGCCGGGGTGTTAGAACTGTTTTGAATTTATGGTAATACTTCTCACGGATGTCAATCAGTCTCTTTGCATTTTCTAACTGAACCATAACCAGTCTTTCTGCTTCTTCTGACGTGAGACTGTCATAATTGGCACGCATCAGCCGCACCTGGTTGTTGATGTTAACGCCTGAGATTTCCTTTTCATATTCTATATATATCGGGCGGAAATGTTGCATAGTTGCCTGATCAAGGTTCAGGGAACGCCTGATCTCAACAAGTTTTGCCTGAAGGATCCTTTCTCTCAGGGGAGTAAGCCTTTTAGCATTCTGCGATTGTGCCTCAAGGCAGATCATGCTAAACATTAGTAAAATAAAAGCTTTAAATATTGTTTTCATTGTAAGATATTATCTGTTTCTTCCATGAACATATCTGATATAAACATTGCTGCCAGCTCCATTAATTCTTCATTGGTCAGTGAGGACAACACATCATCGATTCCTTCTTCATTCGTTATTCCGTTAACTGTGTTTGCTTCATTTTCTTTATTATCATAATCTTCTTTTACCAGCAGCGTATCTATAACTATCCCCAATTCTCCATTTTGAACTTCATTCTGAGGTCCGGCAGTTATATTCTGAGCGGTTTGTCCGGTCTTTCCAGGCGGCAACAAATTGATTAACAGATATCCGGTAACAATTAATGCCGTCAGTGATGCAGCTATCGCCATCGAACGCCAGATTAATACGTACTTTCTCCGGGCTTTCTCCCTTTGAAGGGCTTCATTCAATGTTTTTTCAGTTATCCTGTCAAAAAATCCATCCGGCACAGAGTACGGCATCTTTTTTCCTACTTCCTGAAATTCAGAGTTGTAAGTCATATTTCAACTATTTAACATGTGTTGCTTAATCTTCTCCTGCGCATAATGATAATTGGTTTTCAATGCATTGACCGATGTCTTAAGGATATAACAAATCTCTTCATAGGGCAGATCATCGTAATAGCGCAATGTAAAAACAAGTCGCTGCTTCTCCGGTAACCGAAGAATAGCATTCTGGAATTTAACCAGTATCTCATCGCCACTTTCCATATCGGTCGTGCTTAGTTTTAATGTATGCTTAGCGGTCAGCTCTTCAATATTTTGCTTCATCTTTTTCCTGTTCCTTAACAACCTGATGCATTCATTTGTAGCAATCCGGTAGAGCCATGTATAGATCTTACTTTTCCCGTTAAATGAGCCTATAAAGCGGTAAGCGTTGATGAAAGTCTCCTGAAGAATATCTTCCGTATCTTCGTGCAATACAACAAGCCTTCTTATGTGCCAGTAAATCCGTTCCTTATATGTGTCCATCATCACTCTGAACCCTTTCTCCTTTGTTGCCGGCTCGCGCAGCAGCAATAATATTTGCTCGTCTGATCTATCCGTTGTCAATTCTTTGAACCCTTTTATCATTTTGAAGCAAAAAAATGTGAAAGGTTAAATCCAATTACAATACTATTGTGAATTTTATGTATAAAGAAAATAAAATGAGTATCAGTAATCATATACATAAATCTCTTGATTTTCTGAGCATTTATATAACTATGTTCATGATTACCGACAGTCAATAAAAATAATTGAATTTAACTTTAAGCCTAAAGTTACATCTTAATGAATGAAAGCTTAAGTTGTTTAACCGATTAAATTGAATATCATGAAAATTTTAAGTTCATTATTTGTAACAGGGCTGGCTATTGCAGCACTTGTTTCCTGTCAGAAAGAAGATACAACATTGGAAGATGCACTACCTGTTGTTGAACAGGAAACAATTGTGGAAGAAATACTGCTTGATGTGGATGCCATGGCTGATGAAGCTATCAACCTGAAACTGAACGAAGGAAAATCGGCTGTCACCGAAGGTGATTTTTACCTTGGCTCATGTTCCGTGATTACCATTGATAATACTTCGGATCCAAGAGTCATTACCATTGATTTCGGAACAGGTTGTCTGGGGAAAGACGGTAAATTAAGGTCGGGGAAGATAATCATCACTTCGACTTCTTTTGTAAATGCCACTTCGGAGCGTATAAAAACCTTTGAAGATTTCCATGTGGATGGCAGGAAAGTGGAAGGTGTTGTAAATAAGACCATCACAATCAGCAGGGAAGATCATTCAAGAGTTGCTGAAATTTTGGAAGATATTACTATTACTTTCCCGGAGGAGGGTGGCACTGCCCACCGTGTGGCCAGTTTAATCCGTGAATACCAGTTCAATTTCCCTGGATTGTTATGGGACAATATAGTTACATCATATGGAACCGTGGAATTTACCAGGGCAAACGGGCTTAAAGTGACAAAAACCATATCGGAATCTGATCCGCTGGTGTTCAAAGTATCCTGCCACCATATTGTAAGCGGGGTGGTAACAATCACAACAAGTGACAACCGCACATGGACAATTGACTATGGAGATGGTAAATGTGATAATCTGGCTACTATCACCAGCGGCGATAAAACAAGGATTATCAGGTTAAGATAGAGGGTGAAAGATAATTTTATTCATTTTTCAGTGCCACGATAGGATCCAGCAATGATGCTTTCCTTGCCGGATAGACGCCAAAGAACATGCCGACAATCAACGAAAAGACAAAGGAGTATATTATTGAAGGGATTGAAATGCTCAGATTCCAGTCAGTTGCCAGGCTAATAACAAATGAGGTGATTACCCCGAGAATAATTCCGATTACACCTCCACTGATACTAAGGATTGAAGCTTCAATGACAAACTGAATTAAAATATCTCTTTTACTTGCTCCCACAGCCATCCTCAGACCGATTTCACTAACCCTTTCACGTATCGCGATCAGCATTATTGCCAGAATACCGATGCCTCCGACAAGTAATGATATACTGGCAATACTTACAATAAGTGTTGTAAATGTATCGGTTGTTTCTTTCTGTGTCGCCAGGAGTTCTAACTGTGTCTGAATTGTGAAATCATCTGGTTTATTAAGGCGGTTAAGCCGGTGTCTGTCGCGCAGGAAATCAGTTATCTGCTCAACAGCAGCTTCCATTTTGTCGGAAGAGGAAGGCTGAACGTTGATCGTATTGATGTAATTAAGATTAAATACCCTCCGTAAAGCTGTATTTAATGGAATGAATATCTGGTCATCCTGGTCAGCACCGTTAAGATCGACACCTTTTGATTCCATAACCCCGATCACGTTGAAAGTAATACGTCCTATAAGGATTTTCTCACCGGTCGGATCACCGTCGCCGTACAAATTTTTAACGACACTCCTGCCCAGTACTGCATTACGCATCAACGCCTTGTCATCATCCTCTGTAAAAAAATCACCCTTTTCAGCATAAAAATTCCTTACCTGCTGATACTCCGGAGTAGTCCCCGTAATAGTTGTATTTGTACTGAGATTACCCCATTTTACCTGCATCTTTTTTGTCTGGACAGGAACCGCAAATCTTACGGCAGGACACTCTTCGACCATCAGTTTAGCATCCTGCAGGGTTAGTGTTGTAACTGTTCCTGAGATTTGCTGTCTCCCTGCACTCTTCTGAACCTGTCCTGCATTAATAATAATCAGATCGGTGCCCATTGAATTTATCTGGGACAGTATCTCTTTCTGTGCACCATTACCAACAGCAACCATGATAATTACAGCAGAAACCCCTATTATTATTCCAAGCAGGGCAAGAGCTGTCCTGAGCCTGTGTGTTAAAAGCTGATTTCCGGATATTTTTATGCTCCTGGTAATTTTCATTAATCGGGTAAAAACAAATATTAATCTCTGTTCTTTGATTCAGATTATCTGAGTGCGTCAACAGGCTGAAGACCTGCGGCCCTGCGGGCAGGTTGAACGCCTGCAATTATTCCCACAATAGTTGAGGAGATAACCCCTATCAGGATGCTGGTCCATGAAATTGAGATGGGCATCTGAAAAACGATGTTGAGGACTTTTGCGCCAACTGCACCCAAAATGATCCCTATCAGCCCTCCCATAAGCGTTACGGCTGATGACTCAAACAGGAACTGGTTCATGATATCTTTAATGTTGGCACCAATTGCTTTTCGTAAGCCTATCTCCTTTTTTCTTTCATTTACTGAGATAAACATTATATTGGCTACAACAATTCCTCCTGTTATCAGCGATATCCCTGCCAGCAGCACGAGAAACAGGTTAAATGTGCCCGATATTCTCTCAGCCACTTCGGTCACCTCATCAGGGGAAATTACGGTAAAATCATCAGGAATTCCGTCAGCCAGTTTATGTCGTTCCCGTAATACTGAAATGATTTCATCTCTGGTTTTACTTATGTCTGAATTACTGTTTAAGAGGACTTTAATTCCTGCCAGGTAATCAACATTTGCCACACGTCGCATAAATGTTGAAAGCGGTATCATTACGCGGTTATCCATATCTCCGCCGCCGGGACTTGTTCCTTTTGAAGCCAGGATTCCCTTAATTATAAATTGCACATTCCCTGCCTGTATCTGTTCACCTATCGGATTGTTATCTCCGAAAAGTTCTTTTCTTACAGTTGGTCCGATAAGACAAACACGATTGAGAGAGGTCATATCTTCGTCGGTGATGAATTCGCCGTCAGTAACATCCCAGTCCCATACATATGCCCATGAGGGTGTAACGCCGAACAAAGCAGCTGTTGTAGATTTATCAAAATAATTAATATTCACATTTCCCCTGCGGTTAAAAGGCGCAATGTCGCTTATGGAGCGTACTTCGCGGCCCAGATATTCAGCATCTGCCAATGTCAGGGTTGTTATCTCGTGTCCCGGGGAGGCTTGTTTCCCCATCATTGAGGCAGCATTGGCATTTATCATAAGGCTTTCAAGGCCAAATTTCTTAACGCGTTCCATTACAAGGTTTTTTGCTCCAAGCCCGATAGAAATAACCATTGTCAGAGCTAAAATACCTATTATGATTCCTGACATCATGAGAAAGGATCGTAATTTATATTTTGCCAGATTCTTTAATGCATTGATAATTATCCTTCTGGTTCTCATATCATACCTCCTTTAATAATTTATTGAGTTCGTTTTCTGCAATCCTGGGCGATCCATTTACTTCATCACTGACTATCAACCCATCTGAGACCTTAACAATCCGTTTGGCATGTTCAGCAATATCCTGTTCATGAGTGACAATAACTATTGTCCTGCCTTCAATATTAAGTTTCTGAAAGAGTGAAATAATCTCATAACTTGATTTAGTATCCAGATTTCCTGTTGGTTCGTCAGCCAGGATTATCTCCGGATCGTTAACAAGGGCGCGGGCGATAGCAACCCGCTGCTGCTGTCCTCCGGACAATTCATTGGGGAAATGATGGATCCTGTCTTCAAGCCCTACAGAGATCAATGCCTCCCTGGCAAGCTTGCTGATGTTTACTTTATCTGAATAGATCAGTGGCAGTTCAACATTCTCCAGGGCACTGGTTCTTGCAAGAAGGTTGTATGACTGAAATACAAAGCCAATCTTTTGGTTCCTTAAAAGTGCAAGTTCCTTATCTCCCAGGGAACTGACATCAGCTTCATCAAATAGCAGAGTTCCTGATGTAGGTCGGTCCAGGCAGCCAAGGATGTTCATCAATGTGGATTTCCCGGACCCCGAAGAGCCCATAATTGCAATTAATTCTCCTTTGCGTATGTCGAGTGACACATTCCGCAAAGCAGCAACCTCATCATTGACACCTTTATTGTATATCTTACTCAGTTTATTTGTTCTGATAATTACATTTTCCATATTTTACTCTCCTCATAAGGGTTAAGAATTCATTATTTTCCTTAAATATTCCTAAAATTACTCAGGTAGTAATACCGTTTCACCCTCATTAAGCCCTTCAACTACTTCAGTATAGTTACCATCGGACCATCCGGGGTTTATTTTTCTGGATACCTGAGTGCCGTTTTCAATCACGGTTACATACCGTTCGCCTCGTTCTCTTATTATAGCTTTGTTTGGGACAGTAATAACATCTTTTCTGGTTTCAAGATAAATTGTTACGGTTGCGGTCATCTCCGGTCTGAGTACTTTATCCTGGAAATCTTCTATCTCTGCCACAACAATGTAATTAACAACATTGTCCTGGATCACGGCCTTAGGATAAATTGCCGTTATCCTGCCTTTAAAATCAGTGTCTGAATAGGTATCAACGGTAAATGTAACTTCCTGTCCGGTTTCTATTTTGCCAATGTCTGTTTCATCGACATAGACCTGTACCTCTAGCCTCGTGAGATCGATGATGTTGACAAAAGTGGGTGCGGCCAGACCAGCCATGACAGTCTCACCTTCCTGTGTGGAAACAGAAGCTATTACACCCGACGTAAGAGCATAAATTGAAGTGTATGAGAGTTGAACTTTTGCAACCTCTGTATTGGCTTCTGCCTGTCTTAACTGTGCTTCTGCAATTTTAAATGAGTTTTCGGCAAGATCATATGCCTGCTGTGAGATATAGTTCTGCTCAAGCAACGATTTTTGCCTTTCCAGGTTGATCTTTGCGTATTCATGATCAGCTTTGGCCTTATTTACTGCTGCTAAATTCTGGTTCAGCTTCGCCCTGAGTTCCGCATCATCAATTTCGGCAATTACCTGTCCCGCTTTAACATAATCACCGATGTTAGCCCTGAGCTTTTTTACGACGCCTGAAATCCTGGAACCAACCTTAACCTCAGCACCAACTTTGGGTTTGATTATCCCGGTAGCAAGAACCGTTGAGCCTATGTCCCTTCTTACTGCAACAGTGGTTTGCAGTAATGTGTCATTTTTATTATCGGGCTTGAAAACAAACAGCCATAATAAGAAAGCCATTATTGTAACCAAGAGGATAGTAATCAGTAACAGAGATCTTTTCATTATTTGTTATATTATTCTTTTTTATTTTCCGATTGTTCTTTCAAGTTCAGCAAAAGAGATCTTAAAGTCAGCAAGAGCCTGGATGTAACTCTGCTCAACAGTTACAAAAGTAGTCTGGGCATCAGTCAGCTGAATAATAGATCCTACTCCTTCCTTATACTCTCCTTCTGCCAACAGCAGGTTCTCTCTTGCACTTTCAACAGCTTTTGATGAGGTTGATATTCGTTCAACAGATTCCTTTACTGACAGCCAGGCGTTCCATACTTCCTGGCTTATCTTCTGTTTCAGGTGCTCAAGCTCCTTTTCAAGACTTTTATACGCGAATTCTTCCTGATTGACACGTGCTCTGTTTAAAAATCCTTTAAATACCGGGACTGAGAGTGACATCCCAAGCCACCAGTTTTGATTCATTGATGTGACTGCCGGGCCTGCAAAATTATAATTTGCATTTGCTCTTAATGACGGGTAATAACCACTCTTTGCTATCAGGATATTTTTTTGCTGTGCATCCAGAAATGACTGATATTTTTTTATCTCGGAGCGGGAATTAATTGCTTCGTTCAGAAGTGAATCATAGGGTTGAACGGGTACTTCAATCATAACTGACAGATCGTCGTGTAATTCAATCTGATAATCCGAAGGTAATGCGAGCAGCTGATTGAGATTCCCTTTGGCTGCAAGCAGGGTGTTGGCGGCTTTTATTTTATTGAGTTCAGCATTCGAAAGCTCAACTTCGGATTTAAGTATATCGGAACGGGTTGCCATTCCTGCTTTTTGCTTTGCAACTGCAAATTCCAGATGCAGCGTGGAATTTTTAACCGCCTCGTCAGCGCTTTGCAGTATCCTTTCTGACTGAAGTGATCTGTAATACGCCCAGATAATGTTGAAAACCAGATCCTGCCTGTTTACTTCATGCTGATAGAGATTTGCCTGGTAATTATCCTGAGCGGCACCATATAATGATTTCGTTTTGTATCCCTGAAATATATTATAGGATAAGGTAACACCGGTATTTAAAGTATTATACTTCTGGTTTCCATTTTCTCTTGAATAAGTATCGGCATCTGAATTTAGAGTTACGACAGGGTAATATCCGGAAAATGCTTCTTCAATCTTTGCCTCTGTCTCATCCAGAAGAAATTCCGATGACTGATAACCGGGATTGTTCTTAAGTCCTGTCTCAATACACTGGTCCAGACTAAGCTTCCCTGAAATCCCGGTCTGGGCTGTTACATGTCTGACAGGTAATATTGCAGCAAGAAATAATATTATGTGTAAAGGTTTTACACTTATATGATTCGATTCATTTGTTTTTGATGACCGATGCATATCATTTAATTTTAATGGCAAATATTTATTAATTTCCTTTCCTGAGCAAACGATTTTAAACCGAAACGGACAAAATCAAAGGTGAAACGGAGCAGAAAATATTTATTTTCCGGAAAGCCAGTTCAGGAATAATGAAGCTTTTTCTTTGCTGACTGTAATTCTCTCACTAAAAGGTATCAACAAAGTGACAATCAGTTTTCTGGAAAAATACTGAGAAGCACTCTTTATCGCATTGCGATTAATGAGAAATTGCCTGTTTGTCCTGAAGAAATCATTGCCGGCGATGGTTTCAAGTTCTTCCAGTGATTTATTTATTATGTGGTGTTGACGGGAAAAGGTTATCAGACGGGTAACTTCGTTTTCGATGTGAAATAGAGCAATATCGTCGACTTTGACAGGAATAATATTCTCTTTATGGTATACAAGAACAGTATTTTGTTTTTTGTTCTTCCTGTCCTCAAATAGATCGAGAATTCTTCCAATGGGAGCATTGATGTCCATAAAATTATCTCTCAGTGTTTTGTAACGGTTCAGAGCCTCTTCGATTGTCTTTCCTGAGAATGGTTTCAGTATATAATCGATGCCGTTTGCCTTAAATGCTTTAAGTGCATACTCATCGAAAGCCGTGCAAAAAATAACCGGAGCAGTTATATCACATTCTTTAAAAATCTCAAAACTGAGGCCATCACCTAACTGAATGTCGCAAAAAATAAGATCAGGTTCCCGGTTTTCCCGGAAATATGCAACAGATTCTTTAACTGAACTAAGAATAGCGCTAATCTGAACTCTATTATCAGTTTTCAGAATAGTCCCGGCAAGGTCATTTGCTGTCAGCTCCTCATCCTCAATTATTACTACGTTCATCGGCCAGAATTTTTATACTCACTGAAAACTGTTCATCGGAGTTTTTAATAATCACTTCTTCTCCTGATAAGATCCTGTAACGTTCTGCAAGATTTATTAATCCCAATCCGGGGGATGACTCCGGAATTATTTTTTTCCGGACATTATTACTCACAATGATACGATCTGCTTCTTCCCGGATCTTAATATGTAAAGGAAATTCTTTGGTAAGCGCATTATGTTTAATCGCATTTTCGGTTAATAACTGGAGGGAAAATGCCGGAATAAAACCTGATTTGCTTTGTTCTTCAGAAATATCAACAGTGTACTTTAAGGCTCCTCCATAACGTATTTTTTGCATCCCGAGATAATCAAGACAGAATCTTAACTCGTCACTTATCGGTACAATATTATCATTACCTGCTGATATAGAGGTTCTTAAAAAATCTGACAATTTTACAAGATAATCTTCAGCAGCTCCGGGTGAATTTTTTATAAGTGTTTTCAGAGTATTTAATGAATTAAAAAGGAAATGAGGATGTATCTGTTGCTTTAGTTCCTGTATCACTGCTTCAGTATTCTTTAATTTCAGCCGGGCATTTTCAATTTCAATTGCAGTCTGTTTCTCCCTTAACATAATTAAATTTTGAATGATCAATATGACGGAATTGATAGTTAAGCCAAGAATGGCTGATCCATAGGGAAAATGTCTGGAATGCATATCAGGAAAATACACCTGACTATATAAACCCAATCTGAGCATTCTCGTTGCAAGAATAAGTATTATCATGGAGATAACATAGCTCAGAATAAATCTTATTACTCCTGCATGTTTGAATGACAAGGCATTCTCAGAGATATGAAGCAAAATAATGTTCAGGCCCCATACAGTTAAAGTTGCAAGGGTTATTACAATGACAGCTTTGGGAAACATGCTTAAGGAAACCGCCCTGTGGATAAATATGGGAGTAATAGCAAGGATTCCAATTAGCGGGGATGTATAAATAGCCGTTTTAAAAAGCCTTTTAATGTCTGTACCGGGTTTCATAATACCGCAAAATTATGAACTGAAGTTTAAGTTTAAAACAAAATAAAACTTAAACGGACAATTTCAAACCTGAAACAGACAAACAGGGATCACTTACGATAGTGAAAAATTAAGAAAGAAGACCGCTTTAATGCAGCCCCGAACACCCGATGAGATTGAAGAGTGAATAGAATAAACGCCTGTTATTCAATTAAAAAGCGGAGATGTTATTCTCCCTTTTCGAGCTCTCCAAGCCGCTTCTCTATCTCTTTCTGGGAACGTTTTAAGGCTTCAGCTTCCGACTTAAGCATCTTGATCTCATCTTCCTTGCTCACTGATGGCATTGATGGATAACCCGGCATATAACCCTGATACCAGGGAGCAAAGCCCCACCCCCGGCCAGGACCTCTGCTGCGGCCAAAACCTCTTCCAAAACCTGCTCCCCGGCCCATTCCTCTTCCCTGTCCTCTGGTAAATCCGGGTGCATCATTACCATAACAATAACCAAATGCTCTTCCGGTTCCGGGACCCAGTCCCAGTGGTCCGGTACGATCTCCTCCTGGCATAATTTCTATATTATATTGGTTAACATTTAATTGATGGATTATTTAATCGTCTTCTCAGGAAGTCCAAAATTATTTGGGGCTTCATACTACAAAGATAATAAATAAAATGAACATATGTTCACATAAATTATAAATATTTACAAATTTATTGCCAGAAAATTGAATAACAGATCCTTAATGAAAAGCTAAATACAGACAAGCAAGGATTAATTCCTGGTCTGGTCGCTGCACTGACGAATGTTGATAATCCCGGACTGAATGATGAACTGAAAGACGAGGAACATATATTTGAAGCAGAGATTTACTGATACCATATTGTTCAGGTTGCCCATATTTATAATTTCTTGATTATGTCTCTTCTCTGTTTTAATTTATGATATATGGAGAGTAATGTTGCGGATTAACCAGTTCGCGATATATAAAAAATATTCTTTTAAAATCCTCCCATGTATCTCTTTTTAGCGAAGGGTCACGCAGTAAGGCTGCAGGATGATAAACCGGCATTGCAATACGTTTATGTAAATCAATCCATTTTCCGTGGTCGCGGGTGATTTTATAACTGTCACCTGCCATGTATTTCAATGCTGTAGCACCAAGCAAAACCAGGATCTTCGGATTAATGATCTCAATTTGGTTTACGAGCCATGGTAAACAAACGGACGCTTCATGGGGTGTTGGAATCCTGTTACCGGGGGGCCTGCATTTGACAATATTACTGATAAAAATATGTTCACGACGTGTAAATCCGCAGGCATTCACGATCTTGTCTAGTAACTCTCCTGACCTGCCTACAAAAGGCCTTCCCTGAATATCTTCATCCTTGCCGGGTGCTTCTCCGATAATCATTATTCCGGCATTACTGTTACCTTCACCAAAAATGACATGATTGCGTGTTATAGATAATTCACATTTCCTGCAAAGTAAGATTTCATTTCTGAGTTTTTCAATTTCCTGATTCATTGTAAACAAATAACAAAATCATGCATCTTTATTAGTTATATCGTTTAGTTGAGTTATTTTGTCTGAATCGCATTCGCCGCATTGCTTGATCGGATGATCTGAGACAATGGTTTCATGGCAGTCATCACACCTGTACCAGTAATCATCGGTAATATAAGTTCCTCCCCGGATAATAATTGCTTTACCTTCGACAAATGCTCTGGCAACACTCTTACGGGCTTTATCATACAGCCTTGTAAATGTCGGACGTGAAATGTTCATTTTTTTTGCCGCTTCTTCCTGTGTCAGGTTTTCGTAATCAGCGAGACGCAAAGCCTCAAATTCTTCATACAACAGATCAACTGATTCCAGATCACGCATTGGGATTCCAAAAGGTTTATATCCCTCCATTACCGGTGGCATCTTGATTCTTCTGAATCGTCTTCGGTTAGGCATGGTTATTACCTTTGTTCTTTTGGCAGATTTATTGGTCTGACTAATTCATTCACCAGGCACGTCCCAAGCCATAACCTGATACCTGAGGGATACCCCGGCCACGTCCCCGGCCAAAACCATAAGCTGATACCTGGTTTATACCCCGGCCAAAACCATAAGCTGATACCTGGTTTATACCCCGGCCGCGCCCACCTCCTGGGCCAAGCCCGGCCCCACATGGCCCCATTCCTCTTCCTCCGCCGGCAAGA
The DNA here is from genome assembly GCA_964633195.1 of uncultured Rikenellaceae bacterium. Classification (GTDB taxonomy): domain Bacteria; phylum Bacteroidota; class Bacteroidia; order Bacteroidales; family VadinHA17; genus LD21. Next base: position 57,735 of record CAZWFL010000016.1, on the reverse strand, counting down.
TAGAGGCTATTATTCATTAAAAGAGAGTTTTTCTGTTCGTCTGTCAGAAGGTTCATTACTTCATTTCTGTGTGAGAGCCTGATGTTTTGCAATTTAATTGCAGCTTCATTTTTCTTACCCCAGTCAGTTGCCTCCAGTATCTCTTTTGTAACAGCTTCCATTTGTGTCCAGTGTTTCCCGGTAAGAGTGGCAAGTTCAGTCTTTTGCTTATCAGTAAGGCCGGACAGATTTTGAAACATACAGTATCCTGAATAACCCAGGCCTCTTGCAAATTGGGCATTAAGTGCAGAGCTGCCTGTTAGTAAAAACATCATCGCAAATCCGGTAATCTTTAAAATTGCTTTCATAATTTTCAACTTTTAATCATATACCATAATCGGCAAATAGCAAATTGAATTTAAAAAGAGAATTCCTCCAAAGATCATAATACAAATTTACACAAAAAATGGACATATGTTCATTTATGTGATCAATGTTCAGACAAAAAGTAAGTTTCAGATGATTTTGAAGGGGTACTATGTCGATGATCTTGGCACGGTTTTGTTTTAAGATAACTACTACATACAAGTAAGGCTATATATTGACAGATAAACTGAAAAACGTTTTTCCATCACAGTCAGATATATATTCAACACCGGTTTAATAAAATTGGTCAAAACCGGCTTGGTTATATTGATAATCTTGATTTAATTTATCAAAATATTCCTGCTACTTATAAAAAATTAAGCCAGTGGATGAGAATTTAATTATTGATTTTACTCCGACAGGTATGATCCCGCTGAAGAGTATGACACCTCATGTGCCGATAAGTATTTCAGAAATAATTGAGGATGTACGTCAGGCCTGTGAACTTGGAATAACAAAAGTACATCTTCATGCCCGGGATCAAAAGACCGGAAATCCTGTTTACAATAAAGAGGTATATGGAGAAATAATTGAAGGCATAAGAGGGTTTGCCCCGGAGCTTGTAATATGTGTTTCACTGAGCGGAAGGACATTTTTTAAATTTGAGGAACGCTCAGAGGCCCTGGAACTGGAAGGATCGCTTAAGCCTGACATGGGAAGCCTGACTTTGAGTTCATTGAACTTCAATAAGATTGCCAGTGTTAATTCACCTGAAATGATCATGGATCTTGCAGCAAAAATGAAAAGACTGGGAATTGTCCCCGAACTTGAAGCCTTTGATGCAGGTATGATCAATTTTGCCAAATATCTTATCAGAAAAGATTTACTGACCCCTCCGTATTATTTCAATCTATTGTTTGGTAATATCGCCTGTGCACAGGCTGATATATTATATGCAGGATTAATGATAAAGGATTTGCCTGAGAATTCATTTTGGAGCATTGCAGGAATAGGCGAGCAGCAATTGAAAATGAACTCGGTATCAATTGCAATTGGTGGAGGCGTGAGGGTCGGACTCGAAGATAACGTCTGGTATGACCCTGAGAGAACAAAACTTGCGACCAATATTGATTTACTCAGAAGGATTCATATTCTGGCGGAAGCTAATAACAGGAAAATTATGAAACCGGAGGAATTCAGGAAGAAAATGAATCTTGAACCAGGGTATGGTAAATATGGCCGTAAACTTAACCAGCACAGAAGTAATGACATCCAATTCAAAGACAAGAACTAAAGTTTCAAATATCCGGTTAATAAAGAGTAAATTAAGTCACGGACTTATTATACATACCCTTTTAAACCAGTTTTCTAAGATCGGGATAGCTATTACAGTCTATTACTGGGTCCAGGAAGGATTATTCCTGGACGAAATACCGGAACCTGAGGGAAATCCGGAGGATTATTCCCTTATAACTCTAAATAGCAACGACATAAAATCGATTATTCATAATGTCCGTGGTGTTACACTGAAAGAATTCCTTGACAGGCTGGAAGATGGACAGATATGTTTTGGGATGAAATACAAAGGTGAAATTTCCTCAATAATGTGGGCAAACATAAAAAGTTGTCACCACCGCCCCGGAGGAAGCAATCTTGAGAAAGACGAAGCATACATGTATGGGATGTATACATTTGACGCCTTCAGAGGCCGGAATATAGCTCCTTATCTAAGGTATAAATGTTATGAAGCTCTAAGAGGAATGGGGCGTGATAAATTGTACAGCATAACGGAATATTTCAATAAATCTGCAGTCAGATATAAGCAGAAGCTGAATGCACAAAATCTGGATCTTGGACTTATTGTTGATCTTTTCAGTAAGTTCCGCCGGCGATTTCATCTAAAATCTTACAGGGGCAAGACAATGAGCAGTTAAAATTTAAAAAAGCTCTTTCGCCATTTCATTTCGATTCCGATACAATTCCTTTTCCCAGCAAAACAAGTGATTTCCAGGGTGGCAATTCTATCATTCCGGAAAATTCCGAGCCTGTTATATCTGTCATACTTACAGACAAATTGTAATACCTTGTATCGTTTGTTGCATTAAAAATGAAATGTATGTCTTCATCGTCTGCTTTTATGGAAGATCCCTTCGACTCTTTTTCCTGTTTCATGAGTGTTTTCCATTCAGTTACGGTATGTTTACCTGATAAATAATAAAATATGTAGTCGTCGCCGGAAAGTCTTGCATAGAAGTTATTATCAAATGTTCCCCAATTCTGCATTTCTTCCTTGCTGTAACCCCACTGTAAGAGAGCATACTGTGTTCCTGAAGCAATTATTTTATTATTATTGAAATTTGTGTTGGTTGAGGGCGAGGATATTTTCTGAAAAATAATTCCCCTGCCGTTGTTGAAACAGGTATTTCCGGTAATAGTGTTATAGCTGCCGCTATGAATGTGTATTCCTGCCTCCCGGCACCCGGCAACCGTATTGTTTGTGATCGTTGATCCGCTTGCAGATGCATCTGCATAAATGCCTCTTGCAATGCTAATATAGTCCGGTGCTCCCTGTCCTGAGTTTAACACTATGTTATGGTCAATCAGCCGATTTATATTTCCTCCACCCGGGTAATAGATTCCGCCACCATCATCTATAACCTGACAGGGATAATCAATATGGTTATTTCTTATCTCAAAAGGTGTCCCGGCTCCGGCATGAATCCCATTGTATCCGGTATATTCTATGTGATTATACTGAATAAGCATATCCGTTTTTGATCCATACCCGAAATAAATTCCGTCGCAATATGTACCTCTGTAATCCTGTCCGGGTATAAGTGCAATATGATGAATATGGTTATTGATTATAGTGGCTGAAGTGACATCATAACAAAAAATCCCTGCCTGGTTGCATCGGGTAATCTCATTGTTGTTAATCCGGATTTCTGAACCGGTGGCGAAATAAATACCGTTGAGGCCTGCATTGGATATTTTGCAATTCTCAATGGTGGAATTATTCAGATTCCCTGTGAAATTAATGGCATGAGAAATTGAACCAGAGAATTCCAGTCCATCAATCGTTATATAATCATATCCATTGTTGGTGATAAGGTGATTAAGGGTTGCTATTTGTATTGTTTTCCCAGAAGGATTGCCGTAGATGTACAACCTTCCTTCCGATATGTTATGGTACCATTCATCAGTCGAATCCAGTGTCCTTATATCATTCTGGATAAAATAATACCGGTTATTCTCCGGCTCCTGGTCAGATCCCAGGTTAGAATAAGACAGTTTTCCGTCATTATGGTTCGTTATCAGACATCTGTCGAGTGTCCATGAGTTTTTATTTATAACCACCTCCGCTCCCTCCCAGTCAGACCTGGCTCCCAACTGGTTGTCCGTAATTGAGGTTGTTCCGGAATGCGATTCATAGGTTAAATTTGTCCCGGTATTGGGGTACCTCCCCATTCCTTTCTGAATACCATTAACCAGTACCATATTTGTTTGAGATTCAGAATAACTTACCGGAGCCTCATATATGTTTCCGCCAGAAACAGACCAGTCTGTAATGGCAGAGAATCCGGCAATAACAGGTTTGTTCCCGCTTCCGTAGGTCCCGATTATTATTGGAGAATCATCTGATCCCGACTCAGTTATTATTATTGTACCATAAAAGGTATTACCCCTCTTAAAAAGGATGCTATCTCCGGGGGCAAATGTTCCTTCAGCCCATAATTCGTTAACTTTTGCGATCGTTTCCCATGCCGTATTATCGGACAGACCGTTGGCTTTATCATTGCCACCTGTCTTTATATAGTAATTTGTACTAAAGCCTTTTATGGAACACAATGAAAATAATATGATAAGTATTTTCCTCATCTGCAAGGTGACTGCTTAACCAGCACTCAATATAACTGTTTCTGCTTAAGTTATTACCGGGAGGTTAAATAAAACTAAACAGTTACGGTAACATATATTGACAGGCTAATTTTCTTATGCCTGACCGGCCATGTATTTAAATGCATCAAATACCAGAAATACAGGCCAGACAATTGCTTTCAGGAAGCCCAGTACTCCCATCCAGAAACTCGTGGCTGTGGAGATAAAATAAATAGCTGCTCCTATCAGGCCCAGACCATAGACGGCACCCGATGAAGCATTGTTGTTATAACATTTGTCACTCATGATCGTTTTGCTTTAAAGTGATTAATAAATTGCCTTTATTTGAATTCCCAAATCCGGCAGCTAAGTTAAACAAGTATAAAATAAAAGTCAATTAAATTTTAAATGACTCATCGCATTAATATTATTTTGAACAACAATTGTTATTATTAAATTTAGCGGCATATTATCTTTTCAATGATGGAATTTACAGAACTTATACACACAAGAGAAAGTATCCGCAATTATGATCCGGAGAGACCGGTGCCTGAAGAGATACTACGGAAAATACTTGATGCGGGAAGGCTAGCTCCTTCGGCATGTAATTACCAGCCCTGGAAATTCATACTGATCTCGTCACCGGGAATGCTTGAAAAGGTAAAAGCATGTTATCAGAGTGAATGGATCAAAGGGGCACCACATATTCTGGCAGTTGTCGGAATTAAGGATAAAGCGTGGAACAGGAGTTTTGACGGATATAACTCTGTCGAGGTTGATGCGGCAATTGCCATGACACACATTATACTTGCAGCAGCAAACGAAGGAGTTGCAACCTGCTGGGTAGCCGCCTTCAATACAACCAGGCTAAGTAAGGTACTCAATACCGGGATTAACCAGATAATAGTAGGAATTACACCTCTGGGATACCCGGGTTCAGAATTAAAGACGGGTCGTATTAAGAAGAGGAAGTCACTTGAAGAAGTTACAGAGTTTTCATAAGATTCTGATATAAACCCGCGGCACAAATGAAGATCCTGTCGTATTTCAGAGACCTGGCGGGGATGACAGCTGGAGTAGTATTATTTTCAATATCAAAAGCGGCCGCAGGCCTTGCTAATATGAAAGTACCTGCACGCAGGCTAAGCTCAAAAACCATAGATTTAATGAAACCACTGTTCCCGCAGCTTGAACTTGAACGGGTTAAAATTAAAGAGGGGTCAACCATCCCTCCGAACTGGCTGAGAAAGGGAAAGAGATTCAGTGCCATCACATTCGGGTATACTGTTTTTTTTACTGAAACAGGAATGCAGAGCACGAATGAGAAACTTAATGTTGTAATGCACGAGCTGGTTCACACCGATCAGGTCCGGCGGAGGGGTGATAGTGAATCAAGGTTTGCCGGAGATTACGGAAAAGGATTTATCAAAGCAGGCAATTACCGGGATAATCCTCTGGAGAAGGAGGCTTTCGATTTTGTTACCCTCCACTGCCTGCCTCAGCAGGAAAATATGAATAGTTTTAATTAAGAGTGTTTTCTCAGATTATAGTCTTATATCTGGTCATGATCTCCATGGTGGTCATCAAATAATCAATGTATTGGGCACGACGATAGGGGAGTTTGTTCTTTGTATTTCGGTAGGAAAGCTTACCCCTGAATCCGTCAATATTTTCATATCTCCTGGAATCCATCCATCTTTCAATTTCACCAAGAATTGAACCTATGACCTCGATCTGGTTAATGTAAAGAGTACTTACAATCTGTACGCAGCCGGCACCGGCCAGTATCATTTTAATCACATCATAACCGTTAAATATTCCCGAGCTGGCACAAACAGACGCATCTATATTCCCGTGCAATAAACCGGCAAAACGCATTGGCAGTCTTTTATCTTCAGCATTGCTCAGATTATAGGGGAAATGATGTTGTTCGGTTTCAACATCAATATCCGGCTGAAACAGGCGATTAAAAAGCACAAGAGCGTTTGCTCCGGCCTTATCCAGATCTTTGATGAATTTCAGGGGATTAGTATAAAAAGGGCTCAGCTTTACAGCAATGGGGATTGATATTGCCGACCTTACCTGCTGAAGTGTTTTTATCTGCAGACCCTCTGTATCGTTAAAATCCCTGTCAAACTTTTCCGGTACGGTATAGAAGTTCAGCTCTATTCCGTCAACTCCTGTCTCCTGAATTTTAGTGGCATATTCGACCCAGGTCTCATTGTTCATTGCATTAAGGCTGGCAAAGAGAGGTATTGAAACGGCCTCTTTTGCCTTTCTGAGTTTGTAAAGGTAGTCAGCCGGATAATCCGGGCCTGATCCCGAGCCCGGGAAGAGTGTTATCATCTCTGCATGTCTTTCCTCATATTCAGTTAACCGTTCATGCAACTCAAGATTCTCAAGCTGTATCTGCTCTTCGAAAAGTGATTTGTAGACAATTGCAGCTGCACCTGCCTTTTCGATCCTTTTAAGATTTTCAATATCAGTAACAAGATTGCTTGCCCCGACGATCACAGGATTCTTCAGCTCTAATCCCATGTACCTTGTTGTTAAGTTTGCCATGGCACCCCGTTTTAAGGTTAATAATAAGATTATATTCAGTATACCTTTATGTTCTGCCTGGAAACACTATGCGAAAGCCCGTAATAACCTGTACTTATTAACAATTTCAAATGGAAAAAGTTCAGGAAAAGAGATTAGACGGTGTTTCAATGAGTGTATAAATATGAAAAATGTATTATGCCACAAGTTACATATGGATACGACCAGAATTGTTATTTTTAAGGTTCGGTTAAAATAATGACAGGATGAACTATTTGTGTTTATTGGGTCATCTCCTGGCCTTGCTCTCTGTGACCTCCTTTTTTAATGAAGTATCAGTCCAACAGGCACAAACAGGGAACGATTACAAGCCAAGGTCCGGTCAGGACGGAAAGGATGTCATATGGGTGCCCACTCCACAGGTGAATGTGATTAAGATGCTTGACATTGCCGTGATCACTCCGGAGGATTTCGTTATAGATCTCGGATCGGGTGACGGACGTCTGGTGATAGAAACGGCAAGGCGGGGTGCCAGGGCAAGGGGTATTGAATTCAATTCCGATATGGTAGAATTATCGCGAAGGCGAGCCGTTCAAAGCAGAGTATCAGACAGGGTGGAATTTTTTAAGGGCGACCTTTTTGAAGCCGACCTTTCAGAAGCCACTGTAATCACTATGTTCCTGCTTAACTCAATAAATCTCAAACTGAGGCCAAAGCTTCTGGAGCTCCGACCCGGGACAAGGATCGTGTCAAACACTTTTCATATGGGGGATTGGATTGCAGACTCAACTGCCTTGGGTGATGAGAACTGTGGCCATTATTGCACCGCACTTATGTGGATTGTTCCGGCAAAGGTCGGGGGCACCTGGATCATGGATGACGGAGTGCTGACACTGGACCAGAAGTTCCAGATGGTTACCGGAAGCCTCAGAACACCCTCTGAAACAATAAGAATAACCGACGGCAGGCTCAGAGGTGACCTTCTTACCTTTACTCACAAATTTCAGAGATATTCTGGTCGCGTTAAAGATGATGTGATTGAGGGATCTGTAACCTCGGGTAATAAATGCAGGGTGTGGCGTGCAGAGAGGCTGCAGGAAATTTCCGGATATCTGGTTTCCCGATGATTACAGCTTCATTGCCAGCGGATTCTTCGACTTTACAACCCAACTGAGGGACGTTCCCAGATATATGAATCCACCGACCATTTGCCTCCGCCATAAATAATCAGCACTATCAGCAGCATGACAAGTGCAAAATCCGCATTGTTCTGGTGGAAGAAGGTCCAGATCCCTTTAGTCATCAGTACAGGCAGCTTTGTTGTGAAAAATGCCGTTGCAAGTATAATCAGCAGAGGGATTGAAGCGAGTCTTGTAAGCAATCCCAGCAGGATCAAAGCTCCGAAAAGAATTTCTGAGACTCCTGTGAAATTAGCCCAGAAAAGATGGTTTGAGAAACCCAGCTCCCTGAAAAAACCTGGTCCCAGCGCTTCGATGTAAAGAAACTTCTGAATGCCTTCAGAGAGAAAAATTAAACCGATTACCAATCTTATGAAAATTATCTTCCAATCATCACCTGTTTTAATAATCAGTTCCCTGAACCATCCGGTCGCTTTCATGTTATGAGGGATTAAGTAATCGATATACGTTTAAAACCTGCAAATTAAAACACTTCAGAAGGAAAAACAAATATATTTCTCCCGTTGTTCAAAATGGCATCACATTAAACGGCACAAAACCCATTTGCTTTGATTCACGACACGAAAAAACCGGTTAGCATTTTCTTGAATGAGAGAACTTCTGCCTGTTGTCACACCAGGGCATCAACAACATCATTCATCAGCTTCAGGGTCCCTTCTACCGGATCGCCGCCTCCTTCATACTCGAATGAGATATAGCCCTTATAACCCAGCTTATTAAGGATCCCGACGCATCTGGGGATATCAACATCGGGGAACCGTGTCCATCTTTTTGCATGGATCATTGAGGTAGCCTTTGGTGTAAGAAGCTCCAGGCCGTGATAGAGCATATACTCATGCTCCCAGTTGCAGAAGTCGGGTGAAGCCTCACAGAATGGGCTGTCAACCTCATTCAGGATTACAATAATGTTTTGAGGGTGGGCTGCCAGTCCCCAGTGGTTTTCGATTGTAACCTTAACCCCTGTTTTCTCACCATATTCTGCCAGCTCCCTGAATGATTCAATTGCATTCTTTAAATATGGCACTATCTCTTCATTACGGGGATAGCCGCCCTGGATGACCGAAGCAGGTATTATCTGCGGACCACCGGTGTTTACTCGCATAGATCTTACGCCGATCTGCTTCGAGGCATCGAGCCAGATTTTTCCGACCCTGATCCCTTCGCGGCGCAGTTCCTCATCCAGATCGGCCAGGTTTCTGGGGGCATTGTTGGAAATATGAGTTGCAGTGACACCTGCAGCTACCATTTTTGTTACCAGCTGATCGAGCCAGCGCCTTGAAGATGGTGTGGAGGGATCAAACTCTCCCGGACGCACCTGGTTATTCCTCTCAACCTTTGTGTACATTGAATCATCGGAAAAGTCGCCGAAGAGAGATGACCAGAGGTCCATTGCCGGCACACCAGGGTAAGTGTCTTTTGTGAACTGAGGGAAATCAAGCATTGTGATCTCACCATATTTCTTCCTGAGATTTGCAGTTTCGGGCCTCACAGTTTGTTGTGCAGCTACCCTCCGTTTGAATAATTGATTTACGGCATAGCTGTTTGAAGCCATGCTTTTAAGCCGTTCAGCTCTTGTGCGGACTATCGGTTTTGCCTGATAATACTCGCTACCGCTGAGGGTTAACCCAAGTCCTGTAACACCAATGGCTCCGAGAGTCGCAGTTTTCAGGAAATCGCGCCTGCCACCGGAACCGGATCCTGCATTGCCGGATTGTCCTATGGAATCTTTCATATTATTGTAATTAGTTACCGGTAAAAATATTCAAACTGCTGAATTATTACAACTTTATAATGTTAAATTTCCTCAATTCTATTTTATCCGATTGGCGCTACTGCTTTAATCCGCTTTGCTTATATTTGTTATAAAATCGGCAGCTTTATTAACTTTACGGGGAGCAGACCTGACCATGAAATTCTTAAAAAGAACAATCCCGGTGCTTATTTTTGCTGTATCAATAAGCTGTACAAACACTCCCGATTGCACAATTCTGCTCATACATCTTGAGAGTGAATTCAACCTGGGGAATTTTAAAAATGCCGGCATAATGGCAGATTCCATTAGAAATTACTGCAGGACAGATCAGAATAGAGTAAGGCTTGCCGATTCTCTCAATCAGATTGCACAACGTATATTGCTTGACTTCAACATTCCTGAAGAACTGGCAATGAAACAATTGGCTGATCGCGTGGGGGTCTTTTCCGAGATCGAAAAAGCGGAATGGGAATCTCTCACCTGGCTGGAATGCCGTACCATCAACGGTGAAAAGATGTATTTCAACCGGGCAGCATCCAATCTGAAACGGATACTTGACTTTCACTACGATAGGGCCATTCGTGATTCTGCTGAGGCCCGTGATCCGGAAATGGCGGAAAGAAAAATACATACACAGGCGATTATCAGAGAATCATCGGTTAAAAGCGAACCAGTAATGCCTGAAAAAATGAAGATTACCTATACTATCACTATAGAACCCGATGCTGTACCTGCCGGAGAAACTGTAAGATGCTGGCTGCCTTATCCAAGAGAGGATCATCCCAGACAAGGAGAGGTAGAATTAATTTCAGCATCACATCCCGACTATATTCTTTCACCCGACACAACTGTTCACAGAACCATATATATGGAAGCAGAAGCGGAAGAGGGCGTCCCACTTGTCTTTCAGACCGGATTCAGCTATGAATCGTCGGGGCAATATATTGATCCTGATGGAATTACAGTCCTGCCCTATGACAGCAGCTCTGCTCTGTACAGGAAATTTACATCAGAAGAGCCTCCACAGATACGCTTCACTGATAATGTCAGAAAACTTGCTGATTCAATAGCAGGATCAGAGGAGTCTCCTCTTGAAATTGTCAGGAAGATGTATCACTGGTTCAGTGACAATATACCCTGGGCCGGCGCTCTCGAGTACTCAATTATTCCTGATATCCCCGGGTATGTTATTAATAACAGAAGGGGAGATTGTGGTATGCAGACACTTCTTCTGATGTCGATGCTCAGGTATAAGGGAATACCCGTGAAATGGCAGAGCGGCTGGAAGGTGCCTCCCGGATTCCGAAACCTTCACGACTGGTGCGAAATCTGGTTTGAGGGCACAGGATGGGTACCGCTCGACATCTCATACGGGCTTCAGTATTCAGATGACAGGAAAACGAGGGAATTCTATATCACTGGTATCGATTCATGGAGGCTTATTGTCAACGACGGCATATCGGGAGCACTATGCCCCGAAAAGAAGTTTATGAGAAGCGAACCTTACGATTTCCAGAGAGGTGAAGTGGAATGGAGAGGAGGGAACCTCTATTTTGACAAGTGGGATTATCAAATGAAAATCGAATACGGAAAATGAAGAGACTAAAGACCTGGTTTGCAATGATTGCCTGCGGCATTCTGATTACGCTGGTACATACTCATTGCGACCGCACAGTAAAATATCCCTATGCCGGGGAACTCGATTCAATATCATTATATTTTGTGCCTGACAATAGGGAGGGAATATGTGATGTAAGGTTTTATCAAAAGGGGAGAGAATATGTACTTAAAGGTGAGACAGACAGTCAGGTTGCTAAGGATGAGATAGTTGCCTTTTTGTCTGGGAAGAGGATACGGTTTGCTGACAGCCTTCTTGTTTTACCCGACTTTTTGACTGTGAAAAAGCCATGGGGCCTGGTAAATGTAAGTGTCTGCAACATGAGATCAGACCCTGGCCATTCAGCGGAGATGGTATCGCAGGCTGTAATGGGCACACCGGTTAAGATACTGAAGGTGCAGGGAAACTGGTATCTGGTGCAGACCCCCGACCACTACCTCGGCTGGGTTGATGCTGAAGCTTTAAGCTTTTTGGATGAGGAAGAGGCCGGGCGTTGGAAGGGATCCGAAAGGGTGGTTTACATGAAAAAGACAGGAGATATTTACGCTGACCAGTCAAAGAGAATGATTGTATCCGACATTGTTGCCGGTTCGTTACTTGAAACAACCGGAGTTAAAGTTACCATGACAGAGGTTCTTTTACCTGACGGGCGGAAAGGTTTCATTAATAGAAATGATGCAATTCCTTTAAGTGAACTATTTGATCAGCCGGGGTCGTTGCCGGGCGATCTGGAATCTTTATCACTATCATTTACCGGCATTCCCTACCTGTGGGGAGGTACTTCAGTGAAGGGATTCGATTGCAGCGGATTTGTGAAGACTCTCTATTACCTCAATGGAGTGATTCTCGCCCGGGATGCCTCCCTTCAGTTCAGGCACGGATTGAAGATTGCCACCGGTGCATATCCCGACTCGCTCCAAACGGGCGATCTGCTTTTCTTCGGTTCATTGAGGGATGGGGTTCCACGGCCGACACATGTAGGCATGTATATCGGCGATACAGAGTTTATTCATGCTGCCGGGATGGTGAAGATAAATTCGCTCGATTCTGCCCGGGACAATTTCAGCAGGGGACGCAGGGATTCATTTCTCGGGGTAAGAAGAATTTCAGGGGCGGTGCCCGGAGAAGGTATTCAACTGATATCAAGGCATAACTGGTATATAAACAATTGACTATGAACAAACGGGAATTTATCAGATTAAGCGGTCTGCTTGCTGGTGGCGCACTTACAGGTGGTGCATTAGTCTCCTGTAACCCCGGGACGGAGACGATGCGTAAGAGCTCAAACGTCAAACTAACCCTGAGGTTCACCCCTTATACACTCCAGCTTAAACATGCATTTACACTGGCTACCAGTTCCAGGACCACAACGCCTGTCATGCTGACCGAGATTGAGTATGACGGGGTCACGGGGTATGGAGAGGCTTCGATGCCTCCATACCTGGGTGAAAGCCATGAAACAGTTGCCAGCTTCCTCTCTGAAGTCGATTTAAGCAGATTTCCTGATCCTTTTCTGACGGAAGACATTGTCTCGTATATTGATTCCGTAATGCCGGGCAATTATGCCGCCAAAGCCTCGGTTGACATTGCCCTGCACGACCTGACAGGCAAACTCACCGGAGAGCCATGTTACAGAATTTTTGGACTCAATCCGGAGAAGACACCCATGACCAGCTTTACCATAGGCCTGGACACACCCGGGGTTGTAAGGCAGAAGGTTGATGAGGCTGCTCCTTACCGGATACTGAAGGTAAAGCTGGGAAGAGATAATGACCGGGAGATGATAGAGGTGATCCGTTCAGTGACTGAAAAGCCCCTCTGTGTAGATGTTAACCAGGGCTGGAAAGACAGGGATCATGCTCTTGAGATGGCTGAATGGCTGGCCGGGCAGGGTGTGATCTTCCTGGAACAGCCGCTCCCGGGAGAGCAGCGGGAAGACCTGGCCTGGCTCACAAAAAGAAGCCCGATACCCATAATTGGAGATGAGGCAATACAGAATATCAGCGACATAATAGAAAACAGAGAGACCTATTCCGGCATAAATATAAAGCTAATGAAGTGCGGCGGCATGAGCACTGCCCTGAAGATGATACATGTTGCCCGGGCATTAGGGCTGAAAGTGATGATAGGTTGCATGACGGAGACCTCCTGTGCAGTTACGGCGGCCGCTCATCTTTCTCCACTGGCTGACTGGTGCGACCTCGACGGTAACCTTCTTATCAACAATGATCCTTTCGACGGATTAAAGATCACAGATGGCAGGGTAACCCTTCCCGGCAGGCCGGGTATAGGCGTTACAAAAGCATCGTGACATCAACTTAATAGGTTCTTGTCATCGATGAGGGGACAACAATCACAAAATCGGCTTTTCCCATGTGTTCTTCATTCATCCGGCTTACATCGTCCTGAAGAACTGTGGCGATGGTTGAGAGCTTAAGTCCCGGCCTGTACCTGTTGAGATACCAGATAATACCCATATACCTGTCGGAGTGGTAGCTCCCGTTATAGTGTATAATCGAGCCGGATGGCTGATAGTATTTTACTATTGAATGGGCCATGGTAGCATCTTTGATGGCCTGCGCTTTAGGAAGGTTTTCATTGATGTTCTTAGCCATCGGACCTCCTATGGCAGGTCCCATTGTGAGCATATCCTTGTAGCAGGGCAGTTCGGGATCATACTCAACAGGCAGGGGAGCAACAAATTCAAGTGCTTCAGGAGAGAGGCCTTCCAGTGCCTCAAAACCTCCGGAAGCCACCATCGAAGCATACCTTCGCGGTATATTGGATGCTACGAAAACAAGACCATTTTCCAGGGCAAAGTTAAGCAGAGGCTTATAATCAGTCTTGTAGTTGTTCCAGAGCCTTGCCTCGCTCTCGAACGATGATTCCCGTATCAGTCCGCTGAAATACTCGTCAATAAGCAACTGATTGTCAGTTTCAAACATCTCGGCGGCAACAATCAGCTCCCTGCCCTTTGCCGCAAACAGATCCTTTGTAAGCTCAAGTTCCAGCCAGTGGGCTATGGGATTATCATGAAGCTCACCGAAGAAAACAACATCAGCTTTGACAGCCTCTTTAACCATGTTACGGTAACCTGATTTTTTACCTTCACCGGTGAAAATGGTGTAAGCAGGTTTTTGCTGAGCCGCCAGAGTAATGGATGTAATTATTAACAGTGAGCATAGAAGGCTTTTCATGATGTAGGTTTGAGGTTTTAAGTAATATTACAAAGAAAGCAAAGATAATGTCACTTTTAAAACCCCTCTAAGCCAAAATAAGATATTCGGTCTATTTTAACCCGAAACGGTAGCTGAATTTTATAAGGAAGATATTGTGCGGTTTGTTTTCCGAAGGATCGAACAGGTCGCCAATATCATCAAAATATCTCATATTGCCTGTGTTGTTGAAGCCGCTTCGTGTCTGGCTCCAGACAAGATAAACAGACGATCCGGGTGAGTATTCCCATCTGACGACGAGATTGGAAAGAAACTCCTGGACATTGAAATCTCTCTTTCCAAAGTCGTAATCAGTAGTTCCATCGGTATTCTCATCGATGGTATAATGATCGCCTTCATCGGTAATCTGCGAAGATGTATAAACATGGAAACGGTCGCGGTATCTGTCTGCCATCGGATCGGTAATATACTTGTAGTCGTAGTATTTACCTGAAGCCACAAAGGGCTGTCCCCAATACTGCAGTGTCAGATCGGGGCTCAGATTCAGGCTTATCCTGAATGAGGTATTGATCGTTTTCCTGTCGATACTCGCAAAAATGTATTTGTCGGCATCGTTTACATTCAGCCTGGTAACATACTGCATTTCGCTGAATGATTTGCTGTATCCCGGGTTAAATGCCACCGAGAGGTAGTTTGTGGGTTTGTAGGATATTGAGACGCCCGTATTGAAGCTTGAGGAATAATCCTGGAATCCTGTACTGGTGTTTGTGTTGAACTGGAATCCGAGTTTCTTTCGGTTGTCGGTTGAAAATCCGATACGCATGTTATTGTTACCCGGGACCTTCATCATTGGGCCGCCACGTAGCATGCCTGTTGAGAGTGCCGCTCCGCTTATGTTCCCTCCTCCCCATACATTCCAGAAATTCTTGAGTGTTATCGATCCGTTGTATTCAAACCCCTGTGTTACGAAATCTCCGCCGAAATTCCAGACGGAATAGACATCCATGCTGACATTGTATCTTCTGTAGATCCATTTAGGCTCCCACTGGTTGTAGCCTACCCACATTACTGACAGTATCTGGTCAGCTTCGCGGATATATCCAAGATCATTTGTCTCAAATCCGGGTGTTTTCCATGTAACCACACCCATAATATTGACATGCCCGTTGAGTTTCATTACCTGCAATCTTCCTGCCGATCCTGTAAGCGAAGTACGGTTCGGATCGAATGTCACATAATCGTTATCGGGCCGTTGATAATACCTTGCTGATGACCGCTGGGTGTTTTCAAGTGCTTCCTTTGTGCCGGCTACATGACTTATTGCACTGCTGAGGCTGACCATCCAGCTCTTTTCCTTAAGGTACTGGGTGAAATCAACTCCACCGGTATATGCCGACCGGTGCAGGAATTTGCCAAGGTTATCGTCGAGGTCTCTGTTGGTGCCTGTGAAAATTCCTCCTAAGATTGTTTTTCCCTCATTATAATCTTTCTGGACCCTTCCGATAAAGTAGTTGGTAAGCGGTTCAACGGTCTGGAAGCTTCTTTCTCCTTCGGTGTCTACCTCAGCCTTCATCTCTGCCGTTACGGCCTCGATAAATCCAAGGGAGAGGCCGTTCTGAGTTTTCCCGGTGAGTTTTGCGGCCCCCAGAATTGTGGTGGCAGTAGGAATATCTGCATAAGCGCCCTCTGCAAGTGAAGGATATCCCTGGGGCCGCCTTCCTATTCTCCTGGAATAGAATAAGTTATCATTACCTACATCGCCATCCCCCACTCCAAGGTTAAAATTGGTGATGTTTTTTCCTTCAATGAAGAAGGGCCTTTTTTCACTGAAGAATGTTTCATAGGCACTCAGGTTTACAACAGAGGGATCTGCTTCGACCTGCCCGAAGTCGGGATTAATTGTCAGGTCCATGGTCATGTTGTTGGTAACGCCTATCTTGGCGTCGATGCCTCCGTTAATTCTACTCAACTTTCCCGAAGCCAGAAAGGGGTTCTCAGGCACCGCCTTGAATGTTTCAGCCTGCGCGACGGCATAGGGTGTTACATCAAATATCTTGCGTGGCTTTATCTGCTCCAGCCCTTCAAGCTCCCCGAAACAATGCACTATTCCCGGAGAATCTTTCGGGATATGCTGCCAGAAGATCGTTTCATTATTGCGATATAAGACTCTGGCCACCTCGAGACCCCATACATTGCCTGAATTCTTTTCAAATCGCAGCTGGCTGAAGGGTATTTTCATCTCCGCCACCCATCCTTCTTCATCAATTGAAGTTTTTACCCACCAGTTCGGATCCCACGACGAATCCTCATTCTGGCCGTCGTTGAGGAACATCTGATCATATTTGACACCCGATGAGCTGACTCCGAACAGGAATCCGGTGCGCAGGTCATAGAAGCTGTCGAAGATAACCCCAACGAGGTCGCCGTCAGGCATATCGCGGCGCGTCAGCCTGTTGACAATAGAGTCGGGACTTGTGTCGTAGGCCTTTATGGCTACATATAGGTTATCTTCATCAAAGAGAATCATGAAAGAAGTCCTCTGGGATGGCTCCCTGCCGTTATAAGGCTCGAACTGCACAAAATCGTCAGCCCATGTTCCTTCATGCCATGCTTCGTCATCAAGCAGGCCGTTTATGGAGGGTGCATTTGTAATCTTTGTTGCTTTGTATCTCTTCTTTGCGTTGTTTTGTGCGGTGGCTGATGCCGGGACAATAATGAGCAGAGCCATCAATAAAAGGAACCTGGTCATGTTAACATGTTTATTATGTATCTGAATAAAGACGTCTGAAATGCTGATATGTTGCAGGTGGGATGCTTATTTAGACAGATTCTTTATATTTTACCTCCAATTCCGCCTGTTAATCAACAGGGTGTAACAATTGAAAAAATCCTTATCTTGGTACAAATTAACAGGATTATGATAACACGTAGATCTTTTTTGACAAAAGGTGCTGTTGCGGCTGCTGCTGCCGTTATTGCACCTGAGGTTTTAAGCAATGGTATTCAGGATCTTCCCGGATCTTCTCTTAAAGGGAAAAAGGTACTGTTTGTCTGGGGTGGATGGATGGGTCATGAGCCCGACAAGTGCCGCGATATATTTGTTCCATGGATGCGCTCGGAGGGCGCCGAGGTTACCGTTTCAGATACCCTTGATGCTTATCTTACTACAGATCTGCAGAAAGAAGTTGATCTGATTGTACAGACCTGGACAATGGGTGAGATTAACACGAAACAGGCGAGAGCCCTGCTGGCCGCAGTCAAGGGCGGTACAGGGATAGCGGGATGGCATGGAGGACTGGGGGACTCCTTCAGGAACAACACCGAATATCAGTTTATGGTTGGAGGCCAGTGGGTAGCGCACCCCGGAGGTGTAATTGATTACAGGGTAAACATTACCGATAAAGAAGATCCGGTAACAAAAGGTCTTTCAGATTTCAACATGCATTCCGAGCAATACTTTATGCATGTTGATCCCAACGTAAAAGTATTGGCCACTACAACCTTCACCGATGAACATGCTGACTGGATAGGAGGTAATGTAATGCCGGTTGTGTGGAAGAAAGTGTACGGCAAGGGTAGGGTATTTTATTCATCACTCGGACACGTGGCTGATGATTATAAGGTACCCGAGGCTCTGGAAATCCAGAAAAGAGGAATAAGGTGGGCTTCCATGAGCAAGTATGAGCCCATGGAAGCCTGGAAACAACCTGTATACATGAGGTAGCAGGGACAGGCAGGATGCCATGTCTATCTCAGGCCAAACCTGTAAGAGAACTTAACAAGAAATACATTATAGGGCTTTTCGGCAGTGAAGAGGTTGGTAATGTTGTTCCATACCGCGAAAGCTCCCACCGGCTCATAGTAGTTCCGGTTCTGCGACCAGACAAGGTAGATAACGGACCCTGGTCTGAACTCCCATCTGGCAACCAGGTTTGAAAGAAATACATCGCTGTTCCTGTCGGGATTCGAAAAGGAATAATCATGCGATCCATCTCTGTTCTCGTCAACATAGTACCTGTTCTGTTCCCCGTTATAAATTATCTGTCCATCGTCAAAAACATGGAACCGGTTAGAATACTCCTTGTCTTGCGGACTGGTAATCATCTTGTACTCGCTGAAGTCAATTGCTGCGAGGAACGGTTGCCCCCAGTACTGGAGAGACAGGTCGGGCGTAATATTATAGTTTATTCTGAGTGACAAACTCAGCACACTCTGACTCAGGCTTCCGAAAAGATATCTGTCCTCTTCTCCGAATTTTCGTAATGACACATACTGAAGCTGACTTCTGCTGACTGAATAATTAGGGCTGGCGCTTACAGAGAGCGTGTTAAGAGGTCGCCAGGTAACACCCGTGTTAACATACATATTCTCAGAATAGCCCCGGTTGCCCTTCCTGTATCCTCCGTTTGTGTAGAAGGTAAGCTTTTTACGACTGTCTGATGAGAGATAAACGAACATCCCGTTTATTGCCGGTACCTTCATTGCAGGTCCTCCTCTCAGAAGGGTATTGCTTGTTGCGGGTCCGCTGCCGTTATACCCTATCTGGAAGCTCCACATGTTTTTAAACTGTGAGTAGATGCTGAAATTACCTCCGGCGCTCAGAAAATTACCTCCGAAATCCCAGAAATTATACTGGTTAAAGTTGAACCTTACCCTGTTGAAGATGCTGAAGGGTTCATTTATCGAATAGGCCGACCAGATAAGCTGTCCGAATTCATCAGCCTTGCGGGTGTAGCCCATGTCGTTTGTCTCAAATCCAGGCGATTTCCAGATGGTGAAGTACACTATATTCCAGTTTCCGCCGACCTTTCCGAACTGCACGTTACCTGCATGGCCCGTAAGACTTGTACGCCCGGGATCGTAATTTACATACCCTGCGTCTGGACGCTGATAGAAGTGTACTGAAGAACGTTGTGTTGCCGCTATTGCTTCCGCAGGTCCCTGCACATTACTGACCGCAGCGGTGGCTGTCAGCATCCAGTTTTTCTTTGCGAAATACCGGGTGAAATCGACGCCGGCCGAGGAGGCCGTTTTGTGAAGCGAAGTAATCTCCGATTCATCGAAATCGCGGAGGACATTGGTAAACACGGCACCCACAATGGTGTTTCCCTTATTAATATCTTTCTGAACCCTGGAAACAAAATAATTTGTCAAAGGTTCCACGGTCTCAAACCTTCTTTCTCCTTCCAGGTCGATCTCGGCCCTCTCATCTGCCGTTACAGCGTTCAGAACACCTATTGAGAGCCCGTTCTGGGTTTTGCCGGTGATCTTGGCAGCTCCAAGTATCCTTGTTGTTCGCGGGATATATGAGTATTCTCCTGCGCCGGTTGTAGGATAGAGCTGAGGCATACGTCCTATCCTCCTGGAGTAAAACAGGTTATCATTGCCCAGATCACCATCGCCTATCCCAACCCTGAAGCTGGTGATATTCCTGCCTTCAATGAAGAAAGGCCTCTTCTCCTGAAAGAATGTTTCGTAAGCTGTAAGGTTTACTTCTGACGGATCTGCTTCAACCTGCCCGAAATCGGGAAGCACTGTAAAATCAAGCGTCAGATTGCTTGTTACTCCTATCTTTCCGTCAAGCCCGAATCTTCCCCTGAAATCGCTTCCTGTCCTGAAAGGATTACCCTCTTCTTTTCCATAATTTTCATAGCTGCCCACAGTGTAAGGTGTCAGATCAATCTGTTTCCTGGTTTTAACGTTTTCAAGTCCCTCCAGGGTTCCGAACATGTGCACCATGCCCGGAGCGTTTCTCGGAATTGCCTGCCAGAAGCTTAACTCATTGTATCTGTGTATAACCCTGGCTACCTCGAGTCCCCATAGATCCCCGGAATTTGACTTGAATCTCAGCTGGTTAAGAGGTATCCGCATCTCGGCTGACCAGCCTTCGCTAAATCGGGCCGTTGCGGCATACCAAACGGGATCCCATGTCGGATCCTGGCTCTGCCCGTCGTTGGCAAAAATAAAGTCTGACTTCACTCCGGCAGAAGATACAAAGAATGCAAAACCCGTACGCAGGTCATAGTAGCTGTCGAAAATGACCCCGACATTATCGCCGTCGAGATTATCGCGACGGGTCATCCTGTCCACAATACTGTCGGGGGCAGAGTCAAAAGCTTTGAATGCCACATAAATGTAACTGTCGTCGTAAAGGATCTTGAATTCGGTAGGCTGTCCCGGAGCTTTGCCTTCAGAGGGCTGGAACTGAGTAAAGGCCCCTTCCCATGCCCCGGCATCCCAGGATTGATCGTCCAATATTCCGTCAATTTTGGGTATCTGTTCGGTCCTGACGGCTTTGTAACTCCTCTTCTCACTTCCCTGTCCGGAAGCATGTGAGGAGAACAAAATTGTTAAAATGAAGATTGAGGCAATCGTTTTCATAGCTGGTATTTATTTCCTCTTTAATGACGAACACCTCTTAAGAATGCTGCAAAAAAAATACAGAACCTTAAAATATATTTTACAAACAACAGTAAATCAAGGCAATAAATAGCATGTGGTTCTCTGTTAATGTTTATTAACAAAAGATCTGTCCGGCAGAAAAGGGTAATACTACAGAACGGAGCCGTGCAAATCAGTCATAAAGTCTGATTAACTCGTATGTGTTCCCTGTGTATTCGAGGAATCTTATAAAATCAGATATTGTTATAACAAGTGATGCCGTATTGACATTGGGATGGAAGGCGAGCCGGTCGAATCCGGCCAGTTTATTATCAATGAAAAGGTGCACGTGATTTTCCCTGTCGTTTATAAGACCGAAAGGTGATACGGACCCTGGTTCAACTCCAAGATACTTTTTAAGGCGCCTGTCGGAAGCGAAGGTCAGTTTACCCTGTTTCAACCTTTTTTCCAGGTCATGGATATCAAGCATGGCAAGATGTTCGAGAATGACAAGATAGTGCCTGTTGCCTTTGTGATTGCGGAAGAAGATATTTTTACACCTGCCCGAGTTATAATCTTTCCAATGGGTTTTTGCATCTTCTATTGTGGCTATGGGAGGGTGCTCGTGATACTCAAACCTGATTTTCAGTTCATCAAACAGCTCGTACAGCTCTTTTTGTCCCCTCATTAAATAGCTGGTTTTAAATCACATATTATTGAACAGAGGATCGTTTTCTTCCGGTTGATATCCTGTATCTTCCTTAAGGTCCTTTTTCCTGTATGCTTCAACGGCCATCCGGTCGCACAGTTCATTTTCCGGGTCATTATTATGCCCTTTAATCCATACGAATCTTACATTATGATTACGATATATCTTCAGGAACCTGATCCAGAGATCGCTATTCTTCTTTTTCCTGAAAGCCTTCGATTCCCACTGAAAAACCCAACCTTTTTCAACTGAATCGGCCACATATTTTGAATCGGTGTATACGGTAACTTTGCTGCCCGGGATTTTCAGTGCCTCAAGGCCGGCAATGACAGCCATCAGCTCCATCCGGTTGTTGGTGGTCAGCCTGAATCCCTCTGATTTTTCAAGCCGGTGTTTCCCCGATTTGAGTACTACACCGTAACCACCGGGACCCGGGTTGCCGGCTGATGCCCCGTCTGTATAAATGATGATTTCACCTGCCATGGGGTAATACTATGCCTGTATTTGTAAGGAAGAGCTTAATGGCAATCGAAAGCAGGATAATACCGAACATTTTTTTCAGTATATGCAGACCTGAAGGACCTAGTATTCTTTCAAAAAATGCAGTAAGGCGAAGCACAAAATAGACAATTATCATGTTCAGTAAAAGAGCTATCAGGATATTAACCGTATGGTATTCCGCCCTCAGTGAAAGAATGGTTGTTATCGATCCGGCCCCCGCAATAAGGGGAAAAGCTATCGGGATTATCGATCCGCTGCTTTTTGAATCATGTTTGAACAGTTCTATTCCGAGAACCATTTCCATACCGATAAGGAAGATAATAAAAGAGCCGGCTATCGCAAATGATGAAACATCCACACCAAAGATGCCAAGCAGGGGGGTTCCTATGAAAAGGAAAGCAAGGAAGATAACTAATGCTGCAATGGTGACCTTTGCTGGTTCAACCTGGCCTGCCTTTGATTTGATATCGAGTATTACCGGGATGGAACCGGGAATGTCAATTATGGCGAAAAGCACCATAAATGCTGCGATGATCTCAAGAATATCAAACTGCATTTCACCTCAGTTATCTCTGTTTACTGAACCACAGTCATCTCATCAACGAGGTGCCTGGCCCCGGAATAGACATCCATCACCCAGAGTACATATCTGATATCTACAGCTATTGTCCTCTGGAGCTCAGGTTCAAAGGCCACATCACCACTCATTGCCTCCCAGTTTCCGTCGAATGCAAGACCTATCAGTTCACCATTTGCGTTAAGCACGGGACTGCCCGAGTTGCCTCCGGTGATATCGTTGTTGGTAAGGAAGTTAACAGGCATGTGCCCTTTTGGTGAAGCATATCTGCCAAACTCTTTCCGGTTGCTCAGGTCAATTAGTCGCTGCGGCAGATCAAACTCATAATCTCCCGGGATATACTTTTCGAGGACTCCATCGAGTGTTGTGTAGTATTTGTATGTAACAGCATCTCTCGGATCGTAATCCAGTATCGATCCATAGCTAAGGCGCATTGTCGAATTGGCATCGGGATAAAGTGTTCTGTCAGGAGACATTTCCTTAAGGGCGGCTATCCAGATCCTTCTGCCCTTTGTAAGGTCAGAATCGTACTGACTAAGTCCTTTTGATACCTCCGATGATACCTTACTGATGGAACTGACTGTAAGGTAAACAGGATCATTTTCGAGAATTTTCAGTACGGGCTTGTCGAGGAATGCCATCAGCTTTTCCTCACTGGCAAATACCGACCTGGCGAATATGTCATCAACAAACCTGTCAATATCGCCCCTGAATCTCTTATCGACCACATTTACATAGAAATCGGGATGGAACCTTGCAGGTACGTCATCCCGGTAAAGTTTTATCATCGCTTTCATTGCCTTCTGATCGGTCGGAGGATTATAATCTTTATAGAATGATCCGGCCCTCTCTCTCAGGGTTGAAATCAGGTCGGCTGTTCTTTTGGTGTCGTCCGATTTCATGACACTTATAAGTGAGGATGCCACCTGGTTCAGGCTAAATATCTCGCATCCCTGCAGGAAGCATTCCGATATATACTGCTGGGCATTTGCGTATTCGGCCCTTCCCTCAACGGACCTTTGTATAAGGTTGAGGGCATCGCCATAGTCGGCTCTCCTTTCAGAATTGGCACTTATCCATGTATTAAACTGTTTTTCTATCTCCTGTTTCTTTGCTTTTACATTCAGACGCTCAAGTCCTCCCTTCTGACCTATGGAATATTTCCAGTAATTTGAAGATCCTGAATATTTTGAGGCATACTGAATATTCACCTTCGCGTCAGCCTGCATATCAGCCATAAGTATCTCCTGCCTGATGCCGCGGATCTTAATACGGTTAGGGTGGGTGATCTCCAGCAGTTCGTCAACCTCCCACGAAGTGGCATACCTTTGTGTTCTGCCGGGGTATCCGAGTATCATGGCAAAATCTCCTTCGTTAAGGTCTTTTATTGAAACAGGCAGCCAGTATTTCGGTTTCAGAGGGATGTTCTCCTCTGAGTAGGGGGCCGGCCGGCCGTCGGGCGCAGTGTAAACCCGGAATACGCTGAAGTCGCCGGTATGCCTTGGCCACTCCCAGTTGTCGGTGTCAAATCCGAATTTCCCGATTGATGAAGGAGGAGCTCCGACAAGTCTTACATCGAGGTACCTTTCATAAATCAGGAGATAGAAGTTATTGCCTCCGTAGAATGATGATACCGT
This sequence comes from uncultured Rikenellaceae bacterium, assembly GCA_964633195.1. Classification (GTDB taxonomy): domain Bacteria; phylum Bacteroidota; class Bacteroidia; order Bacteroidales; family VadinHA17; genus LD21. The sequence goes on along the minus strand of CAZWFL010000016.1, from coordinate 33,419 downwards.
TGCCCTGTAATGAGTTCCGTTGACTGCCTTTTTTTCGATGGCTGAACGGGCATCGTTAATGGCAGAGTTCCTTTCCTGTTCCGACATTCCGGGTTTTACCGCAGAAAGGATCTGGCCGGTAACATCCTCAATACTGATAAGAAAGGTAACCGAGAGATTCGGATTAGGCAGTTCCTGGTCTTTCGACATTGCCCAGTAACCATCTTTAAGGTAGTCATGCTCAACGGTGCTGTGTGACTGTATCTGCCCGTACCCGCAATGATGGTTTGTCAGAAGGAGTCCCTGGGATGATACTATTTCACCTGTACAGCCACCACCGAAAATGACAATTGCATCTTTCAGGGAGGCTTTGTTCAGACTGTAGATATCCTCAGCTGACAATTTAAGGCCGAGTTCGGTCATTTCGCCCATATTGAGCTTCCCGATCAGTGGCAACAGCCACATTCCCTCATCAGCACCGGTCTTAATGCCGGAACCAAGAGCTATTATTAACAGAAGAGAAAAAAGCTTCTTCATAACGAATATTTTTTTTTTGGGATTGATTTATTATTTCTGCGGCAAAGATAGTTTTTTAATACAAAAGAGAGAAGTCAGAAAGTCAGCTCAAGCTGGGTGTTGAAAAGAGCAAAGGATTTCCTGTGGTATGGGGTGATACCATACTTCAATATCGTTGCTTTGTGCAGAGGAGTGGGGTAACCCATGTTCCTGTTCCAGCCATAATCGGGATATTCCCGGTGGATCTTCTGCATATATTCGTCGCGGAAGGTTTTTGCCAGTACGGAGGCGGCGGCAATCGACATATAGAGGCCGTCGCCCCTTATTATGGTCTGATGATTGATGCCTTTGTACGGGAAGAAGCAATTGCCGTCGATAAGAAGAAACTCCGGCCTCTTCTTCAATCCGTCGATAGCCCTGTGCATTGCCCTTACGGAAGCCCTCAGTATATTTATTTCATCTATTTCGGTGTTGCTTATGAACGCCACTTCCCATGCAGCAGCCGATTTAATTATTTCATCCCTGATGGCAAGGCGCTGACGGGGAGTAAGCTTCTTTGAATCGTTAAGGACAGGATGTCTGAAATTTTTAGGAAGAATAACTGCCGCCGCAACAACCGGCCCTGCAAGGCAGCCTCTGCCGGCTTCGTCGCACCCTGCTTCGGTAAGGTTATAATATAGGTATGGTTTCAGCATCCCCGGTTGTTGAAGAAAAGTTCACCGGGTAAATTAAATAAATTAAAACCATCCATTTTTTTGGAGTTATTAACAACAGACAAAAAATCATAAAAAATGACGTTCGTGTAAAAAATATGCATATTCGTCAAAAAAATGTATTGTTTTGTCAAAAATTTTTTATTTTTGATGTCCCTGATTCTGTGATAACCATGTTAAAAGGGATTAAAATCATAGCCCTGCTGTTGATTATTTCATGGACAAATGTTACCGGGCAACATTTATCCCACCAGGTGCTTGTGCCTGCAGCAGGAGTGGTTGCTGCCGGACAGGTTTTTTATTCCCAGACTATAGGTGAGACTGCTGTTGAGCTTACAGGAACGGGTAACTTCGAGCTGACACAGGGATTTCAGCAACCTCTAATAAGGTTTTTTCCGCAAAGCCCTCCTGGAGGAACGGGGGTTGAGGTCTATCCAAACCCTGCAGTGGAATATGTAAAGGTTGAGTTATACGGCGATAATGCCAGATCGTTTATGATTTATGTGATAAACATTACCGGAACGGTGGCATTTACCCGTAGGGTTCAGTTCAGTTCCGAATACTGGCATATTGAGCAACTGGATATGAGCCGGCTGGGGACAGGACTCTATTTTGTGAGGATTGTTAGCGATGATGCAGTAATAAACAGGTCATTCAAGATTGAAAAACTGTAAAACACTTTTCTGATATGGATCCTAAAATTCAAAAGAGGCACATCCTTATGCTGCTGTTTGGGGCAATCTGCATCTGCAGCTTTGGACAGGGAAATGTACCGCTTGGAATTCACTACCAGGCTGTGGCACGCAACAGCTCAGGAGCTGAACTTGCCAACACCAAAATCGATGTGAGGTTTTCTGTAATCATCGGCAATCCTCTAGGAACCGTTGTTTATCAGGAGCTTCATCAGGATGTGATGACATCAAAATACGGGGTGTTCTCGCTGGTGATCGGACGGGGCATTCCCATTACCGGAGGTGCTGTGTACGGGGAGCTCTCCCAGATCAACTGGGGGGAAGCCTATCACTATATTAAGGTGGAGGTGAAGTTCGGCAACGATTATCTTGATATGGGGACCATGCAGTTTCTGGCAGTACCTTATGCTCTTTACGCACTCAGGTCACTTGAGCCCGGCCCCGCGGGACCCAAAGGTGATCAGGGGCCCAAGGGCGAACCGGGCGATCCGGCATCTAATACGGATAACCAGAATCTTTCCGTTGTTAACATCGACGGATCGGATTATCTTGCTATCTCCGGAGGTAACCAGGTGAAGATCTCAAATATAGAAAAAGACGGGGACCCGACCAATGAACTCCAGTCCCTCTCATATAATGCCTCTACATATACCCTCTCCATTTCAAGCAGGAATTCTGTAACACTCGGTTCTCTGGTTGCTTTCAGGGCAAAAAAGGTCGCTTCCCAGACAAACCTGATGAAGGCAACTGATTATGATTTTGTGGCTGATGAGGTGATATATAATAACAGTTCAGCCTACAACCCTTTAACTGGAATCTTCACCGCACCATCAAACGGAATATATAATTTCAATTTTGGATACTCGGCAACAGGAGCGGGCGATTCACGGGAGCTGATCATATATCTTGACGACCTTCCATATGAAGTTCTGAGAACAGCCATCTCCTCGGGACTTTCAATCACCCATTCGGTGACGATGAAACTTGAGACAGGCAATAAGGTGAAGGTGAAATTCAACACCGGAATGTCTACGGAATCAGGTATCGGATCATTCTCGGGATTCAGGGTGTACTGACAAGGTTTGCCCCGGCTCCCGAACAAGAAAGGGATACAGATAATAATATCATTAAACATGGGGATAAAGCCACGTTGCTGACCTATTTTTATTGTCCGGTATGTTATCACAGGATAAAATCTTAAATTTACCGGAAATTTAATGAATCATGATAACCAGCGAGCAAGTAAAGGAATTAGTCAGACGCCGTGATGCGTTAAGGAGGTATCTTTGACATCGACGGCAAGCTTGAACTAATCTCGGAGAAGGAAGCTTTTTCAAGAGAACCGGATTTTTGGAACGATCCGAAAAATGCAGAAGAACTGCTCAGAAACATATCACAGTTAAAAAGCTGGACAACAGAATTCATGAAGTGTGACACTTCTGTTGAAGACCTTGTGGTTATTAACGAGTTCTTCAGAGACGGAGAAGCCATTGAGGAGGACCTTAACAGACATTATGAGGCTGCTCTGGAGCAGATCGAGGACCTGGAACTGAAAACCATGCTGCAGAATGATGAAGATCAGCTCGGGGCCATTCTTAAAATAAACTCGGGCGCCGGAGGGACGGAGAGTAACGACTGGGCCGAAATGCTGATGAGAATGTACCTCAGGTGGGCTGAGAGGAACGGATATAAGGTTAAAGAGCTGGATTACCAGCCAGGCGATGAGGTCGGCATTAAATCCGTTACTCTTGAGATAGAGGGTGAAAAGGCTTATGGCTACCTTAAGAGTGAAAACGGAGTACACAGACTGGTGAGAATATCTCCTTTCAATGCCCTTGGCAAGCGTCAGACCACTTTTGCTTCAGTTTTCGTTTCCCCCCTTGTAGATGATGAAATTGAGATTGAGATAAATCCCGGAGATATATCATGGGAAACATACCGCTCAAGCGGAGCAGGCGGACAAAATGTGAACAAGGTCGAAACGGCTGTCAGACTCAGGCACCACCCCACTGGTATTGTGATTGAGAACCAGGAGACCCGTTCCCAGATGAACAACAAGGAGAATGCAATGAGGATCCTTAAATCCCATCTTTATGAGCTCGAGCTCAGAAAGAGAATGGAAGAACAGGCAAAACTGGAGGGACAGAAGAAAAAAATTGAATGGGGATCACAAATACGCTCTTATGTCATTCACCCGTACAAGATGGTTAAAGATCTGAGAACCAGCTATGAGACAGGAAATGTTCAGGCAGTACTTGACGGGGACCTTAACCAGTTTATTAAATCGTATCTGATGGAATTTGCAGGGAAATAAGAAAACACAACCAGTTGGCAGTTGGCAGTAGGCAGTTGGCAAAACTGAAGGCAGAACACGGAACGCCAAACACCAAACGCTTACAGGAAATATTTAAGATATATATTTGAAAGACCTTACGAAGGAGAATATAATGAAACATAAAGAAACGCTGTTTGAGGAATTCCCCCCGGTAACTGCTGAAGACTGGTTAGCCAGGATCAATGCTGACCTTAAGGGTGAAGACTTTTACAGCAGGCTTGTCTGGAAGACGGAGGAGGGTCTCGATGTAATGCCCTTTTATATGCAGAAGGATTTGAGTAGTCTTCGGTACAAGGGAGTAGTAAAGAAAAACGGCCGGTGGCTGATCAGGCAGGATATAGAGGTTAATGACTATCAGGAATCGAACAGCAAAGCGCTTGACATTATAAACAAAGGAGTCGATTCAACAGGTTTCATTATTTCTGATCCTGACACAGTAACGAAAGAGAATGTCAGGCACCTTCTTGAAAATATATCTTTTGATACTGTTGAGACAAATTTTCTGAGCAATGGCAAAGCCAGGGAGATACTGGCTTATCTTGATGAAATTATCAGTGAGAGGGGTATCAGCAGGCAGATGGTAAGAGGGGCAATAGAAGCAGATCCGTCCGGCCGGCTCATGATCAACGGTACCCTGTGCATAACTCCTGAAGCAGGATTTGACTATCTGGCATCGCTGGTAAAGGAATCTGAGATCCTTCCGCAGTACCGGGTCGTTCATGTGAATGGTGCCAACTTTGGCAACGCAGGTGCGGATTGTGTTCAGGAACTGGCATTCACAATGTCCTCCTTTTCCGAATATATGTCACAGTTAACTGACAGAGGCATAACATCTTCGATGGCAGCATCCAAGACCAGGCTGGGTTTCGCAACAGGTTCCGACTATTTCATGGAGATCGCAAAACTGCGGGCTGCAAGGATATTGTGGCCCGCAATAATAAAAGGGTTCATCATGGATGGCGATGAGATGATTAATCCTGAGATCCATTGTCAGACAACAATGTGGAACAAGACTCTTTTTGATCCGTATGTCAATATGATCAGAACCCAGGCAGAAGCTATGGCTGCCGTACTCGGCGGTGCTGATTCGATCACTTTGTTGCCTTTCAACAGAGCATCGGTATGTTCGGATGAATTCGGGGAAAGGATAGCCCGTAATCAGCAGCTTCTGCTTAGGGAAGAGGCTTTTTTTGACAAAACAGCTGATCCTTCTGCCGGCTCATATTACATCGAGACTCTCACCAACCTGATAGCCGACGCTGCATGGAAACTCTTTCTGGAGACGCAGGAGAAAGGCGGCTTCCTCTCTTCACTGAAGGGAGGCTTCATACAACAGAAGATCAGGGAATCGGCATCAAGGCGCAAAGAGGACTTTATGAAAGGCAGGAAGATACTTGTCGGCACAAACAGGTACCGCAATACTGATGAAAATGTTAAGATTTCTTCAGATTGTGATAAATTGTATGATCTTAATATCAGAAAGGAAGATACGCTGGTTGATCCCTTGAGGTTGTTCAGGGTAGCCGGGGAATTTGAAAGAGCAGATAAAGGGAAGGCATCAGGAGCAGGATCACAGAACGGTAACACGACTGTTCAACCTTAATTAAGAGATTATTATGAGACCAGAATTCAGGTACAGCGATCTTTACGATTTTCGGGAAAGGGTTACCGGGAAAGTCAGCCGGGAGGATTATGACACTGACGGAGAAGAGTGGATGACAGCTGAAAGGATTCCTGTCAGAAAGATATATGGCAGAGAGGATATTGAGGGAATGGAGCATCTTGATTATGCAGCAGGCATCCCGCCTTTTCTGAGGGGCCCCTACTCATGTATGTATCCTTTACAGCCCTGGACGATCCGTCAGTATGCCGGATTCTCGACTGCCGAGGAGTCCAATGCATTTTACAGGCGTAATCTTGCCGCGGGCCAGAAAGGGCTCTCCGTGGCATTCGATCTTCCCACACACAGGGGTTATGATTCAGATCACGAAAGAGTGACAGGTGATGTCGGGAAAGCTGGTGTGGCGGTCGACTCCGTGCTGGATATGAAGATCCTTTTTGACCGGATACCGCTGGATAAGATGTCGGTATCGATGACCATGAGCGGAGCCGTGCTCCCTGTGATGGCATTCTATATCGTAGCAGCGATGGAGCAGGGGGTGCCGGTGGAAGCTCTTACAGGAACCATTCAGAACGACATCCTGAAGGAGTTCATGGTAAGGAATACGTATATTTATCCTCCCGATTTCTCGATGAAGGTGATAGCTGATATTTTCAGGTACACCTCGGCCAGGATGCCCAGATACAACTCAATAAGCATTTCGGGTTATCACATGCAGGAGGCTGGTGCCACATGCGACATTGAACTTGCCTATACACTCGCGAACGGGCTTGAATATCTCAGGACAGGCATAAATGCCGGACTTGATATCGATGCTTTTGCACCCAGGATATCCTTTTTCTGGGCTGCAGGCATGAACCATTTCATGGAGATTGCGAAAATGAGAGCAGCGAGGATGTTATGGTCCAAAATCGTAAAGAAATTTAATCCACGTAATACCAAATCCCTTGCCCTCAGGGCTCATTGCCAGACCTCCGGATGGAGCCTTACCGAGCAGGACCCTTTCAATAATGTGGGAAGGACCTGCATCGAAGCAATGGCTGCTGTTTTCGGGCACACCCAGAGCCTGCATACCAATGCTCTGGATGAGGCTCTTGCCCTGCCAACAGACTTCTCTGCACGTATAGCCCGCAATACACAGCTTTATCTTCAGTCGGAAACAAACATATGCAGGTCTGTTGATCCCTGGGCGGGTTCGTGGTATGTTGAAAACCTTACCCATGAGCTTGCCCGCAGGGCATGGGATCTGATCGGGGAGATAGAGAGCCTGGGAGGTATGGCAAAAGCCATTGAATCGGGGATACCGAAAATGAGGATCGAGGAGGCTGCAGCGAGAGCTCAGGCCAGGATTGACTCGGGTGCCCAGGTTATAGTAGGAACAAACAGATACAGGCCGGAAAAGGAGGAACCCCTCGAGACACTCGAGGTTGATAACAGCGCTGTAAGAGAGTCGCAGATACGAAGACTCAAACAGCTGAGGCAGGAGAGAAATGAATCAGAATGCCGGGCAGCACTTGAAGCTCTTACGAAGTGTACGGCAACAGGAGAAGGAAATCTCCTGGAACTTGCGGTGGAGGCTGCTGCAAAAAGGGCAAGTCTCGGAGAAATAACACAGGCATGTGAATTAATTACAGGGAGGTACAAAGCAGTGATAAGGACAATATCGGGAGTGTACTCATCGGAGTACAGACCGGACAAAGAATACAGGGAGGCCAAAGAACTTGTGGCCCGTTTCGCGGAAAAAGAGGGCAGACAACCAAGGATAATGATAGCCAAGATTGGTCAGGATGGTCATGACAGGGGAGCAAAGGTTGTCTCTACAGGGTACGCAGATATCGGTTTTGACGTCGATATCGGACCCCTTTTCCAGACACCGGCTGAAGCTGCCCGCCAGGCCGTTGAAAATGATGTCCACGTACTGGGAATATCAAGCCTGGCAGCAGGGCATAAATCACTCATCCCCGAAGTGATCGACGAATTGAAGAGGCTCGGGAGGGATGATATACTTGTTATAGCAGGTGGAGTCATACCTCCGGGTGACTACCGTTTTCTCTATGACGCAGGGGTTGCAGCAATATTCGGACCAGGATCATCGGTAGCCTCTGCCGCCGTGCAGATCCTCAGGATACTTATGCAGATATATCACTGATATTAAATACCAACTTCTTGACCATATCATGGAACAGGGAAACATACTCTTCGCATTCAGCCTTACATTGCTTGCGGGGCTCTCAACCGGAATCGGAAGTGCCATTGCCCTTCTGGCGCGAAGGACAAACATACGCTTCCTGTCAGTGTCGCTCGGGTTCTCTGCCGGCGTGATGATATATGTCTCCTTCGTGGAGATACTGGGGAAGGCAAGAGAGGCACTTGTCGCCGATTTGGGTGCAGGTAAGGGAAACTGGATGACAGTGATCGCGTTCTTTGCAGGGATGCTCCTTATCGCTTTGATAGACAGGCTTATCCCCTCCGCGGAAAATCCACACGAGATGAAAAGGATCGAAGAGATGAATGTAAACGGGAAAAAACCCGACAAACATCGATTGAAAAGAATGGGGCTCCTGACCGCCCTGGCCATAGCTATCCATAATTTCCCCGAGGGGCTCGCAACCTTTACCGTGGCATTAACCGATCCTTCACTGGGAATAGTGATAGCGGCAGCCATAGCAATTCATAACATACCGGAGGGAATAGCAGTGTCTGTGCCTGTGTTTTATGCTACTGGAAGCAGGAAGAAGGCATTCTGCCTCTCTTTCCTGTCGGGACTATCGGAACCGGTGGGTGCAATTATCGGGTATCTGATCCTTATGCCTTTTATGAGCGATATGGTTTTCGGATTGCTGTTTGCCGGAGTGGCCGGGATAATGGTGTTCATATCGGTTGATGAGCTCCTCCCTGCAGCGGAAGAGTATGGTGAGCATCACTTCTCAATATACGGACTGGTGGCAGGAATGGCAGTGATGGCTGTGAGTCTGCTGTTATTTATTTAAAAATTTGTAATTTGCAGCTGTTGACCGGAGCCTGTATGAGAAATTGCCTGATCATAATCATTTTTACACTTACAATAACGGGATGCAAAACCAGGCAGCCCATAATTACATTACCCCCGGTCGTGGAAGATAATGAGGGGCCGGGGACCAATTTTGCGGCACAGTCTACATGGCTGCTTGGATATGTCAGTCTTTTTCAGATGACCAGGCCTCCCCACTCGGAATGGTATGAAAGCGGTTTCAGAGATTACAGGTTTGATGAGATTGTTGCCGAAAAAATTCGGGCGATCCCGTCGGAAGAGATCTCAATAACAATAGTCCTGGGTACCTGGTGCCCTGACAGCAGGCGCGAAGTGCCACGTTTTATGCGTATACTCGATTACTGGAAATTTCCGGAAGAAAAACTGACCTTTATCGGAGTGGATGACGTAAAACTCTCTCCAATAGCAGAATATGAGGCTCTTAATATCGAAAGAGTACCTACTTTTATAATTTACCAAAATAATAATGAGACCGGACGCATCATTGAGGTTCCTGTGACGTCTTTAGAACAGGATATGTTAAACATCCTCAGAGGGAATAGAAAATAATTAATAGCGACACTACCATGGAAGATTTTAGTACAAGCACAGGAGAAAAGGGGGATCAGAACCGGAAAGAACTGGCGGGGCAGAACCTGGGAATCATAGCTCTTATTACAGCAATAATAACCTTTGTACTTGCAGTGATCCCCTGCGTTGGTATTATTGCACTTATCCCCGGAATAATCGCCATCATACTTGCTTCTGTAGGATTATCGCAGGCAAGCGGAAGCAACTCTCCCAGAGGTATCCTTATCGCGGGACTTATAATCGGGGTTGTTGCAACACTTATTTCATTCTCCCAGATTTTTGTCGCAGGAAAGATTGCCAGGCATGCTGAAAGGAAATTCCCCGGCGATATACAGAATATCATCCGCGACGTAAGACAGGATGTTCTGAAAGACCTTGAGGATGCCAGCATCTCTATCAAGGTTGAGAGCAACGGTGAAATAGTGGAGATAAAGGCTGATGTTAAAGAGAAACGCATTGACAAGCTTCAGGAGCTTGAAGAAGGAGAAATTCAGCCCCCCGATACCCTGAATAAGCAAGAGTCAGACTCCCTGAAATGAAACGGGAACCAGGGCGGGACCCATATCTTATAATCAATTTTGTCCTTGCGGCTGTAGTTTTAATCATAATAGCTTATTCAGCATTCTTATCCCCCGATAATGATAATTACCCGGTTCCGTGCATCCACGAAAAACTGACTGGAAAACCATGTGCCTCCTGCGGCATTTCACACAGCTTTTCACTCATAGTACGGGGAGAAATAGATGAAGCGTACATGTGGAACAGATACGGAATGAGGATCTTTATCTTTTTCGTTTCCCAGCTTCTTATGAGAATTGTTTTTTCGGTAATATACCAGAAAAACAGTTTATTACGCAGTCAAATAATTAAAATGGATATTGCAGGATCGGCAATTATCTTCCTTATTGCATTCTTCCCTTTTATAGCTGACCTGATCAGCAGATTTCGTTTATAACCTCATAGACAAGTCCGCTTTCATAACCTTTGGATGTGGCGAATCTGTAAAGCTTTCCCTTCAGGTCATACTGGTTTTTTGCCCTGACATGTTTCCTGTGGCCCGACAACAGTTCTGACAGTGTCCTTCTGTATTGTTCTTCATCGATCAGGTCAAGGGCGTTCTTAATAATCTCCCCCGATATCGCCCTTGATCTGAGATGGGCGTTGATCTTTATTTTCCCCCATTTGCTGAAATTATACTTATCTCTTACAAATGCTGAGGCATATCTCACATCATCGATAAATTTATCTTTTATGAGGCTTTCCATTATCCGGTTTGTCTCTTCCTGATTCAGACCCCATGACTGAAGTTTGCAGATCATATCGCCCGAGCAATATTCACGGGCTGAGCAGAGGGCCTTTGCTCTTGCCATGCTTGTGTTAAACAGTTCGGTTCCGGTCATTTCTTACAGCTTTAATGAATCTGTTTCTGCCGTTAATATCTTTGATCAGGTCTATTTTATGGTAGCCCGATGCTTGAAGTATCCGGGCCAGTTCATCGCCCATCATCTCATTTATCTCAAAATAGAGAGTGCCGTTGACAGCAAGGTTTGTTTCTGCAAGTCTGAGGATGGCTTTATATCCTTCAACCGGATTATCGTCGGGCACAAAAAGTGCGCCATGCGGCTCGTAGTCAAGCACATTCTTCCTCATGAGATTCTTTTCAGATTCCTTCACATAGGGAGGGTTGCTTACAATTATACCGGCTTTCTCAGGTCCGGCCAATAAGGTATCAAAGAAATCCATTACCAGGAATCTTACGTTAACATTATTTAACCTGGCATTCTCCCCGGCAACTCTTACAGCTGCGGGTGAAATGTCAATCGCGGTTACTTCTGCATAAGGGATATTTGCTGCCAGGGCAATTGCAATGCATCCCGATCCGGTGCCAATATCCAGTATCCCTCCGCGATAATCACTGTTTTCCTTTATTATCATATCGACAAGCTCCTCCGTTTCCGGCCTTGGAATTAATGTATCGGGGGTCACTTTAATGCGGCAGTTGTAAAAGAGAGTCTCTCCTGTAATGTATTGAACAGGCTTCCCTTTTTTCAGCTCGCTGCACACCGAAATTACTTTTTCAACGTTTTCTTTAGAAAGAGGAAGGCCGGAATCCTTCAGAAAATGCAACTTTTGTATGCCAAGTACCGTATAAATAATGATAGAGGCAAGCGAACTGATCTCATTATCCGTATAGATCTCCTTCAGTTCTTCTGCCAGGTAAGGCCTGATATTTTTCAGAGTTTGTAGAATGACGCCCATGATTCAAATTTAGCGTTTTAAGAGTAATGTCGGGGGATGACAGCATAAAATTCATGCGCCGGTGTATTGAACTGGCAGGCAAGGCAGAGGGGATGACTTATCCGAATCCCATGGTCGGGTCGGTGATAGTTCATAACGGGGTCATTACCGGCGAGGGATATCATCTGAAAGCCGGAGCTCCTCATGCAGAGGTCCTTGCCATCGAATCGGTGAAGGATAAAAAAAGCCTCAGATCCTCAACTCTTTATGTAAATCTTGAGCCATGTTCCCATCAGGGAAAAACACCCCCGTGTGCTGACCTTATTGTTTCCCACCGGATACCTGAAGTTGTAATTGGCACGGTTGATACAAGCAGCAAGGTGGCAGGCAGGGGTATTGAACGCCTCCGCGATGCCGGATGCCGGATCGTAACCGGAATCCTTGAGGATGAATGCAGGTATCTGAACAGGAGATTCTTCACTTTTCATGAGAGGAACAGACCCTATATTATCCTCAAATGGGCACAGAGTGCCGATGGTTTTATCGACATCACAAGGAATGAAAGCACAGCACAGGGGCCAAACTGGATAACGGGCAAGCCTGAACGTGTTCTTGTACACAGATGGAGAGCAGCTGAACAGGCAATACTGGCAGGTGCCGGTACGATAAGGCAGGATAATCCGCGGCTTGATGTAAGGGAATGGAGTGGTAAAAATCCGGTCAGGATAATACTCAGCGGATCGGGGAACCTTGGAAAAAAACTGGCAGTCACCGAACTCATAGGCTCAAACATTGTATTTACATCTAATGGGAAAGCAAATATACCAGGGGCTTTGATGGTTAAACTCGATTCGGACCTTACGGCAGCAAAACAGATCTCTTCCTGGCTCTTTGAGAAAGGCATACAGTCTCTTATTGTAGAAGGAGGAGCCCAGACCATTAATCACTTTATAAAGAGCGATTTATGGGACGAGGCGCGAATATTCTCAGGATTCGGCAGCTTCAGGAATGGAATCAGGGCTCCTGTGGTTGAAGGAAAAATTGAAGCATTAGTCAGCTACGGACTGAGCTCCCTGAAAATACTTGTGAATGAGAGGAATTAGCTAATAATGATTTGGTTATTGAATAATTTTATATTTTTGACTGTTAATAAGTTATTGGTAATTATTTCGGATTATGAAGAAACGGATATTTTTTCTGACGGTGATGATAGCGCTGGTGACCGTTGTTTCTTATGGTCAGAGCGCCAAAAAATTCTACAAGGCAGGAAATGTGTTTGTTAAAAACCTGAGATATGAAGAGGCTGCCGCTCAGTTTTCAAGGGCAATAAATCTCGATCCGGCAAATCCATTGTATTATACCGCAAGAGGTAATGTTTACTCTAAGCTGGGTAAACACGAGGATGCCAGGGACGATCTTGAAAAATCGGTCATGTTTCAGCCAAAGAGTGTTGAAGCCCTTATCGGACTGGGTCATGCATACAATAACCTCGGGGATTATGAGCAGGCGTTAAAGCATCTCAACAGGGCCTCTGCCATCGAGAGAAGAAACCCACAGGTGTACCCCGAGAAGGTGATCTCCCTTATCGGGCTGGAGAGATATGATCAGGCCCTGAAGGTGTCAGACACGGCAATGCTTATTAAAAACAATCCGATGAATTATTATTACCGGGGCAGGATTTACATGGAGCTGAACAATGATATACTGGCAAAGAGGGAGCTGGAGAAAGCTATTTCAAAGGACAAAAAGCTGGCTGAACCAAGACTTCTTCTTGCGGAGCTTCTGTTGAATTCAAGTCCCCAGGCTGCAATGAACCAGGTGAATGAAGTGCTGAAACTCAACGACAAAAACACTACGGCTTACCTTGTAAGGAGCCGGATTCACCAGGCAAACCTCGACTATCCCAGTGCCATAAACGACCTCTCAAAGAACATACTTATTGAGCCGGAAAACCCGACCTTCTACCTTGCACGGGGAGTCTGCTATCAGGAGTTTAACCAGCATACAAATGCCATAGGGGATTTTTCCAGATACCTTGATATGAAGCCTGATGACCCGGTTGCATTCTCAGCCAGGGCAAAATCATATGAGGGTATCATGAATTATGAAAAGGCCATCTTTGACTATTCGAAAGTAACGGAGCTGGTGAAATATGACATGAAAACCCGGGAGATGCTTGATAATGCCAGGGAGAGACTTTTTGAGATTAACCGCGAGAATGATAAACCGGTAATAACCGTGGCAAGTCCTGTTACGGATGAAACCCATATCGAGGTTCCGGGTAAAAGTGAGTCGATAGTGATAGCTGGAAGGATTTTCGACAAGAGTGACCTGACAAGCTTCACGATCAACGGGAAGGAGATCCAGTTCGACAGGAAGGGTGATATCTTTGAGTTTGCTGCAACAGTAGATATAAGGCAGGCTGACAAGGTACAGCTTGAAGCGGTTGACGTTTACGATAACAGGGTAATTTCTGATTTTATTATTAACCGGACTGAAACAGACCCTCCCGTAATAAGGCTTCTGGCACCCATAGCATCTGACAATGGTCAGATATATCTCGGCACCAGTTCACGATCACTCTTCATCGAAGGGAAAATAACCGATCAGAGCAGCATCAGATCAATATTCATTGATGAGATGACGGCGACCTATAATCCGGGTGAAAATAATCCCGGATTCACTGCCACACTGAATATCCAGAACAAAGACAGATTCACAATCATTGCCGAGGATAAATATGGGAACAGATCGGCAGCAGAGTATATGATCAACAGGGATGATCTTACAGGTCTGGCAGATAATCCTATGGGGAAGACATGGGTGGTTTTTATCGAGAACTCAAGTTATGAATCGTTTGCGAGCCTTGACGGGCCTGTTAATGATATCAAGATCATGAGATCGGCGCTGGCAAATTACCAGATAGATTATGTCTGGCACCTGAGGGATATGACCAAATCGGAGATGGAAAGGTTCTTCAGTATTGAGCTTCGGGATGCGGTAAGGAGCAACCGTGTCAAATCGCTGATGATATGGTTTGCCGGTCATGGAAAATTCATCAATAACGTGGGTTACTGGATCCCGGTGGATGCCAGGAGAGATGATGAATTCACATATTTCAACATAAACCAGCTGAGGGCAGGTATGCAGAGCTATGCAGACCTGCTGACCCATACACTTGTTGTTTCTGATGCCTGTGAATCAGGCCCCAGTTTCTTTACAGCAATGCGTGCGGTCAATGAAGAGCCGTCGTGCGACGATATAAGGGCAAAGACAGCCAGGTCAGCCCAGGCTTTCACATCATCAAATACAGAACAGGCCTCTGATTTCTCACAGTTCACAAGAACCTTTGCGAGCACACTTTCTAATAACAGGAATGCTTGTGTGCCGATTGAAACGATTGTTAAGTCAGTTTCGAATACTCTGGCAAATTACAATCAGCAAAGACCAAAATTCGGCAAGATCATGGGTTTTGAGGACGAAAACGGATCATTCTTCTTCATTCCCAAATAGATAGCAAAATGTTGTTTTCTAATAATGACAGATGCCGGGCAGTAATATTTGTCGGGATTGTCCTATTGTCAACAACAATTTACCGTCCGGCATCAGCCCAGAGATATTTTTTCGACAACTACAGGGAGGAGCAAAGGCTAAGCTCTTCGAAGGTATATGCTCTGCTTCAGGATGCGGGGCATTATCTGTGGCTTGGCACTGAAACAGGGGTGTCCAGATTCGATGGTAAGCGGTTTGAGAATTTCACATCGCAGGACGGGCTTTCAGAATATGGTGTAAGGAGGATATATGAGGACTCGGAGGGTTTTATCTGGTTTGGTCACAATAACGGAGGAATATCACGTTTCAACGGACGAACCTTCGAGAAAGCCTCTTTTGATTCACTCACTCTCGAAGGTGATATCTCAAGCATTACAGAACGGGTAAAGGGGGAATTGTGGTTTACCTCCACCTCCGGCGGAGCGATTGTTTGCAGCCTGCCTGTTGCTGATATCAGGAAGATAAAGGGTGAGCAGCATAAGGGGAGAGCGGGGCTCAGTGACCAGGTTCTGGGAACCTACCGGAACAGCGTGGGCGACTTATTCTGTATGACTGACCAGGGAATAAGACGATTCGTTTCCGCTGAAAAAAGGTTTGAGATCTACAGGATGCCTCACCTTACAACCTACTTCACTGTCACTTCGATGCTTGAGGACAGGTCGGGATCCATCTGGTTCGGCACCCATAACGGGGGACTTTACAAATATGTGATGTCTGAAAGCAGAATGGTTTATCACGATCTGGTAAAGGAGGGATTGAAAAGTAATTTTGTAACATGTCTGACCGAAGACAGCCGGGGACGTATATGGGCAGGAACATGGGGGGGAGGTATCGCCCTTTTCGAAGGGGATGACCTTCGAATACTCGATTCGCGTAACGGACTTGTACCAACCAATATACAATCGATAATTGAAGATGTTGAAGGTAATATACTTATCGCTGATCAGAGTAACGGACTTACCATTTTCAAGGGCGATGCATTCATCATTTTTGATGATCAGGATCTTCTCCCGGATCCGAATGTGTTTGCAATACATGAAGAGAGGGATGGGAAGATATGGCTTGGCACAAATGCAGGGATAACAAGATTTCAACCCGGATCCGAGTCTGCCCGTATAATTCATGGCAGGGCCGATCAGTATGAAAAACTAAGGATCAGGTTTTTCAGGGAGGCTGCTGATGGCAATATATGGATAGGAACCGAAGGCGGCGGGGTCCGGATGTATAATAGCGGCAGAAAGACCTTTGAAGATAACCCTGTGCTTAACAGTGAGATACTTTATCGCCTTGGAATTGTAAGGGCAATGGAGACCGACCACGAAAATAATCTGTGGATCGGCACCGATGACGGACTGGCATACTGGAATCTTACAACAGGCACGGGCGACAGGATAACACTTATGGACAGTGTTACGGTAACAAACATTACAGCTCTTTATTGTGACGGTACCGGGAGATTATGGATCGGCGTGCAGGCCAGTGATGAAAAACCGGGACTTTTCAATCTTGAACCTGCCACCATGAGATTCAGCGCAATCCCCGACTTCAGGAACATAATACCAACAGCCATATTAATGAACAGCAGCGGAACGCTGTGGGTGGGAACGGCCCAGGGACTTATGGCATATCGCAATAATACCATCATCTCAATCATAAGGGAGGAAGACGGGCTTCTGTCGAATGCCATCAGATCGCTGGCTGATGGTGGCGACGGGAGCATTTTTATAGGAACAAACCTGGGATTGAACCGTTATTTCCCTGAAACCGGGGAGATATATGCCTATACAAAGAAAAACGGATTCCCTGGTATTGAGAGCAGGCCAAACGCCGTCTTCAGATCCGGTAATGGCGACATCTGGTTTGGCACGGCAAACGGTGCTGTACGGCTTACTCCTTCGAAGCTGGTGATCAAAAATATTGAGCCGCTGACGCACATTAAGGAGCTGAGGGATTTCTCCGGTCCGAGGGAGATGACTGAAGGGCTTAAACGCAGGTATAATGATAATGACATGATCTTCGATTATTACAGTATCTGCTTTACCGATCCTGATGTGGTTGAATACAAGGTCATGCTCGCCGGTTTTGATGATGACTGGAGACCTGTATCTGATCAGACGAGGGCTGTATATCAGAAGCTCCCTCCGGGAAAATATACTTTCATGGTTACGGCAAGGAACAATGAGGGGAGATGGAACAGCACCCCGGTATCATATGCATTTACCATAAAGCACCCCTTCTGGAAAACGTGGTGGTTCATCCTGTTATCGTCAGCCATTGCTATGGCGGGAATAGCCGTTTATATAAAGTTAAGGGAGGAGAACCTGATCAGGGAGAAGCTTGTTCTTGAGGAGAAGGTGAAGGAGCGTACGGCGGAGGTTGTACAGAAAAGCGAGGAGATAGAGGAGAAGAACAGGGATATAACGGCCAGTATAAGGTATGCCGAAAGGATACAGAGGGCCATGCTTCCTCCTGAAGACACCTTCAGTGATACTTTTGTCCTGTTCCTCCCAAAGGATATTGTAAGCGGTGATTTTTACTGGATGTATGACAATGGTGACCAGCAGTTTATAGCGGCGGCCGATTGTACGGGACACGGTGTGCCGGGAGCTTTCATGTCAATCATCGGACATAATTCGCTCAACAAGATAGTGAGGGAATATGGTATTACAAGACCTTCCGCAATTCTCGACCAGCTTAATGCAGAAGTAACCAAGGCATTACTCCAGCGTGATGAAAAAGCGATAACCGATGGAATGGATATAGCGCTTATTACATTTGATAAAAAAAGCTCTGCAGTTGAATATGCAGGTGCTTTTAATCCCCTCTATCTTGTCAGGAAGGGTGAACTGTTCATTTACAGGGGCGACAGGATACCGATAGGGATGACCGGGATTAATGTCAGGAAGAATTACACAAACCAGAAGGTTGATGCTCGTCCGGGTGACATGCTCTATATGTTTTCCGACGGTTATGCCGATCAGTTCGGATGCCAGGACGGAAAGAAGTTCAAGACGGCAAATATAAGAAGGCTGGTTACAGAGATTTATCAACTGCCTGTAGCTGAACAGAGGTCAAGGCTTCTGGATGAACTGTTACAATGGAAGGGAGATCTGCCACAGGTTGATGATATCCTGTTTGTAGGCACACGGATAGCCGGGTTTTCCGAGCTTTAGATCCTGGCTATCTTACGGGGATCATCAATCCATTCACTCCTGTTTGTCAGGGCAACTGTAACCTCTGCCGGGGTGGATACCACCATCCACATATCCTTATGCTCCTGCCTGAGAAAATTGCCGGTTATCATATTGTCGAGCAGCTCCATAAGGGGATTATAGAAACCGAGTATGTTGAGAATAATTACCGGACCCCTGAAGAGTCCGAGCTGTTTAAGGGTAATAGCTTCTGTCAGTTCCTCGAGTGTACCGGGTCCCCCGGGCAGGGCAACCACGGCATCGGCCATCGAAAACATTGTCCGTTTTCTTTCCCCCATGTCAGGAGTTATAATCATTTCCTTAAGCGAAGTATGACCCCATCCCTCATCGTTCATAAAGGAAGGGATTACACCGGTAACGGTGCCGCCGTTAGCCAGAACTGAGTCAGCAAGAATACCCATAAGACCAATACCTCCTCCACCGTAAATAACCCCTATTCCTGCATTCGCAAGCAAAAGGCCAAGCTCGGCGGCAGCTTCCATATACCTTCTGTCGATGCGGCTGCTTGATGCAGCAAAAACACAAATTCTCATCTTAGGTTTATAAATATGGCTTTGATTATGCCCTATAAATAAAATTCCAGATTACAGATATCAGAGAAGAGCATCCAGCCTTGTGGTAAAATTCTTCTTCGGAACAGCACCCACCTGCTTGTCGGCAACCTCACCATTTTTAAAATAGAGGACGGTTGGTATATTCCTGATCCCGAATCTGGATGCAACACCAGGGCTCTCATCAACGTCACATTTGACCACAACAGCTCTCCCTGTATATTCATCCGATATCTCCTCAATAATCGGGGCTATCATTCTGCATGGCCCGCACCATTCCGCCCAGAAATCAACGATTACAGGCTTGTCGGACTTGAGGACCACTTCATCAAAATTGTTATCATTTACTTCCACTGGCATAGATTGTTTCTTTTTCAGGTGTTAAAAAAATTTTCGGCTGCTAATATAACTAATTAACTTTATAATCAATTCCCGGGTGGTCATCGAGATAAGCAAGTAATCCATTGTTAAGCCTGACGCGGATACTCCTTGAGAACATGGGAAGTGATATTTTGTCTTCAGCGTCGGTAAAAAGAAACTTAAGCTCCGATTCTCCCATGTTCTCCCGTATCACTTCCATAAGCTCGAGTATCATTTCGCTGTTTATATATTCGGGATCAATTCTCAGGGTTACCGATTTAATAAGTTCGTCTTTAACGCTGGAAAGGAGATTAATGCTCTTTATCCTGAATTCAAGCTCCTCTTCCCTGTATCGTCTTTTCTGTACCCTTCCCTTTATCAGCAGGTAATATCCGGTGATAAAGAATTTGCTGTTCTCAATATATTCCTTGTCGAACATCATGAACCTGAATGAATCTGAGTAATCCTGGAGGGTAAAGGAGCCGTAGGGTTTGCCGTTCCTGCCTATACCGTTTTTTGTTTCGGTTACCATTCCGGCTACTGTAACATCGCGGTCGAGCCACTCTTTCATGTTTTGCAGATCGGCAAGGGTCGCTGTTGTGAAGGTATTTATTTCCAGTCTGAAATCATTAAGGGGATGAGATGAGAGATAGATACCTATTACCTCCTTCTCCCTGTTGAGTTTCTCAAGCTTGGGCCATTCCGGGCACTCGGACGGTTCCGGTTTAATAATATCAAAGCCACCTGCTTCGCCGAAGAGTGTTTGCTGGCTTGAATTCTTTACTGCTTTGGCATTATTACCGTATCGCATCAGGCTTTCAATAAATGAGAATCCTTTTGAATCGAGCGAGAAATATTGTGCTCTTGTTATTTCCGTGAAACAGTCGAAAGCTCCTGCAACGGCCATTGCTTCAAGATTCTTTTTATTGAGGGTGTTCAGGTTAACCCTTTCGACAAGATCGAAGATGCTTTCATAGAGGCCGTTATTTTCTCTTTCCCCTATGAGCTGCATGACTGCACTCTCGCCAACCCCTTTAATTGCTCCCAGGCCAAAACGGATATTGCCGTCCCTGTTGACAGTAAATTTAACATCACTTTCGTTGACATCGGGCCCCAGCACTTCTATCCCCATTCTGCGGGTTTCATCCATGAAGATGGTTATTTTTTTGATATCGCTGAAGTTGCGGCTCAAAACAGCCGCCATGTATTCTGCCGGGAAGTGAGCTTTAAGATAACCTGTCTGGAAGGCAATAAGCGCATAACAGGTTGAATGTGACTTGTTGAATGCATACTGTGCAAAAGCTTCCCAGTCGGACCATATGCCTAAGACAATATTCTCATCATAACCTCTTTGTTTACAGCCCTCGAGGAATTTGATCCTCATCTCATCCATAATGGATCGCTTCTTCTTCCCCATCGCTTTTCTCAGGGAATCAGCCTCACCCTTGGTAAATCCCGCAAGCTCCTGCGAAAGCAGCATCACCTGTTCCTGGTAGACTGCTATGCCGTAGGAGTCATTAAGATATTTCTCCATCACGGGAAGAGTGTAATCGATAGGCTCTTGGCCATGCTTCCTTCTGATGAATTTTGGGATATATTCCATTGGTCCGGGCCTGTAAAGAGCATTCATTGCCACCAGATCCTCGAAGCGTGTCGGTTTAAGCTCCCTCAGGTATCTCTTCATACCGGTCGATTCAAACTGAAAGATTCCTGTGGTTTCGCCGTTGCTGAAAAGCTCAAATGTTTTTTTATCGTCGAGAGGCAGGTTATTGATTTCTATATCAATACCTTTAGACTTCTTTATGTTCTCAACGGTATCCTTTATTATCGAGAGTGTTTTCAGCCCAAGGAAGTCCATCTTCAGCAGCCCCACCGATTCGACCTGACTCCCGTCATACTGTGTCACATAGAGTTTGGTGTCTTTTGCCGTGGAAAGAGGTATGTAATTATCGAGGGATTCCTTACCTATTATCACGCCACAGGCATGGACGCCGGTCTGTCTGATCGATCCTTCGAGAACCTCGGCATATCTTAGTGTCTGGGCGATCAGTTTGTTGGGTGATTCTTTTTCCCTTGCCAGTTCAGGCACTTCAGCATAAGCCTGCGATAATGTAACGCCGGGCCTTTCCGGCACAAGCTTGGCAAGCCTGTCGGCGTCGGGCAGAGGGAGTTTCTGCACCCTGGCAACATCCCTGATGGCCATTTTTGCGGCCATTGTACCGAATGTGATAATATGTGCAACCTTGTCGTGTCCGTATTTGTTAACAACATATTTCAGCACGGCTTCCCGCCCGTCTTCGTCAAAATCAATGTCAATATCGGGAAGTGATACACGGTCGGGATTAAGAAAACGCTCAAAAAGCAAACCGTATTTGATGGGATCGATATCTGTTATTCTGAGGCTGTATGCTACTGCCGAACCGGCAGCGGAACCTCTTCCGGGACCTACTGACACACCAAGCTCGCGGGCCGCCCTGAGGAAATCCTGAACAATCAGGAAATATCCCGGGAACCCCATCTTGGCAATTGTTTCAAGTTCAAAATCAATTCTTTCGGTCAGCTCCTTCGTTATTGATCCCCATCTCTCCCCTGCTCCCCTGTATGTCAGGTCTCTGAGGTACTCATTCCTGTCGGCATACCCTTCCGGAAGATCGAAATCAGGCATAACAGGCTCCCGGTCGAGCCTGAATTTTTCAATCTTTGAGACAACCCCGGAGACATTATCAACAGCCTCAGGGATATCGCTGAAGATGAAGCGCATCTCCTCCTCACTCTTCAGGTACTCCTGCCTGGTATATCTCAGCCTGTTGGGATCATCAATATCCTTTGCGGTATTTATGCAGATCAGCCGGTCGTGGGCCTCGGCATCCCCGGCATTTATGAAATGAACATCGTTGGTGGCTATTATTTTAACATTGTATCTGGATGCAAGGGTTCTGAAGGCTTCAATGACCTTTTGCTGTCCGGGAAAAACGGTCCTGTCAGCTTCAGGATCATATGTTTCATGTCTTTGAATCTCAAGATAGAAATCCTCCCCGTATATATCAATATAACTCTTAAGAGCAGCCTCTGCATCTTTCATATTGTCGCTGAGAATATCATCCTGTATCTCTCCGGCGAGGCATGCCGACGATGCTATCAATCCTTCCCTGTACTCTCTCAGAAGCTCCTTGTCGACCCTTGGCTTGTAATAAAATCCTTTGATCCATGCAGTTGACACAAGCTTAACCAGATTTTTATAGCCTGTCAGGTTTTTGGCAAGAAGGATAAGGTGATCTCCCGATCGATCCTCCTTACCTGAAACATCTCTGATCGACCTGCGGGCCACATACATCTCGCATCCAATGATCGGTTTGATTCCCTTTTTCAGAGCGGCAACATGAAACTCCTTGACCCCGAACATGTTCCCATGATCGGTGATGGCGACAGATTCCATCCCCATCGATTTTACCTTATCGACAAGCAATGATATATTGGCAGCACCATCGAGGATGGAGTATTGCGTATGAACATGCAAATGCGAAAATCCTGACATAAACCGGGTTATTTAAGGAGTTTGATTACAGGCAAAAGTATTAAAAACAGGTTAATAGTCATGCAGGAGGGAATCATGCATTTCATTAATCCGTGACTTTAAACATGTCAAATGTTAACCTGATCGTGCAATCCGTCGATCAGGAAAATTTTTCAACAATGCAGTTTTTAATTTTATAACGGTTGTGGGGATACCATGACCATGGACAGTAAAAGGAACCAGCCATTCCTTTTTAATCTTATTATTTAACCTAAACTAAATGTTATGAGAAAAATTTTCTTGATGCTTTTAGTTTTTTGCGGATTTTTGCTTTCTGCAAATGCCCAGCAAAAGACTGTTTCAGGAACAGTAACCTCATCTGTTGAGGGAGAAGGAGTGCTCCCGGGGGTTACTGTTTCAGTTAAAGGTACCACGTTAGGGGTTACCACCGACATTGCCGGGAGGTATTCCCTTATGGTTCCTGAGAATGCTGCAACTCTTATTTTTTCATATATAGGTATGAAAAAACAGGAGGTTGATATCGGGTCACGTTCTGTTATCAATATTATAATGGAACCGGATATACTGGGACTTGAAGAAGTAGTTGTAACTGCCCTGGGTATTTCCAGGGAAAAGAAAAGCCTCGGCTATTCTGTTCAGCAGATCGGAGGTGAAGAGTTGAACACTGCAAGAGAGACTAACTTTGTTTCTTCAATGTCAGGTAAGATTTCCGGTGTCTCGATCAAACAACCAAATACAATGGGTGGATCGGCGAATATTGTGATCCGGGGAAATGCCTCATTATTAGGAAATAATCAAGCCCTTTTTGTGGTAGACGGGGTGCCTGTTGACAACAGTAATACCAATACTGAAACCCAGAAGATCGGAGGTGGCGGTTTTGATTATGGAAACGCTGCAATGGACATAAATCCTGATGATATTGAATCCATTTCTGTTTTAAAGGGAGCTGCAGCCAGTGCCCTTTACGGATCGCGGGCTGCTAACGGAGTGGTTCTGGTTACTACCAAGAAAGGAACCAGGAGCAGAGGATTAGGTATATCACTAAACTCAAGTGTAGTAATGAGCAGGGTTGATAACTCCACACTTCCGAAATATCAAAAAGAATACGGTGGTGCGTATGGCCCTTATTATGATGACGACAGCGGATATTTTCTGTTGAGTGATATTGACGGAGACGGAACCGACGACCTAGTAGTACCAATATTTGATGATGCATCGTGGGGAGCAAAGTTCGATCCTGACCTGATGGTGGTTCATTGGGATGCATTAGATCCTCTGGCACCAAATTATGGAGAAAAAAGACCATGGGTATTTCCTGAGCATAGCATAGAATCACTATTTAAGTCCGGTTATAAATATACGAACAACATTGCCTTCGACGGCGGCAGTGATTTTGGGAGCTTCAGATTCTCCTATACAAATGTTGATGAGACCAGTATAATGGAAAATAGTTCTATAAAAAGGAATACCGTGAACCTGGCCGGAATACTTGATCTCTCCGACAGATTAACGGTTGAAGCGAATGCAAGTTATATCAATATGAAAGCTGTCGGAAGGTTCGGGACAGGCTATGATGATCAGAATCCAATGCAGGTATTTGCACAATGGTTCCAGACAAATGTCGATGTTAAACGTCTGATGAATAATTATAAGTCTCCAATAGACGGCACCCAGAGATCCTGGAATTATGAAGATCTTCCCACACCCGACGCTCCTCTGAGAGTTTGGTATGCCAATAACCCAACCTGGTTGAGATATGAAAACTATAATAACGATGGCAGGGACAGGTTCTTTGGCTACGGGAAACTTAATTACAAGCTTAACAGCTGGGCAATTCTGGAAGGAAGAGTGGCAAATGACTACTACTCTGAATACCAGGAAAGAAGAGTCGCAATCAGTAGTTGTTCGGCTGGTGCGCTACCCGATTATACAAAGTATCTGCGGACATTCAATGAGTTCAACGCTGACCTGATGCTCAGGTTTAACAGAGAGCTTGGAGTAATATCATTAAACGGCTTACTTGGATCAAGCAGCAGGTCAAATTCAATCAGATCAACACTCGCCAGTACTGTCGGAGGGCTTTCAATCCCCGGTTTTTATGCCCTTGATAACTCTGTTGCTCCGATATTTAATGAAGAGGCCGAAATATTGCAGATGATAAACAGTGTTTATGGCAGCCTGTCAATCGGATACAGAAGGTTTGTTTATCTCGACCTCACTTCACGATATGATAAGTCATCAACATTGCCGGAAGGTAATAATTCATATTTCTATCCGTCAATATCAACCAGTCTTATTCTATCGGAATTAGGCGGGTTAAAAGAGCTGGACTTTCTCTCCTTCCTGAAAGCCAGAATAAATTATGCCGAGGTTGGGAATGACGCCCCTGCATATAACACAAAACCTTCATACATATCCGGAAAACCCTGGGGAAGTCTTGGCCTGTTCTCCCTGCAGAACAATTTTTATAATACAAACATCAATCCTGCACTTTTTAATCCTGATCTGTTGCCTGAGCGTACTAAAAGTATTGAACTGGGTCTCGAGGCCAGTTTTTTGAAAAACCGTTTCGGGCTCGATTTCTCATTTTACAAGAACAATACATTTGATCAGATCTTACCTATTGAAGTGTCGAGAGGTTCGGGTTACAGTGCAATGTACATAAATGCGGGAGAAATAGAGAACAAGGGATTTGAATTCTCCATAAATGCAGTTCCGTTACAGGTAAGAGATTTCTCCTGGAGTCTTGATGTAAACTGGTTTAAGAACATGAATGAGGTTATCAGTCTTGGTGAGAACATTGATAACATACTTCTTTTCCAGGCCTGGGATGTATCGATTAACGCCAGGGAAGGTCAGCCTTATGGTGCGATAGTAGGAACCAATTTCGTCTATCTGGATGGGAAGAAGGTAGTTGGTCCGGATGGGTTCTACCTGAAAACCGATGAGGAGGAAGTGATTGGAAATATCAATCCTGACTGGAATGCAGGAATTAAAAACACTCTGCGGTATAAAAATCTCTCCCTGAGCGGACTCATAGATATTCAGCAGGGTGGCGATATATACTCAATCAACACCAAGCATGGATTATCCACCGGCCTTTTTGAAGAGACAGCCGGTCTGAACGACAAGGGAAATCCCAAACGTGATCCTGTGGATGAGGGTGGAGGTGTCCTTTTCCCGAACACAGTATACGAGGACGGTGCTGCCAATACCACTTATGTGGAATGCAATGAATGGGGAACAGCATTCGACTATGACGCTTCACCCACTGCAAGATATGTATTGGATGCGTCATACGTTAAACTGCGTGAACTGGCTCTTTCCTACAGCATACCAAATTCGGTTCTGTCATCCACTTTCATAAAAAGTGCTTCAGTTTCACTGGTTGCCCGTAATTTGTGGATAATAAGCAAGAATACGTATCATTTTGATCCTGAGGCAGCATTGAGTTCCGGTAATCAGCAGGGAATAGAGAATGGCACCTATCCTACAACACGAACTTATGGTATTGACCTGAAATTTTCATTCTAATAATCATGAAAAACTACAGAGCTATGAAACAAATTAAATATATATTGATATTGTTGTTGTCGGCAGCACTTTATTCCTGTGAGCTTCCAGATAACATAAATCCGAAAATGTCTGAAACTGTTCCTTCCACGGCAATTTTCACAATGGCCGAAGTACAACTGGTCGAGCAGGTGAACAGTATTGATCAGAACCAGAATATTTCAAGGCTTCTGGCCCAGTATAATTCGCAGACCACCTATTACGGCGAGAGTCAGTGGAACTTCTATGACAGGAGCCTGCCCGATGAGATGTGGGAGACACTCTACCGCGATGTACTGCTTGATTTTAAAGAGGTCAGAAGATTGATTGACCTTGATGAGTCTATTGGGGCGGAGGTTAAGGCAAACCGTAAAGCAGTCGTTGACATCCTGGAAGTATATGCATACCATGTACTCGTTGACGTAAACGGAGATATTCCTTATAGTGAAGCACTTAATGGGAGGAACAATCCAACTCCGTCATATGATGATGCAGAAACAATTTATGAGGATCTTATAAACAGGCTGTCAGCTGATGCTGCCGCTCTGGATGATAATTACCCCGGGATGGAAATGGCGGATGTAATATATAATGGTGACGTTGAATTATGGAAGATGTTTGCCAACTCATTACAACTGCGTCTTGCCATGAGACTTGCAGATGTTAATCCTGCTTTGTCCAGGAGCACGGCTGAGGCAGCCATTGCAAGGGGAGTTTTTACAGACCAGTCTCAATCCGCCAGTCTGGTATATTTTGGAGTTACACCACATATTAATTCACTTTATAGTTATATTATACAGCAGGGCAGAAGGGATTTTGTGGCTTCAAATACCATCGTTGATACCATGAATGCAATAAACGATCCCAGAAGAGCTTATTACTTCACAACCATCGGCGGTGAATATATCGGAGGCAGGTATGGGTACAGGAATGTTTTCAGCCAGTGTTCATCTTTCCCTCCGGAAATGCTTCAGCCTGACTTTCCTGCAATTCTTCTTGATTATGTTGAGGTTGAGTTCTTACTGGCTGAAGCAGCTGCCAGGGGATATGATATTGGAGGCGGCACGGCGGCTTCACATTATAACACAGCAGTAACTCAGAGTATATTAGCCTGGGGTGGTAATGAAGCGGAGGCAGTTGCATATCTTTCACAACCTGAAATAGATTATGCAGCGGGAAGCACTGCTAATGATTTCAGGAAAAAGATCGGACTGCAGAAATGGATTGCACTTTATAACAGGGGACTTGAAGGATGGATAGAATGGAGAAGGTTCGACACACCGATTTTCAATATTGCCAGGAATAAGACCATTGATGATATTCCGATGAGGATGCCTTATCCTTATAATGAGAATAACCTCAATTTAGCCAATTATACAGCTGCATCAAATGCGATCGGAGGGGACCTGGTCTCTACAAAACTATTCTGGGATATCTATTAGTAAATAAAAAATCACAATAATAACAGAGGCGCCCAAATTAGGCGCCTCTGTTATTATATGTGATATGATTATTCCAATATGGGCAAATCCCTATCCACCCAGATACCATGGGTTCTGTACCAGGAGATCATTTACCTGCATTTCCCTGAAGGGGATCGGAAGGATAAGATTACCTGCATTATATGAATAGCTGCCCACATCTATGTTCCATCTCTTGAGGTCATGCAAACGATGACCTTCCCAGCATAATTCGAGATACCGCTCGTTTCTGATCTCGTCCTGTGTTACCGGTCCGGTATATTCAGATGCAAGAGACCTTGCCCTTACAATATTAACATCCTGAGTAGGAGTATTGGGTCCGGTGAACGGAGCACCTTTCTCAAAGTTGGCCTCAGCTCTTATAAGATACATCTCTGCAAGTCTAATTAGTGGTATGTTGGCATAGTAATCGCCCCACTTGGATGTGTTTATTCCGCCACTATTCAGAATTGTACCAACACCTATGTAATACATCTTGTTAATATCTGCAATTGTATATGAAGGTTCGGTATCATCCTGAAGCATTCCCCTCAGATCGGTGGGTTCGAATTTGGTCAGGAAGCTTTCCTGTATATCGTAATCGCCGCGCCCCATGCCATTCAATGAAGCGTACATAACCGTCAGCCACGAGGTGTTTGATGCAACATTATTCTGAAGGGCGAATATCACCTCTGGTGATTCACTTTTTATGTTGAAGCACTCAAGGGGGTGACCGGTCAGGCTGAATCCACCATCCTCTATTACCCTGTTAGCCTCGGTGGCTGCAGCGGGGTAGTTGCCCTGCTGGAGGTAGATCCTTGCCAGAACGGCACTTGCAGCATAGGTTGTGGCATAAACGGTGTTGCCGGAAGGTAACAGGTTCTTTGCATCTGTAAGATCAGCAATTGCCTGGGCATAACACTCCTCAACACTGTTTCTGGGCACTTTGATTGCATCAGCAACGTCTTTTGTGGGTGTAAGTACTATTGGCACGCCGGGCTGGGTATTATTGCCTGCCGGCTGATATGGAAGTCCGAAAAAACGGGTCATTTCAAATATAACCCATCCCCTGAGGAACCTGGCTTCTCCTTCAATACGATCACGGTCAGCCCCTGCGTCCATTATATCAAGAGTCTCACCATCCAGCAGGGTATTACATATATTTATAAGTTCGTAGGCCTCAATCCATGTACTCTCGACAAAACTGTTTGTTACGCTGGCCTGTTTCCTTATAAACTCCCTTGGCTGAACATAGGTTCCGATAAAGTTCATATCGGTTGTGGCAGCATAAAGTTCGCTGAACTCATTGAACTGCGATCCGAAAAGGCTGGAGCTTCTTGCCTGCAGGTAGGCTCCTATCAGGGCTGCCTTTATGTTTTCGGGTGAAGTGAGTGCCCTTGAAGCATCTATCGACTGATAAGGTTTGAGATCGAGCTTTTCGCTGCATGAGAAAATCAGCATGAAAGCAGGGATCATCAGCAGCCAGATTTTACTTTTATTTATTAAATTTTTCATCAGTATATAATTTATTTATTATTGGTCTGATAGCTTGTCCCGCCTAAGCGGGAGAACCCACATGTTTATACTATTTTCATATTTGTTTGTCTTTGGACAACATGTGGGTTTCATAATTCCCGGATTTTTTCAGTTAGAATGAAAGATTAACACCAAGGGAATATGTTCTTGCCTGAGGTGCAGTGTAAAAATCATATCCCTGAATAATGTTTGTATTCTGGGTTGAACGGCCCGTGCCTGTGTAGTTTACCTCGGGGTCCCATCCTTTGTAATTCGTCAGGGTATAAAGGTTCTGAACTCCTGCGAAGAGTCTCACGGATGAAAGTTGCATCCTTTTTACGAGGGCTGTAGGCAGATTATAACCGAATGTAATATTTCTGAGCCTGGCATAGGAAGCGTCTGAAAGATACCTGCTAGAGCTTCTTGTTCCGTTTCCTTCTCCAAGCCTTGCCTGAGGCACATCAGTAATATCTCCCGGCTGCTGCCATCTGTTCATCTGATCAACTGTCTGATTGTCAAACCAGTCGGCATTGGCTGACTGATAACCCCCTCCTCCGTTATAGACTTTGTTACCATAAACGAAGCTTATGAGCACGTTAATATCAAATCCTTTGTACTCCAGTGAGTTGTTAAATCCTCCAGTAAATTTGGGGTTCGGGGAACCCACTATCACTTCCTCAGCAAGGTTATAATCGTTTGTAGTCTCATCACTTGTTGCGTTAAGGTAATAGATAGCATCGCCGTTTGCAGGATCAACTCCGGCATATTTTCTCATCTTAAAGACACCTATTGGCTCTCCTTCGATTACATAGTTAAGACCGTTAGGAGTAATCTCGGGTCCGTCGATACTGATAATCTTGTTTCTGTTGAATGAGATATTGAAATCGGTGGTCCATTTGAACGATCCGACGAGATTATTGGAGCGGATGGCAAATTCAAGACCTTTGTTCTCAAGTTCTCCCACATTGCTCCACACCCCTGTAAATCCTGATGTTGACGGAAGGGTTCTGTACAGAAGAAGATCGGTGGTCTTTTTATAATATACATCCACTTCGCCTGTAATTCTGTTGCGGAAAAATCCGAAATCAAGGCCAAGGTCCGTCTGGGCAGTGGTCTCCCATCCCAGTTCACTGCTTTGCAGCTGGGTGGGCCTGAGTGCGTTTCTGCCGGCATAATTATCACCTGTATAAAGTGCCAGGTGTGCATAATCGGGAATTCCGGAGTTTCCGGTCAGACCGTAGCTTAAACGAAGCTTTAGGTAACTGAGAGTATTTTTAACTCCGCTCATGAATCCTTCCTCAGAGATTATCCAGCCTGCAGATCCGGCCGGGAAGAATCCATACCTGTTGTCGACACCGAATCTCGATGATCCGTCGACCCTGCCGCTGAAAGTAAAGAGATATTTGTTGCTTATCTTGTAGTTTGCCCTGGCAAAATAGGAGAGATAACTGTGTCCGAAATCCCAGCTGGAGAATGCAGTTGCTTCAGCAGCGTTTGCAATATTATTAAAATCGTCGGTCGGAAAACCTTTTCCTTCCACATTCGATCCGGTGGTCATTGACTCCTGGTATGACATACCGGCGATCAGATTGATGTCATGAATATCGAATGTTTTAGCAAATGTCAGGTAGTTCTCCCAGTTGTAATTCACAACCCTGATAGAACGGTTCTGGGCTTCACCTGCCGGACCGGCTCCTATTGTCAGCCTTCCCCAGAAATTCTTTTCCCGCTGGTCGATAATGTCGGTCCCGAACTCCGATCTGAAGGTCAGATCTTTGGTAATATTATATGCAGCATAGGCATTCGCAAGTGATCTGAAGAGTGTCTGATTGTTGAATGCATCCCTGAGTGATATCAATCCATTATAGTAAATGGTTTCAGTATTAAGTTCTCCGGTATCCGGATCATATACAGGTGTTACGGGAGCCTGGGCAACAAGTTGCAAAGGTGTGGCAAAGGCATTGTCATTCTCCACCCTGTCCATTTCTGTTCTGATAAGGTTCATCTGTAAACCAAACGTAAGCCTGTCGGTTGCCTTCTGATCGAGATTCAGCCGGCCGCTAAACTTGGTCATGCTGTTGCCTCTCAGAATACCGACCGTATTGTCATAGCTCAGTCCTGTGTAGAATGTGGTAGTCTGAGAACCGCCGGTAGCCGAGACGTTAATTCTGTTCATGGACCCTCTCTGGAAAGCCTCTTTCTGCCAGTCGGTGTCCCATCCTTCATCCCATCGCGGCACAAAATAATCCCAGAAGTCCTCCTTCTGAAGCCATCCCCATACATAACCTTCATCGTCGGTAATATAGTCTATCGCTTCATCGAAAAGCTCAAGATACTGCTCAGCATTGAGCCATTCGACAAGACGGCTCGGTTCACTTATGCTGGTTGTATAGTCAATGTTGAACCTTGTAGCGCCCTGTCTGCCTTTTTTGGTTGTAATGATCACAACACCGTTAGAGGCTCTCGATCCGTAAATTGCAGCAGCAGAAGCATCCTTAAGTACCTGGATGGACTCCACATCTGACATTGCGAGATCTGCAAGAGGGCTGGTCGGCTGATTGGAATCGTTACTCAGGTTGCTGGCTGTGATGGGAACACCATCGACAACATAAAGAGGCTGGTTGTCCGCTGATACGGAGGAAGATCCCCTGATCCTCATCTTAACTGATTCGCCCAGCTTGCCACTGGCCTGCTCGATAAACACCCCGGCTGTCTTACCCTGAATGGCCGATTCAAAACTTACCGTGGGAATCTCAGCCAGACCCTTTGTGTCGACTCTTGTTATTGATCCGGAAACAGTCCTCTTGATAGCAGATCCGTATCCGACAACAACAACCTCGTCAACACCCAGAAGGTCATATTCCATGGTCACATCGATAACATTTGATGTCCCCACGGTGACCTCCTGTGTCCTCATCCCAACAAAACGGAACTCCAGCACCGCTCCCTCTGAAGCACTGATCTGGTATTTTCCGGTCATATCGGTTGTGGCCCCCAGTGTGGTGCCCCTTACGGTAACAGTGGCACCTATAACCGGTTCTCCGTCCTCAGCCCCTGTAACCGTACCTGTAATGGTTCTTTGCTGCCCGCTCACAGAAAGCAAAAAACCACAAAACACAAAAAATAAAATCAGAAGTTTTTTCATAACTTTTGGTTTAGGTGAATTACTAAATAAGGAATCTCGAATTCCTTTTACTGTCCATAATGATGCAATAGCATCAGACAACAAAATTAAACATTTTTTTAATTTCAATATACCAACCATTCGAATTTAACAGTAAAAAATTCCATGGCAATTACTATAATACATTTGTCCAATATGATAATTACTGCTATCTTCGCACCCACAATTTTTTTAAGTAGGTTTATTAATAGCGTAAAGAATTAATGGCAGTTAAAATCAGATTAGCTAGAAAAGGCCGTAAAAAAAAGGCCTTCTTCCACATTGTGGTTGCAGATAGCAGGTCGCCACGGGATGGCAGATATATTGAAAAGATAGGATTTTATAATCCTTTAACTAACCCCGCCACTATTGAAATAGATTTTGATAAGGCTCTGGGTTGGCTGCACAATGGCGCAATACCTACCGATACATGTAGAGCTATCTTGTCTTACAAAGGTGTAATGTTAAAGAAGCATCTCCTGGAAGGAGTCAAAAAAGGAGCGTTTGATGTTGCTGAGGCTGACAGGCGCTTTGATGAATGGATCAAACAACAGGAGGCCAGGATTGACAACAAGAAATCGGGACTTGAAAAATCCAGTGAAGAGGCTGTGAGGAAACAGCTGGCTGAGGAAAAGCGCATTAACGAAGCGAGATCGGCTCAACTGGCCAAGAAACAGGCCAGGCTGGCGGCCAAAGAAGCCGGGGAGACCCCCGTGGAAGATACTCCGGCGGAAATTGCAGAGACAACAGAAGCAACAGAAACAACATCTGCAGCAGAAGAAACTGTTGCAGCAGAAGAAACTGTTGCAGCAGAAGAAACTGTT